>JAHHHB010000005.1 GCA_019359545.1 Desmonostoc geniculatum HA4340-LM1 | reverse complement strand
TCTAATTTATTGCTGGGATTCAATCAATTAATTAGTGAAATGAATCAATTTAAACCCTGTTATGCTTCTGGATAATTTCACTTAGTTACTACTTGCTAATGCCGGAGAGTGACAGAAGAGGGATAATGCCCAGCCCAAAAATTGGCTCCTGAACTGCATGATGCAGAATATGAAGTCGAATTAAGCTTGAGTAAAACTCTCTTCCATCCATTGGGCAAGGCTTTTGCAACACTTATACAATTTTGAATTTTAGATTTTGGATTTTGGATTGGGAATAGCTTTCTGAATCTAGGTTTTGTGAATCCATCTGTCGTAATGATTTTAGAAATTGGTATTAGAGTTTAATTTTCACCTATATCGGGCTGGGTGTTGTCGGGTTTTCGTACAGATACCCTGCACGGATGTCAGCATCGACACTAAAGCGGGTAATTTTGCATGTACTTCATGATACACAACGTTCCAGTAGCTTCTATGCAATGACTTATGCTCAGGACAGAAAGTAAGCACACAATCCAATACAGTTCGGTTAAGGTTTTTTGATCAAAATTCTACATGACAAAGACGCGATAAATCGCCGTCTCTACAACAATCAATTCTTTGTAGAGACGGCGATTTATCCCGTCTCTTTTTTAACCGAACAGTATTGGCACACAATCAGTGTACAGATTTTTTCCAAAATTAAATAGAAAGTCCATATAAAAATAACTACTTGCAGACAATTCCAGAGATGTGATTATGTCTTTTTATTTGTAGAAGCTGCGCCAAATTGGCATGACTCAAACAACAAATAAGTGCTACAAAATTGAGATAGAAATCAAAAATAAACAATAGCTAATATTTGGAATTAGCTACAAATCATATTTGTTTGACAATTCCTTAATCTGGTTATTTTTCATCGTTTGTCATCATTCCAAAGTATTTACAAGTGACAAATAACTAATGGCATATTCAGAATATACCCTTGTTGAGATATGAGCAACCGCATTGCAGTTATTGGTCTTGGCTATGTTGGTCTACCTGTTGCCCTGGCATTTGCTAAAAAATTTCCCAATACGATTGGATTTGATATCAATTTAGAGAAAGTTAAAAGTTTAAAGCAAGGCATCGATCGCACAAATCAAATTTCCACCGATGAATTAATCAATTCTAGTCTCATCATCACTTCGGAACTCTACGATTTAGTAGACACTAACTTTTTTGTGATTGCTGTACCAACCCCAGTTGACCGCAATCATAATCCTGATTTGACTTTGCTAATTAAAGCTTCTGAACTCGTTGGCAAAGTCTTACAACCTGGAGCGATCGTGGTGTATGAATCCACTGTGTATCCAGGGGTGACTGAGGATATCTGCAAAGCAACTTTGGCCAAAGTATCTGGGTTACGACCGGGTGTCGATTTCAAGTTGGGCTATTCTCCAGAACGGATAAATCCGGGCGACAAAGCTCATACTCTAGAAAAAATTGTCAAAGTAGTAGCTGGGGAAGATGGGGAAACTCTGGAACGAGTTGCAAGTGTTTACACAGCTATTATTGATGCTGGTGTTTATCGCACCTCCTCAATTAAAGTAGCTGAGGCTGCCAAAGTCATGGAGAATACTCAGCGAGACTTAAATATTGCTTTGATGAACGAACTCGCGCTAATATGCGATCGCCTTGGTATCCGTACCCATGATGTTTTGGCAGCTGCGGGCACCAAATGGAACTTTTTGCCATTCACTCCAGGACTTGTTGGTGGTCACTGCATTGGAGTTGATCCTTACTATCTAACTACCAAAGCAGAAGAATTGGGATATCATCCCGAAGTCATCCTAGCTGGTCGTCGAATTAACGACAGTATGGGTACTTACCTTGGTCAGCGTTTTGTGAAACTCCTAGTTGAAGCCAACCTGTCCATTAAAGAAGCACGGGTAGGAATTCTCGGTCTGACCTTTAAAGAAAATGTACCCGACATTCGCAATAGTCGCATACCAGATGTGGTGAAAGAGTTGCAGCAATTTGGCATTGAACCACTCTTACACGACCCTCTGGTAGATCCTGATGAAGCACAGCATGAATATGGGATTGATTTAGTCCATTGGAATAACCTGTCTGATTTAGATGGGGTAATACTTGCAGTCAGTCATCGGGCTTATTTAGATATGCCTTGTGAACAACTTCTGAACTGTTTGCGTCCAGGTGGAGTACTGATGGATATCAAATCCATTTTTAGCAAAGCTACACTACCACCCCATATTCATTACTGGAGTTTATAGGAGAAACATCATGGTCAAGGTTTTAGTGACTGGCGCTGCTGGTTTTATTGGTTTTCACCTCAGCCAACGTCTATTGACCAGGGGTGACGAAGTTGTTGGTCTTGATAATCTCAATGATTACTACGATGTCTTCCTGAAAAAAGACCGTTTAGCTCAATTACAGGAAAGATCGGGTTTTAGTTTTTATCAACTGGACTTAGCAGACTCGGTAGCAATAGCTGAACTCTTTGCCGAACAACGCTTTGATGTGGTGGTCAACTTAGCAGCCCAGGCTGGTGTTCGATACTCCATCAAGAACCCTCATGCATATATAAACAGTAATTTAGTGGGCTTTATTAACATTTTGGAAGGTTGTCGTCATTCAGGTGTTCAACATTTAGTATTTGCTTCTTCTAGTTCTGTTTATGGCGCTAATACTAAAATGCCTTTTTTTGTTCATGACAATGTAGACCATCCAGTTAGTTTATATGCTGCTACTAAAAAAGCTAACGAATTAATGGCTCATAGTTATAGCCATTTATATGGTTTACCAACAACTGGACTGCGCTTCTTTACTGTTTATGGGCCGTGGGGTCGCCCAGATATGGCGCTGTTTTTATTCACTAAAGCAATTTTGGCAAAACAGCCAATTGATGTGTTTAATTACGGTAAAATGCGTCGAGATTTTACTTATATTGACGACATTGTAGAAGGTGTTGTCCGAGTGATGGATAAAATTCCTGAGCCAAATATCGCTTGGTCAGGAAATACACCCGACCCAGGAACAAGTAAAGCTGCTTATAAAATTTACAACATAGGTAACAATCAACCAGTTGAATTAATGCGCTTTATAGAAGTACTGGAAGATTGTTTGGGAATAAAAGCACAAAAAAATTTGCTACCTCTGCAACCTGGTGATGTCCCCGTTACATATGCCGATGTTGATGATTTAGTCAAGGATGTAGGCTTTAGACCGAGTACGCCTATTGAAGTAGGAATTCAACGTTTTGTAGCTTGGTATTGTTCTTATTATCAAAAAGTTAGTAATCCAACAACCCAAAATTTATGGGTGAAGGTAGGGAGTAGGGAGTAGGGAATAGGGGGTAGAGAATAATGAAAATACTGCATATTTGTGCAATTGGAGGTACTGTTGAGACGCTTTTACGACCTCAAATTGATTATTTTTTGTCCCATAATTTCTCGGTGGAAATAGCTTGTTCTCCAGGTTTAGATGTTGAAAAACTACAACAACGCGGTTATGTAATTCATCCAATTGAAATCGATCGCCGGATTTCTCCTGTTAGAAATTTGAGAAGCATTTATCAATTGATACAATTAATGAGGCAGAATCAGTATGACCTTGTTCACGTACACACTCCTATTGCTGCTGTCTTAGGTCGGATTGCTGCTAAGCTAGCTGGTGTTAAAAGAATTGTCTATACTGCTCACGGCTTTCCGTTTCACGATCGCTCCTCACCTAATGAATATCGTTTTTATTCTACTGTTGAGAAACTTGCTGCTTTCATAACTGATTTGATTCTTACCCAAAATTACGAAGATATTGCCACGGCTAAAAAATTAGGTATGTGTCCGCCGGAAAAATTGCGTTATTTGGGTAACGGTGTAGATATTAATCGCTTCCAACGCCATCGCCTCAATTCCACTCATCAAATTGAATTACGAAAATCTTTAGGCATACCCGATAATACCGACTTAATTATTGGCACAATTGGACGCATAACTCATAAAAAAGGTAGCGGATATTTAATTGAAGCCGCAGCCAAATTATTGCCTGATTTTCCGAATTTACAAGTTTTAGTAATTGGCTCTCAACTTAGTAGTGACCCTGAACCTTTCCAAAAGCAATTAATTGAAAAAATTCATGATTTGGGACTGGAAAAACATGTTATATTGACAGGAGAACGTGAAGATATACCAGAAATTTTAGGTTTATTAGATATCTTCACTTTGCCGACATTCACCCATGAAGGATTACCGCGATCTATTGTCGAAGCAATGTCAATGGGTTTACCAGTTGTCGCTACAGATATTCGTGGTTGTCGAGAAGCAGTAATTCATGGAAAAACGGGTTTAATTGTACCACCTCAAAATAGTGAAAAGTTAGCTGAGGCTTTGGGGATACTATTGTCTACCTATGAGTTGCGACAAAGTTATGGTAAAGCTAGCCGCGAACGTGTCGAAGTTGATTATGATGAAGAATTAGTTTTTAAACGGCTTAATAAGTACTATCAAGACTTAGGAATTTATTGACTACCCAAGCAGCGAACGATTAGTTAAAAAGAATTATCAACCTCTTGATTTCTCTCTGTGTTCTCTGCGTTCTCTGCGGTTCGTAAAAAAAATCACGCAGAGACGCAGAGGCGCAGAGAGGAGGGAGAGGAAGATTTTGAGAGTGGAGGGAGTATTTATGAATGGTAAGAAGTTTGAGGGTGTTGATTGGAAAAGGTATAGCAGGTTAATTAAATCTATATTGGATAGAGTTGTGGCGGCGATCGCCTTAATTTTTCTTTGTCCTTTATTTGTGGGTGTTGCGATCGCCATTTATTTGCGGATGGGCAGTCCAGTTATTTTTACCCAACCTCGTCCCGGTAAAAATGCTCGGATTTTTAACTTTTACAAGTTCCGCACCATGACCAATGAATGCGATGCCCAAAGCAATCTTCTTGCTGATGAAAAACGCCTCACAACCTTCGGTAAATTCCTGCGTCAAACGAGTCTTGATGAATTACCTCAACTTTGGAATGTCTTGAAAGGAGACATGAGTTTTGTTGGTCCTCGTCCATTATTAGTAAAGTATCTTGACCGCTACACACCTCAACAAGCACGTCGTCATGAAGTCAAGCCGGGTATTACTGGCTGGGCACAAGTTAATGGTCGCCGCACATTGGATCGAGTTTGGCATAAAAAATTTGAGTTGGATGTTTGGTATATCGATCGCTGGAGTTTGTGGCTTGATTTGAAAATTTTATTCATGACTGTATGGCAAGTAATTCAGCGAAAAAGTATCAGCCAAGAAGGTCACGTTACATCAGAGGAATTCACAGGTCAACTTAAAAGCGATCGCCAATAGATGTACAGGAAGTGAAAAAGCATGAGTCTTCAACAGATACGAGATGTATCCGCAGCGGTGCTAACCTCCATGACAGAAGAAGAATGCGCTGATTGGTATCGCAAACGGGGAACCCATGTGATTCGCCATCGCGATCGCTACTGGAAGGAAACAATCCGGGGTTTTTATCAGCCGTTACATTGGTTAGCACGTTTAAGCGGCCAAGAAGCAAACTCTCCAACGCCTCTATCTTGGGGATTTCAAGCAACATTATCTGAAGTTGACGCAACAGCGGCTAACGCTTCAATGCCAATTCATTGGTTGCCTAATTTGGAAAACTATGATTTCCAGAGTCTGACATCAAATCGCCGAAATCATCTGCGAAGGTCTTATAAGCGAGTCAATATCGTGCAATTAGATAAACCCACGCTTTTGCAGCAGCAGGGATATGAAGTCTTTTTATCAGCATTAAAGCGAACAGCTCACCGTCAAATACCTTCAAAAAAAGACTATCTGACGGCAGTTGCTGATTATGTTGTCCCTCAAAGGCAGTTGATTCTTGCAGGTCTTAATGGTGACGAGCTTCTCGGCTATGTGACAGGATACGCTGTCAACAGTATCGCTTACATTGATGAAGTAATCATAGCTACTGAAGCATTAACTACTAATATTGGTACCGGATTACTATTTGAATTTGCACAAGCCTGTCGCCGGTCTGGGTTAATTCGTGAGCTTGTTAACGGTTTGCACTCAAGAGAAGATGAAAAACTCTGTGTTTTCAAAGAAGGAATGGGTTTCCAAGTAAAGCATATTCCTGCAAAGGTACAGATGAATCCGATGATTGAGCAATTCATCCAGTGGCGATATCCAGATAAATATTATCGCTTAGTTGGTCGTCAGGTGCGTAGGCGTAGCCCGTCGTAGACATCGCGCCAGATTTTCACCAATACTCAAAATACGAAAACTAAAGAGGTATGAGTTTTCAACAGATGCGAGATGTATCCGAAGCAGTGTTGACCTCAATGAGCGAAGATGAATTTGCCACCTGGCGCTGCAAGGAAGGTGCAAACGTTATCTTTCATCGTGGGTGCTATTGGGAAGAACGACATTTTGGTTTCTATCAGCCAATCCATTTGTTAGCACGCTTACAGGTTCAACAGGTAACTCGTCCGATGCAACTATGCTGGGGATTCCAAGCATCATTGTGTGAAAATGACGCGGTAAGTGCTAACGGGTCAATCCCTATTCATTTATTGTCTAACCTTCAAGACTACGATTTGTATAGCGTCAACAAGAACAGCAGACAAAATATCCGCAAAAATCGCCATCTGTTTAACATTGTGGAGTTAACTGGTACACAACTTCTACAAGAGCAGGGATATGATGTTTTTCTCTCAGCGACTACACGAACGCGATCGAAACCATTGCTTTCTAGAGAGAAATATATGGTGAATCTTGTAGACTATGTTGTGCCGAAACGTCGGCTGATTCTTGCAGGACTTAGTGGTGCAAAGCTTTGTGGTTATCTCACCGGCTATGCGATCAACGGCACTGCATATGGAGAGGATCTCTACATCACCACTGAGGCATCAAAAAACAATATGAATAGAATATTGGTTTTTGAGTTTGTGCAAGTTTGCCGTCGTTCTGGTGGAATTTATGAGTTTGCGATCGGCCAGCACTGGCGCGAAAAGCCGGGAATAGTTGAATTCAAAGAAGGAATGGGCTTTCCCATCACATATATCCCTGCCAAAGTGCAGATAAATCCCATCGTTGAGCAATTTATCCGTTGGAAATATCCACATAAATACTATCGTTTGACTGGGCACGATTGATATTCAAAAAAATACTGCTCAGTAAAAAGATGGAACTTGAAGTAAATATTGAATATAGGAGAACTTAATGGATTATAAAATAGTTACTTTGTCAGATCCATTGTGGCTGGAAATTTTAGACAAATTAAATCATGATATATATCATCTGCCAGAATATGTAGATTTAGAAGCAAAAAGAATTAATGCGATTCCCGAAGCTATATTGATATTTGAAAATGAAAAAATATTGTTTTTACCTTATTTATTACGTTGTGTAAATAATTTATTTGAGACGCATATTGAAATTCCATTGATTTGGGATATTGTATCTCCTTATGGTTACCCTGGAATTTTATTGAGTAAAGCCGCAGCGAATACGCCAGAGTTTTTTGAATTGGCATTAAATCAGTTAATAGTTGGATTGAGCGATCGCCAAATTTGCTCAGCTTTTTTAAGGTTACATCCAATATTAAATCAAGGATTAAATGAAGTTTTGCCACTTGGATTGTGTCAAGTAAGTGGCGAAACTGTGTCTATAAATTTAAGCCTATCAACATCAGAAATTTGGCATCAAACTAGACCAGAGCATCGCAATCATATCAATAGGTGTAAACGTTATGGATTTACTGCAAAAATGGTTCGATTAGAAGAGTATATAGATAAATTTATGATTGTATATCATGAAACCATGAACCGCGTAGAAGCAAAAGAATATTTTTATTTTGATTATGATTATTTTCAGGCTTTGGCAAATTTAAATAAAAATATTTACCTATGTCTCATAGAATTGGATAATCAAATTGCTTGTGCTGGAATATTTAGTGAATGCTGTGAAATAGTTCAATACCACCTTGGAGGAACAAAAAACGAATTTTTGAAACAAGCTCCGAGTAAATTAATGTTTGATTTCGTTCGATTTTGGGCTAAAGAGCGCGGAAATAAATTTTTGCATTTAGGTGGTGGTGTTGGCTCAGCTAAAGATAGTCTCTACAATTTTAAAGCAGGGTTTTCTAAACAAAGACATCTATTTTTGACACTCCGCCTAATTACAGACGCAGAAAAATATGATTCTTTAGTAGAATTACGAGCAAAATCTTTGAAAACTGAACCCAAAAATTTATTTGAGTCCAAATTTTTTCCTGCATATCGTTCTTTGAATTGAGTCATAACTGGCAAATCTGCAAGTCAATCGATAGGAAACAGATTCAGGTAATGTGCATGAATAAACCAATTCTGCTTTCAACACCCCACATGGGCGATCGCGAACTAGAATTAGTGAAAGAAGCTTTTGAAACAAACTGGATTGCTCCTATTGGTCCCCATGTTGATGCTTTCGAGGAAGAATTTTGTCAAGTAACTAATGCTGGTTATGCTGTTGCTGTAACTTCCGGTACAGCAGCTTTGCATTTAGCTTTACGATTAGTTGGTGTTGAGGCTGGGGATGAAGTTTTTTGTTCTACCTTAACGTTTATTGCCAGTGCTAACCCAATTATTTATTTAGGGGCAAAACCAGTATTTATTGATAGCGATCGCACTTCATGGAACATGAATCCCCAATTGCTAGCAGAAGCGCTAGATAGCCGCGCCAAAAAAGGCAAATTACCTAAAGCAGTTGTGGTTGTACATTTATATGGTCAAAGTGCAGATCTTGACCCAATTTTGCAGGTTTGTAATCATTACGATATACCCTTAATTGAAGATGCTGCTGAAGCTTTAGGAGCTACCTACAAAGGACGTTCTTTGGGAACTTTTGGGCGTATTGGTATTTATTCATTTAATGGTAATAAAATTATTACTACTTCTGGCGGGGGGATGTTAGTTTTTGAGGATTTAGAATTAGTAAAAAAGGCGCATTTTTTAGCAACCCAAGCACGCGATCGCGCTCCTCACTACCAACACTCAGAAATTGGCTATAACTATCGTCTCAGTAACATTTTAGCTGGGATTGGTCGGGGTCAGTTGCATGTATTAAATCAGCGAGTAGCAGCTAGACGACGCAACTTTGAAATTTATTACCAGGCTTTGAAAAATTTACCAGGAATAGAATTCATGCCAGAAGCAAATTATGGATATGCTACTCGCTGGCTGACCTGTATAACAATAGATTCTGAGGCTTTTGGTGCCAACCGAGAACAACTGCGCCTAGCACTTCTTGAACAGCAAATTGAATCCCGTCCTGTCTGGAAACCTTTGCACATGCAGCCTATTTTTGCCGAATGTGAATGTTTTGGCGGCGTAGTAGCCGAAGATTTATTTGCAAACGGTCTTTGCTTACCTTCTGGGTCTAATCTCACACATGAAGATTTAGAAATAGTAATTAATCAAATTCAAACAGTCCATCATCAAACTCTAAAAAATCACCAAAAAATTATCAATTCTTCACTTGCAATAATTTAGTAAAAGTTCTGCAAATCTGCCAGATAAATAATTATTAATTACAAATAAATACTAAATTTTTCTCTTTTAGTTTTCGCATTTTTCAATAAACTTATAGCAAAATTACTTCTTTGCGTTCTCTTCTCTGCGCCTCTGCGTGAGAAAAAAATATTTCAACAAAAATTCTAGCGAATTGATGTCTTTTATAACTCCTAACTCCTGAATTATCATTTATCAAAAACTCGCAATTATTTTATGAAAATACAAGAATATTCTCCAAATTTTGATAACTATTGGCAAGTCCTAAAGCGTCGTTGGATTCCTGCTTTAAGTGTTTTTATCTGTGTGTTTATAACCTTACAGGTAGCTACATTTTTCAAAAAGCCTTATTACTTAGCAGAAGGCAAGCTAAAATTCCAAAGAATCAATACTACTTCTTCTTTAACAGGAGTAGGAACAGAAATGGGTAAATTAGAGCCATTAGTTGATAATAAAAATAATCCTCTTAATACAGAAGCAGAAGTTATTCGTTCTGTACCAGTTATAAACACTACTATAAATAGACTCAACTTGAAAGATAAAAATGTACATATAAAAACTAAACGATTTCTACAACAGCTGACAATAAAGGAAGTTAAAGGAGCCGATGTTCTCAGTATTTCTTATAAAGACACAAACCCAGAAATAGCTGCACAGGTTGTTAATACTCTCATAGATGTCTATTTAGAATACAATATATCTGCTCATAGAACTCAAGCTACAACTGCTCGCAAATTCATAGAAAAACAACTGCCAAATGCAGAATTAATCGTTCGACAAGCAGAAGCAGAACTAGCACAATTTAAAGAAAAATATAAAATTGTGTCCTTACAAGAAGAAGCAAATAAATCACTAGAACTCATTACAGAATTACAACAGCAAATTAGTGAAGCTCAATCTAGATTTGCTGATGCTGAGGCGCAGACTCAAGGAATCCGCAAACAATTGGGTATGAACTCCCAGCAAGCTGTAATTATGACTTCCCTTAGTCAAACTTCAGGGGTACAAGATATTCTCAAAGAAATCCAGCAGCTAGAATCACAATTGGCGGCTAGGCGAACAATTTTACAAGACAATCATCCAGAAATTATCAATTTGCAATACAAATTAAGCTCTTTAAATAAATTACTAGAACAACGAGTCAAAAACGTTGTAGGCATAAGTTCAGCACAACTAAATAATAATTTTCAACTAGGACAATTACAACAGCAACTTTCTGCAAAACTTGTAGATTTAGAGTCAAATCGTCTGGGCTTAGCAAGTCAAATCACTACTTTATCTGGGTTACAAGCTGCTTATAAACAACGCTTGAACAATCTGCCAAGGTTAGAACAACAACAGCGACAATTAGAACGTAAAGTACAAGCCGCACAATCTACCTACTCACTTTTATTACAAAAACTACAAGAAAGCCGAATAGCAGAAAATCAAAATTTAGGCAATGCAAGTATGATATCGGAAGCTGAAGTTCCAGAAGAGTCAATTTCCTCTCCGATATTTTTGTATTTGAGTGCAGGTTTATTGTCTACTTTAGCAGCTTTGGCGATTGTGTATGGCTTGGAAAAAATAGATAAATCAATTAAGACTACCGATCAGGCTAAGGAATTATTGAAATTTACTTTATTAGGGGTTATTCCTGCTTTTAATAAGTCGAAAAAGTCTCTTCGTGGCAATGAAGAACTGGAATTATATAGTAAAAGACTTATGGTTCGAGATGCACCGCGATCGCCTATCAATGAAGCATACCGTATGCTGCGAGCAAATCTTAAATTCCTGAGTGCCGATCGGGAACTAAAAGTTATAGTTATCACTAGTTCTGTACCCAGAGAAGGCAAATCTACAGTAGCAGCTAATTTAGCTATTACAATGGCTCAAATGGAGCGCAAAGTATTACTAGTAGATGCGGATATGCGCCGTCCTGTTCAGCATAAAATTTGGGAATTAATTAATAATCAAGGATTGAGCAATTTAATTGTTGGACAAGCTGAAATTAGTACAGCTATCCAACAAGTAATGGATAATTTGTATGTCCTCACTTGTGGAGTTATACCTCCTAATCCAGGTTCTCTCCTTGACTCAAAAAAAATGGCTGCGTTAATTCAAACTTTTTCTGTTTACTACGACTTCGTAATTATCGATGCTCCATCATTGAACGTTGCGGCTGATGCTGCTACTCTAGGGCAAATGGCTGACGGTGTGTTATTTGTCGTTCGTCCGGGGGTAGTTGATTGTGTTAGTGCCACTATTGCAAAAGAACTTCTAGAAAAATCTGGTCAGAATGTCTTAGGACAGGTAGTAAATGGAGTTATTCCCCAGCATGAACGCTACAGTTATTACTACTCAAATGAAGAAAATAATGAAGAATTCCGAAGCAAAAAATCAGGTGTTAGAATCAAGTTGCCTGGTTCATAATTCACAAATAAATAACACTGTCAACTTTGATAAATTTTCTATTAAAAACGAACTATTAATTAACTTGAGTTTCATATCGAGCAATCAAAATACAAATAAATATAATCAATTAAACTCTACCTCTAGCTACCCGATCATTGTAAACATTACAGCTACAAAAATGTATGCATCTCAATTTGGAGAAGTTGGCGAGTTTGTGATTACTCGTAATGGTGATACGAGTCAAGATTTAACGGTGAAGTATAGCATTGAGGGAACAGCTGAGGCTGGAGTAGATTATCAACCAATTGCTAATTTTGCGAGCATTCCCGCTGGAGTGAATGAGATAGCAATTGTAATCCAACCTCAAAAAAGCGATTTTCAGGGTACAAAAACAGTCTTGTTAAGCTTAGAAAATTTCCCCAATAGCAATCAATATATGCTCGGAGTAAACTTTCATGCAGTGGTGAATATTCTTGATTCCTGTACTTACTAACATTGCAAAACTAAATGATTTTAATTTTATTTGCAGCTTTAGTAGCTTTTTCCCTAGCCTCTTGGACATTCACACCTTTTGCTAAAGCTACTCCCATTCGCCGATATGGATGGGCATTAGGTTTACCAAATAATCTGATATCTACGTCTTTTTCTGACAAAGCATCGGCGACACCAGCAAAAGTAATAGAATCAGATTTTGTTGAAGCTAAAATTACTGCACTAGCTGATGCTCCTAATTGTTCTATATGAGGAATTGGTAAGTTTAAAATAGCTCGTAGATGTAATTCAAATTCGTTGAAATTTTGGGAGATTAATGTCACCATCCCCGTATCATGGGGCCTGGGAGAAAGTTCGGAAAAAATTACTTCATCTTTGGTAATGAAAAACTCAACGCCAAAAATTCCGGCTCCTCCTAAAGCATCGGTGACTTTTATAGCTATTTCTTGGGCTTTTAATATCTTGTCTTCAGAAATTTCTGCGGGTTGCCACGATTCTTGATAATCCCCTCGTTCTTGGCGATGACCAATAGGAGAACAGAAAATTGTTGGGGCATTCCACTGTTTAATAGTTAGTAAAGTTATCTCAATTTCAAAGTTAATAAATTCTTCTACGATCGCCTTTTGACTATCACCTCTAGAATTAGCGATCGCATAATTCCAAGCCTTCTCCACCTCAGTCTTATTCTGCACCACAGACTGACCTTTTCCAGATGATGACATCACGGGTTTGACAACATTAGGAAACCCAATTTCATCAGAAACAGCAATCAATTCTTCTAGACTTACTGCATAACTATATTTGGCCGTTCTGATGCCTAATTGTTGATGTGCCAATTCCCTAATTCTATCGCGGTTCATTGTATAGTTAGTGGCAGCCGCAGTCGGTATAACTGTAATCCCTCGCTGCTCAAATTCGAGCAGTTTTTCTGTTCTGATTGCTTCAATTTCTGGTATAATAAAATCTGGTTGATGTTTTTTAACTATAGCTTCTAAATCATCAGCACTGAGCATAGAAATCACTTCAAAAGAGTCAGCAACTTGCATCGCTGGAGCATCAGGGTAGCGGTCAACAGCAATCACATAATTACCAAGACGCTGAGCAGCAATTGTAAATTCTTTGCCTAGTTCTCCAGAACCAAGCAGCATCAATTTTTGGGGCAGTTTAATACTCATTAATTTATCCAACTCAATCTCAATCTAATAATTTTATAACTTTCTGTATTTTAATAAGAAAGAATTCAGGAGCCAGGAGTCAGAATGGGCTAAATGCCGCGCTCCCGCTAACAGAATGAATTATGTATGACACTTCGACAAGCTAAGTGCATCGCTGGCGTTTGAATAATCGGTGAAACACCACACAAAATTTAAAAATTGCTGGTGTACAATTAGTGGCGGGTCTTTCTTGTTAAGCGACGCAGAAGGGTCGCTAAGGAAGCCTTAGCTCTGACTTGACGCTAAATCCCTCACTAATTGATTCTGATTTCTGAATTCTGAATTCTGAATTCTGAATTCTGTATTTTAATTATCTTTTTTTCAAGAGTTAAATTTAGCTTTGCGCAGTTGTAAATCTTGGCGTTGCAGATGAGTTAAACCAATACCTACACCAAGCTGACACTGTTCTACCAAGGTATCTAACCAAATAGTCTCATTCAAAGTTGCACCTGTTAAATCTGCATTTTTTAAATTAGCTTTTGTCAAATTTGCAAACAATAGGTCGGTATTAACTAAACTACTGCCTTGCAGATTTGCTGCTGATAAATTTGCTCGGATGAAATTTAACTCATCTAAAATTAAACCAGATAAATCTGCTTGTTCAAGATTGGGAAATTTTAGCTGATTTGGATATTTTAAAAATCGCATTATACAAATAATATTTGCTTCATTGAGGCGTATTTTAGTTAAAAAATCATAACGTGCTATGCCAAATTCTTTGAGAATTTGCAGACGTTGTGGAGAGTTTTGTTCTAAAAATTGGATAGCTATATGACGTAGGTTTTCAGGAGAGATATCTGGCATGATTTTCAGGTTATCGCAATAATTATGCTGATACACCTAGTGTGCGTTACGCGAAACGCTAACGCACCCTACAAATACTACTAAAGATAGATGAATTTGGGTGTACAGATGTAAACTGCTACATCCGATTTATTTGATTGTAAATATTTTTGATATAGAATTTTCGATGTAAGCAGCTAATAAATAATATAGCAAAAACTAGATCCCCGACTTCTCAAAGAAGTCGGGGATCTAATTAATGTGCTTCAATTAGTAAACTAGCGCCCTGCTAACAATGCTTTGGTTGCAGATTCACCTGCTAATCTCACCTGCTTTCTTAACTGGAAATTTAAGAATGCGAGAACACTCAACTGGGCTAAGAATGACATCAAAATTGTTGTCGCCCCAGAGTATTGTATTGCAGACCAAGGAAAAGTTGAAAACAGCCATATAGTGGGGTGTTTCCACGAAGACATACCGATAAATTCTAAAATCATCGGTGGTAGAAACATGACTCCACCGATAGTTCCAATTGCCCAGAAAGAACGCTTGGGAGTTTTTAGCAAAAGTATCAATTGAGCAACGGTAGCATAAATCAACATCATGCTGATTGACAAAGCCACAGCTAAAATTAATTTCAACCTGTCAACGGTGTCATCCGCCCAACTTGGGCTACCGCCTGTATCTAAAACAGATGTCAGTGAAATCCAGACTAGCCAAGGGATACTAACAATTGTCAGGTTAATGGCGATCGCCACTAATGCAGGACTTTTTTCGCTCGAAATTAAATCCCACCAAATACTCTTGTGGCTAGAAACTTCTTGATGTCGATATCTCGCCCAATCTTGTATAGCTTGACGGTGAGGCGAAAGAATTGCAATCAAACTGAAAAGTAATATCAAGTCGTATAATGCAATAAAAGCAAAGTTACGCTCAATTTGTTGATTAAAATTGTAAACTTCTGTCCAATCTTGCAAGGTAAATCCCCACATCATGACTTGGGAAAAAGCTACTACTAAATAACTTTGTCCCTTGCTGATTACTGAGGCTTCAGGATTACGGAAGCAGCGTTTCAGCGCTTGGAAAATTCCGTAACTACACAATCCAAAATTTAATAAATGAAAGCCAACAACGCTGACAACATTTGTTCCCAATGGTATATAGAAAAACTGCAAGCTTTTCACAGGAGAACCATTGTGTACACGGAACAAGTTCGGAAACAGATAATTGGTTACATCCCAAGGATTAAAAAGTCTCAACCAAGCACCTGAATTATTTAAACTATTGCTATAAGACGACGCCATTATCATCGTCATAAACAAGAAAAATAAAACAGCGCCACTACCTAACCACGGCTGAAAACCACTGAACCAACGAGTAACTAATCCAAAGAGTAATGCAGCACTGTAGAAGAAAATACAGCTACCAACAACAATAGCGTAGTAACTAAAAATGTAACTAAAAGCTATGTTGGCAGAACGTCCAGCCCACAAATGTAAAGGAAGGGCTGCTAAGACTACGAGATAAATTAAACTCGGAACTCCTAGCAACTTGCCAGTCAATATACTTGTTTCTGATTGAGGACTCAGACGAATGAAATTCAGCGTACCGCGACGTTCTTCTTTGGCTAAATCATTAATGAGTAAATAAGTTCCTGCAACTAATAGTGTAAATATAAAAATTACACTCAAAGAAAGGAATATATATTCCCAATGATCTCGCCACCATAACTGGAAATTAATTTCGTTGTGCGGGCAGAAATTCTTGGATAGGAAATTATTTATTTCAGCAATTTTAAATTGATCTGATAGCTGGTAAGCTCGTGTTCGTTGCCCCTCATATACTGGACTTAAACGGCAGTATGTGCCAGTCAGCGGATATTTATTAGGCAATTCGCGCAACTGATATAAAAAAACTACTAGTTGCAGTAGTATGGATGTTGCAACAGCGATCGCCACATTAAAAAATTTCAGGCGTCCTTTCAATTCCCGCAAGAGTTGCGGATTTGCATCGCCGATTTTATCTATCAAATTGAGCATCATAGGAAAAATTCTCCAAAAATTCAGACTTATCTGTGGTACCAATCCAAAATCCAAAATCTAAAATCTAAAATTGTCTGACGAATTAAGATGCTTGTTTGTGACCTAATTTTAAGAAAATAGTTTCTAAATCTTCTTGCGTGCAGTGGAAATCACTCAGAGGAATGCCTGTTTCAATGAGCGATCGCAACAAATCAGCACATTCTTCCTGTGTCCCCGAAAAATTCACCCGCACGCTGTTTTTTCCTGGTATCACCTCCCACTGTTCTACTAAAGGATGATGCTTCAATTCACTCAAAAGTGCCTCTATTTCTCCCAAAGTAGATAACACAATTTGCTGGTGTGAAAGACGTTGGTAAAGTTGCTGTAGGGAAGTACTTTCTACCAAAAAACCAAGTTCCATAATTCCCACAGAAGTACACAATTCCGCTAAATCACTGAGGACATGGGAGGAAATTAAGATTGTCATCCCAGCTTCTCGTAAAGCCTTGATGATTTCCCGGAAATGCATTCTCGCAATGGGGTCAAGCCCAGAAACAGGCTCATCTAGTAGTAGTAAAATCGGTTCGTGGATAATCGTTCGCGCTAAACTCAAACGCTGTTTCATCCCCCGTGAGAGAGTAGAAATCTGACTGTGGCGTTTGTTACCAAGTTGGATTAATTCTAAAACTTCATGTAGGCGTTGGGTGCGGCGCGGTTCCCGCAAGCGATACAAACGCGCAAAATAATCTAAGTAATCCCAGACCGTCAAATCTTCATACAGTGGATAATCATCGGGTAAGTAACCAAGACGACGCTTGAGCTTGGGGTTACTCTTGTCACGTAAAAGGCGATCGCCATTAATATAAATCTCACCCGTAGTAGGTTCCTCAGCAGTCGCCAACATCCGGATGAGAGTCGTTTTACCCGCGCCATTCGGCCCAATCAATCCATATACTTCACCCGCCTGGATTTCTAAATCAACATCATTGACAGCAACGTGTCGGTCAAATTGCTTAGTTAGTCCACGGGTGCAAATTGCTAATTCTTTTACCATCGCTGCTGGGGGTGCGGCTTGTGATTAACAGTTAACCTAACCTGTTTCTACAGCATTTGTCAGGCTCGTTTCGGAAATTGAAACTGGTTTTAAAGAAAATTTGCGACATCAAAAAGTAGTTAAGGCATATGCCCTAACTACTTTTTAATTCTGACAGCAGATTTTAAAGAAAATGAAGTACACAAGGGAAGTCTAGTATCCAGCTATCAAGCCTATTTGAATTCAGAATTCTGACTCCTGAATTCTGACTCCTGACTCCTGAATTCTCAAGTTATTTCCGATAGTGGTGGGATAACGGCATTAATTCCATTACCAGATAAACTATTAATCGTATAACGGTATTCGGGAGCAGGATACCCAGCCTCGCCAAATGTTTCACGGATAGCTTTATTAGCGTCGAAGTAAACTTGCCAGTAGTGGTCATTATTGCAATAAGGACGTACTGCTAGTATTGGCCCTGCAAAGTTGAAATCCAGAATTTCTACATCCGGTGCTGGATTTTGGAGAACATTCGGAATTTGGCTAATTTTGGCTTTCAAAAGTGCGATCGCTTCGTTATGTTTCACATCCTGATGCAGTTGAGCCACTAGATCGACCCGACGGTAAGGATTGGCAGAATAATTCTGGATATTATCAGCAAATATCTTGTTATTTGCGACAATTGTCAAAACGTTATCAGGTGTATTGATACTGGTTGTAAACAGCCCAATTTCTATAACAGTGCCTGTGACACCTGCCGTTGTGATGAAATCACCAACTTTGAATGGTCGAAAAACTATTAAAAATGCGCCCGCTGCAAAGTTTGCCAGTAATCCACCCCATGCTGCACCAATTGCTACACCAGCAGCTGCTAGCAATGCAGCAAAGGAAGTTGTTTCAATTCCGAAGAAGCCGAGAATTGCCACAATTAGAACAATTCTCAGCGTCACGCCAATGATATTCAGAAGATAGTTAATCAGTGTCGGATCGACGTGTTGACTGCGGAAAGCACGTCGGAGTAGCTTCAATCCAAAATCAATCAAGCGTTGAGCAATCAGCCACAGAGCGATCGCACCTAAAATTTTCAGTCCAAACTGAGTTAAAAGTTGACTAGCAACCTGACTAATCTGCTTAAAATCCATATTTTTTTGATTGTGAATTCTTAAACACAATCAACATACAAGAAATTGCATCAAAACCACGTATTAATACTTTTTTTTAATTTTTATTTAGCTGTTGACGAAATAAGCGATCGCGTTGTGACAAATCATCAACAAACTCAAACACCAAGGTTACCAATTTATAACAATTCCCAAACTTATAGAAATCGGACAAGAAAGGGTGAAAAATTTTACTCACCCTTTCATCCCTGTTTATTCACTCATCACAGAAGCACAGGCTTGAGCTTCCTGCCAAAGTTTGTGCAAAAAGAACTCAGCGCGATCGCTCATTGTGGTGACAAACACACCCACAGCATCCTCAGAACCATCTGATAGCCAAGAACCCCGCAAGGTGACTTCCACATATTCGCTATCGCAGACGCACAGAGCAATAATTTCTCTGTCATCCCTTTTCACCTCAGCCTTCAGCATTTCTACTCCCGGTAAATCAACAGGAAGCAAAAAGGAAGCTGTACTCGGTTCAACGCTGAGAGTTTGCCCAACTCGTAGCGCCAAAATCACTCGCTGCGCTACCCATTCTTCTAGCGACTGAGTAAGAAATTCTAAATAAAAGCTGTTTTCAGTGTAAGTTAATTTCAGCATTCCTCATGCTCTCCTGTTATTCCAGGTTTGCTTGCACATTTATTCAAAACTGTTCAGCCTCGATATCGCGGTATCAGATAATCTAGCCTTAGATGTTTGCTGATATCGGAGTCTTGGCAACTGCGATCGTCTTGTGGTAACACTTCCCGCCAATTAATTGCTGGAATCTTCCACATACTTTCCCAACTTGGTTGAGTGAATTTGCCATTCACTTTCCGTAGTAAAACCCAGTCTGCCAGTTCGTTTTGTTACCAAAAATTTAATTGCCCGCTTGATATTGATCCGACATAGTGGTAAATAATTCTGATAAAACATCACTACGGATTGCTCTAACACTTGCGTTGCAGTCGTCACAGCTTTACTCCTCATAAAAAACCCCCGCTTCTTGTTTGCCTGAAGCGGGGGTTGGAAATTGACCGAAAGTTTTTCTGGTCTTATATCGGTACAGCATTTCTTCGCCTGTACCCCCCGCTTTCTTCATCTAGTTGTGGTTTCGCAATCAGCCCACTAATGCTCAGATATCTAAACTCATGATTACCCTCTGTGATTTGCCCATGATTTCGGCTACTATCGCCCATAAATAAATACTCCACTCCCACAGCAGCTGATTCCCAATCGGCTCGGCAATTGGTAGCGCACAAGGAAGTAGAGATGGGGTAAATGGATTTCACAGAAAATTTCACCTATTGAACATTCCTTTAAACATACTACACTTGTATTACTATCCTGTCTATACCCTCAAGGAGAAAAAGTCATGCATACAATCGCTCGCACCCCAACCACCGATATGGAAGTTACCAGCATCCGCCTAGAACGGGAACTCAAAGATAAACTCAAAGAAATCGCTGGCAATCAGGGATATCAAGCTCTGATCCGAGATATCCTTTGGAATTATGTCCAGCAAAAATCCGGTGAGTGGAAGCCGCGATTTTCCCGAGCCGATATTCGAGCTAGCATAGCCGCCACAGCTCAGCAAGAAGAACGCTGTGTGCTGACAGGTCAACTCATTCAACCCCAACAACCGATGTTGTTAGGACTGACGAGGAATGGCGATATGGTTCCTCTGAGTGTCGAAAGTTTGGCTGGATAGTCTTAATATCCAGGCGAATGCAGCTCAGTTATTCTGACTAAATAATTGGGCTGCATCCAAAATTTAGCTCTACTTTACTCCTGTAGGGAAAATTCATTATTAAAACTTATATTTTATTTATTTGCATTTATTTATAGTTATAATTGTGAAGTTGGTAATGGATAACCGCCAAAACTTAATAATTTCTTCACAATTACCAAACCCAAAGCCGACACCTTCCTAATATCCACTGAGACTTGACCCAAAGACCCTTACTCGATCGCTCTGAAAAAAATGAAATGCAGCGATCGCCTTTAGCTGTTATGGGAAGTTAGCATTTTAGACGCCATCCTGTAGAAAGCATTTTGCGTCTAGATTAAACTTTGCTCTATTCAGCATCAGAGTTTTAGGACAGTTTCTATGTCTATTTTTTCAAGCTTTAGTTTTTTTTATAATCTTCATGAGATTAACACAGAGCCAAAGGTAGCCTGTGAAGCATGAAGCAATTGAAATAAAATTTACAAAAAGATTAAAATTAATTCAGTAAAATTACGGAAAAAACTACCGACTGTCGTGGTTTGATTCCAGAGAAATTACGGTTTATGTATACTTACAGACAGGATATTCTAAGTCAAAGTTAGTTAATCATATCAATATAAAAAGCAAAAATAATGTGGTTGAGGGACTTTAGCATATCTTAACTATCTCAGTATCCATGTAGCAATTTGCTTAATATATTTAGAAACTTGGCCATCTGACATAGAAAAGGGCTATAACAGGTGAGAGAAAGTATTCATACAAAATTTGTCAATTATCAAGGTGTAGCAACACAACTAACGGTGAACAATATGCCAAAAGGTTGCGTGCAAAAACAATGGATTTATTATCCAAGGGCGTGCCAAGAATGAAAAAGCCTTTATCGTCGCCGCCACAGTACTTAAATGACGTAGATCGACTACAACCTTACCAAGTCAAGCTGATGCAGCATCAGGATGAACCTGCCCGCCAGTTGGTACAAAAGATTAACCAAATCATTGCTAATAGCTCGGCAACGGCATCAATGCTGCAAGATATTGCCCGATTGGTAGGAGTTACTTTTCAAGTAGATTGTTGCTGCTTGGTTTCAGTAACAGGTGAGATATCCCAGGAACAAACTGCGATTAATTGGTGTGCTGATGAGTATTTAGGGTTGCCACACCCAGAAGAGATATTTTCGATGGAACAGTTGCTGATGCACTCCCCAGTGCTGCAATGTGCTGCTGAACCATTGACTATTGAAGACATTTCGATCATTCAAAACAGTTTGGTAATTGGCTGTCAATATCTGCCACTACCGATAAAAGCAGTTTTGGCAATTCCTACCCGATTTGGTGGCAATAACAATGGGGTGATTTGTCTGATTAAATTCCAACCTTATGATTGGAGTGAGTCAGAAAAACAACTGCTCAAAGAAGTCGAGTCATCTTGCGCGATCGCCTTTTCTCGAGTCGCACAAGCCCAGCTAATTGCCAGTCAGCAACAGTATTTAGAAAAGACCAACCAGCATCAAAACCTGATCAAGCAATTGACTATATTAAGTCGCAGCAACTTGGAGCTTAATCAAATGCTCCAATTAGTTATCGCCTCCACTGCTGAATCTCTACAGGCAGATCGGGGTTTGCTGATTTTGTTGAAATATACAGATCCACTATTTAGGACTCCAGCCAAGAAACAAGTTCCTAAAGCCAAAGCTACGGTAGTTGGTGAATGGGCAAAGGCAACACAAAATTCCCGCGCCAGTAAACCAGACATCTTAAATCAGTCTTTCTTGCTTTCCGACTGTGGTTTATGCCAGCGTGCCTTCATAGATTCTGGAAGACCAGTAATTTTTGATGATTATACAGCCCAAAATGATATCTCCTGTGCTGTTCCATTATTTGCACTAGAGGAATTGCCTGCGGTACTGTTAATGCCCTTAGAAAGTCAAGGTAAAATTTTAGGATTTTTAGTATTACAGCAATCTTTGACTCGCAGTTGGCAACCAGCAGAATTAAATCTTGTGGAAATGGTTTGCGCTCAAGTGAGTAATGCCATTATTCAGTCACAGACATTGCGTCAAGTGCAAACTTTGGTAGATGAGCGGACGGCGAAACTACAGAGCAGCCTAGAGCTTCAAGCAAAATTGCATGAAAGAACGCGGCAATATGTTGAGCAGTTACGGCAGCTGAACGAACTCAAAGATGAATTTTTGAGTAATATGAGCGATCGCCTACGCTACCCCCTGACAAACATGCTGATGTCAATTCGCAACTTACGTTTGCCAGGAATAGCCCCAGAGCGTCAGGTTAGATATCTCGATATCCTAGAACAGGAATGTACAAAAGAAATTAACTTAATTAACGACTTGTTGACACTCCAGAAGCTAGAGTCACCTCACGAAGCTCCGCAATTAGAAACTATAGATTTAAATACCAAAATCCACCATATAGCAGCATCTTTTGAGAAAAAACTTGCTGAGAAGGGATTAAAAATTTCCTTAGATTTACCACAAGAGTCGCTAAAACTGCAAACTGAACTAGAAAGTTTCGACCGCATTCTCCAAGAATTGCTCACCAATGCCTGTAAATACTCAGAGCATGATACCATAGTCCACCTAGAAGCCTTTCATCAAGTCGATCAACAAATCGATCGAGTTATCATGAAAGTGACGAACATCGGACGCGCCATCTCTGAAGAAGAAGCGACCTACATCTTTGACAAGTTCCGTCGTGGAAAAGGACGCTGGACTCCAGGAACTGGCTTGGGACTTGCTCTAGTCAAGTCTTTAGTGCAGCATCTCAATGGAGCGATCGCAGTTGAAAGTCTACCAATAGAGGATTCTCAACAGAGCGAAATCTGCTTCACCCTGACTCTGCCCCAATTTTCTGACGAAAGCAAACCATAATTGGCGAAAGTGACTCAAGAACACAACACAACAGATAACCTTGATTTCCAGTCTTCCACTGATGACACTAATTTAGAAGCTTATTTGTCTGCTGATGCAGTCGCTTTATTGGCTAAAGTAGAAGTTCAAGTTGAGAAATTAGCCCAGCGACAACGGCAAATTAGTGCTAAGCTCCGAATCCCCCAACCAGTGGAACAAATTTGGAAAGTTTTGACAGATTATGAAGCCTTGGCTGACTTTATCCCCAACCTAGCCAAAAGTCGCCTCATCGAGCATCCTGACGGCGGTATTCGACTCGAACAAGTCGGCTCCCAACGCTTACTAAATTTCAACTTTTGTGCGCGGGTAGTTCTGGATCTCGAAGAATACTTCCCTAAAGAAATTAATTTCCGCATGGTGGAAGGAGATTTTAAAGGCTTTTCTGGTAGCTGGTGTTTAGAGCCTTGTTCCCTTGGCGAACATATGGAAACCAACCTTTGCTACACAATTCAAGTTTGGCCTAAACTCACTATGCCAATCTCAATCATTGAAAACCGCCTGAGTAAAAATCTGCGGTTGAATCTTCTGGCTATTTATCAGCGTGTAGAAGAACTCGCCAGCAAAAAAAGCTGATGTTTAGCTAAGCTATCATTCAGAGTGGACTCTGAGTGATAGTTTTGACTGGCTAAGTTTGTACCAAGAAAGAGTTTTACTTTCTGCTTTTTAGTACCCCCAGGGGAATTCGAATCCCCGTTACCTCCGTGAAAGGGAGGTGTCCTAGGCCTCTAGACGATGGGGGCATCGGACTCAGACCTTTTATAAATTAACGAATTTTCCGAGGGATGTCAATAGTTTTTGCCAAAAAAAGTTTGTGGCGGCTAAACTGGGTGGAGACGAAAGTTTGAAAAGGATACACAGACATGGATACACAAAAATATGTCCGTAGACGCTTGTGCGGCTTTGGGCAGAGTGGCTCAACGTCCAGGGCTGGTAATAAGAGTGAATGTCTAAATAGAAAAAACGCAAAATTCGCCAAAGGAGAAAGGGTATGATGTTGTACCCTGTAGAGTTAATATCTACCGTTTTTTTACAAAAGATTTTGAAATAAATGGCTCAAAATCTACAACATGGAAGCATCTTTTGAAATCACTCTCCAGATGGCGATCGCTGTGCTAGCAGGCATTAGCGCCCAAGTGCTGGCTGCGTACCTGCGAGTACCCAGCATCGTCTTGTTATTGCTGTTAGGCATCCTATTTGGCTCTGATGGCTTAGGACTGTTACATCCCCAGTTACTTGGTAGTGGACTGGAAGTTATTGTCGCCCTAGCAACGGCAATCATTTTGTTTGAAGGTGGACTGAATTTGGATCTGCGAGAGTTAGGCAGAGTTTCAGTCAGCCTACAATTGCTCGTCACTCAAGGAACCCTAATCACACTGCTTGGTGGGAGTATGGCTGCTCACTGGCTGGGTGAATTTCCTTGGAACATAGCTTTTCTCTATGCTTCTATAGTCGTGGTCACAGGCCCGACTGTTGTTGGTCCCCTACTCAAACAAATCAATGTAGACCGGCAGGTGGCAACACTTTTAGAAGGTGAAGGGGTTTTAATTGACCCTGTAGGAGCTATTCTCGCCTTCGTTGTCCTCGATACGATTTTAAATGGTGATGCCGACCCAATAAATGCGATCGCTGGTTTATTGATGCGGTTGGGTGTCGGTGCGGCAATTGGCGGTGTTGGCGGTTATCTGATGAGTTTGATTTTTAAACGCGCCAGTTTTCTGTCATTCGAGCTCAAAAACTTAGTGGTGTTGGCCATACTTTGGAGCTTGTTTACCTTATCGCAAATGATCCGCAGTGAATCGGGAGTAATGACGACAGTAGTTGCTGGAGCGGTATTTGCTAACTCCTCAGTGCCAGAAGAACGTCTGTTAAGGAGCTTTAAGGGTCAGCTGACAATTCTCAGCGTTTCGGTATTATTCATCCTCTTAGCGGCTGACCTATCCATTGCCAGTGTGTTCGCTTTGGGTTGGGGTAGTTTATTCACTGTTTTGGTACTAATGTTTGTCGTTCGCCCAATTAATATCCTCTTGTGTACCTGGAACAGTGACCTAAACTGGCGACAGAAATTGTTTTTAAGCTGGGTTGCTCCTAGAGGAATTGTTTCCGCTTCCGTTGCTTCTCTATTTGCGATTTTGCTGACACAGCGGGGCATCAATGGCGGTGACTCCATCAAAGCTCTAGTCTTCCTGACAATTATCATGACTGTTGTCTGCCAAGGACTAACGGCTGGCTGGGTTGCTAAGTGTCTGGAAATTACCTCCAAAGACGCCACTGGCGCAGTGATTGTGGGTTGTAATCCCTTGAGTCTTTTGATTGCCCGATTCTTTCAAGAACGGGGAGAAAACGTGGTAATGATTGATACTGACCCCCAATGTCTTCTGCAAGCCCAAGCACAAAATCTCCGGGTGATTGCTAGTAGTGCTTTGGATGCGGCTGTTTTGGAAGAGGCTGGACTTGCCTCTATGGGTACTTTTTTGGCGATGACAAGTAATGGTGAGGTGAATTTTGTTTTGGCTCAACGTGCAGCTGAGGAGTATAATCCACCCCGTGTGTTAGCAGTGTTTCCCCGCGATCCCCAAGCGAGTAGCTCAGCCAATAATAAAGTTAATCAAGCTTTTATCCCAGACTTAGCCATTAAGACTTGGAATGAATATCTCAATGATGGGCGAGTCAAGCTGGGAACAACTACGCTTAATGAGTCGGAATTTTCCACTCAATACGATCGCATCCAAGAGAAAATTCGGACTGGGGTACTAATACCGCTATTGGTAGAACGAGAAGAACGCTTACAGGTAATGCCAGCTAACCAAGAATGGGAAGTTGGCGATCGCATTATCTACCTATTACATGACCCCAGGCCTAGCCTTTTAAAACGCTTATCTGGCGCTACCCAATCCACTCCCCTATCTCTAGAAAAGTTACCGGAAGTTGAAGAAGTCCCCCTCGCCAAAATATCTCAATTTTTTACTACTGACACCCCTGGGGCATAAGGGAAGACGGAAGCAGGGGGAGAATAACAATTCAAAATTCAAATGTATATATTTCAAGGTGAAGAAGCGCCTAATTGTATTCTTTTTAATCCTCCTTCAGTTGTGCAGTCTTCCATTTGGCTAAGAAATTCTGGATAATATTCTGTATTTCTAATTAACCAGTCAGCGCTACGGACTCTAGCATTAGTCTGAAATTTACCAGCTACTGGCGATATCTGATTTTTTTTCACTGAAAGAAAACTTTCTATTTTGCCTGAAATTCTTACATTGCCATTATCTCTATTAATCGTTTTAAACCCAGACATTTTCGTAATTGAAATACCTTGGTTTAAAGAGCAAGCAGAGCCACTTTGAATATTCGCAGCGATCAATAATTTTTCACTAGTAATAAAAAACCTCATATTTTTACCTACTGATTCTGAAATTTGAGCATTTGCAGGAAATGATGATATGGTAAGGCTTGCAAGAGCAATAGAAAATTTTAAGAATCTTTTCATTGTTTTCAACATAAGCTTATTTGTAATACCATTTCTGTTTGAAGATGCGCCTTATAAGACTGATGCAAAACTACACACTGTAGCGGCAATTCATGAATTGCCGCTACGCGAATAGAGCGCAGCCTCATATAGAATTGGTATAAGTTTTTTCGTAATCATTGACGTGAGATTGATTGTTAGTTTTTTAGCAGTCCATTATTTAGCAAGTTATAAAAGTTATGTTTTATAGCCACACTTCTAACATCTATCACTTCAACTGTTATTACAATGGCGTAATCAATGATATGAACATGAAGAGTTTATGAAGAAAAATACTATATATTTTTCAATTACAGCGAAATATTTAAAGTGTTTTCTCAATTATGAATTTTAGGTAATTTTGCAGCAAAAATTGGAAGTAAAATGTGAAGAAATACCTATTTTACTTCCAAATCAAATATGAGTCTTATAGGAATCATATTTGATTTCTGAAAAAATCTAAGTATTTGTAGGGTGTGTTAGGCGTAAGCCGTAACGCACCATCTCAAGCTTTTGGTGCGTTACGCTCCGCTAACGCACCCTACGTAATATTTCAAAAATCAAATACTAGTCCTATATATAAAAGAGGCTATTAATTAATGTGAATCTCCAACAGAGGCGCAACAGTGGGAAGATCGAAAGAAACACGCAGTTTTTTTGGAGTTAGATGAACACCTCACCAAATTCTCTTTGATAGAGTGGGCAAATTCACTGACCTCATTTTCATGGAGTATGTCATGTGAATCTGCCGTCTTTAAATATATCTACTTGGTAAGAATTAATTCAGAAGTCATGAGTGTTCTAACTCCTAACTTCGCACTCAGCTTGAGAAATTTGTGATTCCTGCCAGAGTAAAGCCGAAAAATGCACTATGGCAAGAATTAGCGTCACGACTGAAATCAGATAACTGTGGATTGTGTAAAGGTGTTCAACAGTAACTGTGCTAATGGCTCCACCGCCTGTGAGGATTTCGCGCAGTTGCACGCCAATAAACGGAATGGCTTCGATGGTTCCTAGCTCAATGCTAAAACGCCAGTATCCTTCCTGAGTCCAGTCTAGGATCATCGCTGTCCAATCTAGCCCGATCGCACTCAGGGTAAACAAAATGCCGCTAATCCAAGCAGTCAGCCAACTATTGCGAAATTGCCGACTCAAAAACATCACTACAATTTGAATTAAGGCGATTGCAATTAGGCCGTTACCAGCAAGCTCGTGGGATCTCCAAAACAACCAACCATATGATAGTTGTGTATTAATCGTCTTCAAAGAGTTATAAGCACCACCGGCTGTCGGCTCGTAGTAAAAAGAAAGCAAAACTCCGGTAGAAACGTAAATTAAGCACAAAGTCAGAATTACAACTGATAATATCGTCGCTAGTCGTCGCAAAATCCTATCGAACTGGGTGCTTTCCATAGCTCACCCCTCCTGTTCTTAAGTAGGTATTTATTCTTATACAATTATTTTAGCTAATAAATTTTAAGAAATTTTACTTTTCTTATATAAAAATAAAGTTTTTTAAATCAAATATTCCACCCAAGCTTTTAAGGGTTCTGGGAGAATGCTTCACACCTTCAATCACAAGATTTTCTGCGCCTTCAAGGTGAGCTGCTTCAATGGGCGTAATTCCATCTCCCCAGGTGTTACCTTTGCCACAGGTTAATTGATAACTACTGTAAGCTAACCAGCTACCGCGCCGCCTTTGTCCAAAGATAGTTTTGCCGACGACACAAACGTAACGAACCTTGCTGTAAAAAGCTCCAGGATAGTTATTGGTGACAAAATCCAGATTTGAGCGCGTCCAGCGTTCTTGGCTGATGTGGGGTGTACCCAAGGTGATGAGAGTCGCAACTAAGGGATGGGCTTCCCAGAGGGATGGCTTGAGATCGCCGCGTGCCAAATAAGGTTTTTCTCCCATATAGATGCGCGATATCCAACCTCCGGCTGAGTGACCAATTACAGCTATTTTCAGGTAAATGAACCACATCTTTTTTATCTCACGCAAAGGCGCAAAGGCGCAAAGGAAGAAAGGAAGGAACAAGATTGTGGTCTAAATACATGAAAAGTGCTGTAAGTTAATTTGAGTAGCCTTATATTGCTGCAATATCTGTTTGACTGTGCGATCGAGTTGTTGCAAAATCCGCGTTACAGGATTTCCTCCAATAGTGGGTAGCCAGTCACGCCGTCGTAGTGGTACTGTAACTGTGGGAAAATTTAACTGCTGTAAAGATTGCTCTAGTAGGCGATAAGCGATGTCTTGCGACAAGCCGCTTTGCGTCTACGCACTTTCTAGATATCCAGGCACAATAACTGTCGGTAAGGGCATTGAAAATTTCTGGCTGCAAGAACTGAAGGATTAAAATTTTTTAATTAAGAAGTAGTAAGTATTAAAAGCTCAAATCTCCATTCTGTGACTTACTCTTGGGATCAAAACCCAAACACATATCGATGGGTTTGAGGGCTAAAATGTCAATAAAATGGTACAATTTACAACAGTTTTAGAATCGTCTGATGTGGTAAGATTGTCGCAAAAGGCGTAGTATATTGCAATCGGTGTGCCATCTTGTACGTAAGTTTTGTTGAATAAAAAGTAGTATAAAAAACAGGGTAAGGTTAGCAAATGTTCTGATTTGAGCGAACTTGTAACAGATGTGAAACTTGATAAATATCTGAGAGATTATTTTTAATTGTGCGCCTTTTAACAATAAAAAGTCCAACTTAGTAATAGTTCAAACATCTTTTTAGCAAGCCCAACTTAAAAATATGATAGAGCATCATTAAGAAATTAAGAACTTGAGGAAATGGTCATCTTAGGCTCTGGATTGCCAGCATAGGAAGTTACTATTTCCGTAGAGGGACGCATCTATTGCAATATATTGCAATATAGTCACCAAAGAGAAAATTGTTAGTCAACTGCAACTGAGTCGAGTGAACGATAACAGCTATGTCTTACGTCTCCCTGCTGAAAAATATACCGGAAATCATTAGCCAGCCAATTGGGATAGCAGCTATAGCTTCCGTTGGCATTCACGGTGCGATCGCCATGATTGTACCATTGATGCCTATGGACTCCAGCAAGCCCCAAGAAACGGCATCATCAAAAACAGTCGGACTGATGGAATTGAGTCAAATCGACCAAAGCCGTTTGCCGCAAACCACACCTCGAATAGGTTTACAACAATTACCGCCAATAGCGCCACTTTCTGCACCGAATTTTAACGCCCAGACTGCATTAGCTCCATTGGCGCCACCGCCATCAAGTCAGTTAGTACTGCCTCCCCTACCTCCATCATCAAATAACTATCGAGTCTCGTCTTTGCCTACAAGGCAGTCTTTGCGGACGATTCCTAATTATAATTTGGGATTTGACGCTTCTAAATTTGACAGTTCTAAATACAATAACAGCCCCAAATTCTCGTCATCAGTTCCTCCAGCTCCTCGTTTGAGTGAAAGCGATCGCAAATATGAGACACCTGAGCCATTGTCTGTAAATAGGTTGCCACAATTGCAGTCACAGAACATACCTGATGATATTCTGCAAAATACCCAATCTCGGAACCTTTCTGATACTCCCCCCATTACAACAGCACAGGGAAATCCAACTCCACAAATTACCCAACCAAGTATTGATGGGTCTAAAATTTCTCAAAACTTGCTCGTCAACTCTCTAAAACAAGGTCGAGGAAATAGCAATACTTTAATCGGAACTAGGGGAAGTGCGCCCCAAGCAAGGGATTTATCCCCTAAAGGAACTCAACAGGCGATCGCACAACTCGATTCTTACGATGCCCTCAGAAAAGAAGTCCAGCAACAATACCCCAATGCTGAACAAAAACCAGTTATTCGACAAACACTAGCCACAGATAAGCCGAATGCGGAAGGGGCTGTTTTGGGTGTATTAGTGGTAGATCCTGATGGCAAGGTCTTAGATATCAAGTTCCAAGACAAATCACTCTCCCCAGAATTGCGAACAAAAGCAAGGGAATACTTTAGCAAACAATCCCTCAAGGGAGATAAAAAGATCAGTTCTTATCCATTTAACCTAGTTTTCCAAAACAACGGTAGCAACACAACTGGAGCTACTCAAGACCAAAAGCCCTTTCCATTATTGACACCAGGAAGCAACAGCAATCAGGTGACGCCATCGCCAGCACCTACTTCTAAACCATTCTCGGAAGCGCCAATCAAAACTAATCAGCCTGGGCGTTTACCCGCAGCTACTCTCAAACCATTAGTTGTACCAGGAGTCAATAGCAACTCACCATCAGGTACTGCAAAACCATCATCTGAAGTGCAAATTAGGAATAATCAGCCTGCGTCTACAGGTACTCTCAAACCATTAGTTCTACCAAGAATTAACAGCAATCAATCTCAGCCCTTACCAGCAGCTACTTCTAAACCATCATCTGAAGCGGGAACCAGAAAAAATCAGCCTACGCCTTCATCGGCAGATGCTACTTCTTCTGAACAGTTAGTGCCAGGAACGAATAAAAATCAGCCGACACCCACTTCTGCAACTGAGCAAGAATTACTACAACAGTTGCGGCAATTGAAGCAAAACAGAGAAAAGTCGAATTAATAAATTAGGGACTTCCAGAAAATAAATTATCCCAAATTATTTGTACATTTTTCGGGTAGCACAGCTGTGCTACCCTACGATGGAATATTTTTTTCTTTGGAAGTCCCTTATCCAATATTGTGAGGTGGGCATCCTGCCCGCCCAGTTTATATGGCGGGCGAGACGCCCACCCCACAAGAGTTAATTGGAAGTCCCTCATTGGTTAAGGCAATTAGCTTTTGGCTACTTTACCAGCCTTGTTCGGCATTCTGAAAAACGTAAGCAGCTACTTCTAGAATCTCCTGGGGGGTTAACTTGTCTTTAAAGGCAGGCATGGCATTTTTACCATTCTGCACTTGGTGGATAATTGCCTGAATCGAGTCGCTATCATAATTTTCAAGGTACTTTGACAGTGCTTCCTTTTTCAGGGTTTTCTGGTTAATCAGGATGTTACCGCCACCGATATGGCACGAAGCGCAGTTAGCCTCGAAAATGTTAGCACCGTTGGACGTTTCGGCAGCTAGTGCTGGACTAATGAGTGTTAATTTGAATAGGGCGATCGCTAACAGCAAAATTAATAAAAATATTCTCAAGAGAATTTCCTCGCAACAAGCCTCCAGGAAGAGTATAAACGCGATCAATCCCTGATTAAGTCAAATTTGATCAAAATTGGCGGTAACGAGTTCACCCTCCGTTGACACGCGGTGCTTAGCGTCTTCGGTGGGCAGATGATTCGTTACCGCCATTATCCATTGTGTGGGTCACTCTGGGAGTGTAGCGTGTTGCTTTTGACATACTCCTTGACCTAAAGGTACAAGGATTCTCTAAGCCTCACGACTTAGATTTCTGCTTCTTAGCAACTGCCTCCACCCCAAAGGTTTTTCGGTCTTATGTTTGCTCCACAGACTTAAATTTCCGGATGTCCCTCGGTATATACTTAAGTTTAACACAAAGCCGTCCTAGAAGGACGGGGTTTCTACTTAATTTTCTGATGAGCTGATTTTACTGGGGGAAGCTGAAAAAATCATCTAGTGTCAACGACGATATTTCTAGCTATTCGACAGTGATTGTACCAACCATGCCAGCACCACGGTGAGGTTCGCAGTAGAAGGTGTAGTCACCAGCGGGTGCGTCTGCGGGGAAGGTAGTTGCTACTTTTTGACCAGGATTCATCAACTGTTTCTTATGAGACAGAGACGCTGCTAATTCCTTGTTTCCGCCTGGGTTTTTTGCGGGATCAAACACAACATTATGGGGAGGAACTTTATTGTTCACCCACTCAATTGTGTCACCTGCTTTAATTGTCAATTTTTTCGGTTGAAATGCCAGCATTCCTTTATCGCTACCAAGTTTCACCTGGTATGTTTCAGCCGCAGCGCTGGGAGTAAAAACAGCGAAGCTGCTAACAACTAAAACAATTGTCAACACAGCCAAACTCAGCCGTTGCCAGCTTGCCGAGATCAATTTCATGACTCTCTCCTAAACAAACATTTTTTTCCTTTCTCATTTTAAATAAAATCAACGCCAAAGTATGACAATATGTCGTAGATACAATTTTTTTTTAAGAATCGCCAGAAAAATATAACAAAAAGCTGTGCAATCTCCTGTAGATGCTAGATTGCCATACCACAAAAAGTATGTGAATTAAGTTAAATGCTAAGAAGAGTAGCTCTGATGTTTTGGGGATGAAAACAAGGGACTGGGGATTGGGGACTGGGCGTTAGGAGTTATGAGTTAGGAGTGAAGAATAGTTTGCTTTGTCTACACCATCCGTTCAACACCCAATACTCTATGCCCTATGCCCAGTACCCAATACCCAATCCCAAAGATTCAGCACTTAGTGCTAATTCCAGGATTTAGTAATAGATTTTTCCGCCTCCCCACTTAGTGCCTACAACTTTGGGTTGTAGGAGAATATGGCCAGCGATCGCTACTAAATCATCATCCGTCAGATTTCGCATTTCTGTGAAAATATCTGCGCTCTTAGTGCTGGGGTGTAATTCGGAAATTTCCTCTACCCCGTCGTAAGTAGTGGGATTTTTCATGTAATCCACCAACCCTTCAATGTTATTACGGTTTGGTGTTGCCAATGCCAGAGCTTCTGGTTCTAGTCCCACGTTCTGGTTAGTCTTGGTAACGCCGCCAACATGACATTGGGCACAAGCGTAAGCAAATAAGCGTTTGCCTTCTTTGACTTGTTTGAGGCTAAGTACGACAGTATCACCTTGATCGTTTAATGGCACTGTTCGGGTAGCTTTGTCCAGTTCCACTGCTGTCGCGTTACCGACAATCAACCCAAACGTGAGTAAAAAAGTAGCCACAACAACGCCAATTAGTCTTCTAAACATGTTTCCCCTTAAAGATTTTGACGCTCAACACAGCTAATAAAACGATGCTCAATCTCCTATCCAAAGCGTGAGATAGCCCTTGGGGTGACTTCGGTACCACCCACCGATTCGCCAACCCTTTGGGCGTGTATCAGACGATATTCGGAAAATAATTGCCTTTGCATCCTCTAACGCCAAACGGCTCTTTTGGTGTTTGTCGGCAATTAAGAGTTGGTTGTCCAGAGAAAACAATTTTTCTACAGTCATGCTGTAGTCGGCTGTTATCTCTGCGATCGATAGGTTTGCAAAACCCATAATGCTTGTTAACTGATAGATAGAGATTGAGTCGCTGTAATACCAATATCACGTTAGGAGTGCAATTTGTTGCACAAAATACGGTTTTGGGGAATGGAAAGTGGGGAGTGGGGAGTGGGGAGTGGGGGGGATGAGGGGGATGAGGAAGCAGGGAAAGTACTGTAGCAGTAAAAGAGTTAATACAATTCAAGAAGTTAATGATTCTTGAGCTTTTGATAGTGAAATTTGAACCTCTGAGCTTCGTTAATGAACCTCTGAGCTTCGTTAATCAACCTCTGAGCTTCGGCGATGAACCTCTGAGCTTCGGCGATGAACCTTTGAGCTTCGTTAATCAACCTCTGAGCTTCGGCGATGAACCTCTGAGCTTCGGCGATGAACCTTTGAGCTTCGTTAATGAACCTCTGAGCTTCGGCGATGAACCTTTGAGCTTCGCTGATGAACCTCTGAGCTTCGTTAATCAACCTCTGAGCTTCGTTAATCAACCTCTGAGCTTCGTTAATCAACCTCTGAGCTTCGTTAATCAACCTCTGAGCTTCGTTAATCAACCTCTGAGCTTCGTTAATCAACCTCTGAGCTTCGTTAATCAACCTCTGAGCTTCGGCGATGAACCTCTGAGCTTCGCTGATGAACCTCTGAGCTTCGGCGATGAACCTCTGAGCTTCGTTAATGAACCTCTGAGCTTCGTTAATCAACCTCTGAGCTTCGTTAATGAACCTCTGAGCTTCGTTAATGAACCTCTGAGCTTCGTTAATGAACCTTTGAGCTTCGGCGATGAACCTCTGAGCTTAGAGTTTTAATTTTGACAAATGGCAAAGAACAAATGACAATTAACCTTTCCCGCCAGTAAATGTAACGCTTTGGATGAAGTAGCGGTTAAAAAAGGCGTAGATACTTAAAGCTGGCAGGGTAAATACCATTGACGCTGCCATAATGTAGTTCCAATAGCTGATATATTGACCTTTAAAGGTGTTTAGCCCTAAGGGTAAGGTAAACATTTCTGGGTCAAATAGGATAACTATAGGCAACAAGAAATTATTCCAGCTTCCCATAAACACAAAAACTGCCTGGGCTGCTAGTGCTGGTTTTGCCAAAGGTAAAACAATATGCCGGAAAATTCCAAAGGTATTTAAGCCATCAAGTTGACCTGCTTCTTCTAATTCTTTAGGAAAATTCACGAAAAACTGTCGCATCATAAAGATGAAAGTGGCATTAACCATGCTGGGGACAATCATCCCTTGGTAGGAATTTAGCCAGCTGATCGCCTTTAAAATCAAAAATGTGGGAATTAAGGTAATTTGGGCTGGTACTGCCAGTACTGCCAAGATTAGAAAGAACCAAAAGCGTTTGCCGACAAAGCGCAGTCTGGCTAAGGCATAACCCGCCATTGAATTTAACAACAAGTTTAAAACTGTGACACTGAGGGCAATCACCACGCTGTTAAACACCCACCGCCAAAATAGCGGTTCTTGCAAAAAGATTTGCCTGTAGTTGTCGAGAGTGAAATTTTTGGGGAAAAAGTTGGGTTCGCCGCTGACAATTTCTGTTAGCGGCTTAAATGATGCTGAAAGTGCCCAGAGAAACGGAATGAGGGTAATGAGGGCATAGAGTGTCAGCAAGGTATATAACAGGACTTTGAACCAAGACAAGCCAGAAATTCTAGTCAAATCTGTTCGCCTCCAAAAAGTCGCCGCCCAACTATACTAAGGGTAATAATGACTGCTGCTAATAAAAAGGCGATCGCAGCAGCATATCCCATTTGTAAATTCCGAAACACAGCTTGGTAAACTAGTAGCACCACAGTTAAGGTAGCGTTATTTGGCCCGCCAGTACCCCCAGAGAAAATGTAAGACTGGTCAAACAATTGAAAAGTGCCAATCACACCCATCGCTACCACAAAGAAGGTTACAGGCTTGAGTAAAGGAATAGTAATGTAAATAAATTGCTGCCATCCATTTGCCCCATCAAGTTCAGCAGCTTCATACACTGTTTGGGGGATATCTTGCAACGCCGCCAGGTAAATCACCATGAAAAACGGCGCAGTTGACCAAATGTTCATAATCATAATCCCTTTGAGGGCAACTGCTGGGTCACCCAACCAGTTATAAGTAGGTAGCCCCACAAAAGCCAGAAAATCGTTTAGTAACCCATCGGTGTTATAAATCCACATGAAAATCAGCGTCAGCACTGCTGAAGAAGTGACTGTGGGCAAAAAGTAGAGGATGCGCCACCAGTTTTTACCGCGAATTCCGGAATTGAGAGTTACCGCCAAAATCAAAGCTAAGACTGTTTGAGTTGGCACAACAATTGCTACATATTGGGCGGTGTTTCTCAAAGCAACCCAAACCCGTTCGTCTTCAACTAATCGCGTGAAATTCCGAAAACCAATGAACTCGTACTGAATACCGCCCAGAAGTTGAACTTTTTGCAGAGAAAGAAAAACGGCAAACAAAATGGGTAAGACTACAAAAGTCCCCAAAACCAAGATGGTAGGCATCATGAACATATACCCAGCCAAATCTTCTGTAATGTTCCACCTGGGGTTACTTTGCCGCCTGTTGATTTCAAACACTGTTGAACCTCCGTTTAATCCTGCACTAAACAGGCTGTAGCGATGAGTCGTGCATGATTATTTTTCGTACTGCTGTAAAAATACTTAGCCTCATTGAATGAGTCTTTATATTTGAAAAGCGTAGACGTAGGCTTATCGCCAGACATTGCTTGCGTGAGTTAGCTCGATATGTAATTTAGGGAACTATATATTTATAGCAATTTCAAAACTCATTGCGAAAGATGTATCGCCAAAAAGCTTATTGGCCAACTCTTTCATAATCCAAAATCCAAAATCTAAAATCCAAAATGGTATGAGTTTCCCTGGGGATGCTAATTAACCCTACTCAAGCAATAGGATACAAAATGTCATATACAGCCTACTTACGTTCGATTAAAAATGAACTTCAGAGAACTGGTAAAACCAAAAAAAGCCTCCGAGTCAAAACGATCATAGAACAGTTTGGCTACCAGCGTAGAAGTCAATCATTCGTCAATGATTTTAATACTGCTCTTGATGAACTGGGGCTTTCTGCCAATCCTGTATTAGATTTGCATATTCCCTTAGATACAAAAATAGCTATTGCTGTTAAAGGTGTAGAACCAAGAAATCAAGTTACTGATTCTCAATTAATTTCAGCGAAACTCAGACAGGAAATTACAGTTAAGCATGATTTTTTCTACTACTTATTTGATTTTGGCTCTGATGAAGAATATGAACGATTCCAAGCATGTTTAGATTCTCACCAGCCAGTAGGTATTTTTGTGATTCCACAAGTAGATGATTTCTTTTGTGATATTGTTGTCAAAATATTTAATTATGAATTAATTAGAAAGTATCAATACGGAGGTAGTAATAGTATACCGAAAAATGCTCATCGAAAAATTGCTACCAGTCTGGCTTCAGATGAAGACTGTGAAAATGAGCAAGAAAATTCTGTCACCGATGCTAATATTTTTCAGTTTCCTCGCTCAACTATGGACAGCATCATCCTTGGGAACACTGGTTTAGAATTACTTGATTCAGAAAAATTTGACCAACAGTTTGAACAGATATCATTATATGCAAATAAATATAATTCTGAACAATTCTTTATTGTATTTCATTGTCCATCCCTCTTAGAAATTCAAGCGCATCAGCAAGAAGATGCTTTCGGATACTTAGTAGATAGAGTTGCCCACAAAATTCCTTTTACTTTTACTCTCAGATGTAAATACCCAAATGAAGCGTCTATTGAATACAAAGAAGAAGTATACGCCCATTTCCGTCTACTACTAGAACTTCCATATTATCAAATAGAGGAAGATGATGCATCTTTAGGAGATTATTTTCTAGAATTACAAAAAGCTCAAATACAAGCTGAATCACAGTTGTTTCTAAAGATGAAATGTGAACATTTTTATAGTCTAAAGTGGCAACAGGAAAGTAAAGAATATATTTATCTCAAGTATTTTGCTATTAAAACTTTAGAAAGTCTAGGATATGAATTATCTCAGATTGGCTGTGAAGTTGAGTTGACTTCCAGAGATGAAGAAACAATAGATGAAGATACCTCCGATGACGATGAAGAATACCAAAGTGAAATCATAGAAGTTTATGTCAACAATCAGGTAGTAGTTGAAATAGAAACTCTCCAATATCATGAATTTCAGGATAATAACCTCTTTTTAGATCAAATTAAAAGAGTTTTGAGAAAATCAAAAGTGTGGCCGAATCAACTAGAAAGCCTTTGGTTGGTAATTCCCGGTTTTGAGATCGCACGCAACTATTATCAACTGAAAAAAGCTAAGGAAATATTAGAATATAAGCTTTCTGGATATTATGGCGATCGCTTCCAGGTTATAATCATGGCTCCTGACTATGAAAATCACCAATTAGTCCCAGTCTCATTTGATTCTATCGACTATCCATCTTTTGAATATGCGGCTAAAAAACCTAGTTTAGTACCAGCATATCCAATTACTAATCGCGTCAAAGAATTGAAGCTTGACTTTAGCCAAGTCAAAGGGCTAAACGAAGAAAAAGAAAAACTAACTAAACTCCTAAAGCTGCAATCTAAAGGATACAAAGGTTCAATTGGCGGAATTCTCTTCTATGGTTTACCAGGATGCGGTAAAACTCTACTGGCAAATGCCTTTGCTAATGAATCTGGGAGATATTTCTTTAAGTTTTCTCCTGCTGATATTGTCAGTGTTTGGATTGGTCAAAGTCAAAAAAATATCCGAGATATCTTTGCTCAGGCTAAGAAAAAAGCTCCTTCGCTTTTATTCATTGATGAGTTAGACAGTATTGGGTTTAACCGTAACGAAGATAACGCACACACAGACCAAAAAGCAACCATTAACCAATTACTGATAGAATTAAATAATCTTCAAAATAGTGATGTAATTGTCATTGCTGCCACTAACTATTTGAGTGGTATTGATAGTGCTTTGAAACGTTCTGGGAGATTGGATTGGAAGATTCCTATTTTTCCACCAGATAGATTAGAAAGAATAGATTTATTCAAACACTATCTGTTAAAAATAGATATGAATCAGCTAGTGAATTTTGAAATTTTAGCTGACAAAAGTGCAAGGTTTACTTCATCTGACATTGAATTGGTTTGTCGGGAACTTAAAAATGCTATTATTTTAGAGGAAATAAGTTCCGCTTTGACAACTTCAGATGTTATTAGTTACATCAATAATCTGCAAGATGGCGGGTTAAGTCTTAATGAAGAACAAGTCAAGGAATTTTTAGAAGAGTGTAAAAGAATGAGTGTGAAGAATCCTAAGTTGGAAACTCTGAAATTAGAATGGGCATTGGATTAGTAATAAGCCAATTATCTGATTCCTCCCCAATACGGTTTGGTTAAGGTTTTTTGATTAAAATTCTAAATTCCAAAGACGCGATAAATCGCCGTCTCTACAAGAATCATTCCTTTGTAGAGACGGCGATTTATCGCGTCTGGCCTCTGGAAATTTTGACAAGAACAGGTTCTAGGGGTTCACCCTCCCATTCAGGATCGTTGAAATGTGAGAATGTGCAATCGGCGAGAAACAGAATGCGAGCTTCAACGATCGCTTTTGATTGTGTATAGTTTTGTTGAGCGATCGCCAGACTTTCAAATATTTCTATCTTGCCATTGTTTAGGGTCGCGTTTGACGTGAAAGCAGGCGATAATAGTAATTACATCTTCAGACAAAATATACATCACTCCATAAGGAAATCGACGTATTAAAACTCGTCGTACTTGTCGATATACTTGAGGATAAGCTAAAGGGTTGCGTCCGATTAATGCCAAACTGCTATCGACAGCACGTACAAATTCTGAACCTAATCCAGAACTACGTTGCTCGTACCATTCAAAACCATCTTGGATATCAAGCTCTGCTTCTCGGCTAATAATTAACTGATAAATCATTGAGAAAAACCCAGTCTTTGCTTAACCTCTTCCCAGGTTGAACCCTGGTTTGGGTTTTGACGATGTGTTTCTAAACGTCTATCCAATTCTTGTTTTTGCTCGTCGCTCAGAGTTACTGTATTAGTGTCAGTCAGAATGCTATCCCATAAGTCCTCTGCAAGTTGTATTCGTTCGGATACACTTAATTGGGAAATATCAACCTTTAATAGGGGATGCATAGTTATTTGCTATTGTTGACTAACATCTATAATTTTAAGTCATTGCTTAATCAGATCCCTAGATCCCCGACTTTTTTGAAAAGTCGGGGATCTCGCCCTTCACGAGAAATTTTCTCTTCTTCTCATTTTCCCCTCCTCCCTAGCCGCGAAAAAAATCTGTTACCAAAACTGCAACCACAGATGAGTCCGCTAGCTGCACCCATAAAATCAACATAAAGTTTCAGCAATATTACTGGCGACAATTAAATAATTTACTAATAATCGGAATTGATGCCGACAGGATAGGGCTGGAAATAATCACTGATTGAGGCTGTGAGGCTAAAGAATGAAGAGGAGTGCAAAGTCTCAACGGGTTTGCTGGTGGTTTCTACCAAAATTCACCCGCTACAGTTTAACTTTATTGCTGAGTGCGGTAATGCTTGCTGATGGTGTGGGGGCGGCATCGAGAAACCGAGGGTTGCAGATAGCACAGCAGTCAGGAACCACTCAACAAAATGCCACTCGCGCTGCTGCGGAACAGCTTTCTCAAGAAGCTTTGGAACTTTATCAACAAGGGACAGCAGAATCACTGAGACAGGCACTTGAAAAATTGCAAGAAGCGCTGAAGCTTTGGCAGCAAGTTGATGATAAACGCTGGGAAGCCAACACCCTCAACACTATTGGCTCTGCCTACGACGATTTAGGAGAAAAGCAACAAGCACTTAAATACTACAACCAAGCTTTACCTATAAGCCGTGCAGTACTGGAAAGGAGAGGGGAAGCCACCATCCTCAACAATATTGGCGGTGTTTACTCTGATTTAGGAGAAAAACAAGAAGCACTCAAATACTACAACCAAGCTTTACTCATATTCCGTGCCATAGAAGACAGAAAAAGCGAAGCCACCACACTCAAAAATATTGGCAGTATCTACGACGATTTAGGAGAAAAGCAACAAGCGCTCAAATACCTCAACCAAGCTTTACTCATATTCCGTGCAGTGGTGGGAAAAAGAGGGGAAGCCATCACCCTTACCACTATTGGCAATGTTTACTCCGATTTAGGAGAAAAGCAACAAGCGCTCAAATACTACAACCAAGCTTTACTCATATTCCGTGCCATAGCAGACAGAAAAATGGAAGCCACCACGCTCAATAATATTGGCACTGTCTACTCCGATTTAGGAGAAAAGCAAGAAGCGCTCAAATACCTTAACCAAGCTTTACCCATAACCCGTGCAGTGGAGGACAGAACAATGGAAGCGCTCACCCTCCACAATATTGGCAGTGTCTACGACTCATTAGGAGAAAAGCAAGAAGCGCTCAAATACCTCAACCAAGCTTTATCCATAACCCGTGCAGTAACAGACAAAGAAGGGGAAGCCGCCACCCTCAACAATATTGGCGGTATCTACGACTCATTAGGAGAAAAGCAAGAAGCGCTCAAATACCTCAACCAAGCTTTATCCATAACCCGTGCAGTAACAGACAAAGAAGGGGAAGCCATCACCCTCAACAATATTGGCAATGTCTACGACGATTTAGGAGAAAAACAAGAAGCACTCAAATACTATAACCAAGCCTTACCCATATTTCGTGCCGTGAGCAAGAGGGAAGGGGAAGCCGCCACCCTCAACAATATTGGCTTTATCTACGACTCATTAGGAGAAAAGCAAGAAGCACTCAAATACTATAACCAAGCTTTACCCATATTTCGTGCCGTGAGTAAGAGGGAAGGAGAAGCCACCACCCTCAACAATATTGGCGCTGTCTACTCTGATTTAGGAGAAAAGCAACAAGCGCTCAAATACTACAATCAAGCTTTGCTCGTACGCCGTGCAGTAACAGACAAGGGAGGGGAAGCCAACACGCTCAACAATATTGGCGCTGTCTACTCTGATTTAGGAGAAAAGCAACAAGCGCTCAAATACTACAACCAAGCTTTACCCATACGCCGTGCAGTGGGGGATAAGAGAGGGGAAGCCAACACCCTCCACAATATTGGCGGTGTCTACTCCTCATTAGGAGAAAAGCAAGAAGCACTCAAATACTTCAACCAAGCTTTACCCATACGCCGTGCAGTGGGGGACAGGGGAGGAGAAGCCAACACCCTATTTTATATGGCTTTTCTAGAACGCGATCGCGGTAATCTAAAACAAGCACAAACACATATTCAAGCAGCTATTGAAATCATTGAAGATTTACGCACCAAAATAGCTGACAAAGAACTACGCGCTTCTTACTTTGCATCAAAGCAAGACGTTTACAAGTTCTACACCGACCTGCTGATGCAACTGCACAAAAAAGACCCATCAAAAGGATACGATGCATTGGCACTGGAAGTTAGCGATCGCTCTCGCGCCCGTGGTCTAATTGAACTACTAACGGAAGCAAACATAGACATCCGTAAAGGCATTGACCCAAAACTTTTAGCAGAGGAAACTAGTTTGCAATGGCAAATCAATGCTCAGGAAAAATTATTATCAGAACTATCATCTAAAAAAGAAACCCCAGAACAACTTTTAACCAACACCAAACAACAAATCCAAGACTTACTCAAACAACAGCGAGAACTTGAGGTCAAAATCCGCGCCAAGAACCCTGAATATGCCGATTTGATATATCCCCAACCTCTGACTCTCAAGCAAATTCAGCAACAACTAGATAAAGACACACTGCTATTGCAATATTCTTTAGGTGAACAACGTAGCTATCTTTGGGCTGTCACACCCAACTCTCTCCATAGCTATGAACTCCCAGGACGGGAAAAGATAGACAAAGCAGCCAAGAATTTATACAACAATTATTTAAGAAATCCGGGGATGCTGGGAGTTTCCCCAGAAGAAACGGCTAAAGCTGCTAATGAACTGAGTCAACTTATCCTCGCGCCTGTTGCTGATAAGTTGGGGCAAAAACGCCTAGTAATTGTTGGCGATGAAGCTTTACAATACATTCCCTTTGCAGCATTAACGACATCAACCAAATCCAGGGATGGGTCAGATTATAAACCCTTGGTTGTCAACCATGAAATTATCTCTCTACCTTCCGCCTCCACCATTACCATTCTCAGGAAACAAATTAAAGGGCGCACAAAAGCACCGAAAACCCTCGCCATCCTTGCAGATCCAGTGTTTAGCGCTAATGATCAGCGAGTAACAGGCAAATCTTCCAACGTTGCTAATAATAACATTGACCAGCAACTAGAAGAGTCTGCCCTGAAGCGGTCTACGAGAAACATCAACCGCAGCGAAATTCAAAGACTCCAAGGCACAGAGCAAGAGGCGAAAGAAATTCTCAAACTTGTCTCACCCTCAGAGAACATCCAAGCCTTTGGTTTTGACGCAAACTACAACTGGGCTACCAATCAGCAACTAAGTCAATACAAGATGCTGCATTTTGCTACCCACGGCTTTCTAGACAGCACTGAACCGGAGTTATCAGGAATTGTACTTTCGCTGATAGACAAACAAGGTAAGTCCCAAAGAGGCTTTTTACGCCTCACTGATATCTTTAACCTCAACTTCCCGGCGGAGTTGGTAGTGCTGAGTGCCTGTGAAACCGGGCTGGGTAAGGAAGTTAAAGGAGAAGGGCTAGTGGGGTTGACAAGAGGATTAATGTATGCAGGTGCAGCGCGGGTGGTGGTGTCTTTATGGAACGTTGACGATGAAGCGACATCTTTATTGATGAGCCAATTTTACACCCAAATGTTGCAACAAGGGAAAACTCCGGCTGCTGCCCTCAGAGCCGCACAACTCAAAATGTGGGAACAAGAAAAGTGGCGTAATCCCTATTCTTGGTCGGCTTTTACCCTGCTGGGTGAGTGGCGGTGAACATTGGAACCCGGCTTCCATTCCTCTCCCCCACAGTCCGAGAGGCTTTGGTTCTTGCTCTCCAAAGGTCGAATTACCCCCCTTAATCCCCCCTTGGAAAGGGGGGAGATCGGAAAATCCAGTTCCCTCCCCTTTATAAGGGGAGGGTTAGGGTGGGGTAAAACCTACCCTTTGTAGCCAAGACTGTAAGACAAAATTTATCAGGAGTGATTTTTCATGAAAAGCATATTTCCATCCACACAATTTATTTTCCCCTGCTTAGCCACAATGAGCGCCGGAATTTTGGGAATTTGGGCTTCAGTCTCAGCCCAACCACAAACCCCACCCAGCTTTACCAAGGTTGAAAATCCTGGAGAATTTCAACTAGAAGGAAAAGGAGAACCTTCGCTACTGAATCAAAAGGAGGAACCCCCCGGACAAGAACGGGTAATCATCGGTTCAAAGGATGACCGTATTCCCATGACTAGCAGAAACTACCCTTGGTCAGCCATTGGTAAAATCGAGGGGGTAAGTGCTGATGGTGGCGGTTACAGTTGCACGGGAACGTTGATTTCTGAAGATGTTGTTTTGACAAATGCTCACTGTGTAGTTAACGCTGAAACCCAAAAAGTTAGTCAAGCGATCGCCTTTCTGCCAAACTTAGTTAATGGTGTCGTCAAAAGTAAAAATGATGTCGCTTATGCCACTAATGTTTATTACGGCACAGACTTTAAAAATGGCACTTTAGCCGATTACGCAAACGACTGGGCGATTTTGAAACTCAATAAGCCTATCGGTAAAAAATATGGTTATTTGGGCTGGAAATCCTTACCATCTTCTAGTTTGGTTGGCGATACGAAAAAATTTGCCTTAGTCGGCTATTCTGGTGATTTTCCCAACCCCAAGAAAAAAGGTTATGAAAATCTAACTGCTGGTGAAAGTATGACTGCTGGCGTTCACCTGGGATGCAGTATCCTCCGCCGTCAGAATAATTTTTTGTACCACAACTGTGATACTAATCAGGGAGCTTCTGGAGGTGCAATTATCAGTAATATAAACAGCAAATATTATATTTTAGCGCTCCACTCCGGTTCAAATGAGGTTAATGGATTGCTGTTGAACCGGGCAGTGGAAATGTCTCGTTTAGATGAGTGGTTGCAAGGGAATTAAGAAGTTTAATACGGCAGAATTCAGGATTTTTTTAACGCAAAGTACGCGGAGGTTAGCGCAAAGGTAAACAGAGGTTTTTTAAAGATAATTCCTGATGTCCCAAAATAATTAGGCATTTTATTTGAAATTAAGCATCAATCTATAGCTTTAATCTGCTGATTAGCTGCATTTTGTGCCCGCACCATCGCCTTTTTTAATGCTTGTTGCCCCAATAAGGCACTGACAAACTGATTCTCAAAATTATTGACGATCGCCCCTGGATATTTACCCACCTGCCAAGGTGTAGCATAATCAACACCAGCTACTAATGGCGATCGCAATGGATTTTGGTCATAGCCTAAATTCTTTGCTACTGATTGACGTGTTGGCAAAGCAAACCCTGTTCCTGTCCACTTCTGCATCCCAGCTTTACCTGTGAGATAAGAAATCAATTCCCAAGCTTCGGCTTTGTGCTGTGCTTGTTTGTTCATCACGTAGGCAACCGTAAACACCATCGTGCCTTTTTTATCATTAATCGTAGGCAGTTGGGCAGTAGCAAACTCGACTTGGGGAAAGGTTTCAGTTAAGTAAGGAATTGCCCAGTTACCTTCAATTACCATTGCCACTTTACTCTGACCAAACATTTCACTACCTGAGTTTGTCCCCACATCAGATTTTTGGGCAGAAGAACGATCTTTTTGATACTGGTCTATCACTAACTGTAAACCTTTCAAACTTGCCTCACTGGCAAAAGTTGCATAGCCATTTTGGTCTATGACTTGTCCACCAAAGGCTTTGATTTTGTAAGCCTGACGCGCTAATTCCGGGATTTCTCCAAACCCGTATCTGTTAAGTTTGCCTGTTAATTGTTTTGAGTAGCTGCGTAGTTCGTCCCAAGTCGCTGGCGGATTACTCAAGCCAGCGGCGGCGAAGGATTTTTTGTTATAAAACAGCGCCAGGGTGGAATAGTCTTTAGGAAGACCATAAATTTTGTTTTGGTATTTGAAGCTGTCGAGTAGAGTATCTTCAAAATCCGCTAGATCAAATTCGGGAGTGATGTAATTATCGAGTGGTTCCAGAACATTTTGACTCATCAAAAAAGGAGCTTCTAATGCATCTAAATAAAAGACATCAGGTGCAGCTTCTCCAACTAAGCGGGTTTTGATTACATCCATGTATTGGTCAGAAATCACCTCATATTTGACCTTAATAGCTGGATACTGTGCTTCAAAGTCTTGCAATACCTGTCTCAAGAGTTTTTGCTCAACAGGATTACCTCCCCAACCGCTGAGTTTAACGGTAATTGCGGTAGAGGCTAAGGGTTTGCTTGTTAATTGTAGGTTGTGAAAAGCAATAAAAGCGATCGCCATTGCGATCGCCACTCCGAAAAAAGTTAATAACTTTCTGCTCATCATTGGCTCTACCTCTTAAGAATTGCTCATCTCATGTCAAACTCTCTCTTTATTTATAGATCGTCTGTAGCTAAGGAGTGATATTTTTCTTTTTGAACTTTTTATTGAAAAATGCAAGTTAAAATAACGAAGAATTATTAACAAGGTTGATGAAAGCATACTGAATGATTCGACAACTTGATTGACGCCAGGATGCTTCATCCGTAAACATAGATTATGGATTTTCTTCCAGTTGAAATATCTGCGCCTCTGAGTCTGGAAATTGCCCAGATTACTACACCGCAAACAGCAATTTCTCCAACTTTTCGCATTCCCAAGGATGCTATTCGCAGAAGTTTAAAAGCCTCTACAGTAGATTCTGTTTTAGCAGCGGTTTATTCCATTGGTACTAGCGGTATTTTACTTGGCAATTTATTGGTGGAGTTAGATGCTAGTCCAGTGGTATTTGGGATGTTGTCCTCTATCCCCATGTTGGTGAATCTGATTCAGCCCTTGGGTGCTTACTTGTCTGAACGCAGCACTAGCCGCTTTCAATATGCACTGCGGACACACGGAATTGCTCGTCTATTGTGGCTGATTTTAGTAATTGGAATTGCAACCGCAAGCTGGGGACTGTTGAATAAGAACCAGTTAGTGATATTAACACTTTTGATTCTTTTATTGAGCAGTCTTTTAGCAGGACTAGGAAGCGCATCATGGCTAAGTTGGTTAGCAATGATAGTTCCCCGACGATTACGAGGCAGGTATTTTGGGATACGCAATAGCGCCGCTAGCCTCACCAATTTGATTTGCGTACCAATAGCCGGTTTAGCTGTATCTTATTGGTATGGGGGAGTTTTACAAGGCTATGGAGTGATTCTGCTGTTGAGTATTATTTTTGGAATTGTCGGGCTAGGGTGTCAGTATTTTCAAGTGGATATGAATCCGCTGGCGCAAAACACTTATATTGGCAAGTTACCTCAAACAAATGAGACTCCATCAGACGCTACAAAAAACGAATCTTCCCAAGAAACTCAATTAATTTATACACTACCAGACCAGTTAACTATTAGTATTTGGAAAAACTCTAACTTTTTGAAATTTCTGTCGTATTTCGGCTTGTGGACGCTGGCTTTTAACCTCAGCGCTCCTTTTTTTAACCTCTACATGCTGGACAGCTTGGATTTGAATGTTAGCTACGTGACTATCTACACCAGCCTTCAAGCGGGGGCGAATTTGCTGATGTTGATTCTGTGGGGCAAATTAGCAGACAAAATCGGTAATCGCCCCATTCTGATCTTTGGTGGAATTCTGGTTGCAGCCACACCATTGCTGTGGCTGGGGATTGGTGTTAATCGCCTTGATATCTGGCTGTGGTTGCCGCTGTTACACATCTTGACTGGAGGTACAGGGGCGGGAATGGATTTATGTAATAACAATATTCAATTAGGGATTGCGCCGATTAAAAATCAGTCAATCTATTTTGCGATCGCAGCTGCCGTTGCTGGGGCAAGTGGTGCTTTAGGCACAACCATAGGCAGCTTCATCCTGGAATTTACTCAATCTGGAGGCTCATTAGGGTTATTCGCCCTCTCTACTGTATTTCGACTAACAGCCTTGATTCCGCTGATTTTTACCCAAGAACCGGGAAAGTAAGAGAGAGTGAGGAGTTATGAGTGAGGAGTTATGAGTGAGGAGTTAAGAGAGTGAGGAGTTATGAGTGAGGAGTTATGAGTTCAGGACTTACGCAAGACATGACCGAAAACGTTATTCTTACGTAGCGGTAATTCATGAATTACCGCTACTTTCGTTATCTTTTGCGTAAGTCCTGGAGTTATTACTAAAAAATTCAGGCTTTTACTGAATCAAAATATGAAAGAGCTTTACTTGTACTTCCAAAGGTACAAAGAATAACTCCTAACTCCTAACTCCTAACTCCTAACTTTTAACTTTTAACTATTCTGCCGCAGTAGAAGTCAAGGACATGGTTTCCCATAACACCATATGAGGCGGTGTTAGCACAGGCTGGTGTAGAGCAATCAGCTGGGCTAAGGTGTTTTTTAATTGGGTACGCGGTACAATATCATCGACAAAGCCGTGCAGGAGTAAATCTTCAGCGGTCTGAAAATCATCGGGCAGTTTTTCCCGTAGGGTTTGCTCAATCACTCGCCGACCTGCAAAACCAATGGTTGCCTTGGGTTCTGCCAAAATAATATCGCCCAACATTGCAAAACTAGCGGTAACGCCCCCTGTTGTAGGATTGGTCAAAACAGGAATATACAACAGTCGGGCGTCTTGATGGCGCTGTAAGGCTGCGGAGATTTTCGCCATCTGCATCAGGGAAAGCATTCCTTCTTGCATTCTCGCGCCACCAGAAGTGCAGACGATAATTACAGGATACCGCCGTTGAGTGGCTTGCTCAATCATGCGGGTGAGTTTTTCTCCCACAACCGAACCCATACTACCACCCATGAAGCGGAAATCCATAACCCCAAGGGCAACAGGCAAACCATTGATTTGACCCAAACCAGTTTTAACTGCGTCTATTAAGCCAATTTTTTCCTGGGTTTCTCGTAGGCGATCGCTGTAGAGTTTGCGATCGCGGAATTGCAGCGGATCGGTTGGACGCAAATGCTCGTCTAGAGGTTTCCAGGTATTGTGGTCTACCAATTGACGGATACGCTCATCGCTATCTACACGATTATGATGACCGCATTCGACACAAACCATCTGGTTAGCTCTCAGGTCTTTTGTGTATGTCAACACACCACAATTAGAACATTTATGCCACAGACCATCAGCAATTTCACGTTCTTGGCGTTCGAGGCTGGTAGATCCTGATTTACGTCGATTTGCAAACCAATCAAATAAAGACTTTAAACCGCGTGATTCTTCGTTGTTAGCCATTTTTATTTTATTTTAAGTGGGTATGAGGTCGAAACCATCTGAAGCCCTATCGGGTTGTCCTTAGCCATTAGCCATTTGTTTTTACCAATGAGCAATGACTACATCGTCAAATTAAGCTTTTAAGCAATTGAGACCTTAATTTTCATCTTTGGTTGCCAGCTTAACGAAAATACTTATGCCAACACAAGTCTCTTGCTCTTTTTTTAGAGGACTTTTTATATGAATCTAGTGAGAAAGCCATGCAAAGACTAACCTCCAAATAAGATGCTTACCCTCTCCTACCCAAATTAACCCTCTTTTGTCACTCTCGGAAAACAATAATCTCAGCCTGATTCTGAGACTTTGATTTCATCAAGGTTTGAGGCTTTATTTTCTAACAGAAACTGAAATTTATAGATAAAAGTGGAAATTAAAGCCCTGTAAGCATTTGGGCGATTGGATTTTCCCACTCTGACAAAAGAGGGTTAATTATTTTTTTGCTGGGTCATAAGCAATCAGTATCTGTTTTATTAGTTGTGCTTGCCAGCAGCTAATTGTCGTTAAGAGGGTAATACAAGTCACAAGCTGAATATTATCAAAATGTCAAGGGCAGATGGCGTAATGCAAGTTACAGTCACGAATTATAAAAATGGGCATTGGGCATTGGGCATTGGTTATTAATTCTTATCCCTCACTCCCCTCACTCCCTCATCCCCCATGCCCCATGCCCCATGCCCCATTCCCAATTCATGACGCTGGAAAAAATAATCGTAGATAGCTAGACAAAATAATTTCACCAACAAATAAAGTAATTACAGACCCTAAAGCCAGAAAAGGCCCGAAAGGCATCTTTTGTCCAAATTTGTGGCGCGATCGCACAATTACACCGCTACCCACTAACGCTCCCAGCACACAGGCGATAAAACTAGCCAAGAGCAAATATTTCCATCCTAACCAGGCTCCCATCATCGCTGCTAACTTGGCGTCACCCGCACCCATTGCAGCTTTACCAAAGGCAATTGAGCCTAATATGGCGATCGCATCAAATAGCCATAAGCCCAACACTGCACCAACTATGCCCATCATCAAGTGATTTACCAATGCTACAGAACTAGCCTCTGGTAAAAAACCAACCACCATTTGAAATAAAATCCCCACCACCAAACCCGACTTAGTAAGTGCATTGGGTAGCGTCATTGTATCCAGGTCAATCAGCGATAGCGCCAATAACCAACTGCAAAAAGCCCAATAGCCTATTGTGAAAGTTGAAGCTTTGAATACTAAAAAAACCAGCAAAAAAATTATTCCCGTTATCCCTTCTACCACAGGATAACGGGGAGAAATTTTGCTTTTGCAATATCGACACCGCCCTCTTAAGGAAATCCAGCCGAAGACTGGTACATTGTCGTAGGCTTTTAGCTGGTTTAAGCAACGCGGACAACGAGAAGGCGGCCAAAGAATTGACAACCCAGCAGGTAGCCGATAAACAACAACATTGATAAAACTGCCAACAGATGCACCCAAAGCAAAGACAATTGCACTCGCCAAGGCGGCGAATAAAATGTCCATATAGTCATTTGTCCTTTGTCATTTGTCCTTTGTCATTTATCGTTTGTCATTTGCCCTTTGTCGAGGGCTAATGACGTTTGTCATTTGTCCTTCTTCTTTGACTAACGACTAACGACTAACGACTAACGACCAATGACCAATGCCCAATGCCCAATGCCCAATGCTTAATACATGTGGGATTCAATTTGACTCAAGGGCACAAAACATTCTTGAGGTAAGAGAACTGGTTGGTTAGTAAAAATAACCTTACCTCGATGAGTTACGCGATTAATTGCTACACCGGAAGGTTGCCCAGCTATTTCGGGGTGTACTTCGCAGTGAGTGTAGTAGATCTGCCCAGCGGCTCTGATTACGGCGGTATCAATCAAAGGGGGCTGGTTCTTTGGAACTGTAAAATTAGTTTGGCCTTGTCGTAATGCGTACACTATCGACTGTTATTTGATTGCTAGATTTCTCTTTAGTCTACCCGAAACTTATGGTAAAGGTTGCCAAATTGCCCAGGTTGAATTGTTAAATTATTGAGCTTCCAGAGCTAAAATCAGCGCATTGCCCATAGCACGGCAACCTAAGAGATTTTTTCCAGCTGAAATTATATCACCTGTGCGATCGCCTTGTTCTAAAACTTGTAGTACGGCTTGCTCTATATTGTCTGCGGCTTTTGGCTGATTTAAACCGTAGCGTAACATCATTGCCGCACTCAAAACCTGTGCTAGAGGATTTGCCTTATCCTGTCCTGCAATATCTGGGGCGGAACCATGAACTGGTTCAAATACACCAGGCCCAGAAGCGCCCAAACTAGCGGAAGGCAACATCCCAATACTACCTGTGAGCATGGCAGCAGCATCAGAAAGAATATCACCAAACAAATTGCCTGTGACAATGGTATCGAACTGCTTGGGAGAGCGTACCAACTGCATGGCAGCATTATCTACATAAAGATGAGACAGTTCGATGTCTGGATATTCTTGGGAAAGTTGGGTAATGCGATCGCGCCACAGTTGAGATACTTCTAATACATTAGCTTTATCCACCGAACATAGTTTGCCGCCGCGTTTGCGGGCTGCTTCAAAAGCCACTCGTCCAATGCGATCGATTTCCGATTCACTGTAAACCATCGTATTTACACCCCGTTTTTCACCAGTTTCCGTAGCAAAAATTCCCTTAGGTTTACCGAAATAAATCCCACCAGTGAGTTCGCGCACCACCATAATATCAACGCCTTCCACAACTTCGCGCTTCAAAGTCGAAGCATCGATTAGCTGAGGCAAAATTTTTGCTGGGCGTAAATTGGCAAATAATTCCAAACCCGCACGTAGCCCTAACAAACCTGCTTCTGGGCGTAAATTCGATGGTAGAGAATCCCACTTATAGCCACCAATAGCAGCAAGTAATACAGCATCACTATTACGGCAAGTATCTAAAGTCGCAGAAGGCAGAGGTTCCCCCGTGGCGTCAATTGCTGCACCACCAATGAGGGCTTCTTGGAATTCAAACTGAATATCAAATTGCTTCCCTACAACTTTCAGCACATCTACCGCCACTGCCATAATTTCAGGGCCAATGCCATCGCCGGGGAGTAGGGTAATGCGGTAGTTCTGGGTCATAGCTCGTTTGTATTGGGTAAATGCTTGCAGATCAAATATCATACCGAGCAAAACGTACCGATGGAATTTTTAATTGATAACGCCAAATTTTGGTAGTGAATGGCTAACATAACCACCCCCGCTTCATACTGAACAAGAATCAACATGCGATCGCAAGTATGTCGAATTATTAACAATTATTGTAATATCTAGCAAATAACTGGTATTTTAATTTTAAGATTACTGCAATATTACTTAGTACAGCGCTAAACCAACGGCATCAAACACATCCAGCGTTGGCGAGTTATGTTAATTCGTAAGACTTCGATCCCAGCAGTTTGCTCTTTATCAACACTAACCATTTCCCCGCATCAAGTGATAGCTCAATCAAAAGACTCGACTTTTTTTCAACAAAGTGATGATCCTAAATTCGTCGGGACATACATCTTGTGTACTTTCCTCAATAGCGACTTTGCGGGACGAAGAGTGATTACGCTGACAATAGATGGCAACTTTTTCGTCATCGACTCAAACCAAGGTGGCAATAAGGGTGTGCCTGCCGCTGCTCAGTCCTTCCCCAACAACCGTTTCACTGATGGACAAGGTGTCTGGAAGGTTAACAAATCGGGAGAAATTATCGCTACCACATTTAACTTCAATTTCCCAGATCCAGAAAGTGCAGGCTCTGTCACTACTGCTAGAGCCGATTATCGTTTTACATTTCATTCAACGACTCAGACAGTGGAAGGGACATTTGAAATTCGTACCTTCGATTTAACTAAAAATCCTTTAGATGAAAACGAACCTGTAGGTGAAGGTGAACCGTTTACGTTTTCCTTCACAGGAGGGCGTGTCACTATTGATAATTAGGGACTTCCAAGAAATAAATTACTCAATAAAAATCAAAAGCCCATGTTTAAACAATAATGATAATCATGATGAGGCAGTAAAAGATGGTTGCCGACGGCAACCATCTTTTACCCCCTTAAGTATTCATGAAAAAGTTTGCACTCTGTAATGAATGTGAGGTGTATGAAAATAATTAGTATTGATAATTTTACAGTCCACCCATTTTAGAAAGGTTGGCTAAAATTAGGTGCTTCCACAACAAATTTAAAAGGCAATAGGCAAGAAGCCAATAGGCAATAGGGAAATCCCGATAATTAAATAATGGGGATTTTTATAAGGACGTATTTTTTCTTGTACTACGTATCGAGAAAAAATGTTTTTATCTGTTTTCATGAACGTTGTTGGGGGCTTGTAATAGAGTGGATTCGGGCTTGACTTTCATGAAAGAGTGCCTATTACCTATTCCCTATTGCCTGCCCGAAGGGCTTGGTCAATAAACCACTTACCTAGATTGGGAAATTCTTCATGTGTAGAATTTGTGAGACGCTAGACTTGTCTTTCGATAGCAGACATTTAGTAGTAATTTTAGAAAAAATAATTTTAAACTTATTAAATTTTTTAGCATCATAACTGTCTTGAATAAACTCTTTTTAAGTGTTCTTGCGTTCATATTTAATTAATGATATATATTTAATTGCTCAAACAATTTTGTCAACAGTAAATAGCGAGGTTTATTTATGGTCACTGAATTTCAAAAAAGAAAGCTTGCTTCTATTTTCTATAGAAGCGATCGAACAAGAGATGGGTTTGTAAGTGTAGAGGACTTAGAACAACAAGGCGGTACAGTTGCAGAATTACTGGGTGTAAAGCCAGAATCGGCAGATTATGAAAAAATTATATCTGCTTATAGAAATATATGGTCTGTTTATTTCAAACCTGCTGACATTGATGGTGACAATCGAGTTACCTTGGATGAATACGTGAAACTTGCTGAATCTTACAATAATTCGAATCAACACGATAGTTCAATAGAAGCTCTTTTTGATTCAATTGACTTAGATGCAAATGGTAAGATTGATGCCGATGAATTTGCTGTGTTTATCAAGGCTATAAATGGTTCAGAACATGATGCAAGAATAGCCTTTTCAAATGTTGATATCGATGGTGATGGTTACATTACTAAAGAGGAGTTTGTTAATAGGAATCAGGAGTATTTTAGGACTAATGATCCATCAGCGGCAGCAAACTGGTTTTACGGTCAGTTTTGATTAAGGGACTTCCAAGGAAAAAAATATTCCATAGTAGGGGCGCACAGCTGTGCGCCCCTACAAATGTACAAAGAATTTGGGATAATTTATTTTCTGGAAGTCCCTAAAAGTTGACTTTTTTCGTTAAGTCTGTTTTGCAAGCTGCCAACCTTCACAGAGGTGATGGAATTTTAACCAGCCTCGCCACAGTACCTGAATACCAATGATAACGGTCTTGTTCAATTTACGAGACTGTTCTTTTTTACCACGAAACCGATCTCCACAGACAAATCTATTTCCCCTACACAGTTCATTCTCAATAAGCTCTAATTTTAGCCCATTTTTTCAAGAGGTCTGTACCTCCCAAGCCCTTATCCGGCTTGCTTTAGGGACGATTATCGCCCCTTAAACTCATCAATTGTAGTGTGGCTTTTTAGAGTGCTTAGTCACTTCAAACCTAAGCACAGAAGCTCTTATGGGGAATTTCAAAAAATTTTTATCAAACCCCTTGACACCTCTTGTAGTATTTTGTAGTATAAATGTAGTGAAGCGAAAGACAAGCTTCGCAAAGGTCAAAGTGATGTTCTACATACAACTCAAAGGCAGGCGTTGGAATAAACCAAAGTCCCCAATCAACAAAGCGGCTTCTACTTGCAAACCATCGGAAGTAGAGGCAAGAAACGAAAAAAGTTCAAAGTTTGCACTGTTACAAACGACTGAATACATCAGGAATATCCAACAGATTTACTACCTAGAATTTCCGTTGTTTTCCTAAGATTTTCTAACAGTAAAAAATAATTTATCTGAACCTTGAAAACTGAATAAGAAATGGGCAAGTTCACCAACAAAACATGTGCCTAAAAACCTCAAATTTTAGGCACAGATTTCAAAAATCGGGGTGTAGCTCAATTGGCTAGAGCGTTCCGTTGTCTGCGGAAATGTTGCGGGTTCAAGTCCCGTCACCCTGGTTGAAGTCCCGTAGGCGAATAGTTGAAGCCGTCAGCCTCTCAAGCTGAAAATTGCGAGTGCAAATCTCGTCGGGACTCCCAAACGGCTGAGTAGCCAAGTGGTTGAAGGCATTGGTCTGCAAAACCGACATCGTGAGTACCCTTCTCTTCGAGACGCTACGCGAACGGGAAGCCGCTTCGCGTCTACAAATCTCACCTCAGCCTCTGGTATCGCAGTGTAGCTTAACGTAAAGCCCCTGGCTCATAACCGGGTCGATGCGGGTTCAAATCCCGCCACTGCTACCAAATGCAGGGATGGTGTAACGGCAACACCTCGTGACTCCAAATCCGATGTTCTGGGTTCAAATCCTAGTCCCTGCGCCAACATAATTCGTAATTGATAATTCGTAATTCGTAGTTATAAGCAGTGTTGCCTCTGTACCCAATTTAATTACGAATTACGAATTAGTAATTATTTTTGCCCCTGTGGACGAATGGTTAAGTCGCTGTTCTTTCAAACCAGAGATTGCGGGTTCAAATCCCGTCAGGGGAATGACTTATTCTGGGTTGGCTCGCCTATTGGTGTGGGCTGCGCTCTGTAAAAGCGTCCTTTCTTGGTTGCAGGTTCAATTCCTGCCCAACCCACTGTGGAGAAGTGACCGAGTGGCCGAAGGTAGCTGTTTGCTAAACAGTATCGGGTAATACCGACGCAGGTTCAAATCCTGTCTTCTCCGCCTTATGGAGTTAGGTAAAATTATGCAGGACGGTGAAATTTATCACAGGTAAGGTAGTAAAGAACACTCCTATTTACTCAAAAATGGCACGTTTTCTTCAATCTCTACCTCAAATTTCTTTGACTGTATTTTGTCTGTGGGTTTCTACTCCTAATTTTTTACCAATAGCAAATGCTGCAACTCCCAAAAGTGCCAACAAACAAGTAACTTGTCAAGCCAAGAAACTACGAAATGATGAAGCACTTTTTCTATACCTAAGAAAACCGCAAGGAGAATTTGAAGATGGAGGTGCAATTAATTTATATGAAGATGCCAAGTTACAAGTACTAGCTAAAGGTGCTGAAAACTGGATTTACATTAGCGTTATCGATGGAGATATTCCTAAACAAAAAGGCTTAGAAGGTTGGATGCGTAGTAGCGCCCTAAAATGTACTGGCAATGTAGCTCAGGTTAAGCCTGCACTTTGCGAAGTCACTGGGTTGCAATCGGGGCAATTAGCTTTACGTGCCACAGCTGGCGGAAAGACAACAGCAGCTTTAGATAATGGCAATAATATTACATTACTCAAGCCTGATATTGTTTCACTTCAAGGTCGCCCAACACCTTGGGTTAACGTGCGTGTTACTAATAGCCCAAACAAAAAAATCGTCGGAAGGGAAGGCTGGATTAATTCTCAATACATCCTTTGCTATAGCCAGCAAAGCAATGATGCAATAAATTATCCGTAAAATACCTCTGGTTTTTTACTAGATATTCAGATCGCGTGGTGTAACTGGATAACATGTGAGTCTACGAAACTCAAGAGTGAAGGTTCAAGTCCTTCCGCGATCGCTTCGCCTTACATGAGAGATGAAATAATAGCTGATTCGAGTTGAATTAAACCAGTCCACTGGGTAAAACCCATCTCTCCTCCTTATCCCCCGGTAGCTCAGTTGGTAGTTAGCGCCTGTCTGAAGAACAGGAGGTCGTCGGTTCGATTCCGACCTGGGGGGCTTCGTTGCCTCATAGCTCAATGGCAGAGCAAGCGGCTGTTAACCGCGCGGTTGTAGGTTCGAGTCCTACTGAGGCAGCCAATCATAATTCGTAATTACTAATTCGTAATTCGTAATTAAATAAGGGTTTATACCCACGTTTTTATAAATGGCTTGTATGTTAGTCGGGGTTAAAATCACTCTCACAAAACATAATTATGAATTACGAATTACGAACTACGAATTCTTTAATGCTGGGTGGACGAATTGGTAAGTTGCATCGCTCTGATAGAGATTGATACCCACGTTTTTATAAACGGCTTTTATGTTAATCGGGATTTAAATGCTCGTCACAAAACATAATTACGAATTACGAATTACGAACTACGAATTCTTTAATGCCGGGTGGACGAATTGGGAAGTCGCATCGCTCTGAACGATGAGGTTGCAGGTTCAAACCCTGCCCTGGCAATAAAGCCCTGTGGTGTAATTGGCAACACAGCGCCCTTTGAAGGCGAAGATTCCAGGTTCGAGTCCTGGCGGGGCTGCCAAACATGCTCTTGTAGCCCAACTGGAAGAGGCTGCCGTCTCAAAAACGGTAAGTTGTGGGTTCGATTCCCACCAAGAGTACCAAAATTTGCTCCTGTAGCCCAATTGGAAGAGGTGGCAGACTTAAAATCTGTTTTGTTGTGGGTTCGACTCCCACCAGGAGTACCAACGGGATGTAATTCAGCGGCGAGAAGCCATGCTTTGGGAGCATGGAGTCGCAGGTTCGAGTCCTGCCATCCCGATATGCCCCTGTGACGGAACTGGCATACGTGCTGGAATCAGAGTCCAGATTTTGCAGGTACCCTTCGGGAAGCCGCTTCGCGTCTACAAATCCTGTCAGGGGTACTAAGCTCTCGTGGCGGAACGGAAGACGCACGCTTACCGAGGATCTAGTTTTTTGCAGGTTCAAATCCTGTCGGGAGTACCAAAATATCTGGGTGGGGCGCGGGAGTTTCGGGAACTCGAGGTCGCAGGTACCCTACGGGAAGCCGCTAGGGCGTCTAGAATCCCTGCCACTCAGACTTTGCCCTTGTAGCCCAACGGAAGAGGCGCTTCGCCTAGAACGAAGAGGTTGCTGGTTCAAATCCAGTCAGGGGTATTGGTGAATATGCGGGGATAGAGCAACGGTGGCTCGTCAGGCTCATAACCTGAACATCGGCAGGTTCGACTCCTGCCCCCGTCACCAAAATTAGTGCTGGTGTAGCTCAATTGGCAGAGCAACTGACTTGTAATCAGTAGGTTGCAGGTTCAATTCCTGTCACCAGCTTGATGCGGGTCTGATGTAACGGCAGCATGAGACGTTTCCACCGTCTTCGTGCGAGTTCAAATCTCGCCGTCCGCTCTGAAACTTGCGGGTGTGATGTAATCGGTAGCATCTGAGTGCGCCATACTCAGTGCGTGGGTTCAAGTCCCTCCACTCGCTTGCGTAGTCCTGTAGCTTCAACGGTAGAGCAAGTGCCTTACAAGCAAGAGGTTGCGGGTTCAAATCCTGCCAGGACTACCAAATATTGGGAGTGTAGCTCAATGGAATAGAGCTTCAAGTTTCTACCTTGAAGGTTGTGGGTTTAAGTCCTACCACTCCCGCCTAAATAAGTAAAAAGAACAAAGTAAAAAGTAAGAGAAATAATTAAATTCTTCTTTTGACTTTTGACTTTTGACTTGTTGAATGGGGTCATAGCTCAAATGGATAGAGCGCCTGCCTTGCAAGCAGGAGGTTATGGGTTCAAATCCCATTGATTCCACTGATGGTGTCTGAAGCCAAAGTGGTCGAGGCGCCCTTTTGTGGAACCAGTCAGAGCGGGTTCAAATCCCGTCAGACGCCCCTGAATGGAAGATGCTGCTGAATGGACGGCAACCAAGCTTGAACCTTGGAGTACGGGCAACTGTAGGGGTTCGATTCCTCCATCTTCCTCTTTTCCACCTGGAGCCGAAAAGCGAGGCGCTGTGCTGATAACACAGAAATAGGAGGGGCAGTACCTCCCTGGTGGATTTATATCTAAGTTTGGTGTTATCGCACTTGCTCATTTTTTATTCAAATTAACTAGGGTGGTTGGCATACCGGCTGTGCAGCGGGCTTTTAACCCGCAGAAATAGGTTCGACCCCTATACCACCCATTAAGTAATTCAAAATTCAAAATTCAAAATTCAAAATTAAGAAATGCAATCCTAGCTAGCCTTTTGGCAATTGGTAATATACAACTTGAATGCACGTTAGATTATGAATAGGAACTAGCGATCGCCAGTTGAGCATGTTGCAATAAGATATCTTTATCCAAAGCCTGGACGGTATATTGCGGTGTTACTGCTAGTAGTTTCTCAATTCTTTCTCTAGCTGCTTCCACAACTGCTTCATCTAAGCTACCGTTACTCAGAGAATCGATAAAATCTTCAGCAATCCGATAAGTTTTTTCAATAGATGATGAATTAATATTACGTGAAACAATAAACAGGTCGCAGCCTGCATTAAATGACCGCGCCACAGTACCAGCTTGAATAAACATATCTGAAATCGCTTTCATATCTAAGTCGTCAGAAACAACCACTCCCTCAAAGCCAAGTTCGTCCCTAAGTATATTTTTGAGAATAGGACGGGAAAGGGTTGCTGGCACATCAGGATCTATTCTGGGAAATAAGATATGGGCAGTCATAACTAGAGGAATCTGCACTTCGATGAGAGCTTTAAAAGGTATCAGTTCTCGAAGTCGCAGTTCTTCTAAGGTCAAATTGAGTGTTGGTAGCTCGATGTGAGAATCTTGGCTAGTGTCTCCATGTCCGGGGAAATGCTTGGCACATCCGATAATTCCTGAATCTCGAAGTCCAAGGTAGTAGTCACGGGCACCTTGAGCAGCAGTTTCGGGAGTGTTACCAAAGGCACGAGACCCAATTACAGGATTATTGGGATGGGAAAAAATATCTGCTACGGGTGCCCAAGATAAATTTATTCCTAGTGATTTTAGTTCCACGGCTGTGGCTTTTGCTACTTCGTAGGCGTGCGATCGCAACAATAACGCTTCAGGAAATCGCGTAATCGGCGGTGGTGTCCGAACAACACGACCTCCTTCGTGATCCAAAGTCACAAACATCGAATCACGTTCAGTATATTCTCGTATCTGGTTGTTTAAATGCTGGAATTTTTCCAGCCAAACCTTATATGGAGCGCCATCTAGAAAGTTCTTAGCAAAAAATATCACCCCAATCGGCTTTAATTCACTGAGTGCGCGTTTATCGTCATCACTTAATGTACTACTAGAAATACCTAGAATTAGGTGATGTCCAAAGCGGTTTAGCTCTTGCGATCGTGCCATAATTCTTTACCTATAGTTGTGTAGCAAACAACTGGGATACTCAACTTCAAAATATCAACTCTAATCCTATACCTTTATCAGGAGTGGGGAGTGGAGGAGATGAGGGGGATGAGGGGCACAGGGGAGAATAATTCTTAACTCCTAACTCCTAACTTCTCACAAGCTAAACTCCCTGCTATCCATATACAGCACTCCCAATGCTCAATTTCCTTCAAACTTTCAGTAACTCTTTAAAAAAAGAGTGACTTATAAAAAGAAACAGTAAATATATCTTTCAGTAAATATCGTTATTCATTTTTAAGAATTAAGATACCAGTTACATGGCATTACTTACGTAAGTCTAGATCGGTTTTTCGGCAAAAGCATTTTTGCTGAGACCCAAGAGTGTCTTGCTACAGGCATTGCATCCTGCTGTTTTCATCCCAGGAGATTTATGTCAATAAGCTTATTTAATAACTGTTTAGATAGAATTATTTCCAAAATTTATAATATTTGTTACGAAAATTACAAAGGATTGATTAAAAATCCTAGATGGCTTTTGATGCGTAAAATTGCTCGATTTAAAATTGGGCGAGCTATCATGATTTATTTCTTAAAGCGTTCAGCTAAATTAGATTTTAATCAGAGCAATTCTTGTTTTACAGATGTCAATGTAGATGAAGTTGTTAACCATCTTAAAACTGAAGGTTTACATTTGGGGATTCATCTGCCTGAAGACATTGTTAAAGAAATCATCGAATTTGCTCATTCAACAGCTTGTTATGGTAATAGAAAACCAGATATGGGTTTCCATTACCATCAAAAAGAACAAGCCCAAACTAAGTCAGGAAAGCAGTTTATCATTGGAAGTTATTTTAATACAGCTTTGTTTTGCCCTGCTATCAAAAAACTCCAAAATGATCCAAAATTATTGGCAATAGCTGCTGCATTTTTGGATGCTGAACCAATACATCAAGGGAATTTGATGTGGTGGAGCTTTTCCGGACAAACAACATTTTATCAGCAAAGTCAAGCTGCTCAATTGTTTCACTATGATATAGACGATTATCGTTTTTTGAAGTTTTTTTTCTATTTAACTGATGTGGATGATCGCAGTGGACCTCATGTTTGTGTTCGTGGTAGTCATAAGAAGAAAAAATGGTCACATCTTTGGCTACGCAAACGGGAAACAGACCAAGATATCATCGATTATTATGGTTCCGAATCTTTAGTGAAGATTTGCGGCAAAGCTGGTTTTGGATTTGTGGAAGATCCACTTTCTTTCCATAAGGGAATTACTCCTAGTCATCAAGACCGTTTAATATTGCAAATAGAATTTGCTAGAACTGACTATGGGATGCAGCACGATTTACGATCGCCTTCTCTACTGAAATGTATTTAGTTTAAATTGTGCGATCGCGACTAATCCTCAAGTCGAGCTGTTAATAGCTTTCCATTGAATTTTACATCTCACAGGTGCAACTCAATTACAATAGTTAAAATACTTAATTACAAACAAATAAAGTATTTATTTTTACTTAAGCATCATTTTCAGGAAAGTAACCTGGAAATGAATTAGGAGTCTTCAGCAATGCCGCAAATATTTCCTGAGAGCAAATACACGGATTACCAAAGAAATCAACTACTTTGAGACAACAGTTAATAAGTAGTTTTTTTAGTCAAAGGTAATGAATTTTGTTTCTCTACATCTGGTAGTCTAAATTTAGATGAAATCAAGGCTGCAAAGCCATTGTCAACAATGGTTGTCTTGATGGGTGTGTGTTAGGCAAAATTCCCTTTGAAACAAGTTTTTTGGGAAAGCGATCGCACAACGACTACTAAATGTAACGGATTGCAACGTATAATGAAAACGGCAAAACCATTAAGAAATATTGAAGGGCAGTAGGGTTAAATGCGAGTAGCGATCGCGGGTGCTGGTCTAGCAGGGCTTTCCTGCGCGAAATATCTTACAGACGCAGGTCACACTCCCATTGTCTTGGAAAGCCGGGACGTACTGGGTGGCCTTGTTGCGGCTTGGAAAGACTCTGATGGCGACTGGTACGAAACCGGGTTACACGCCTTCTTTGGGGCATACCCAAATATGCTCCAATTACTCAAGGAGTTGGGCATTGAAGACAGACTCCAGTGGAAAGAGCATACACTGATTTTCAATCAACCAGACAAGCCTGGGACATTCTCACGTTTTGATGTTCCAGACATTCCATCTCCATTCAACGTCATTGCATCGATTCTTCGCAACAAAGACATGTTGACTTGGGAGCAGAAGATTCGATTTGCAATTGGCCTACTTCCAGCAGTGGTTCGGGGCCAAAAGTATGTTGAAGACATGGACAAGTACAGCTTCTTAGAGTGGTTGGAAAGGCAAGGTGTTGATGAGCGAGTAACTAGTGACGTGTTCATCGCTGCATGTAAAGCCCTCACCTTTATCAATCCCGATGAAGTTTCTGCAACGATTCTCTTAACTGCGCTCAATCGCTTTCTGCAAGAACGATATGGTTCTAAGATTGCATTTTTGGATGGTTCTCCTACAGAACGCCTATGCAGCCCGATCGTAGATTACATCACAGAACGTGGTGGCCAAGTGCGGTTAAATGCCCCGTTGAAAGAAATTTTGCTCAACCCCGATAACACGGTCAAAGGATTCTTGATTCGGGGGTTAAATGGGGCAGAAGATGAAATTATCACAGCTGATTCCTATGTATCAGCCATATCAGTAGACCCCCTGAAAGCGATCTTGCCTGGGTCTTGGAAGCAAATGGAGTTTTTCCAGAAGCTAGAAGGCTTAGAAGGAGTACCAGTGATCAACCTGCATCTGTGGTTTGACCGGAAACTGACAGAAATCGATCACTTGCTATTTTCGCGATCGCCACTCCTGAGCGTTTATGCTGATATGAGCAATACCTGCCGTGAATACGCCAACCCTGACCGCTCAATGCTGGAATTAGTTCTAGCCCCGGCAAAAGATTGGATAGCCAAATCCGATGAGGAGATTGTGGCTGCAACAATTGCCGAGTTAGAAAAACTCTTCCCTGACCACTTTGGGGGAGACAATCCAGCAAAACTGCTGAAATCTCATGTGGTGAAAACGCCGCGTTCAGTTTACAAAGCGACCCCCGGTCGTCAACAGTACCGTCCTGCACAAGTCACGCCCATTGTCAACTTCTATCTAGCCGGAAGTTACACCATGCAACGCTACTTAGGCAGTATGGAAGGTGCCGTACTTTCTGGTAAGCTGACAGCACAGGCGATTTCTGAGGCCTTCCCGGTAGCAAAATCCTCAAACCTGCAAACGCTCACCCGACCGCCTGCAACGAATGCTGCAACTGCCTGAATCGAAAGCCCGCATGAAAACGCTGGTCTCTGTGGACGAGTCCTACGAACTTTGTCGTCATCTCATAGCCAAGTATTCCACGACTTTTTACCTCAGTACTTTGCTTCTGAGCAAGGAAAAGCGTCCTGCTATTTGGGCAATCTATGCTTGGTGTCGCCGTTTAGATGAACTGGTGGATGGTCCTGCATCTGCTATTACCACCCCAGAAACCCTAGACCTATGGGAGCAGCAGCTAGAATCGATTTTTGCTGGACGCCCATTGGATAATTTCGACGTAGCTTTGGTAGATACTGTTCAACGCTTCCCGATGGACATTGAGCCTTTTCGGGATATGATTGCTGGTCAACGTATGGACTTATACCGAAGTCGCTATGAAACCTTCGAGGAGTTATATCTCTACTGTTATCGTGTCGCCGGCACTGTAGGCTTGATGTCAACAGCAGTCATGGGATTGGATACTAGCAAAAATACAGCTCCGTGGAATCGTCAACAACAGTCACATAATCCCACCGAAGAAGAAATTGCCTTGGGAATTGCCAAGCAACTCACCAACATCTTGCGGGATGTAGGCGAGGATGCGCGACGTGGGCGAATTTATATTCCTCTAGAAGATTTGGCAAGATTCAACTATACCGAACAAGATTTGTTTGCGGGTATAGTCGACGATCGCTGGCGTTCCTTAATGCGCTTTCAAATTGCTCGGGCACGACAGTTTTATCGCAAGGCAGAAAAAGGAATCTCCTGCCTAGCTTATGATGGTCGTTGGCCTGTGTGGGCAGCTCTGATGCATTACAGTGGGATCTTAACCGTAATTGAACGTAACGATTATAATGCCTTCACGAAACGCGCCTACGTGCCTCAGTGGCAAAAGTTACGTTCTTTGCCGGTGGCTTGGATGCGATCGCAAGTCCTTTGAGAAATTAGTCATTGGTCATTAGTCATTGGTCATTGGTCATTAGTTGAAGAAAAAGGACGAATGACAAATGACAAAATTAGTCATTGGTCATTGGTCATTAGTCATTAGTTGAAGAAGAAGGACAAATGACAAACAACAAAGGACAAATGACTATTGACTCCCCCAAATAAATCTGCTAACCTTATTATTCGTGACCCAGGAGAGGTGGCTGAGTGGTCGAAAGCGGCAGATTGCTAATCTGTTGTACGGCAGGCAACTCCGTACCGAGGGTTCGAATCCCTCCCTCTCCGTTTTTCAGACTTTGACATAGATATCGCACCATGTTGTGTGCAAAAAATACTCGCACTTAAGAGTAAGGACTTTTACTTCTTCAGAGGGATGATATGATTTATCCTTTGGAGTCCTGATAAAATCAAACTAACTTGCAAATGTAGTTTGAATATTACTTTTAGGCTCCTAAATATATTGAGGAGTGAAAGTAACTTATGCAAAGAATTAGTGCAGCCTTAACCTTGAGTATAATTACCCTAGCAAGTGGGTTTCTGTTAGGGGCTTGTGAAGATGGTAATGGAAGTAACCCTACAGCTAGTGGACTGAAAATTGGTTCCCTGCTGCCAACAACAGGCGATTTAGCATCTATTGGACAGCAAATGGCTGCTAGTGTTCCCTTGTTAGTAGAGACCGTCAACGCTTGCGGTGGTGTAAATGGCCAACCTGTTACCCTTGTTGCTGTAGACGACCAAACAGACCCGAAAGCTGGTGCTGCCGGTATGACTAAACTAGCATCAGTAGATAAGGTTGCAGGCGTCGTTGGCTCTTTTGCTAGCAGTGTTTCCACAGCCGCCGTTTCAATTGCTGCTCAAAATCAAGTGATGCTAATTTCACCAGGTAGCACCAGCCCTGTATTTACTGAAAAGGCACAAAAAGGCGACTTCAAAGGTTTTTGGGCACGTACAGTCCCCCCTGATAGCTACCAAGGTCCAGCTTTAGCCCAACTCGCCACTAAAAAAGGTTTCAAGCGAGTATCCACCGTCGTAATTAATAACGACTATGGTGTGGGCTTTGAAAAAGCATTTGTTCAAGCTTTTGAAAAATTGGGGGGAACCATAGTCAACAAAAAGAATCCTGTCCGCTACGACCCCAAAGCAACTACCTTTGAAAGTGAAGCCACCGCTGCTTTTGCTGGCAAGCCAGATGCAGTTCTTGGAGTTTTTTATGTAGAAACAGGTAGTCTGTTGCTCAAGTCAGCATATCAGCAAGGTCTAAGTAAAGGCGTGCAGGTAATGCTGACAGATGGTATGAAGTCAGACGAATTTCCTGGTCAAGTTGGCAAAGGTAGTGACGGTAAATACATTGCATCTGGAACCATCGGCACAGTCCCTGGTTCTGATGGTAAAGCATTAGACGCTTTAAAAAAGCTTTGGCAAGAGAAAAAAAATAGTTCACCAGGGGAATTTGCTCCCCAAGCTTGGGATGCTGGTGCTTTATTAGTATTGGCGGCCCAAGCTGCTAAAGAAAATAAAGGCCCTGGGATAGCCAAGCACATCCGTGAAGTTGCTGGCGGCCCTGGTACAGAAGTTACCGATGTCTGCGAGGGACTGAAGTTGCTCAAAGAAGGTAAAGATATTAACTACCAAGGAGCCAGCGGTAATGTAGATGTTGATGCGAACGGTGATGTCATCGGTGTTTACGATGTCTGGACGGTAGGAGACGATGGCAAAATTAAGGTAATTGATAAAGTTACCCCTAAGTAGATAGGACTTACGCAAAACTACACGCCGTAGGGGCAATTCATGAATTGCCCCTACCGTAAAATCAGGGTTTGGGCTATTGTTTGCGTAAGTCCTGGTAGAAAGTTAACAGTTAGGAGTTAAGGTCAGAATTCAGAATTCAGAATTCAGAATTCTGAATTCTGGAGTCAGAATAATTCAAGAATCAGGAGAATTTACGATCGATGAATACGCTAATCAGATCTAGACTCGTTATCAATTCTGAATTATTAACTCCTAACTCCTAACTCCTAACTCTTAAAAGCCATTGAAGTTGTAACCAACACCTAGTAACAAGCCCACGTCAGTTTGATCGAAAAATCCTGCATTCACAGACGCTGTTGCCGTAAATTGAGAACTCAGGGGCACATCAACCCCACCAGATATTAAAAAGGCAAATTGGGAATCATCACCAGTTTTCCAGGCTGCACCCACTCCTACGTAAGGTGCAATGCCTAACGGTTCGCTAAAAACATCTGCTGGCTTGAAAGAAAAATCATAGGTGACGGGAAGTAAAACTGTGGTATTGTCGCCAATGATAGCGGATGGTCGGACTGATATAGCACTTGTTAAGCCGACTTTGCTGATTACCGCGAAGTTGCCATCGCCTAAAGATGAGTCTCCTCCACTTAAACCAATATTCCCAGCAACCCCAACATAGCTACTACCGCCACGAGTAGTTGTACCTAGATCGATATCTGATTGTGCCACTTTGGGAGCAGATGGTTGAGAAATTGACCCAGAATTGGGTTCTACAGGCTCAGAAATCAGCTTTGCAGATGAGGTTGCAACTGTCCCTGGAATGGGTGTGAGGGTTTCTGTCGCACCATTGGACAACCGATCTATCCTAGTTACATTTGCTACTGTAGATGGCTCAGTTGTTTCTGTAGCCTCCAGTTCAGTACTTAATTCATTGCCAGACACGACACCTGCCGGAAACTCGGTTAGTGGCTGAGTGTTTACCGCATCCACTGTCTGGGCAATAGCAGATAAGCCGCTACTCAGGACTGTAAGAGTAGCTATACTTGGTAACCAAAAAACACCTTTACGAAGAAAGCTAGTATTCACGTTCACTCCTAAAACAATTATTGCCACGAAGAATAAAAGGTTTTGTTGATATAAATCAACAAATTCGGACAATACTCAAAATTTAACATCAAAAAATCCGTTTTTACATCCTGGTTTGAATGGATTTATTTACTTAACAGTGAGTAGCAAAAAATTAAATCCTATATCCTAAATATCCGGAATTTAACAGATGACAAAAATTATCCTGGCTTTAAGCACTATGATATTTTTTGTCCTTTAGAGCAAAGCCTCTATTTATAGAAGAAGCAATCAGTAAATTACTTAAACATTTAGGCAAAAGCTTTACCTACGTCAACATTGAGCGTTCTTGGTCTTTGATTGAAGGATTGAGCAAGCTGGCATTTTTGCCGTGACTCGAAGCTTGGTTGTTGTAACTCTAACTTCCCATGTAATACGGTTGATTCTGGTGTTGAGACTCAACAGAAAAATTGTAAACACTCAATAATTAGCTATCAGCGATCGCTTATTTACTTATCCCAGAGAGTTCGAGTCGGCAACAACTATTCAATGGCTGATTTCAGTTCAGGTTTAAATCTGTAACTTAGACCTTACCAGGACTGACGCAACTGGCACATATATTTTCTGGTATCGAAGGCAATCTCAGAATTTTCTTTATGTAACAAAAAAAATCAAGTATGAAGTTATATTACGAACTTTGCAAAAATATTTAGAAATTGTCTACAAGCCAAACATGGCTCTAAGGTAGAACCTATAAGAGAGACTTGAGGCAAATGTGATGAGCGGAAATAATATTCAAAGCTATCGGTATGTCTGTACCCTGACCTTTGGTGATATCTACGGTCAAATAATTGTTTGGTTAATTACAATTACTCTAAGTTTGGCATCAGCCTTGGCGCTAATGGGTGCTAAGAAACCGGTGTACGCTTTAGCAACAGTAGGTCTCGTCGTTCTGCTATCGCTGCCTTTCTTGCTGTTTGCGTTTGTGACTACATTGTTAAATCATATTGAAATGGTTCCTGTAGAACCTGGAACCAAAACGGAACCTATCCCAGGTAATGTGTCTCAACAAAAACCTGTACAACTAGCTAGCTAAAAAGTTAGGAGTTAGGAGTTAGGAGTTAGGAGTTAGGAGTTTGGAGTTTGGAGTTAGGAGTTTGGAGTTTGGAGTTTGGAGTTTGGAGTCACTGCATCTGGCTGTTAACTCTTAATTTTTAACTTTTCACTTCTAACTTCAAAATTTGTAATAAGTAAGTCGGTGCAATAAAACCAAACTGTGTAAACAAAAGTAAATAAGGCTCAAACTCTTTCTCACCCAGCTAAGAGCAAGAACTGCCCCCTGCGTTACTCCAACAATAATTATTTACGCCGACTTACTTAACATCCCTGTCTATGGGCAGGGATTTTTTTTGTAGAGATGCATGGTTAAGGCAAGAAGTGGTGTAGTTCAAAAACCCTTGAATTAGGTTTCTACAATAGAACAGCAGTGGTTTGCAGTCGGGGACTAATTATGCTGGAACACGATGTGGTTATTGTTGGCGGTGGATTGGCGGGATGTCGCGCTGCTGTGGAAATTGCCCGCACTGACCCTAGTTTAAATATCGCTGTGGTTGCCAAAACACACCCGATTCGCTCCCACTCGGTGGCAGCCCAAGGTGGTATGGCTGCGTCGCTGAAAAATGTCGATTCCGAAGATAGCTGGGAAGCACATGCTTTTGATACTGTCAAGGGTTCTGACTATTTAGCAGATCAAGATGCTGTGGCAATTCTCGCCCAGGAAGCGCCAGATGTAGTAATTGATTTGGAACACATGGGCGTTTTGTTCTCGCGGTTACCCGACGGTCGTATTGCTCAAAGGGCTTTTGGCGGACATTCCCACAACCGCACTTGCTACGCCGCAGACAAGACTGGTCACGCAATTTTGCATGAATTAGTTAACAACCTGCGGCGTTATGGGGTGCAAGTATATGAAGAGTGGTACGTGATGCGCCTCATTTTAGAAGAGGGGCAGGCCAAGGGTGTGGTGATGTTCCATTTGTTGGATGGGCATGTTGAGGTTCTGCGGGCGAAGGCAGTGATGTTTGCTACCGGCGGCTATGGTCGCGTTTATAACACCACCTCCAATGATTACGCTTCTTCGGGTGATGGTTTGGCAATGACTGCGATCGCCGGTTTGCCTTTAGAAGATATGGAATTTGTCCAATTTCATCCCACTGGTTTATATCCGGTAGGAGTGCTGATTTCGGAAGCAGTACGGGGTGAAGGGGCGTATTTGATTAATAGCGAAGGCGATCGCTTTATGGCGAACTACGCACCCAGTCGTATGGAACTAGCTCCTCGTGATATTACCTCACGGGCGATCGCTTATGAAATTCGCGCCGGTCGTGGTGTTCATTCTGACGGTAGCGCTGGCGGTCCCTTTGTCTATCTCGATCTGCGACACATGGGTAAAGAAAAAATTATGAGTCGCGTTCCCTTCTGCTGGGAAGAAGCCCATCGACTAGTGGGTGTTGACGCTGTAACTCAACCTATGCCAGTGCGCCCGACAATTCACTATTGTATGGGTGGTATCCCAGTGAACACCAATGGTCAAGTCCGCAGTAGTGGTGATGGTTTAGTTGAGGGGTTCTTTGCTGCTGGGGAAACAGCTTGTGTTTCCGTACATGGGGCGAATCGCTTGGGGAGTAATTCGCTGTTAGAGTGCGTAGTTTATGGTAAACGGACTGGGGCGGCGATCGCCCAATTTGTGCAAAAACGTAAATTGCCCTCTGTGGATGAACAACGCTACCTCAAAGAAGCCCAGCAACAAATCCAAGCTTTGCTAGAACAACCAGGAGAATATCGCATTAATCAAGTCCGTCAAGCCTTCCAAGATTGTATGACTGAGTATTGCGGTGTTTTCCGCACTGAGGCATTAATGACTGAAGGGTTACACAAACTAGATGAAATTCAACAGCGATATCCACAAATTTATTTAGATGACAAAGGAAGTTGCTGGAATACAGAACTTGTAGAAGCCTTAGAACTGCGAAGTTTAATGGTAGTGGGACAGACAATTTTGGCATCAGCCCTAAATCGTCAAGAAAGTCGCGGCGCACACTTTTGCGAAGATTATTCCCAGCGAGATGATGTTAATTTTCTCAAACACACAATGGCTTACTATTCACCAGCAGGAATTGACATTCAATATCGACCTGTGGCGATTACTATGTTTGAGCCAAAAGAGCGGAAGTATTAACTGGAGTCTAGGGGATAGGGTGATATAAAAATTTTCCTATTTCCCAAATTTCTATATATAGAATATATTCTATATATAGAAATAACTAGGGGTCAAGTTAGGATCAGGCTCTAATTTACCAAAAAATGTTTTAAAGCCATAAATCTATAATAGACATCTCCGGAAATTAAATATGCGTTATCCAGAATCCTTGTAGAGACGTAGCAGTGCTACGTCTCTACATTCATTTTCACCAGATGTCTAATAGATATTATAAAAACCCCACTGCATATCTTTGCACCGAGGTTTTTATAATCTTAAGTTTTACAGCCTATTTTTGACTCCAAAAGAGTTTACCCTTTTCACCAGGATGCGCTGCTCCCTCTTTATTGGGCCACTCGAAGTGTATTTCAATCGGTAATTTCAGGTTTTTCATCAAGTGTAACGTGTTACGCCATGCAAGATTTGCACCTACTCCCTGCACTGAAATGTTTGACTTTGGTAGGTAGTGAAAACCATCTTCCTTTTTTTCACCTTGAACAATACGGAAACGGGTAAGTTTAATCAAATCCTCTACGGACATCCCTTGTTGGATAGCAATTTCGTGCGCTTTATCCACAATTTTATTCCAATTTGGTTTATCAATTTTCTGATCGGCGATTAACGCCCGCAGCACTCTGGTATGGCGGAGGTTGCTAGGACTATCAGGGTCGAGAATTTTATAATTCTCTGTCTCAGAATAATTTTCAGTTTTAGAATAATTTTCTATTTTATAGTCTTGCTGAGATTTTTCACGTGCATCATGCTCATTCAATAGCTTCTCAATAACAGTGATAAGTGTGTCCTCTAAAGGTACAGCAATGGCTTGAAGCCGCTTGTAAATAAGATCGGGTATTGTAACTACTGGCATCATATTCTATAATCTATTTTTTTTGACTATATAGAATATAACAAAAGTTAGCTTATATAGCCAGAATTTATAGAATATATAAATTCTGGTATAGTGGAACTCGCTATTATAATCTATAACAATGTATGCCTAGTGTAGAACAGGCTCTTACCTGCGTCAGAGTATGCCAGATGCTCTCAGATGGATATCAGCCTATCCATGTATTTCGGTACAATCTAAATACCAAGACAGTATTTATCCTTGCTGGTGTAACTGAGAGCCTAGAAATTCTGATTTTCCTAGATGGTCAATGGAAGTTTAACGATGACGAAACCTGACTTCAGCAAAATGAGCCGTCAAGAGCTAAGAGCCTACGTTTTGGCTCATCGAGAAGATGATGATGCCATAGAGGCTTTGATTAACCGAGGAAATCCTCACAGTCCAAAATATCCATTTCCCCAAACTGAAGAAGATTTTAGAGAAATGGAAGAGATGCTTAAAAGAAAACTGGATAATAGACCAGAAACGGTCTAAAACGTCTTGATTATAAAATATTCGCTATTTTTTTGTAGGTTAGGTGTCTACTTGGCTCAACCCAACCTACGAATCAAGGCATTTTTCGATTTTGCGTACTTCTAAGTCGAAGCAAGCTAGGCGTAGCGTCTGGTATAGAAGGTATTGTTAGTGAGAAGCGATCGCCAAGCATAACACCTGGAACAATCAGAGGTGGTAACTCAGTGATGTAAAATCCAGGAGATAGAAAAAGGTGATTAACAGAGTCTCAATACAATGGCACAGGATAGGAAATCAACAGTTGTAATCACCGGCGCTTCTTCGGGGGTCGGTTTGTACGCTGCAAAAGCTCTTGCCCAAAGGGGATGGTACGTGGTGTTAGCATGTCGGGATTTAGCAAAGGCACAACAAGCTGCCCAAGCTGTGGACATCCCTTACAACAGCTATACCAGCATACATATTGACCTTGGCTCCTTGGAAAGCGTTCGACAGTTTGTAAATAACTTCCGAGCAACCGGTAGATCTCTGGATGCTTTGGTTTGCAACGCGGCAATTTATATGCCCTTAATCAAAGAACCATTACGAAGCCCGGAAGGTTATGAGTTAACTGTCACTACCAATCATCTTGGGCATTTCCTTTTGTGCAACCTTTTGTTAGAGGATTTGCAGAAGTCATCTTCACAGCCAAGGCTGGTGATTTTGGGAACTGTTACCCACAATCCAGACGAACTCGGTGGGAAGATTCCGCCGCGTCCAGACTTGGGCGATTTTCAGGGCTTTGCAGAGGGATTTAAAGACCCAATTTCGATGATTGACGGCAAAAAATTTGAACCCGTCAAAGCCTACAAAGACAGCAAGGTTTGTAACGTGTTGACCATGAAAGAACTGCATCGGCGCTATCACGAGTCAACCAATATTGTTTTCAGTTCTCTTTATCCGGGATGTGTTGCAGAAACGCCACTATTTAGAAACCACTATCCCCTGTTTCAGAAACTTTTCCCATTATTCCAAAAGTACATCACCGGGGGATATGTGTCTCAGGAGTTGGCAGGAGAACGGGTTGCTGCGGTGGTTGCCGATCCTGAATATAATCAATCCGGTGTTTATTGGAGTTGGGGAAATCGTCAGAAAAAAGATGGCAAGTCCTTTGCTCAAAAGGTTTCTCCTCAAGCCCGCGATGATGAAAAAGGCGATCGCATGTGGGAACTAAGTGCAAAGTTGGTTGGACTGTAGAGTGCATTACACTTTCTTAACACACCGATGTTAATTGTAAAGATTATCTAACCATTCCCAATGGAAACTGCCATGTCTTCCCTAAAAGCGCATTTCCAAGCCCTATATGACACCGACTATTTCCAATGGATAAACACGACTTTGGAAAAATTGCAAAGTCAAGACTACGCGGATGTGGACTGGGAGAATCTCATCGAAGAAATTGCCGATATGGGAAGGAGTGAACGCTGGAGTCTCAAAAGTAATCTGATTGTAATTCTATAGGACTTACGCATTGACATAAAAGCAAAAATGGCAGATAGAGTTTTCAAAGCTTTTATCTAGGTTTTTCAATCATATTTTGGCGATCGCCAGCAATCAAAAGCAACCTCCAAAAGCCTGGAACAACGTATTTACGTTGACACACAAAATAGTTCTTTTGTACAGTGCGTAAGTCCTATTCTAGTGCATTTGCTCAAATGGCAATTTCAGCCTGACAACAGAAGTGGTAGTTGGGAAGGAAGCATCATTGAACATCGTAGACGTGTCAAAGAAGCTCTAGATGATTCGCCTAGTCTCAAATCCTATCTTGAGAGCATTTTTGTGGAGTGTTATACACAAGCGGGTAAGCAAGCAAAAGCTGAAACTGGTTTGTTAGTGGAATCCTTTCCTGTGAACTGTCCATACCAACTACTAGAAGTCACAAATGATGAGTTTTTACCTCAGTAACCACTTAATTTAAGTGTATGTTTTCACTTATCTGCCGCCTTGACTTGTACTTGAAATAGATGTATAATCAAACTCGCAAGAGAAGGGGAGTAGCTGCTGGCAAAAAATTAAAAAGCCAGTACATCTGAATCAACATACTGGCGATGAGCCTGGTTCAGGTGGCAAGTAATAAATATTTGAAAGCGAGACCTTCACTAAGTTCACACCGAAAAGTGTAAACTTGGTGAGGTCTTTTGGTTCTCATCAAGCTTCACATCGGTAAACGATTCTTCAGGAGCTTGAGAGAGTGTTAACAGCTTTTACCGCAGGTTTGTTATTAATTACAGTTTCAGAACTAGGTGATAAAACATTTTTTATTGCTGTGATTTTGGCAATGCACCACCCCCGTAGGTTGGTATTTGCAGGAGTGACAGCTGCTTTAGCCGCGATGACAATCCTTTCGGTGCTATTTGGACAAGCAGCGTCTTTATTGCCAAAAGTTTACATTCATTATGCGGAAATAACTTTGTTTATCGCCTTTGGTCTCAAACTGTTGTACGACGCGAGTAAAATGTCTGCCTCTAGTTGCGATACTGAAGTTGTAGAAGAGGCGGAAGCTGCGGTGAAACAGGCAGATTTGCAGCTACCAAAGCAAAAAAGTTCCTTAGCAATTTTAATAGAGGCTTTTGGATTAACATTTATGGCAGAGTGGGGCGATCGCACTCAAATTGCCACCATTGCCCTAGCAGCCGGCAATAACCCAATTGGAGTGACCATAGGTGCAATTTTGGGACATGCGATTTGTGCAGCGATCGCTGTTATCGGCGGCAAAATGATCGCCGGTCGCATTTCCGAGCGTCAACTCACTCTTACTGGCGGATGTCTGTTTTTGGTCTTTGGTATCGTTGCTGCCATTGAAGGAGTGTGACGGGACGTGGGGAGTGTGGGGGGATGGGCGAGTATGGGGAGTGTGGGGAGAAAGAGAATTTATACTTCCCTCACCTCCCACACCTCCCAGACCTCCCACACCTCCCAATCCCCATCACTTAGGTTTACTTTCCGGTGAAGGTGCGCTAGGTGCAGCAGGATTAGGAGCCGAAGGAGCAGTTGCAGCTTTGTTAATTTCGTCTCTGTATTGAGCAGGTGCTAAAGCTGCGGCACTATCAAATAAAGGTTTTGCTTGTGCGTTTTTGCCCTGTTGTTTCAGCAGCATTGCTTTTGCCACAACGGGGCGAAAATCCTTAGGATCTTTCTTAATTGCTTGGTCATATGCAGAGGCGGCTTGGGCGTAGCGTTTCTGGGAGGCGTGAACAGAACCTAACAGCACTTGCACAGCAACTGTGTCAATGCTTCCAGGCTGATTTGTATTTGCTTGAGCTGCCTGAGTGAGAGTTTCTTGCAACAAACCAATGGCTGCTTCGGGGCGTTGCTGACTCATCAACAGAGCCACCATTCCTTGTAAAGCCTTCAAATCACCAGGTTTCGTGTCTAAAACCGAGCGATAAGCTTGGGCGGCTCCTTCGCGATCGCCTATTTGCTGCTTGGCTTGAGCCAGCAACACTGCGTATTCTGACTGTTCGGGATTCAGTTTAGCAAGCTTTTCTAGAGGTTCAATAACAACTTGAATATCAGATGGTTTAACCGAACCTTTTTCTTTTTGACTGAGTAATTGTAGCCGCGCCTCTAATAGACCTTTGAGCGCAGTTTGATTTTCTGGTTCCCTTTGTAAAACCAGTTCATATCCTCGTACTTGATCTTCTAATTTTGATTTTTGGTCAGAGGAAGTTAAACTGCCTCTGGTGCTAGGGTTATTCTGGCTTGAAGATGGCGCATTATTAAGCGCTCCAAATATGGGAATCACCGAAACACCCACAAAAGCAAGAATTGCCAGCACCAAGATAACTTGAACTACCCAGCGATTGCGCGGTTGAGACACAGTTTTGTCTTTCTCCTGAACTCTAATGACATTATGATTTAAATTTGTTGACGCTCCTACCCCTAGAAGGAGTACGGCTCTCTGCTCAAAGTTTTGTAAAGTTAAAAATTTCCAAAACTTTGCGGAATATCACCCATTGCCTGTGAATTTTATAACAATTAACTATCCACACTGCTAAAGTAAGTGATGACTTTAGGAGGAGCCGTCAGAATTGTAGCTATGATATGCTTCCGAAACTAGTGTCTCGGCGCTAGATTAGACTTTTAGTGTTTACACACTAAATTTAGCGCCTTTAGGATTGTTAGAGTACTTTGGTGTGACTTTGTGAAAAGTAAATATACTTTCATCAGCCGCACAAACGCTCTTTCCAGCTGCCTTTGTAAAATCCCACAGTGGGATGTGTCTCCGCCGCAAGGAGTTTTTATGAATTCCGACCTGATGCCGTTGCCTGAACCTTCTAATTCTTCTGCCTCTAACCAGGGTCTCAATAAAATAGAGGCAGCCGCTAGTGTTAATACAGTAGCAGCCCTGTCCTCTAAAGTTGAAAATTCCCCTGCTAACTCCACCGAAACTGACTCAAATGGGAGCTTGATTAATCGACAACAACCGATTCCGCCTCCCAGTGAGCCGATGCAATATCGAGCCATCGGCTTAGTCCGAGGCCGTTATCATGCTAGCAGCGAACAATTTACCCAAGGTACACTGCTGACCCCAGATGGTGTAGAACTCAACGCCGTCCTTTTAGGACGGATTATGAGCCTAGTCAAGAATCACCTAGACTTAGAGAAAGAACATCTGTGGGTAGTATATCCACGTACAAGACAAGAAAATGATACTTTGCACATCCAAATCGTTGGAGTTTGGGAGCCAGAAAATCTGGCTAAAAACTTTATAGATGAGGACGAGCCAGACTCGGAGTCACAAGGGGTAGAAACGCCCGATGATGGCTTATCCGAAAACTCTGAACTCAATTCTGAACTCAGTACAGGTGCCCTGATACCCTCATCAGAAATTGCAGATGGTGGCTTTTCTGTTCGTGGTGAGGTAGTATACCAGTCTTTTGATGCTAAGAGCTTGGTAGTCAAAATTAGGCAAGCTCCACGCAAACCAACTGACAAACCCAAATATTTTAAGTTGAAATTGAGGGGTGTGTTGACCACCAAAGCAGTGGGAAAATTCTGGGACTTTCAAGCTAAGCGGGAAGCTGATGTTTTAGTTGTAGAAAAAGCTGAGGCGATCGCTGATTTGCCCAAAAAACGCAAACCAGGATTTAAAGGAGCTCCTCGTGGTGGTAGAAAACCATTCCCACCCAGACGCGGTAGCGAAACCCCCCGTCCCATCAAGAAAGGCAGCGCAGGTGGCGACACTCCTATAGTGTCAAAACCTATACCCAAAACACCCACTCCTAAGCCCATCAAGCGACCGAAACCACCCCAAGAGTAGGCAGGGGGAGCAGGGGGAGCAGGGGGGAGCAGAGGGGAGAATAATAACTCCTCACTCCTAACTCCTAACTCCTAACTCCTAACTCCTCACTCCTCACTCCTCACTCCCCAGGATCAAAAATCCGTCCAACGATCTTGCGGTAGAAAAGAACGCTCCATCGGAATTGGAGAAACTGGTTCTGTAAGGGTAAACTTACCTGCTTCAATCCATTGTTTTAACTCTTGGGCAACTTGCCTGGAAAAAAACAAACTCGCTAAGGGGGCACAGCGTACTGCTTTGCCCTCGATGGCGATCCGGCCTGATTTAAGTTGAGCGTAACTCACTAAACCAAAGGTGGGACGGACACGCCGGGGAATGGAAAAGTCTACTATTGGGGCTACTAAGTCTCGATCTTGTACGGCACAGTGTTCAACTACTTGTTCATTTAATACGGGGAGTGGTATACCAACGCCTAACATCAATGAAGGCCCGTAACTTTTGAAGTAGCAACCCCGCACCCAATGAGCATCCATTTGCTTGGCATCGCCAATTAAAGCCAGAGTAGCAGCAGGCCCAATGGGTGTGCGATTGGCTAAACGCTTTTGTAAGGGAAAGTGCTGAGTGCCTTCCCAGGCGACATAGCCAACACCACCGCCTAAAAAAATTCTTGTACCTATACCAACGAGCTGTAAATCGGGGTCGTTGAGTAAGGGGGAAATTGCACCGGGATTAGAGTAAACGGCATTCCCCAGACGTGGTTGTAAAGGCCCCAAGTAAGTGAAAAGTGGGCGATCGCCACCATTCACACCAACAATAAAATTTTGATAAAGATTACGCGGATTAAATAAATAAAATTGATTGATTGTTTGACTAGTAATTGTAGTTTCAAATGTCGCTCTGGGGTAACAATCTGTTACTTGTCCTTGCGCTCTGACATGTATAGGTTTGCCAGCGATCAAATCTTGGATGACATGACCGCCGCCGCGTTCTCGGACTTCTTCGCCATCAATCGCTTCCACACCACAACTGGCACCCAAATACAAATCTACTGCTCCAAAACCAGAGTAAGCTGGAACGCCATCTAACCAGCAACGGCGAATTTTTATCGGGGGGTCAGTGTGCCCAAGATTGATAATTGCACCACTTGATTCCATTGGCTCAAAAGTGCCAGTGGTAATGACATCAACTTCTTTAGCAGCTTTAGTAACACCGATTTCGATAACTCGCGCTTTTAATTCTTCGGTTGTCAACACTACCGCACGTTGGCGGCTAATTTTGTCGTTAATTTCTGCAATTGTTCGCATCTTATTGGGGACTTGCGCCTTTTATTGTCTTCTTTTATAAATGGCAGACTCTGAGATAATTTCCTCTTGAAATAGTTGTAAAATTCAAGTTTTTTTAAGGCGCAGGCCAGCCAAACGCCATACAACAAGCTGATAGCCTATTGTTGGACTCGCAAATGCCATTGGGGGCGATCGCACGCACGATCTTCACAACACCGTAACTATCATTACGATAGACAATATCCAAAAGTCAAATTTTTTAACTCAAATCCACGCAACGCAGCTAAGTATCCTGTCCTAGCCATCCTCTAAAGAACCGTAAAATTACTACAATAAAAGTCTTGCTTTATCAATCAAATGTATGTATGGTTAGGATTGACTACAGTCAGTGGACTTAAATCATTTTACATCAACCCAAACAAACACTTATGGTTTTTGTCAAGCATTATTAAAGCAACTGAGCAAAGGCAAAGTGGGATTTAGATGCCAAATGTATGGAAGTTTTAGGGAAAGTAGAATGCATCTACAAGCAAAGTCAAACTTGAAATCTCTAGGAAGCGACTTTTCGCTGCTTTCTGGCGAAAGTATTCTAACTGATACCCTTGAAAAGCAGTTTTACTAATTGCTTTTTTCATTCTAAAAAGCCGCTTGAGTGTGTGAAAGATTGGGAATCAGGTGGCGTGGAGGGTGATGAGGGCGATCGCACATTTTATTGGTCGGCAAGAACTTGCCACAGTTATTGAAAAAATGATAGAACAAACAAAACAAAATCACCATAGTCATTTTTAATTTGAGATTGTTGCTGTTTTAGAATTCAATCATGATTGACCTCAGCGCTGAAGCTTGGGAAAAACGGTATCAAGAAAACCGAGATCCTTGGGATTTGGGCTGTCCGGCTCCACCATTGATCAATCTTCTGGCATCATCTCAAGCCCCCAAGCCTGGACGAATGGCAGTTCTAGGCTGTGGAAGCGGACAGGATGCGATGTTATTTTCAACAGCAGGGTTTGATGTCATTGGGTTTGATTTTGCTGCCAGCGCGATTGCGCGTGCCTCTACTATTGCCAAAGCACGAGAACTGAAGGTTCACTTTTTACAACGCAACATTTTTGAATTGGAAGCAGAATTTCTACATAGTTTTGATTACGTATTAGAACATACTTGTTTTTGTGCCATCGATCCAACGCTGCGATCGCAATATGTACGGGTTGTAAAAAATTTACTACGTCCCAATGGTCAACTGATTGCCCTGTTTTATAGCCATAATCGGTTAGATGGCCCCCCATTTGGCATCAAGCCACAGGCAATTTTGGATAGCTTTTTACCCTACTTCGATATCATCTTGTTTAAGGCTGCGAAGGATTCCATCGCCGGCCGCAAAGGCGAAGAACATTTGGCAATTTTTCAGGTGAGATCGAGCTAGCAGCCACAGCCCCCTGAAGCAGCTTCCGCGTCGTCTGCTTTAAACATCTGCTTTAAATCGTCCAGCGCTCCACCCGACAGCACCCCATAGCCATAAAGGGCAAATCTTTGTGTCACATCGTAGACATCGTGATTTTTTTTGATGTCTGCAAGTATCTTACTACCCCAGCGAGTTCGGACAGAAGGGACAAGACAACAGGCAGTGATAATACCGATGGCTGTCCACAGTATTGTAATGATATCCACAAATGCGGCGATTTTGATCAATGGTTTATTTAGAAAAAATGATGCTACTCCAGCCAAAATTGTGATTATGAAGAAGAGTCCAAAACTCATTGCGATGGTGGCTGCCCACCCTGTGAGCAAAAGTTTCTCTTCCTCCAATCGTTTTTGGAGAAAATCGGTTTTGTATTTGCTTGTTTGCCGTAGGCTCTGTAAATGTGGAGTTTGATGAACCTGTTGCATCACCTGTCGTTCCAAATTGGTTGCTCCAGGGGTAAGCGCTTTTTCGATCGCCAAAGTACGATGGCGCAAATTTGGGCGCAGATATCCTTGATGCACGAGTTGTGTAATTGCTAACTCTACTGCTCGCAATTTCCCACCTGCCAAATAAGCCATTTCATAAATATCCAGTTGAGGCTTTTGTGGTTGTTTGCTAGGTATGCGGATCCAGTAACGCAAAATCAGCCCAAGGAGGATAGATACACTCAAAATGGTTATAGAATGATTGGCGATTAAATCACTCACAAATCGCCCAAGGGTAGATTTTTGACCTGCATCTACACAGCCAACAGTCACAAAGGTAATTATTGCGATCGCGCCTAAGGGTTGAGCAAGCCGCAATTGAGGCAAACGTTTGGGAATCACCCAATGCTCGCTTAAGTTAACTCGTCGCATCTTTAGTTCTGCACCAAATCGAACATCGGGGGGTGACCAAATATCTTCTGGTGGAGAACCAAAAAAATAGCGATAGCTAGTAATTGTTTGCACGTACAGGTGATGGAATTCTGCACGTTCTGTCCGTCCACCCCGTGCCGGATGATGGTGCAGTTTTTTCCCCAACACCTTTGGGCAGAATTCTTCCCAGTAAGACTGTGTTAGCAGCACATGAGCGTGCCACACCTGATCGACCTGATCGGATGGCACTACTTGATGATTAGCTACCACTGTTAAAAATGCAAATTTTTTGTACTCTGCGATCGCTCTGTGTGCATAGGTCTGCGTCCAGCCCTGATTTTTCATGAGATGATGCGTAAATCCAAATTCATGGGTTGGGTCATCTAATTCAAAATCTTGTAAACGTTTGTAGAGGGCGGACTCAAAAGAGTTTAGCATAAAGTTCACTCTCCTGTTAATCTTACTAAAAAATTCCTATAAGCTTATAGAACCCATTTGGGATGATCACACCAATTACAGCCGTTTTTCAGTTGATAGAAGATGCCATCCAGAATTTCTCTTTTTGTCCACAAAGGCGGTTTAGTTTTCTTCTTTTGGGGCAGTAATGGTTCTATGAGTTCCCACTCTTTGTCGCTTAAGCTACTGGAATATGGCATTTATTTTTTATCTTAGCTCGTCCTCACAGATCCCAAATGGGTTCTATACAGCAGACGGTGAGGCGGTGGCGGTTGCAGAGATGATGCGACGGTATCCGGTGCGGGAGTGAGGGCGATCGCTAGTCTTGTCCTAGACTACTATTGTTGGCTCCTTGAACAGCGGTTGCAGCAGATGGAAGATGAAGATGAGGAAGTACGTTAGCGCGATCGCACACTCGTTCAAAAGCTCAATGTTGGCGAATCAACAAAATTTGAATACAAATAGTTTTGTAATCCGCCTATGTATAACAAATCATTTATCCGTAGATAAACTTCTTTTTGGTTTTTCATCAAGCTAGTAGGTAAAAATCCTGCATAGATTAAACTATAACTATTTTGATTTATCTCAATTTTTTCTTGTATATAAATACAAACTAAAATCTGATTTTTCTCAATTTCTTCTTCAGTAATCTTCCAAGTAGCGTCATCAATTGTCTTGCTATAACGTGCTTTGACTTGCAGGGTAAACGCATCTAAATTTATTTGACAAACAATTATTTTTTTGCATGGTAACTCATCGGTGCATTTGATACGTCCCAAATCTTTACGGCTGTGCATTTACTAGTTTTTTGTCATGCCAAGCTGGTTTTAGTCAACCTAAAACCATTGAATAGTTATGGTTTTACTTCTGCTTGAAATGACCTAGACAGTAGCGATGATTTTAGCTAGATAATTATTGTCTAATCCGGCGCGATATCGTTTCATCGCAATACTTCCACGTACCGAAGTGTCTCGACTTAAAAGATTCAAAGATAGACGCCGTAAAACAGAGAAATTAAGAGGGGCGTTGTCTTGACGAATGCGACGACCAGTCCCCAGACCTCAGCATCGTTTTTACTCGTTCCAAACCTGAGATTTGCGATAACGTAGGATAGACCACTTCGCCTATACTCATCTCAAGGGTTTTGCGGCTAAAACGCATATATTGCCGCGAGATTAGAGTATGAAGTCGGTATAATTTATTCAGATTACCGCTTGGGCATCAGACGCTTTTAGAGGTCTTGTTTATCCGTACTATCTCCCCATTAGCGCCAGTGTGCCTGATCTGCTTTGGCTCTGATTGCGCCCTGTTCCCAGCTTCAGTCTCCAAAATTCCGAGTTTGGTCGCTGTGGGCAGGTCGGGAGTCACTACTACCCTTGTAGGAGAGGACTTTCACCTCTATCCCAGGTTTAGTTATGAGGTTTTCAAGGTTCTGTTCCTTGGCGTTCTCACCCTAAGTTATGTATTGGCTTAGGAACGAGTCACACATGCGTTTGCCCTGGTAAAGAATGCTCTCAATCCCGATGCGGGTTCCTTTGAGTCGGATGTCATCGGTTGCAAGCACGTTGAAATACTCTTCCAGTTGCATAAAGCAAGACCCCTCGAATGAACATTCCACTTCAATCATAGAAGAATACCCCGTAACTCGATTGTTACGGCTATTGAGAATTGATACCGCGTATTTAGGGATTAATTGCAGAATTAGCCATTTTCACTAAAGAAGTGCGATCGCCAGCTTTCAATCCAACAGTATACTGCACACCCTGTTGTCGCCAAGTCAAGGTAGCATCTGAACAATTAGCACCACAATTAAAATCCACAAAATAGCCAGTAATACCCTTAGCTAAAGACACGGCTTTACCAGTCAGCTGTGGTGTTTTCCGGGTTACCGCTTCAGCAGAAAGCACACCCAAACGACAAGCAGTTCCACCACTACAGTCGGGACTAAAACCAAGTAAAATATCGTACCTTTTTTGGCTAGCAGTTTCTATAATTGCGTAAATTGGGTTTTCTCCATCCGATTCAGGAATAAACTTCGGCAATAAAATCTTAATTTGAGTTTTTTGCTGCAACTTGGGCAAAATCGACTTAAAAACTGGATGTGGCTGGATTCTAGTCTGTCCTTGTGCTATCAATTGGGACTGATTGTTGATAGTAGCTACCGCTGATTTGTGAAAGCTGCTAACGCTGACTAATAAAAATACAGCACACACAGCACCAATTTTTCTCAAGTCTAAAATCATCATTACAAACCTATTTAATCTAAAGCACTTATTTGTAATACCCGTTTTCAGGATTAAATTACGCATTTTTTCATGAAAAGGTGCGAAAGCTGGGTTCAAAATGCCTATTTTGAAAAATATGAGCGGGTCTGCTTATATTTGACTATTGAATTAGGAACTATAAGGGGTGATTCACCAGATGGTTAAAACTTTTATTTGAGGTAGCAACAAAGTCAATTTTCAATTAGCTGGACAAGACGCAACAGTAAGTAACGAACTATGAGGCATCCCAGTGGGTACTTCAGCAACCAAAACCACGTTACCATTGGCATCGAATATCCAGCCTTGGGCTTCGACAATTTCACTAGGTTTGTTGACAGAATCAACTTTTTGTGAATCGTCTGTGTTTCGTTGCCCCTGAATATCTTTATTCTCGATTCCTTCAGCACGGTTTTCAGTTTCTGGATTTAGTGTTATCCAATCTGCTAGCACTGCATCAGCTATCAACGGCTGTGTAGGATCGGCTCCTATTCCTCCACGCCCACTGTGAGTAAATGAACTCCTGGCTATTTTTGCACCAGAACCACAACCAGCAACAATTTGCTGGGAAGCATCAACTATATTTACCGGCAATGGCACTAATCCTTTACTGGGATCTGCATCTGGTGAATTAATTTGTACAGTGCCATTTAAGGAAGGATTTTGCTGAGAAAATGCCGTGATATCACTTGTTGGCAGGTTATTTGGGTTTATTTGTTGTGCATCTAAACTCTCTACCTCTGCACGAGTGCGTGGCACAAATCCAAAGATATTTTTAGTGGCGATCGCAATCTTACCACCAGGGCCAGAGAAGGCATTGGCCGTGATATCGCTATTTCCAAAAAGAGGGGTGACAAGAAAGCCATTAGGTGCATTGATGGTGATGTTACCGCCAGTTTTATCACCTCCGGCGTTAGTCGATATTTGACTGTTGCCGCGCATCAATAACAAATCTCGTGGCTGTAACCTAATATTTCCACCTTTGCCTGATTCACTATTAGATGTGAGTTTTCCTTTGTTGTCCAGCAATATAGAGTTAGCAGTTATATCTAAATCGCCTGCTTTCCCTAAATTTTTTGGATCTCCCACAACATAAATTACATCCTTTCGAGCTTCGCTGTTAACAGTTATTGCAGCCCCATCTTTGATAATCAATTGGCCTGTTGTTACCGTCAAGTCTCCCCCATCTCCAGGCCCTTGAGTTCCAGAAAACAAGCCGCTGAGCTTAGAACCATTTGGTGAGGTTCCAATTAGTTCTATAAATTCAGAGGCGTTCACCGTCAACTTTCCTCCTTTTCCTGTAACTGGTGTAAATTGGTTCAGACGAAACTGATAGATGCCTTCAGAACTTGTTGATATTCTTGCTCCTCCCTCGATACGCAACTTTGCAGTGTTAATTGTTATGGTGCCTGCATTTTGACTGCCATAAGTTTCACTAAATAATCCACTGGATAGTAAATCACTACCATCTTGAAATAGAGGAATGGGGATGCCGCTGATAAGTTCTACTGAATCTGAGGCGTTTATAGTCAATTCCCCCGCTAGTCCTGAGCCGACATTATACATAAATATTTGCGCTCCATCTCTGGCAATGAACTTCTTGGTAGTGATATTTATGCTTCCAGAGTTTCCGGTGTTGAAAGTTCCAGTAGAAAACAACACATTTCCTTTGAGTTCTACAGACTCAGAAGCGTTCAGTGCCAAAGTTCCTCCTGGTTGCACTCCCCAGGTAATAGCTAACACGTATGCACAGTCAGTTACCAGCACATTCTTGCCTTGCAAGTGGATATCGCCGCCACTTTCGCCACTAGTATCTACAGTAGATGGAATTTCATTTAACTTGATTAGTTCGATATTCTGAAAATTTTCAACACCTTCATATCCAAATGTCCAAGCTTGATTCGTTGAACTCAGACTGACCAAACTATTAGGAGCGACGCTTCCTAACTCAATTTTTCCTGCTTTTGCCGTTAAATTTCCGCCCTCTAGTGTTATGTCACCGCCTATCAATGCCAAGGTTTTACCTGACTGTACCTGTAGACCAACACCTTGTCTTAAGGTATTAGTTGCGCCTTCTGGACTTGCTTGGGATTGATTGCGAATGGGAGCCGCAGTTGCTCCAAATTGTAAGCCAATAGGAACACTTACTGTTAGCAAAGGTGCAGATTCAGGAGCCGTAGCACTAAACTTTATACCATCAGCAAAATTTAAACTACTTGCCGTACTCGCCACGAATGAACCACCGATGTTTAAAGAAGCATTTGCTCCAAAAACAATGCCGTTGGGATTAATCAAAAATAGGTTGGCAGCACCATTAGCTTTGAGAATGCCATCTATATTAGAAATAGAATTGCCCGTGACTCGACTGATAATATTCTGAGTATCTATTGAATTGTTAAAATAGGCTGTTTTTCCCGCAGAGACAGAAAATTTTTCAAAACTGTGGAACAAGTTTTTACCACGAATTGCGCCTCCATCAATCTGGTCTATAGAGTGACCATCAATTAACTTTGGTGTAATGATTGAACTTTCAACTCCAAGGGTGTCATCCTTTTGAATTTGGGCTAAAGCAAAACCCTCACAGTAAGTGAGTACTCCAGCAATTCCTAGAGTACTCACTATCCCAAAGTCCCAGTACCAAGTGCTACGATTTTGAGACATTACAAACTCGCGCTCAACAAATCAGAATCACTGACTAGGATAAACTTTTTACAGTACAAAGAGTGAACTATTTAACAGGCGCAGCCTAAGGGGTTGTTATTTGTTGGACAAGGAATACACCACGCTTTTTTAACTAACACAATTTCTGGTATTGGAGTTTTTGGAGTTGTTGGCAATAACGCATTGGCTTGCTGCTCATCAACTGCATCATCAGATATCAGTTGATTTGGGTCAAGATTAAACTGCCAATAAACTCTCAAGACTCTATCTTGTAATATGCCGTACTTTTCAAGTAGTGAATTGAAGTCAGCGTTTTCTAAGGTTTCGTTAAATTTCTCCTGAATCTCGTTTTGTAACTGCTCTAATGTTTGAGGGTCTAAGACTGGTTGAGAACTCATGATTATTTGGGTTCCTTACGGAATGTGGATAATTATTGGTTCAAGTTGGTCTGTAAGAATTACGGAGTGTGTAATAAAAGTTGACATTTTTCTCGTGGATTTCTATTAAGAATTGACGGAGAGACGCGATTAATCGCGTCTTTACAGGAGAATTAATCTGATATAGCAGATTGCAAATGAGTGAGGTACAGACGATCGTCCATAGTAAGGGCACAACAATGTTGTGCCCTTACATGTGTACTTCATTTAGGGAAATCCAGAAATTAAATTATCCAATTTTCAGACCGAAAACGACTATCAGATTCTTCCTCCTCTGCTTGGTCTGCTTGGTTTCCTGACACAATCATGGAATATTTTTTTAGTTGGAAGTCCTTTAGCTGCAAAACGCTGTATTACTCGGCGTCAGCCTTTGCTGCTTAATTCTTAATCCCTGCGGTGGCAATACCCCGAATAAACTGACGCTGACCGATCAAAAATAATACCATCATTGGCACTGTGGCTATTGTTACCGCTGCCATCATCAAAGGCCAATTATTCGTAAATTGCTCCTGAAACTCAGCCAACGCCAGCTGCACCGTTCTTAATTCCGGTCGTGTGGTAAACACTAAAGGTTTAAACAAATCATTCCATTCGCCGATGAAGGTGAACAAAAAAAGTGTTAATAAGGCCGGACGGGCTAAAGGTAACATCACTCGCCACAAAATTTGCAGTCGGTTTGCCCCGTCTATGGCTGCGGCTTCTTCTAACTCCAGGGGAATTGTCTGGAAATATTGACGTAATAAGAAAATACCGAAGCCGTTAACCGCAGTGGGTAAGATTAGCGCCCCGTATGTATTTATCAGGTGTCCCCATTTCAACACCAAAAAAATCGGAATCACCAACAATTGAAAGGGAATCACCAAAGTTGCCAAGACGATTAACAGCAGTGCTTGGCGTCCCCGAAACTTTAGCCGTGCGAGGGCGTAACCAGCCAAAGCCGAAGTCAGAATCTGAAACGCCGTCACAGCGATCGCTACCAAGGTAGAATTAGCAAACGCCAGCAAAAATTTACCTTGCTGCCATGCAGCAAGGTAATTAGCTAAAGACCAGTTATTTTTGGACAAATCTTCTGGGCTTGCCATTGTCGGTGCAAAGGAGGTGAGAAAGACCACAAACAGCGGTAGTAGAACGATAAATGCTCCTAGCAGTAACACTACTAGGCTGACAAAATCGCCAGATTTGAAATTCCAGTTTGGTTTAGACATCAGTTGCGCGGCAAAGCATTTGTTTCTTTAGTACTAGAGCATCGACCCCAGCAACAGCTAATCTATAAACATAGTTACTTGTTAAGTTAAATTAAACCACAATGATTATTACCCTCTGTTCATAGGGTAAATTGAATCCTGGTGTCAAATAATTCTTTCTTTAGAGGAGAAAACATACCATGCAGCAGCTAAGAGACCAATCTCAAGAAATTGATTTCAAGAGCGAAAAATACAAAGACGCCTATAGCCGAATTAATGCGATCGTGATTGAAGGGGAACAAGAAGCCCATGAAAATTACATCCAACTAGCCGAACTGCTGCCAGAATCCCAAACAGAATTGATTCGTCTATCGAAGATGGAAAGTCGCCACAAGAAAGGATTTGAAGCTTGTGGACGCAATTTGCAAATCACCCCAGATTTGCAATTTGCCAAAGAATTTTTCTCTGGACTACACCAAAACTTCCAAACAGCCGCCGCCCAAGGCAAAGTCGTCACTTGTTTGTTGATTCAGTCTTTGATTATCGAATGTTTTGCGATCGCAGCATACAACATCTACATTCCCGTTGCTGATGATTTTGCTCGTAAAATCACTGAGGGTGTAGTAAAAGATGAATACAGTCATCTCAACTTTGGAGAAGTTTGGCTCAAAGAACACTTTGTCGAATCCAAAGCTGAATTAGAACAAGCAAATCGCCAAAACCTTCCTCTTGTTTGGAAAATGCTCAACGAAGTAGCAGATGATGCAAAAACTTTAGCAATGGAAAAAGAGGCTTTAATAGAAGATTTTATGATTCAGTACGGTGAAGCATTAAGTAACATCGGTTTCAAAACTTTCGAGATCATGCGCTTGTCAGCCCACGGACTCACAGCCGCTTAAAAAATTGAGGGGTTAGGAGTTAGGAGTTAGGAGTTGGGAGTTAGGAGTTAGGAGTTAGGAGTTGGGAGTTAAGCGTTAGAAAGCTTGAACTGATAAAATTACCAATCTTGAACTTGAAACTGCTAACTCACACATGATGTGAATTAAAAAATCACATTGTCCCATAAGGGTTTCCAAGCTGGAACAAAACCGTCATTTTTGAATCATCAACAAAATTGAAAGCTTTTCAACTCTTAATTCACATTCAACTCAACTCTTAACTCCTCACTCCTCACTCCTAACTCCTAACTCCTAACTCCCAACTCCTAACTTTCAACTTCCAACTCATTCCACGCGCTCAAGACAGCACAAGGCTAATAATCATTACATGTTTGGTCTAATTGGACATCTGACTAGTTTAGAACACGCTCAAGCAGTAGCTCAAGAATTGGGATACCCAGAATATGCCGATCAAGGGCTAGACTTTTGGTGCAGCGCCCCCCCACAAATTGTTGATAATATTACTGTTACCAGTGTCACTGGACAGAAAATTGAAGGACGCTACGTAGAATCTTGCTTTTTGCCAGAGATGCTAGCTACCCGTCGCATCAAAGCAGCAACGCGCAAAGTGCTTAACGCTATGGCACACGCACAAAAGCATGGCATTAATATTACGGCTTTAGGCGGATTTTCTTCGATAATTTTTGAAAATTTTAAGTTGGAACAGTTTAGCCAAGTCCGCAACATCAAACTAGAGTTTGAACGCTTCACTACAGGAAATACCCATACTGCCTATATTATTAGTCGGCAGGTAGAAGAAGCATCAAAACAACTGGGAATTGAACTCTCAAAAGCAACAGTTGCTATATGTGGCGCAACAGGCGATATTGGCAGTGCAGTTACACGCTGGCTAGATGCGAAAACAGATGTCCAAGAACTTCTGCTAATAGCCCGCGATCAAGAACGTCTCAAAGAGTTACAAGGCGAACTGGGGCGAGGAAAAATCATGAGTTTGACCGAAGCACTACCCCAAGCTGATATTGTAGTTTGGGTTGCCAGTATGCCCAAAGGTGTAGAAATTGAACCTACTGTTTTGAAACAACCATGTTTGTTGATTGATGGTGGTTATCCTAAAAATTTAGCAACAAAAATTCAACATCCCGGTGTATACGTGTTAAATGGTGGAATTGTAGAGCATTCCCTGGATATTGACTGGAAAATTATGAAAATCGTCAATATGGACGTACCAGCACGCCAGTTGTTTGCTTGTTTTGCCGAATCCATGTTGCTGGAATTTGAGAAGTTGTACACAAACTTTTCATGGGGACGCAATCAGATTACTGTAGACAAAATGGAGCAGATTGGTCGGGTGTCAGTGAAACATGGATTTAGACCGCTGTTGGTTTAGTCATTGGTCATTGGTCATTAGTCATTAGTCATTGGTCATTGGTCATTGGTCATTAGCTTTAGACAAATGACAATTGACAAATGACCAATGACAAAAAATAGATAATTCGTAACTCATAACTCCTACGATGGCAACTACTGAACGTAAACCGCTACTGTTGGATTTTGAAAAGCCTCTAGCAGAACTTGCAACCCGAATCGATCAAATTCGGCAACTTGCGGAAGAAAATGGCGTTGATGTTTCTGGTCAAATTCGTCAACTAGAAACACGTGCCATGCAGCTGCGTGAGGAAATTTTTAGTAGTTTATCCCCATCCCAGCGATTGCAAGTCGCTCGTCATCCGCGCCGCCCTAGTACTCTCGATTACATTCAAGCAATTAGTGATGAATGGATGGAGTTGCATGGCGATCGCTGCGGTGGTGACGATCCTGCTTTAGTTGGTGGTGTCGGGCGTCTGAGTGGACAACCTGTGGTCATGTTGGGTCATCAAAAAGGCCGCGATACTAAAGACAATATTGCCCGCAACTTTGGTATGCCTTATCCTGGCGGCTACCGTAAAGCATTGCGGTTAATGGAACACGCCAACAAGTTCGGGATGCCGATTTTAACTTTTATCGACACGCCAGGAGCTTGGTCGGGAGTGGAAGCCGAACACCAAGGTCAAGGAGAAGCGATCGCCTACAATTTGCGGGAAATGTTCTGTCTAGATGTGCCAATTATCTGCACAGTTATCGGTGAAGGCGGTTCTGGTGGCGCCCTTGGTATTGGTGTTGGCGATCGTTTACTGATGTTTGAACACTCAGTTTATACCGTCGCTACCCCCGAAGCCTGTGCCGCCATTTTGTGGAAAGATGCTGGCAAAGCTCCCCAAGCCGCCGTCGCCCTCAAAATTATTTCCCACGACCTGAAAAATTTAGGAATTATCGACCAGATATTGCCTGAACCCATCGGTGGCGCTCATTCTGACCCCTTGAAAGCCGCTACTACCCTCAAGCAAGTGCTGTTGGAAAATTTGGAAGAACTCAACCGCTTAACCGCCCCAGAGCGCCGCCAACTTCGCTATGAAAAATTCCGCAAAATTGGTGTTTTTACAGAAGTTGCCCATTAAAGGCAGTGCAAAATGATTAATTAACTGAGTAGCAATGCTATAATTGCCTATGGTGCTTAAAGATTTTTAACAATCTGATTAGCCATAGGCATTTGCATGTTTGGCAAATCTACTTAATTTGATTGAGTGGCTTTTGTATTATTAGAGAAGAATTCAGAAGTCAGAATTCAGGAGTCAGAATTCATGAGTGGGGGATCTAGAACCACGAATTTTTAGTGCCACACCAAATTCAAAATTTGGTGTGGCACTAAAAAGAGTCTATTAATTCGCCAGTTGTATAAAATTCATTCTGAATTCTGAATTCTGACTCCTGAATTCTGTTTCGTTAAGTAATTTACTTTGAATGTACGGGGTGATTTCTCCGGCGATGATTTGTAGTCTTTAACAGAGAAAACCCACAATATACCAACTATTGCACTGCATAATAGCAGTTGCTCAATGAAAATCATCAGATTTTTAGATTCCTTTAATCTATGGAAACTCAAAGATGAGAATAATTGGGTGGTAATAAGGTTTGGGAATTGCCAAAAAATTGGGAGAGACCATGAGTGCCGAGCAAAAACGACGCGCCCTGATTACTGGGGCAAGTAGTGGAATTGGGAAAGCAACGGCTTTAGCCTTTGCAAAGGCGGGAATAGATGTTGCCTTAGTCAGCCGTTCTTTGGATAAGTTGGAGGCGGTAAGGGAAGCCCTAGAACATACTGGGGTGGAAGCGAAAGCTTACCCTTTAGATTTAGGGCAAATCTCTCAAGTAAAAGAAAAGATCCAAGCGATCGCCCTTGACTTTGGCGATCTTGATATTTTGGTCAATAATGCTGGCATAGCGTATACAGGTAGCTTGAGTGAAACTCCCCTCTCAGGTTGGCAGCAAGTAATAGACCTGAATCTCACCAGCGTATTTCAGTGTATTACGGCAATATTGCCATTAATGCGCGATCGGGGCAGAGGCACAATTATCAACATCGCCTCCATTGCCGGCAAGCAACCATTTCCCTATTGGGGAGTATACAACGTCAGCAAAGCTGGTTTGATTGCCCTCTCTCAAACCTTGGCACAAGAAGAACGCGCCCACGGCATCCGTGTTACAACCATCTGTCCTGGCGCAGTCAATACCGAAATTTGGGACACAGAAACAGTCAATGCCAATTTAGACCGTTCCAAAATGTTAACCCCAGAAACTATAGCCCAGTCAATTCTCCACACAGTTCTATTACCACAACAGGCAGTTATTGATGAATTGACCATAATGCCCAGTGCAGGGGCACTCTAATTGCGAAGTTAGGAGTTAGGAGTTAGGAGTTAAGAATTAGAATTTTTAACTCCTAACTCATAACTCCTAACTCATAACTAAATTCAAACCATAACCAAGACTGAATCATGACTATCGCTAGTTCCAACGGTTCCAATTACTCTCAATCGCCTTTAATTTCCGATTTAGCAGAAGCCATAACTCCAAGACCCGATCGCAATACCCACAATGGGCGACAACCGAATGTGTTCCCGCCAACAGAGGAACAAATGGAGGAAATGAAGGACGCCGTGCGGACAATAATATTGGGCGTTGGAGAAGACCCGGAACGCGAAGGACTCCTCAAAACACCCAAACGAGTAGCCGAGGCAATGCGGTTTTTGACAAGTGGCTATAACCAATCCCTCGAAGAACTTGTTAACGATGCCATCTTTGACGAAGGGCATAACGAGATGGTACTAGTCCGAGACATTAATTTCTTTAGCTTGTGCGAACATCACATGTTGCCATTTATGGGTAGAGCGCACGTTGCTTATATTCCCAATCAAAAAGTTGTGGGACTAAGTAAGCTAGCCCGGATTGTCGAGATGTATTCCCGCCGCTTGCAAGTACAGGAGAGACTAACCCGCCAAATTGCCGAAGCAATTCAGACCATTCTCGAACCTCAAGGCGTCGCCGTTGTCATGGAAGCTAGCCATATGTGCATGGTGATGCGAGGAGTCCAGAAACCGGGTTCTTGGACTGTTACTAGCGCAATGGTTGGTGTGTTTCAAGAAGAACACAAAACCCGCGAAGAACTCTTTAACTTGATTCGCCATCAAGCAACGTTTATGTAGGGAATGGGGCATTGGGCATTGGGCATGGGGCATGGGGCATGGGGCATGGGGCATTGGGCACAAGAGGCAGAGGGGCAGAGGGGCACAGGGGCAGAGGGGATTGAACTTGGCACATTGAACTCTCCTCTGCTCCCCTGCTCCCCTGCTCCCCTGCTCTCCTGCTCCCCTGCTCCCCTGCTCCCCTGCTCCCCTGCTCCCCTGCTCCCCTGCTCTCCTGCTTCCCTGCTCCTCTGCTCCCCTGCTCCCCTGCTCCCCTGCTCCCCTGCTCCCCTGCTCCCCTGCTCCCCTGCTCCCCTGCTCCCCTGCTCCCCTGCTCCCTCATCTCCCTCATCTCCCTCATCTCCCTCATCTCCCCACACTCCCCACTCCCAACTCCCTACTCCCCAGTCGCTCAAACAAGAGTGCTACCTTCTCTAAATCCTTATCTCCAGGTGCGCTTTCCACACCACTAGATAAATCAATGCCGCTAGGATTTACCTGACTCAAAGCTTGGACAATATTATCTGGTGTTAGTCCCCCAGCTAAAAACCAAGGGCAATTGGGACTGAATTGCTGTAGCATCGTCCAATCTAAGGTTTTGCCTGTACCACCCAGTTGTTGTGGATGGTAAGCATCCAGTAATAAAGTATCTACGTAAATTACGTAATTATCTGTTGTTTCGAGATGCTCAAGACTAAGAATTCTAAATGCTTTAAGAATTTCGATATTGGGCAAAGCTTGACGTAATTGGTAGCAAAAACCTGGTGATTCATCTCCGTGTAACTGCACGCCGGTTAACCCAGAATCAACAACTATCTGCCTGATTTCGGCAATGCTAGCGTTAGCAAAAACGCCAATTTTGTCAATGTTTTCTGGTAATTGGGCGACTGCTGCTTGAATTTGCAAAGTCGTAACGTAGCGAGGTGAGGTCGGCACACAAATAAATCCTAGTGCCGTTGCGCCAAGAGAGGCGATCGCCATAGACTGCTCTGGTTGAGTGATACCGCAAATCTTAACGCGCATGAAAATTTCACAAATTTAAAATAATCACCAGAAAAGTCTAAACTATCTCAAAAACTTTTGCGCCTGCTAACTTTATAATCTTGTAGGTCTACATTAACTTTTCCATTTAGGAGACAAAAGCTTGATTTCATCTACTTTACTCGCAGCAGCGGCATCTGTTCCTCCAACACCCGTGTGGACTCCCACAGTAGGAATAATCATCAGTCTTAGTAGCCTAGTAGTTCTTTTGCTAAGTACTAGGATTGAAAAACCCTTAGTTGGCCCCAAGCTACCTATATTACCTGTAAGCATTCCAACATTCGTTGGTGCGATGGCTTTTGGTCATGTTATTGGCATTGGCATTGTTTTAGGACTGACTAACATCGGTCGTCTGTAGGTTTGGAATTAGGCAAGCCTTGCTTCTAACGTTGCATTAGCAATTCTGGTTCTTTCTCCAGCAAGAAAAACGAGTGAGCATCAGCTAGTCAGCCTCCGTGTCGTTGCTCTAACTGAGCAAGGAAGCTTAACCTTTCTTTTGAGAGAGGACTCGACTACTTCATCAGCGGAGGATTTACATGGCTTGAGGGACGGGATTAATCCTCTCTTTCGGACTCATTGAGTTAACTCATGCAGGAGAAAGAACCACGATCTCATTAATGCTACTGATAGTCTAAGTTACCGTACCTAGAACTCCCACAGAATGTAAATTGACTAATATCGCCATTATTTAAATTTTATTTTTTCCATCTAACCAGTGAAGATGAGCGGAGTGGCTAGATGAGGGGGATGAGGGAGTATTTAAGATTACTAGTTTGAACCTCTGAGCTTCGTCGTTGAACCTCAGAGCTTCGTCGTTGAACCTCAGAGCTTCGTCGTTAAACCTCTGAGCTTCGTCGTTAAACCTCTGAGCTTCGTCGTTGAACCTCAGAGCTTCGTCGTTAAACCTCAGAGCTTCGTCGTTGAACCTCAGAGCTTCGTCGTTGAACCTCAGAGCTTCGCCGCTGAATCTTTGACCTTGAAACTTCTAGTTTTAAAACTCTTTCATCCCCCCATCTCCCCATCCCTCCACTTACCCATCCCCCCACTCCACAGTTTTGCTCACAGGCATTAATTGTCTATTCTAGAAATTAGAGCATTTGAGAACTGACCATCAATTCAGTGATGTTTAGAATATATACTTACCAAATTTTAGGAAAAATTACGGTGTAGGAGCTATTAGAAATATCTAGTTTTAGGACAATGTAATGCAAACAAATTGGAAAATTGGGTCCTTATTTGGAATTCCTCTATTTTTAGACCCCTTGTGGTTTGTGATTTTAGGGTTGGCAACTCTAAATTTTGGGGTAGCTTACCAAGAATGGGGGAATGTTATAGCTTGGAGTGCAGGAATAGTTATGGCACTGCTGCTATTTGGTTCGGTGTTGTTACATGAGTTGGGTCATAGCTTAGTAGCCCGATCGCAAGGGATTAAAGTTAACTCTATTACCCTGTTTTTGTTTGGCGGCATCGCTGCCATAGAAGAAGAGTCTAAAACTCCGGTGCAAGCATTTCAAGTAGCGATCGCTGGTCCCTTGGTCAGCATCATACTGTTTTTCCTGTTGCGTTTGGTAGCCAGTGTTTTACCTGATACTAGTCCAGTCAGTATGATGGTGGGAGATTTGGCAAGAATTAACTTGGTAGTGGCGCTATTTAACATGATTCCTGGCTTACCTCTAGATGGAGGACAAGTGTTAAAAGCAGCACTATGGCAGATCACAGGTAATCGTTTCCAAGCCGTACACTGGGCTGCAAGAGCAGGGCAAATTTTGGGTTATGGTGCGATCGCTTTGGGATTTGTCATAGATTTCTTGACTAGGGAGTTAGTACTTGGTTTGTGGGTTGCGCTGTTGGGTTGGTTTGCCGTCCGCAACGCCAACAGCTATGACAACATGACCACACTGCAAGAAAGCTTGCTAAAAGTAGTCGCGGCAGATGCCATGACCCGCGACTATCGGGTAGTTGATGCTGACCAGACATTGCGTTCCTTTGCAGATTTATACCTATTAGAAACCGCCCCCTTACAAGTTTATTTTGCTGCTTCTGATGGACGTTACCGGGGTTTAGTTTCCATTGACGATTTGCGTTTAATTGAAAGGAGTCAATGGGAAACCCAAACCGTAAACAACATCGCGCGTCCCTTGACAGAAATACCTAATGTTACCGAGTCTACATCTGTGGCTGAGATCATTAACAAACTCGAAAATCACCAGTTATCTTGGATTACCGTACTTTCTCCAGCTGGTGCCGTAGCTGGTGTCATTGACCGGGGAGATATTGTGCGGGCATTAGCGCAAAAATTAAATTTGCGGATCACAGATGCCCAAATCAAGCGTATTAAACAAGAAGGTAGCTATCCGCCTGGATTGGAACTTGGGTTAATAGCGAAATCCACCGACAATTAAGCGTCACACCTTTGTCATAGCTTTGCAATGGATTCGTCAAAAACCTGTGTGATATTTGATTTGGTATTTGGTTACAAAATGCTTTTTTTGGGTTAAAGGTAGGGTTTCCTACCTTTTTTATTTTTTAAACCAGGGTGCGACGTAAGAAAATGTCACAATACTATTTCTTTGTGAGGCTGCGCCAAACTCTTGTAATTTCTTTCTTTATGTCCTTTGCGTCCTTCTCTACGAGACGCTGCGCGAATGCGGTTCGTTTTTATTTCGTGTACTTAAATATGCAGGACTTACGCAACTAGCACAGTGCGATCGCTAAATTAAAATCAGAAAAAGAAGTTTTCCGTACATTCAAACAGTATTTCCTTAGAATGCCTGATATATCAGGATTAAAAAAAGATTAGACGAAAACTTTCCGTATAATAAACAGTTAGCTGGCTTCGTGTGAGAGGCTAATAATGCTTCTTGCACATTGGCTTTCAGACAACAATCTTTAAACTGTTTGGCATTTCCAGTAGTGTTAAGTTTGCGAGTTTGAAGTTCTTTTTACGACGATCGCTAATATTGATTGGGGTATCAAGATATGCAAAATAATTGGTTAAAGGCTTTAGCGACAATTCCAATAGCACTGATAATTTCTGTTCCACTTGCTGGATGTGAACCCAAAGCACCTTATCCCGAAACTTCGACAGGGGGTGGAACATCAGCAGGGGGTGAAACTTCGACGGGTAGTAATGAGCAAATAGAGGCTGCGCGGATGGAGGCTGCTTTGAGCGAGCTTGAGCAGAAATTGGATCTTGACATTAGCACTATGGAGAGCGCAATTAATCTAGGCAACGAACAGCTTGCTCGTGGTCTTGCCCCCGCTAATTGTGATACCGTCCTGATATTTCAGACAAAATTGCAAGAACAAGTTATCAATGGTCGTCTTTCTGCTAGCAACAGTGCATTAGTAAGAATAGGAGAAAAGCTCAAAAGGCTTCGCAGTCTATCTCAGTGTGCTAGTTAAAGTAGGCTCCAAGTGGTTTGATTCGTTTCTCAGGTGTCGTTTAGGAGCAAAACTGTTTCTATTCCATATCCTCCAAACTTCAATTAGAGGTAGTATGGACATACTCTTGAGAGGTGAGATGTCGTATGACTACTCGGATAGAAGTTGAATCGGCTATCAAGCAATTACCAGAGGATGAAGTTCGCAATCTGGCAAAATGGCTTCAAGAATATCTTGATGAGATGTGGGATAGGCAGATTGAAGCAGACTTTTCATCAGGAAAATTAGATCGCCTTATTGCTCAGGCAGAAGAGGATATTGCAGCAAACAACGTTAGGGAGCTAGATGAAATCCTTTGTGACGGCTGATTTTTGGAAAGCGTATGCCGAATTGTCACCTGAGATGCAAGAGCAAGCGCGGAAAGCTTATCAGCTTTGGCAGGAAAATTCACTTCATCCATCTTTGCATTTCAAAAAAGTTGGTAAAAACCTCTGGTCTGCCCGTATCAGTGGTGGGTATCGAGCTTTAGCCTTAAAAAAGGGTGACGATTATTATTGGATTTGGATTGGCGATCACGATGAATATGAGAGTTTTTGAGCGTGTCTGCTGAAGCGCTTGGTAGCACGGTAGTTTTCATTGTCTAAAATCCAAATACCTGGGAAATTATTAAAACTTCAAGTTTAAAGTGAGTAAAATGTAAGTACGTGATATACTACGTCTCTCACTTACCCTGGTTTTATGGGACTGCCAATTGTTGCTATTATCGGACGCCCAAATGTGGGCAAATCTACCCTGGTTAATCGTCTCGCCGGGGAACAAACGGCGATTGTCCATGATGAACCAGGGGTGACACGCGATCGCACTTACATGGATGCTTACTGGAGCGATCGCGAATTTTTAGTGGTAGACACCGGAGGTTTAGTTTTTAACGACGATACTGAATTTCTACCACTGATTCGCCAACAGGCAATGACAGCCCTAAGAGAAGCGAATGCTGCAATTTTTGTAGTGGATGGTCAAACAGGTCCGACGACGGCAGACCAAGAAATTGCTAGTTGGTTGCGTCAACAACCAGTACCCGTGCTACTGGCTGTAAATAAATGTGAATCCCCAGACCAAGGCCTAATCCAAGCTGCTGAATTTTGGGAATTGGGATTGGGTGAACCTTATCCCGTCTCCGCAATTCATGGAAGTGGCACAGGAGATTTACTCGACGAGTTAATTAATCACATCCCCGTTGCCGGAGAAATCCCAGAAACTAACGAAATCAAAGTTGCAATTGTGGGACGCCCAAATGTGGGCAAATCCAGTTTGCTCAACTCTTTCGTCGGCGAAGAAAGGGCAATTGTCAGCCCGATTTCTGGTACAACCCGCGATGCAATTGATACCGTCCTCGAACGTGACGGACAAACTTATCGCTTGATTGACACCGCCGGCATTCGCAAAAAGAAACAGATAGAATACGGCACAGAATTCTTTAGTATTAACCGGGCCTTCAAAGCGATTCGTCGCGCTGATGTGGTTTTATTAGTACTTGATGCCTTAGATGGAGTCACAGAGCAAGATCAAAAATTAGCCGGGCGGATTGTCGATGAAGGTCGAGCTTGCATCATCGTGGTTAATAAGTGGGATGCTGTGGAGAAAGACTCTTACACAATCTACGACTACGAAAAAAGTCTGCAAGCGCGGTTACATTTTACTGAATGGGCAGAAACAATCTTTGTGAGTGCCGTATCAGGACAAAGGGTAGAAAAGATTTTAGATTTAGTGAAAACGGCGGCGGAATCACACAAACGTCGTGTTAGCACATCAGTGATTAACGAAGTATTAACAGATGCTGTGAGTTGGCATTCGCCGCCAGCATCTCGTGGTGGGCGTCAGGGCAAGATTTATTATGGTACACAAGTGAGTAGCCAACCACCAACCATCGCCTTATTTGTCAACGATGCCAAACGCTTCAACGACAACTACCGCCGCTACATTGAGCGACAATTCCGGCAACAGCTAGGATTTAAAGGTACTCCCATTCGTTTACTTTGGCGGAGTAAAAAAGTTCGTGATGTTGAAAGTGGTAATCTTAATCGAGCAACACGCGTTTAATCAAGTTAGTAGTTAGGAGTTAGGAGTTAGGAGTTAGGAGTTAGGAGTTAGGAGTTATGAGTTAAAGTCAAAATTGCTAACTATAGAACACTATCGACTTGAGTTTGATAGCGGTACAAGGTGAAAGTTATGAGTTAAAGTCAAAACTCCTAACTCCTCACTCCTAACTCCTAATTCCTAACTCCTAACTCTAAAATGGATTTACTGCGATCGCTACCACTTGGACTTTATTTAGAACAACCACAGACTTGGTTGCATAAAATCGATCCGCGAGTCAAGTTTGCCTGGTTGATGAGTTTTTTAACCAGCTATATATTAGCTAACAACTTTTGGCGCGTGCTGCTGGTGGTAATATTGATTTTTGCTACCTTATTTGCCAGGATTCCCCTACGAGTATGGCGGCAGCAAATGGGTTGGCTATTAATGCTATCGTTTTTTGTTCTGGCGATCGCAGCCATGAGTCCCGATGCAATGGGTGTAGACTATCAACCACGCCTACCAGCAAACGAACAAATATTAACCCAGCCAGCAAACTCGAATAATGTTGTTGAACAACAAGCAAGCGGCCGCCAAAAATACAGCTACGTGCTATTTGAGAAAGGCCTAGTCAGAGTAACTCGCCGCTCCTTGGATTTGGGAATCAGTCTGAGTACGATTATATTTACTGTGATTTACAGCACCAATCTGTATCTACTGACAACAGCACCAGAAGAAATTACATCTGGCATAGAAAGCTTAATGCAACCCTTGCGGCGTCTGAAATTGCCTGTTACAGAAATTACTTTAACTTTAACTTTATCTTTGCGCTTTATTCCCTTAGTTTTAGAAGAAGTACAAAACTTATTTCGCTCTGTAATGACAAGGGCAATTAATTGGAAAAAGCTGGGATTAAAAGGAGCATTTAAGGTTTGGATGACAGTGGCAGAGAGATTGTTAGACAATCTGCTCTTGAGAGCTGAACAAATGGCGAATGCAATGATGGTAAGGGGTTTTACCAGTCCCAACGAACATCGGGTGCAGTGGCACGACTTACGATTAAAAGCCCTTGACTGGTTTGCTATTGCAACTTTAGTCTTATTCTGGGGAATACGGCTAGCTGTAGGAACTAAAGTCTAAATTGCCACCCTTGAAAATTGAAAGTTTCTAAATAGTATGACCAAGGCTTGGTATTGGCGATCGCTACCCTTAGAAAAGCGCACAGGTTCCGAAATTTTTGCTGCCTTGTTTCACCCCACCACCACAAAGGGAATTGCTACCTTACTGGAAAGTCCCTACCCAACGCCAATCGAACATCCCCAACTCAGTCGATATTCTCTCTGTGCAGGCGCTCCCCGACTAGTCGATGGCATCCCACAAATGTGGACACCATCGCTAGGACAGGTTTTTTCCTTCCTGGAAAAATTGTTGCAGCAAAGGGATGAGGGAGATAAGGGAGATAAGGGAGATGAGGAAGTAATTTCTCTCCTTGCTCCCCCTGCCCCCCCTGCCCCCCCACCTCACCTCCCCTTCACTGGTGGTTGGTTGGGTTGGCTGGGCTATGATGTCGCACGGGAAATTGAACACCTACCCGCTAGTAAAATTGATCCCCTGCCATTTCCTATAGCTTTTTGGTACGAACCAGATTGTTTTGCCGTTTTAGATCACGCCGAGCAAATTCTTTGGTTAGCCGCCAGCGATCGCAGTGGACTCAATAAGTTACAGGAAAAATTGCACAACAGGCAAAGCGACAACGGAAACAACCTAGAATTCTCTCCTTCATCCCCCTCATCTCCTCCACTTTTTTTGACATTGCAACCAGATTATGAAACAGCTGTCAACCAGGCGAAAAAATATATTCAAGCTGGAGACATTTTTCAGACAAATCTTTCATTGCGATTTCAAGCGTCTACAGCTGCTTCTGGTTGGGAAATTTACCAAACCTTGCAAAAAATCAATCCTTCTCCGTTTGCCAGCTATTGGCAAACGCCTTGGGGAGAAGTGATGAGTTGTTCGCCGGAACGCTTGGTATTGTTGCAAAATCGACAAGCCGAAACCAGACCGATCGCCGGGACGCGATCGCGTGGTGCAACCCCAGAACAAGATATGCAACAGGCACAAGACTTACTCAGCAACACCAAAGAACGTGCAGAACACATCATGCTCGTGGATTTGGAACGCAATGATTTAGGCCGAGTTTGTGAATGGGGAAGTGTTGTTGTAGACGAATTGCTGACAATTGAACGATATAGCCATGTGATGCATCTTGTCAGCAACATCAAAGGTACTTTAAAAGGCGAATCTACCACCATTGATTTGATTCGCGCCACCTTCCCAGGTGGCACAATTACAGGTTGTCCCAAAATCCGTTGCATGGAAATTATCGAAGAACTAGAACCCGTGCGACGCAGCTTATTTTACGGTTCCTGCGGCTATTTAGATTGGCGCGGTAATTTAGACTTAAATATCTTAATTCGCACCCTGCTACTAGCCCCTGGGAATGAAAGTGGGGGAGGTGGGGGAGGTGGGGGAGCAGGGGAAGCAGAGGAAGCAAGGGGAGAAATTACTTCCTCATGCCCCTCATCTTCCTCATCCCCCCACCCCCCGCTTAACATCGTCTGGGGACAAGTCGGCGCGGGAATTGTCGCAGACAGCGATCCTGAGAGAGAATGGTATGAATCTCTGCACAAAGCTCAGGCACAGCTAGCAGCGCTGAAAATCTTGAATAATCAATAAGGGCGTAGGGCATAGGGCACAGGGAAAATAACTCTTAACTGTTAACTCCTAACTCACTCAGCACGGGCTAAGCCCCAACAGCACTCCCAATGCCCCATGCCCCATGCCCAATGCCCATTCACAGGACTTATTTTGCTCCATTTGGCGACAGTTGTGGCAGTATGGAAAGAAGTTAGAAAGTTGGCCGTTGCCGTTGGGAAGTTTATCGGGTGTTTTCCCTTGCCGCACCAAGCTTTCAACAAGTTCCGCTTCACTACCACTTCACTACCACTAGCTGAATCTGCTCTCTTAAAAACTAGATCAAGGTCTTCACAACCACAGTTTCGCATTTTAAGAAAATATTCTGGCGAATGTTGGTATTATCGTCTGAATGTTTGGAATGAATTGCGAAAGCATATACATATCCCCCACCTTGACTATTAAATGAATCCTGAAAACGCAGAAACTTACATAAATCATCCAACTTGGGGTTTACTTTACAAGATCTGTATGGTTGATGAGAACCAGGATCTATTCACAACACTTTATGCCCAGCGTTTGTTTTTTTTGGTGGCAAATGACATTAAAGGTGTTAAGTTCCAGCCCATAGGACGCACCGAAGCTAGAATGATGTTGGAAAATCGCTTGCGTACTCTGCGTCGCAGTGGGCAATCTCAGGAGTACGATCAGCTTCAGAGTGTTTTCCAACGCACCTTCCAATGAACAGTTCGATTTGCGAACGTATTGTTACCATTCAGTCCTCACTGCCAACTTCAGTCAGATTGATTGCCGTAAGCAAACAAGTTTCTGCTGAGGCGATTCGCTCTGCCTATGCCGCAGGAATTCGTGATTTTGGGGAGAGTCGTATCCAAGAAGCCGCCGTTAAACAAGCCCAGTTGCAAGACTTGTCGGATATTACTTGGCACTTTATTGGACATTTGCAAAGCAATAAAGCCAAAAAAGCCATTGAACAATTCCAGTGGATTCACTCCGTAGATAATTTAAAGCTGGCAGTGCGCCTAGATCAATTGGCGCAAGAGCTAGGAGTGAGTCCCCAGGTTTGTTTGCAAGTGAAAATTCTGCCCGATCCTAACAAGTCGGGTTGGAGTGTGGCAGAACTTTTGGCTGATTTGCCCGCCCTCAATCAATGCAAAACTTTACAAATTCAAGGTTTGATGACAATTCCGCCTTCAGGATTGGACGATCCGGAAATTCTGAGTGTGTTTAATCGATGTCGTGAACTGGCAAAAGAAATCCAAGAGCAAAACTGGTCGCACATTAAAATGCAGCACTTATCTATGGGTATGTCAGGCGACTACGAACTGGCAGTGCAAGCAGGTGCAACGATGGTACGATTAGGAACCATCTTGTTTGGCGATCGCCTTTAACATGCTAGTATCAAGCTTGCGGTCGAGTATTAATTAGAGATCAGGATTTGATGACAACAATTTTGTAACAGACTGGTGCAATTGGAAACAAAGGATATAGTATTGACAAGAGCAATCGCCAGGTAAAATTCGGGTAAAAAGAACTTTCCTTCGGACAAACCTTAGGATATAATCTTGACTCATTATTATGTTTAGGCGATGCACAGACCTTGCTAAAAGTGTCGGTTCATCGCCAAAGCCCGTAGTACAGGCTACAAATAGCAATATACTTGCTGAAGTATCCACCGATGTAGCGATCGCATATGGCTCAATTAATCCTAAGCCAAGTCAATACAGGCTATTCGCACCAGGAGAGTACACAATGAACAACATTTTTTCCAAACTCAGGGACTTTGTAGGTCTAAATGAGCAAGTGGAATACGAGTATTACGAAGAAGAACCAGAAACAGATAATAATTACCAAAATCTGTATCAGCAAGAAAATCCCCAACCAGCACCACAAGAAACCCCAGCAACTCAAAATCGACGTTGGCGGGAACCAGTGCCTACAATGGGAGAAGAGATAGCAGCAGGGTCAAAGCCAATGGGGAATGTGATTGGTATGCCAGGAGCAATTAACGGAATTTCGGAAGTTTTAGTACTCGAACCACGCACCTTTGAAGAAATGCCCCAGGCAATTCAAGCGCTGCGAGAACGCAAGTCAGTGGTATTAAATCTGACAATCATGGACCCAGATCAAGCTCAGCGAGCAGTAGATTTTGTCGCAGGTGGTACTTACGCCCTCGATGGACATCAAGAGCGCATCGGTGAGAGCATCTTTTTGTTTACGCCAAGCTGTGTACAAGTTAGCACCCAAGGAGGGGTTCTTCATGAAGTACCACAACCTCCAGCCCGTCCTTCTCGTCCCACAGGTTCTACATCTACAAATCAAAATTGGGGCAACGAACCTAACCGAATGGCACAATAAAGTTAAATTAGTCTTTTGTCCTTCGTCTTTTGTCCTTTGTTAGTTAACAATAAACAATGACCAATGACTAATGACCAATGACAAATGACTAATGACCAATGACTAACGATCAATGACTATTAAATTTGGCTTAATTGGTGGTGGGGTAATGGGAGAATCGCTATTATCCCGCCTTATCGCACTGGGAATTTATCAATCCTCAGAAGTCATAGTTAGTGAACCCCTACCCTCACGCCAGGAATTTTTAAAACAGCAGTATAAAGTTGCTGTAACGATAGACAGTAGCGAAGTTTTCAGCCAAGCAAAAGAAGTTGTGTTTTTGGCAGTGAAACCGCAGGTGTTTAGTACTATCGCTCAAGAATTAGCACATATTGATATTCTGAATATAGAACACCCACCGTTGATTATTTCGATCTTGGCGGGTGTATCTTTAAGTCAGTTGGAAGCTGCGTTTATCCAATTGCCAGTAATCAGAGCCATGCCCAATACCCCAGCAACGGTGGGAGCAGGAGTTACTGCCATTTGTTTGGGTGCATACACCAACCAGAAGCATCACCAAATAGCACATCAAGTTTTTTCTGCTGTGGGGGAAGTCGTAGAAGTTTCAGAAGTCCTGATGGACGCAGTTACAGGGCTATCTGGTAGCGGCCCGGCTTACGTAGCGCTGTTGGTAGAAGCACTGGCTGATGGCGGAGTAGCCGCAGGTTTACCCAGAGTCATTGCCAATCAACTAGCCTTACAAACAGTACTGGGAACAGCGAAACTGTTGCAAGAAACCAAAATGCACCCCGCAGAACTCAAAGATCGCGTTACCAGTCCCGGTGGTACAACAATTGCCGGGATTGCCAAGCTAGAACAGGCAGGATTTCGCTCAGCTTTAATTGAAGCAGTAAAAGCTGCCACAGAGCGATCGCAAGAGCTGGGAAAATAATAAAGAGTCATTAGTCATTGGTCATTGGTCATTTGTGAAAAACTAATGACAAATGACAAATGACTAATGACTAATACCCAACGTTAGTATAGTAAACAATCTGGTTGCAAATGTGATTGAGTGAATTATCCCGCGCCGTCTCCTGAACTTGACCTCAGGTCGATATTTCCCTTTGAACTGGATCAGTTCCAGAAGGATGCGATCGCATCCCTCAACGCTGGACGTTCCGTAGTTGTCTGTGCGCCTACAGGTTCAGGCAAAACATTAGTAGGCGAATACGCCATTTATCGCGCCCTGTCACGAGGAAAACGTGTGTTTTACACTACTCCCCTGAAGGCGCTGTCGAATCAAAAATTACGTGACTTTCGAGAAAAATTCGGGTTCGATCTCGTGGGACTGTTAACTGGAGATGCTTCCATTAACAGGGATGCACCAATTTTGGTGATGACCACAGAAATTTTCCGAAATATGCTCTATGGTACACCCATAGGGCAAGTCGGCATTTCATTAGTAGACGTTGACGCAGTGGTGCTGGATGAGTGCCACTACATGAACGATCGCCAACGCGGTACAGTTTGGGAAGAATCAATCATCTATTGTCCCCGTGAAGTTCAACTGGCAGCCCTTTCGGCAACGGTTGCCAATAGCGATCAACTCACCGATTGGCTAAATCGTGTCCACGGGCCAACAGACCTGATTTACTCCGATTTTCGCCCAGTACCTTTGGAATTTCACTTTTGCAATCCCAAAGGATTATTTCCGCTGTTGAATGACAGCAAAACCAAAATTAACCCCCGTCTGGCTAATCGAGGCAAAAGGAAACAAGGCGATCGCGGGAAAGCTGGTAGGCCAGAGGCTCCTGGCTTAATTTATACCTTGAGCCACTTACAACAACGGGATATGCTACCAGCCATTTACTTTATCTTCAGCCGCCGGGGATGTGATAAAGCAGTGGCAGAAGTAGGTGATTTATGGCTGGTAAATAATGAAGAGTCCCAAATTTTACGGGAACAAATTGATGATTTTTTAAACCGTAATCCCGAAGCTGGACGTTCTGGACAAATTGCTCCGCTGTACCGGGGAATTGCTGCCCACCACGCTGGGATTTTACCTGCATGGAAAGCACTGGTAGAAGAACTATTTCAGCAAGGGCTAATTAAAGTCGTATTCGCTACCGAGACACTGGCAGCGGGAATTAATATGCCCGCCCGGACAACAGTAATTTCCACCCTTTCCAAGCGTACTGACACCGGACACCGCCTCCTGAACGCTTCCGAATTCCTGCAAATGGCAGGAAGGGCAGGCCGCCGGGGAATGGATAAACAAGGTCATGTGGTGACGGTGCAAACTCCCTTTGAAGGATCTAAAGAAGCCGCATATTTGGCCACATCCAAGCCAGATCCTCTAGTCAGCCAGTTTACGCCCAGTTACGGCATGGTACTCAACTTGCTGCAAACCCATACCTTAGAGCAAGCCAGGGAACTGATAGAACGCAGTTTTGGGCAGTATATGGCGACCTTACATTTAAGGCCAGAATACGATGAGATTGCCGAACTGCAAACAGAATTAGCGCAATTACACGAGCAAATTGCCGCCGTTGATGAAAATGAACTGGCTATTTATGAGAAATTGCGGCAACGCTTGAAAGTAGAACGCCAGATATTAAAAACCCTGCAAGAACAAGCGCAGAGGGATAGACAAGAACAATTGGCGATGATGTTGGGCTTTGCAGTGTCAGGAACTCTGTTGAGTCTCAAAGGCAAAAATATTCCAGTGTCTACACCTATAACCGCAGTGTTGGTGGGAAAAACACCTGGTTCTGGTGAAGATCCTTACTTGGTATGCTTGGGACACGATAACCGTTGGTATGTGGCAAGTACAGGGGATGTCGTGGATTTGTATGCCGAATTGCCACGAGTTGAAGTACCGCCTGAAGTGCTACCACCAGCAGAAATGCCCTTGAAACCGGGACAGTTACTTCTTGGTAGTCAAGAAACATTTGCGATCGCCACCCGCATTCCCAATCCGGTAGAGTCTTTATATATGGCACCAGAAGTAGCCGAACAACTCAGCCGTGTTACCGCCATCCAAGAGCAAGTAGAAACTCATCCCGTACATCTATCAGGCAGTGTGGCAACGATTTTCAAACGCCGCGCCCGCTATGTCGAACTAGAAGCCGAACTCGAAGAGTTACAAGGTACAGTAGAGCAACAGTCACAACGTCATTGGGAAGAGTTTGTCAATTTAATCGCAATTTTGCAACACTTTGGCGCATTGGATAACTTAGTGCCTACACAACTAGGGCAAATGGCAGCAGCCATTCGCGGTGAAAATGAATTGTGGCTGGGTTTAGTATTCGCTAGTGGTGAATTGGATAACTTAGATCCGCACCATTTAGCAGCAGCAGCAGCGGCTTTGGTGACAGAAACTCCCCGTCCAGATAGTAAGGTTAACTTTGACCTCAGTAATGAAGTTGCAGAAGCCTTGGCAAAACTGCGCGGAATTCGTCGTCAGATGTTCCAACTACAACGGCGGTATAACGTAGCATTACCTATATGGTTAGAGTTTGAGTTAATTGCCTTAGTAGAACAATGGGCGTTAGGTATGGAGTGGATAGAACTGTGCAACAACACCACTTTGGATGAAGGCGATGTGGTAAGAATTTTACGGCGGACATTGGATTTATTATCGCAGATACCCCATGTTCCCCATTTGCCCGACTCTTTCCAGCGTAATGCTTATCGGGCAATGCAACTGATTGATAGATTCCCCGTGAATGAAGTGGTTGAGTGAAGGGGACGCTCTTACGCGGGGATAAAACGATAAGAAGACGCAAAGACATCGTAACACCGAAAAATTAATCTCTCCATCTCCGCGTTCCCGCGTCTTCTTCACCTCTGGCTGTAATTAAAAATGCTTTTTTTGGTTTGTATACTTTATACCAAATTAGGATAAGTAGTGTTGTTGGGAATTCCTGGAACAGCTTTTTAACTAAGACTTTTCATCCAAAATCCCAAATCTCAAATCCAAAATTGGTACATCTATGCAAGTTATCAATATGTTGTTAACACTTTACTACGAGTTATTGCGATCGCCATCAATGCTTTTCGAGCCTAATACACCAAGTTGCCAGTACCACGTAACTGACGTAAAGAATTTATGCAATATGGACAGTCGCACGCAAATAACTTAATTGCGGCTTCGCTTTCTTCTTCAGTAAAGTCCAGCATCGCAATATTCTCATCTGAGACTGATGTGACAATGGTTGAGGAACGTTGTTGAGAGGTATACGGTTGCTTTCTTTCTGAATCTCGAATACACACAAAATCTTTTCCACCATGTGGATTAGTTATACAGCTACGACCGTCTTGTGTGTGCATTAATCGCTGAGTAATACTAGCATGGGCAGGATTCAATACTCCCAGGGTGGACATCAGCGAAGCGAAAATTGTGGAAGTGGACAGCAAATTAAGTATTAGTTTTCTGTTCATGGGTTTCCCAATAAAATGTTTCTGAACGCTAAGGCTATCCGATTAATAGTTAGAGGTCAAGTGACCTTTTATCTATTTTTATCAGATTTTTAAGTCTCAACTAATAATAACTGGGGAGTGGGGAGTGGGGACTAGTACCGCTACCTTGGAAGTCAAAAGTCAAAAGAATTGTATTCCCGGCTTTTACGCCATTTTGTAGACGCAAAGCGGCTTCTTGCAGGGTGTGGTAGGTTTATTTATGCCGTGCTGTACTAGTATTTTTGCTCAGTGCTTAGCACTTTCAAGCCAGAAGGTAAAAGCTGATGATTTTATCAGTTGGTATCTTACATTTCATGGCTATGACCTTCACACAAGCGATCGCCTATTCTACTTAACTCAGGTGTCAGTGCGATCGCTTTTTGGTTATGAGGTTGAGACAAGCGATCGCCGGAACTTCTCCCTCTACCTTCGGAGTATAGCTACGACGGTTTTGGTTTGATGGAACTGTCGGTAACACAGAAGATACTTGACATCTCCCCTGGCTAGAAGCAAGGGGATTCTAAACTGTTTACTATTCACTGTTCACTGTCCACTTGCCCAATGCCCTAATTCGTCTCCTGAATTTGTAAACGTACTGTGTGTTCTGTCGTGCCACTCAGTTGCAATTCCATGATTTCACCACCGAGAGGTTCTAAGCAAGTGAGGAGCGATCGCAAGTTGGGTGTACTTGCACCAGTATCTACATATAATCTATCTGCCAAATTGCCGATACGTTTCCAAGTCATATACAGTTTGGCGATGGTTTGTTCGATTTGAGATGCTTGATTCACCAAATCAGCAGCAACGCTCAAACAGCCGACTCTTTGCGCTTCTTCTAAGGCTGTTTCGATATCAATATTTTCCTGTGTCAAGGCCTGGACTTGAGCTGCCCCTTTAAGGTATTTTGCTAAGTTACGCGCTTCTGTAGTTACTTGTTTCAAAGTATCTACATCAGGATTGGCAGCTATTTCCTTTTGGATAAACTTTTGGTGCGATTCTGGCAGTTTTTCCATTTCCTTTACCAGAGGGGCAATGTAGCGCGGCAAAAGGGTATTATCTGCGGCTTTTGCTCTGACTGGTTCAGGTAGTAATTCTGAGGACATAGCTGTCCATTCATCGGTGAGTTGTCGCACTTCTCGCCTAGTGATGCGATCGCCTTTTTGGGCGGCTTCACTCACCATGTGTTGTACTTCTGGGACGGCTTTGGAGGTTTCGACAAATGCCCGTTTGCTAAAGTTATTCACCGCACTGGGGTCTAGTTTGCCTTCTTCTAAAAGGGTATCAGCGCTATTAGCTAGTTGAATCCAGGCATAAGCTTGACTTTTGCTGATTTCCCGCTCTTTTAGCCATCTGAGAAAACCTGTACCGCGCCCGTCACCACCAATTTTCTCTCTGTCGCGGATCGCCCGTAAAATTCGCCCCCGCCAGATTTCAGTTTGCAGATCAAAGCGATCGCATACCTGCCAAGCTATTTCGAGCTGCTGTTGAAAATCTGACTCTAGAATCTGTTCATCTTCTGGATCGGGCAGTTCAAAGGTGAGATCTGCTGGCTGTTGCAAAGCAGCAGCAAGGTCATTGATGGGGTCGGTATCTTGCACAATTGATAGCTAACGAGTAGTATATGCGACCGGCTTATTATGCCACAATCTGTGAATTCTAACTTAAGGGATAAGACGGTATTTTCAATTACAACAAAATAGGAGAGGGGGGGGTAAACCACCTCAGTGGTGTTTTTAATTAATCAAAGACAATAAAAATAAAAACAATGAACCAGGTAGACTACCTCCGCATTAGTTTAATCGATCGCTGCAACTTCCGTTGTCAATACTGTATGCCAGAGGGAGTGGAACTGGACTATATTCTCAAGCAACAACTATTGAGTGATGAAGAACTACTCACCCTCTTACAAGAGGTATTTATTCCTCTTGGTTTTAGCCGCTTTCGTTTTACTGGCGGTGAACCGTTATTACGTCCCCACGTGGTAGATTTGGTAAGCGCGATCGCTTCTTTTCCCCAAACTCAAGACTTGTCAATGACCACCAACGGGTTTTTGCTTGCTTCGATGGCACAGAACCTCTACGATGCAGGTCTGCGACGCATTAATATTAGTCTGGATTCTCTCGATGCCGACACTTTTGACCAAATTATCGGTAATCGCGGTCGTTCTCGTTGGCAACAAGTTTGGCAGGGAATTCAAGCTGCCTATGAAGTCGGATTTGACCCACTGAAGCTGAATGTGGTGGTCATTCCTGGGGTTAACGATGGCGAAGTTCTAGATTTAGCTGCCCTGACAATTGACAAACAATGGCATGTGAGATTTATTGAGTTCATGCCCATTGGTAATTTGCATTTATTTGGCGATCGCGGTTGGGTATCTTCAGCCGATTTACGGCAACTCATCCGCGAACGTTGGGGATTGAAAGAATCCCAAGTCCGTGGTGCTGGCCCTGCCGATGTGTTCCAAATTCCTGGAGCGAAGGGAACCGTGGGATTTATTAGTCAGATGTCAGAATGTTTTTGCGATCGTTGTAACCGGATGCGCCTGAGTGCTGATGGTTGGCTGCGTCCGTGTTTATTGAATGAAACTGGTCAACTCGACCTAAAAACTGCTCTGCGTTCCGGTACTAGTACTGCTCAATTACAAGAACAGGTGAGGCGTTTACTGGCAATCAAGCCAGAAATCAACTTTAAGGCACGCGACTCTGGTACTAAGGGTACATACACCCGCACTATGTCGCAAATTGGCGGGTAGTCATTGGTCATTTGTCCTTTGCAAATGACTAAGGACAAATGACTAAGGACAAATGACTATTACGCTTGTCGTGAGTAGTATTCCACCACAAGTAGTTCGTTAACTTGTAGTGCCACCCATTCCCGCTCAATAACACCGTTGACTTTACCAACCAACTTATTTTTGTCAAACTCCAAATGACTGGGGAGGTTGGCCAAACCAGGATATTGCAAGTTATTTTCTACCAACTTCCGTGATTGTTCCCGGTCTCTGACAGCGATCGTTTCACCAGGACGACATTGATAGCTGGCAATATTAACTACACGACCGTTAACAGTTATATGACCGTGATTCACCAGTTGACGAGCCGCTGGAATCGTCGGAGCTAGACCTAACCGAAAAACGGTGTTATCCAAACGCATTTCTAGTAATTGCAGCAACACTTGTCCGGTAGAACCAGTAACACGTCTGGCTTTCCGCACATAACGCAGCAGTTGCTTTTCCGTTAAACCGTAGTTGAAGCGGAGCTTTTGCTTTTCTTCTAGACGAATAGCATACTCAGAGCGCTTCTTGCGATTCTGACCATGCTGACCTGGCGGATAAGCGCGTCTGGCGCTTTTACGAGTTAATCCAGGGAGGTCGCCCAAGCGACGTATAATTCTGAGGCGTGGTCCTCTATATCGGGACATGAGTTTCCTTAATCTAATCCTGTTTAAACTTTACCCAAACATTCTACTTTGACATCAGAATCCAGAATTCAGAACTCAGAATTCAGAAGTCACAAATCAGCAATAAAACCAGCTTTTTGCTTGGCTATCAGACTGAGGTTGTGTACTTAACTTGCCTTGAAATCTGCTCTCTTTTTCAAAGAGTCATCAAAAGAGTCATTATATTAACACAATTTCTTATAATAACACAATTTACAGTATGCTAACCCACTTTAGTCCCCAATTCAAAATTCTGAATTCTGACTCCTGAATTCTGACTCCTGAATTCTGAGTTCTGAATTCAGATATTTAAGTTAGCATTACTTTGGGTGTTTGGAGAATGGCAATGTTAAATAGCAAAAAAGCGGTTAGCAAAGGTCAGAACAAACAAGGTAGTTCTACCTTAGGAATTTTAACAGTACCAGTTTTGGCAATAGCTGGATTGTTGACAACGATTTTACCTGATATGGCGATCGCTGCGTCCTACAGGAATGATTACAGTGTTTGTGCAGAAGGTCTCCTGAAGGCCGGTATAACGCCAGAAGCAGCATCACAAGGCTGTGCCCAGGCGCTACGTCCCAGGGATTTTGGCGCTTGTGTCGTTAAAATTGGCAAGCAAACTGAAATTGCAGTCGCAGATGCCTTTTCTTACTGTGGGAGAGCTAGGCGTCCTGAGGAGTTAGCTACCTGTGTAGTCGGCGTCAGCTCCATAACGAAGGAAGCAATTAATCCAGCAGCCTTAAATTACTGCGGCCGCAGTTTGTTACCAGTGCGTTTTGGTCAGTGTGTAGTCGGCTTACTTGGTAAAATCGAGCTTCCCCCGAATCAAGCGTTGGACACTTGTATCGATGGCAGTGACAGTAGCATTATCGGGGTTTCATCTTCGTCTACGCCACCGATCACATTACCTGCGGGTTCAAGTCCTAGTTTCGAGACTACGCCACCTGCAACGCAACCGATTATTCCAACCCAGCCCAGCAATTGAATTAGCTACTTTGCAATTGGGTGAAAATACAGGGTGAATATCAATACGGTTCGGATAAGCAGTATGAACTTCCCTTGTGGTCTGAGAAAAGGTTAGGGGGTAAGGGGTAAAGGATGTATTTGAAACCTTTCGCCTTTCCCCTTTAACCGAACCGTATTGGGGTAAGTATTACTCACAGCGTTACCCCACCCCGGTTTTGTCTAAAGCCAAAACCGCCCCTCCCCTTAGTAAGGGGAGGGGTTGGGGGTGGGGTAAAGCGTATGTGGGACATGCGTTTGAGCTTAAGTTGACACAAATTATAGCTGGGCTACCCTACGGATGATTGTGATTCAAATAAATTAAAAATCCTATAATGCTCCTCTCCAACGCAAAGAGGAGTTGGAGAGAGCTTAGTTGAACTCACCTAAGTTGTTCAGCTTGGGAAATTTGGAATTTTGCACAGTTGTACTAGTCTTCTCTTTCGCCAAAAGCCGTCTGTAAAACTACCGCAATACCTCCGTCTTGGTGATACTTATCTGCCCAAGCACGAATAATTTCATCCAATTCTTCCATCGCTTGCTCCATTTTTTCTGGAAGAATATCCAGTTCTTCCAACAAGCGCATGGCATTTCGTCGCCGTTCTGCCCAATTTTTCATCATGCGGAAATACCGAGCGGTATCTTCTACCATGATGTAAGTGCGTTCTTGGTCATCTGCTGGGGCGTAAAAAGGACGAGTCAGTGCGTAGAAGGGCATTCCCCAAGGAGAATCAATGCGGGTTACGGTGCCTGAGTAAAGCAGACGGCGCTTGATATGCTCACCCAAGGCTTCACTCAAAGGCATTTGGTGTTCGGGTGGCAAATCTTCTTGCGATCGCTTGTGCAAAAATTCGATCAAATCCAAAAACTCAAATGAGCTAACTAACTGGGCATCAGGTAGATTGCTTGGCAGTTTTTGCTCTATTTGTCTTTTTTCTTCACTTGTCAGACTCGTACCAGGAACGCGCGATCGCCCCGGTTGCCAAGGATATTTTTCTAACCAGACATAAGGCAGTTGAATTAGATACCGAGGTTCCTGAGAACCCAGCATCTTCAGCAGTTTACCCTCTGTTAGCGCTTGTCTAACTTCTTCTACAATAATTTTTACCCGTTTCGGCTCCAAATGATGCAAATGCCCTGTCATTCGCAGGTTTTGTCCCTGCTCTAGATAGGTCATGTAAATTGCACATTTGGCTGCTGTTGCGGCTGCGTCTAAAAATGCCCCATGCCTGTGCCCACTCGTCCGCATGGCACTAAAAGCCAGATAAAGCATGATCTGATCCATCGCACTGGGGTCAAGACGTTTGATCAGATCTATGTCGTTACTCATATTACAGACAATTGAATAGCACGTTTACACAGTTTTTAATCGAGTGAAAATAGGTAGTATACACCTGGCTGAAGGCAATGTCTTCACTTCAGACTATATTAGTATGCGATAACTATGATATTTGTGGTAGCTCAAACTACCATTATCGCATATTTTCTGGTACACACACAGATACAGTGTTGCTACCATAACCGTCCCTACATCTATTCAGAAAGTTACAGACATCACCACGTCTAGCTTGACGGTGATTTATCTCCTCAAAGCCAACTGTGTTGTAACTAATCTACAAAGCTTTTAAGTTCTTTAAGGTTTTCTAGTTTCTTGTCCTTCAAGAGTAACAACGTCAAGCTGCTTAACGCTAATTATGACATTATGCTGGCTCAAAGGAAAAACTAGTTTACGCGGTTCATCTGGGATATCTATAGACTCGAAAAAGATGGTTTTTATTTAGCTTTGGCGAATTGTTTGTAGTACACAATTGACTATACAACGGTAGACTTTTTAAACATCTGTTAGTAGCTTTCTGTTGGGCGATCGCTCCATCTATTTATGTAGCTACAATGGTCTGGCAAGCTGAAAAAACAAGTTAGTCTAGACATTGGTGCTACTAGTTCCAAAAGGTGCTGCAATCATCTCAACATCATAGGATAGAAAAAATATACCATCATATGAAGTAATTGTGCTACTAGTTCCAAAAGGTGCTGCAATCATCTCAACTCCCTGCAAATCTTATCTGTGGAGCAAGTACTCATGCTCAATTGCTTGAGTCAGTAATACTCACACTGCTCATATATACGTGTTTTCCTATCTGTATCAGGCTAAATTTCTAAAAATGCAATCTTCGCTACAGGGAGATGGGGGAAGCAGGAGGAGAATAGCTCTTAATTCCTAACTCCTCACTCATGATTCAGCACTGACTCAACGCCCCGCTATCGCTAACAGCACTTTGCTATGCATAATGTCGGTATGCAAGCAAAAATTGATGGCAGCTACTGTAGCTACCATCACACTTCAGTTAATTGAATTGGTTATTTAATTGGTGGGAGTAGAGGGTTTAACCTGATTTCGCATTGTTTCAAAGCTGAAAGCAGCAGCGCCAAAAGTTACTAATAATACTCCTATAACTTGTACGATATCCAAATTTTCTTGAATGATTAACCCAGCGAAAATCACGGTTAAAACTGGGATGCTACCACCAATGAGGGCTGAACGTGAGCCACCTAACTTACTAATCCCTGCATTATTGAGCAAATAGCCAGAAAGAGTTAAGACACCCAAAATAAATGCGCTTAAAATCAGTTCCAGCATTTTTGTGGGATCAATTAGCAAGTTCCAGTTGCTTGGTAAAGGTAACATCAAGCAAATAAAGCTCAACAGCAACATGGTAGCGAAGTTAATTAAAGTAAAAGTCACCGGATGCAGTTTACTGGCACACACCCGCGTCAGAATTATGTAAGCAGCAAAAGCTACGCCAGAAATAATAGCGGCGCTGCTTCCTAGTGAAGTATTACCAATACCAGTGGTGGGAGAAGTTCCTAAAACCAATAATTCACCGCAGCAAATTGCAGCGATCGCTCCTATACGAAATATGGTAGGGCGATCGCCCAACAAAAACCACGAGAATAAACCGGTAATCATTGGATAAATAAAGAAAAGTGCGATCGCAATTCCGGTGGGAACTTGAGCTATGGCAATATAAACTAGCACTTGAGACAAAAACAAAAAGCACCCACTGACAATTGACAACAGCAAAATCTGCTTTGTAGCCGCATTAGTAGGTGTGGGATTTCCTTGGACTGAATCAGCCAAGTTTTCTAAATCTTGCCACAGTCTCGGATGCAGTATGGGAGATAACAGTACCATCAGTGGTACTACTACCATAAATCGCATAGTCAAAATTAAGAAAGTATTGCCCAAAGTCGGTGGTAGCAACTGCTGTACCTCTAGTACCCCGAAAATTTGGGAACCTTCGTGAAAAATCACTTTGATTGCTACGTTGTAAAGCGAGGATATGACTGTGGACAAAACAATCAGTAAAAAACCAATTTGAATCGAGGATAAGCCTGAGGAATTGGGCGATCGCCCTATAGGACTTTTTACCTCCTTTGGCGGCTCCAGCGCAGTCACATGTGTGAGTTTAGCTTTCCTCTGTGGCACACTTTTGCGGAGAACAGAAGCCAGTTCCGGAGCGTTAATTTTTAGTGAAGGTTGCGTTGCTTGCTGCTGTGGAACTGATGTTTCAGGAGGTTCTGATGAAGTTTCATTTTCAGATAAGTCGTTCCTGGGGAGAGAAATTGGTTGAGTGGGGTTTTCCTTTGGTGGGGGAACTACAACAGCAGACTGTGGTGGAGTTTGGCTTAGGGACAAATCGGGATTGAGGACAGAAATTGGTTCAGTGACGTTTTCCTGCGGTGGTAGAACTACAGGACTTTGGCTTTGGGACAAATCGGGATTGAGGACAGAAATTGGTTCAGTGACGTTTTCCTGCGGTGGTAGAACTACAGGACTTTGGCTTTGGGACAAATCGGGATTGAGGACAGAAATTGGTTCAGTGACGTTTTCCTGCGGTGGTAGAACTACAGGACTTTGGCTTTGGGACAAATCGGGATTGAGGACAGAAATTGGCTCAGTGACGTTTTGTTGTGGTGGAGTTTGGCTTTGGGAAAATTGAGTAGGAATCGCAGAAATTGGCTCAGGGGAATTTCTGACTACTTCCTCAACCTGGGGGGATGTATCCAAAAAAATGTTTGTTTCTGGCTCCGTCAGCTGCAAAACAGTCGGTGTACCTGTTGTTGGCGCTTTGCGTGAAGTTTCTTGTATAGTTTTTTCTAGTTGTCCATGCAGGCGATTCACAAACTCTGTCAAAATCACTTCCCCTTGCTGCTGTTGGCTGTACATCCGTGACAGCTGTTGGGAAAGATTACTTTGATAATTCTTTAATTCTTGTTGCAGTGAATTAAAAGTGACAGTAACCGTGTCATCAAGACTGTCAAACATATGTTCGACTTTTTCATTGATTTCACTTACTACATTGCTGCTTACCTCAGCGGATTTGAGTGCAGCTTGTTCGTAAGATTTACCCTCTATGTTTTCCGTAGCTAAATTTGCCAGAGAGGTTTGCAGTTGTGAAGATATATGCTTTGCCAGAACTTCTGCTAACTGACGAATTAATACTTGCTGCTCAGTAATTTGCCGCACTTGCTGTAAATGCTCTTTTTCTTCTAGCAAGCTTTGAATATCATCAGATAACCGATTTTTTTCTGCCTGAAGCCGCTTTATGTCTTCTTGCAAGGCTCTGAGGACATTCTGCTGGAGATTTTCTAAGTCCTCAACTACAGCCCAAAGAGCATTTTCCGCTGCTCTAGAGAGCTCGCCTCTAACTCGCGGGTTTTCTGGTTGCTTCTCGAATCGCCCCATTAGCTTCTAACCTCTAACGCCTTGACAATAAAGCTGCTTCCCGTAAACTTGGGCACTCATACTAATTTCCTGTATTTTGTCAGATAAATTAAAAATTTTAACAGCACTTCCGCATTTCAACGTAATTCTGTCATGCTAGACACAGGGTTCGCAAATCATCAACCCCTATTCTGATTTCAGGAAGCCAAGATTGAAAAAAAATTCAGTTCGCCCCAAGTCGGCGCTCCGGTTTTTAATCGATCTCAGATTTGTCTCGAAATTCAAAATTACAATTTGCGTAAGTCCTATATTTATTGTTTTGGTGGCAATATTATTATCAAAGACTTGCTCTTGAGTGCCTGATCGCCAAAAATTTCTCTGAATTGCGAAACTAGCTGTAAATTTGTGTGGAATGTAACTTGAGTGACAGTTTACATCTCTGATGGAGATTAAAGTATCTTTCTGTAGAAATTCAAGGTTACGCTATCCCCTGGACAACATTCTAATAAATGAGCCGCAATTCTGCAAAAACGCCTTTTTTTGGTGTTGTTGCAGTGTGGGTTTGATAGCGACTATAGCAATCCACTTTGATTTTTGAACTCCTACAGCGTACATGGGAGTGGCTAGAGATGCGATGAATCGCGTCTTTATAAGAATAGGGAATTAGCCTTTGCGAGTTGAAGGCGAGTTTATTCAAAAATCAAATAGGAGTACTGTAGAGGTAAAAATTAGAGAAATATTAATAATTTTTAAAATAACAAAATCCGGGCGATGCTAAAAATGGCAGCGCTGAGAACCGCACTAACAGGGATTGTAATTAGCCATGCGGCGGCAATACCTTGTAGAGTTTTAAACTTAATCGATTTAATATCTTGCACCAATCCAATACCCACGACACCACCGACAAGGGCATGGGAAGTGGACACTGGCAAACCTAGCCGGGAGGCAATGAGGATGGTGGTAGCAGTAGCCAGTTCTGCACAAAATCCACTACTAGGTTGCAAGGAAATGATGTTTTCGCCAATGGTGGCGATGACTTTTTTACCCCAGACAGCTAAACCACCAACAATACCAGCACCACCAAGGATTAAAATCCAGATAGGGATAGTGATACCATTCGTAGGTACGCTACCAGTGCGATCGATGTAGATGATCGCAGCTAAAGGAGCGATCGCATTACCAACATCATTAGAACCATGAGCAAAAGCGACAAAGCAAGCACTCAGGAGTTGGAATCGGGCGAATAATTTTTCGACGGGAGTGGGGAATGGGGAGTGGGGAGTGGGGAGTGGGGAGTTAGGAGTTAGGAGTGGGGAGTTAGGAGTTAAAAGTAGTTTTCCCTCATCTCCCTCATCTCCCTCATCTAACTGTCGCCAGCTAATAATTGTGAGTCCAACTGCTGCTACAGCACCAGTTAACAGTGGGATGTCGTAAGCAGGGATTTTGAAACCAATTTGCTCAATTACAAAATTGGTTAGCGGTTCAGTAAGCGTTGGTAATACAATCACGCCAAATACACCTATCAGCACGGTACTCAACCAGGGAATCCACTCTTGTAACTGCACTAATTGATTAGGTCGATCTAAAATCCAGTGCTTGATTTGACTGTAGAATAAAGCTGCGATCGCACCACTAATTACAGGCGTTAAAACCCAGCCAACGGTAATCATCCCAATTGATGACCAATCAATTGCGTCTACTCCCAAAGATACCCAGCTAAATCCAGCGATCGCACCAACAACCGCATGAGAAGATGACACTGGTAAACCGCGCGATGTGGCAATTTGCAACCACACACCACAGGAAACCAGCACCGTCGCCATCCCAATCACAAGTATTTCGGGTGTAGCAGCAAATAAACCGGGATTAGCAATTTTCGTTGCTAGGGTTTCCGTTACCTGATGTCCAAATAAGACAGCACCCGTGAACTCTAATACCCCTGCAATTATTAGTGCCTGTTTGAGAGTAACAGCTTTGGAACCTACGGAAGTTCCCATCGCGTTAGCAACATCATTTGCTCCGAGATTCCAGGCGACGTAGAAGGCTAGTAGGGCGACGAAAAGTAGGGTGTAGGGCATATGGGGGGAGTGGGGGAATGAGGGGAATGAGGGAGTATTAAGATTAGTAGTTTAAACCTCTGAGCTTCGTGGTTAAACCTCTGAGCTTCGTGGTTGAACCTTTGAGCTTCATCGTTGAACCTTTGAGCTTCATCGTTGAACCTCTGAGCTTCGTGGTTGAACCTTTGAGCTTCGTGGTTGAACCTCTGAGCTTCGTGGTTGAACCTTTGAGCTTCGTGGTTGAACCTTTGAGCTTCGTCATTGAACTTCTGAACATTAGACTTCTATTTTTAACACTTCCTCATCTCCCTCATCCCCCACTCCCCATTCCCTACTCCCCACTCCCCCCACCTCGCTTTCACGGATAAATCAAGATTTTATAAGTTTCCGCCGTGGGTGCGATCGCTTGTTCTACAGCTGCTGATAAATCTTTTAATGGATAGCGATCGCTAATCAATGCTTTCACATCTATCCGCTGATTAAATACAATATCAGCCGACAAATTCTGAAGCCGATAAGATGAGCTATAACTGCCTATCAAGTCGATTTCCCGACGGTAGAGGATATTGGGGTTAATGGGAATTTCCACCTCATCAGGAAATTCGGCGAAAAATAGAATTTTACCGCCTTTGCGGGTACTATCAAGTGCTTGAAAAAATGCTTTTTCACTGGGGACAGCTAGGAGGGTGACATCAACACCTAGTCCACCAGTTAGGGCATGGATTTTTGCTGTTAAATCGGCATCACGGGCATCAAAAGCCGCCTCTGCACCGACACTCAAAGCTTTTTCAATTCTAGAGGGTAGTAAATCGGTGGCGATCGCTTTTGCTCCGAAATACTTCACCAACATGATAAACATTAACCCAATTGGCCCTGCACCAGTAACTAACACAGTTTCTCCTGGGGCAATTTGGGCTTTTTTCACTGCTTTCAAGCAGCAGTTAGTAGGTTCGACAAAACTCGCTTCTTCAAAACTGATATTGTCAGGGATGGGAATTAACCCACCGTTTTGGACAATATGTCCGGGAACTTTGACATAATCGGCGAAACCGCCGCCACTAGCATTAAAGCCTGCGGTAGTGGAAATATTTTTGTAGACATCGCACATTGAAAAATTGTCATTTAGACAATAGGCGCAATGCATACAAGGGATGTGGTGCATTACTGCTACTCGTTGTCCAACTTGCCAACCTTTGACATTATTGCCTAGTGCTGCGATCGTACCAGCCGTTTCATGTCCAAAAATGCGCGGCGGTTCATACAGTGGATAACGAATTTTTTTAATATCTGACTGACACAACCCCACAACCCGCACCTGTACCAGCACCTCGTCTGGTTCCAGAGTTGGAACTGGGATATCTTCGTAAGACAGTTGATTGACGCCTCTAAATACCTGTGCTTTCACGTTGGTTTTTCCACGCTTAACGATACTAGATGTAACATTAGTGGTCAACGTTAAGCTATTCTCTGTAAGATTTATTTTGTACTATAGGACTGCTATTTGATTTTTGAAAAGATACGTAGGGTGCGTTATGGGCGAGAGTACGGCACCATTCTTAAGGATTTGGTGCGTTAGCGTTTCGCGTAACGCACCCTACAAATACTACACAAACGAAATATCCGAAATCAAGATAAATTATCTTGTCTGATGGGCGTGTAGAGACGTTGCACTGCAACGTCTCCACAAATTTTATGGTTGGACAAATTATCTGAATCCCAACCGTATTCAATTAAATGTAACTAGAGAGTATTACATTTTTTTAATAAGGGATTTTCCATTTCCAAAATAGAGTTATATTTTTAACTGCTTAGAAATGTTTGTAATTATGTTTGAACATTTTTACTGAATCAAACTACATAACTTTTTTAAAGCTTACATTTTTTATACTTCATTCTAAGTAATTATTTTACTTTTTTTAGAGTTGATTGTCTAAATATGTATAACGTGAAAGGAACTTTTATGAAGCGTAATCTGACTCCGTTCATGATATTGCTGCTAGTACAATTACTGCTATGGAAAGGAATTTCAATTATATCTCCTACAGCCAACAAGAATTCTGATACTCAAGCACCTGCAACATTAGCGAATAGCGAGATATTACAAACTACTCTCAAAGGTCACGCATTAGCAGTAAGTTCTGCTGCTATTACCGCTGATAATAATACTGTGATTAGTGGCAGTTTAGATAACACTATCAAAATTTGGAATTTACAAACTGGTCAATTAAAACGCACCCTCACAGGCCATACAGGAGTAGTAGATTATCTCAGCGTTACTCCTGATGGCAAGTATATAGTTAGTGCTGAATCTAAAAACGTCAGAATATGGAATTTACTAACTGGCGCATTAATACGCGAATTAGGAAATTCAGGAGAAATTAGTTTTGTAGAAACCAGTCAAGATGGACAAACTCTAGTAATTGATGGTGGTACTCAGATCGTAAAGAGTAAACCAGCTTCTCCTTATTCCTTTGAACCAGACATAACAAAATATCTAATCAGTGTTTATAACTTAAAAACTGGTACTTTAAAAAATCAGCTTGTCCACGATAATAAATTGACCAAAATTGAGATGAGTAAAAGTGGCAATATATTAGTTAGTGGAGATAAAATAGGAAAATTAAATATTTGGAACTTAAGAAATGGGACATTACAAAAAACGCTAACGGGTCATGCAAGCGAAATTAAATCTATTGCTATTAGTCCTGACGAAAAAACAATTACCAGTACTGAAAAGAACGGGCAAATCAAAATTTGGGATTTAATTTCCGGTAAACTAAAAAGTACATTTACTGGACACAATATTCAATTTTATAGATCGGTTGGTGTCTTAATTCCAGATAACAATACTCTACTGAGTTGGAATGCATCTACTAATAGAGATGTGAAAATGTGGAATCTGCAAACTGGTGACTTGAAAAGTACATTTCCAAAAAATCGGAATTCAGATTTAGATAGTAACTTAGATTTTATAAAAATTAGTTCAGATAGTAAGAAACTAATTACAAAGGCTAAGGATAATCTCCAGACTTGGGAATTAGCAACAGGTGAGTTGAAAAATAGTATTGAAATTCAGAGAGATATCCTCGCTTTTAGTCCTGATGATAAAATTCTGATAACTCGTGCTGAAGATCAGACCACTATGAAGATTTGGCGAATTCCATTCAATAATAAGTAGATAGAATAGATACTCAAAACTTGCCTAGATAAATCAATTTCATCAACTTGTAATATGAACAGTAAACCAGATTATTCAGAACATGGCTATAAAATTAGCCACGAATTAGGACGTAACCAACAAGGAGGAAGAATTACTTGGCTGGCGTCATCTATGACGACGGATAATCAAGTAGTTATCAAGCAGTATTCTTTTGCTCAAATAGATTCCAATTGGTCAGATTTTAAAGCTCACCAACGAGAAATTGAGATTCTACAAGAACTCAATCATTCAAGGATTCCTAAATATTTAGGAGCCTTCCCGACATTAAATGGCTTTTGCTTAGTTCAAGAATATATTGATGCTCCTTCTTTAGCGGTTCCTCGCACTTTTGAACCAGAAGACATCAAACAAATCGCCATTCAAGTATTAGAGATTCTGGCATATCTCCAATGTCGTATTCCTTGTATCATTCATCGGGATATTAAGCCAGAAAATATTTTAGTAGATGCAGAATTAAATGTTTACTTAATTGATTTTGGTTTTGCTCGTATTGGTAGTCAAGAAGTCTCAAGTAGTAGTGTTTTCGTAGGGACGCCTGGTTTTATTCCGCCAGAACAATTATTAAAGCCGACAACAGCGACAGATTTATATGCTTTGGGAGTAACATTAATTTGCTTATTGACAGGAACGAAATCGACTCAAATCCAAAATATCATCGATGAAGACGATCCTTCCCAAATCCGATTTAGGCATTTGTTACCCAAGCTGAGTCTGCGATTTCTAGACTGGTTGGAAATGATGGTACAACCCAAACTCAAAAACCGTTTTGCAAATGCACAACAAGCACTCAACGCTTTGATACCTCTTGATGTTACCCGATGTCCACAAGTCGAATTCAGCCATCAGATAAAAGATTTTATCGCAATACGCTTAGGCGAAAAAATCCGAGAATCAATCACTATTGAAAATGTCATACCAGACACAGTACTAAAAGGACATTGGGAAGTTGCTCCCCATCCTCACGATCCGCCGCATGAAGCAAATTCTCATCCTTGGATTAGTATTACACCAAAGAAGTTTGCAAGCAATCATACAAAGTGCGATATTGAAGTGGATACTAGTCAATTAATGGCAGATAAGTTATACAAACGTCAGTTATTTTTGCATACAAATGCATACCCAACTACTCATGCTTTGACGGTGAAAGTACAAACGGGTTTAATTCCCATTGAAAAGAGAGAATCAAAATCTTATGCCAGTTTAATTTGGGCGTTTTTAACTGGTGAGATACTCGCATTTGCACTCTTTGGAATTATACCTTGGATTGTTGTAACTTTAGCATCTCACAATATCGTACTCTGGAATGTGCCTAGTATCACAGACAGTATTTCTGGAGCTTTCGTTTTTGGTACAGTAGCAGCTATTTTAGGGGCTGTCTTAGGTGTTTTAATTGGTGGAATTAGCAACTTTTTTAATAACAAAGATGACTATTTACAAAATATAACCACAGCTATATTTGGAGGTGCAATCATCGTTGGTGTACTGGGAATTATCATCGGCAGTGTGTATGGAATGATTGTTGATTCAAATAGACCCAGTGACTTAGTGAGCATTATTTTCATGTCATTGTGGGGGATTATATGTGGAGGATTTTTTGCTTGTATTGTTGGCGGAATTTATGTAGTAATAATTGGCTTTCCCACCAGTTTTTTAATGTGGGCTATTTTGAAGATTGTCGATGATTGGTTATCTTTACTCGCCGCAGCATTTGGAATTAGTGTAGGTCTTGGTTTTGTGATGAGTTTTCTGAACCCATTTACTATTTTGGCGTTGGGGATAACAGGAATACCCTTTTTATATACGCTGGTTTATGCACCTATCCAGCATCAAAGATTAATTAGTAAATACCGTGATTCTGAGAAAAATCCGATTCAGCCATAACTGTGAAAAATTCGTAATTCATCATTATATTTCAGATGGGAACTTAGGGACTTCCAAGTAATCAAATATCCTGGTATTTTTTGTAGGATGGGCGTCTCGCTCGTACCGTAAACTGGGCGGGCAAGATGCCCACCCCACAAGATTGGATAATTTATTTGTTGAAATTTCCTTATAACCAAAGTGAAAACTTAGCTACCTGTGAACCGCTATATCTTGTCTGAACCCACTTCATTTAGAGACAATATCTCGAAGGCTTAGTGAGGTTCAAGAATGGTTCATCAGACATATACAGCTGATGTCTTGGTTGTCGGTGGGGGAACTGGAGGCACCGCGGCTGCTATCCAAGCGGCGCGACGGGGAGCTAAAACTATTTTGGTGAGTGAATTTCCTTGGTTAGGGGGAATGCTGACTTGTGCGGGAGTGTCTGCACCCGATGGCAATGAATTAGAAGCCTTGCAAACTGGTTTATGGGGTGCGTTTTTGCAGGAATTACGACATCGACAGCCAGGGGGATTAGATAACTGTTGGGTAAGCTTTTTTAGTTACGATCCCCGCATTGGGGCAGAGATTTTTGCTGATTGGGTGCGGGAATTGCCAAATCTGCACTGGATTTCTTTTCAAGTGCCTTTAGAAGTTTACCGGCAAGGTGATTCTATTACTGGTGTCCGCTTTGCTGATTTTGCTGTCACAGCCAAGATTATTCTCGACGCCACAGAATTAGGAGATTTATTAGCTTTGGGTGACATCCCTTATCGCTGGGGCTGGGAATTGCAATCTGAGTGGGGAGAACCCAGCGCCCCAGTCACGTTTAACTCTTTAACCGAAAGATATCCAGTGCAAGCGCCCACTTATGTAGTGATTATGGAAGACTTTGGTGAAGATGTTGCCCCAGAAATTCCGGTTGCGCCCAACTATAATCCATCCTTATTTGCAGGTGCTTGGGATGGTTATGGTTCTGAGACATTTTTAAATTATGGACGTTTGCCTGGCGATCGCTTCATGATTAATTGGCCAATCTGTGGCAATGACTACGACGAAGGGGTAGAGCGACTGATAAAGTCAGACGTAGCCAGAGGTGAATTTATCCAAGAATCACGCTGGCACAGTCAAAATTTTGCCCATTTTATTCAAAATCAACTTGGCCGTCGCTATGGTTTAGCAAAACAAGTATTTCCTCACACTCCTACAGCTTTTGCACTCCATCCCTATTACCGAGAAAGTCGGCGCTTAGTGGGAGTAACTACTGTCCGAGAACAGGATATTTTGCCTGTTGCTGGAGGTAGAGTTGCATCTATATTTAATGATGCAATCGCTGTTGGTAATTACGCCAACGATCATCATTATCCTGATGTTCAATTTCCACTGCAACCGAAATCTATCCGTTGGGGGGGACGCTGGACTGGGACTCCCTTTACAATTCCCTACAGTTGTCTCATTCCAGCTACAACGGATGGTTTCTTGGTTTGTGAAAAGAATATTTCTGTCTCCCACATTGCCAATGGCGCAACCAGATTACAACCCGTGGTTATGGGCATTGGTCAAGGAGCGGGAATGGCAGCAGCCATGTGTGTTGAGTTAAACTGCCAGCCAAGGGATTTACCTGTGAGGGAGCTACAAGCAGCTCTACTACAAGACGATCGCGCAAAAGCAATAATCATACCTTTTTTTAATCTACCACCTAATCATTCGGATTGGCTGCACCAACAACTGTATTACTTAAATAACCCACTACTTTATCCAGCTAGTGGTGATTGCCCTAGACCATCCACCGATCAGTACTCTGAATCTAATGTTGACAAGGTATTAATCCCAGAAAACAAGTGTTTTCAAGGTATTTTCTACCGCTTGGATCGGCAAGAATACAGATTCACTGTCACTGCACCGGCCGCATATCAAGGGCAAAATTGGCAGCTTGTGACTTTGCGATCGCATATCAACCAACAGTTAAACGCTTATCCCGACGAACAATTAGTTACAGTATGGGGTCGTCAGAATCACTTCAGTAATTGGTTATTAGTCGAACATCTGGACGAAGGATAAGAAGAGTTTATTTTCAGTAAAACACAATACTTTTTGATGAATTGTCCGGATATTCATAAAAAAGCTAAGTATCAGTGAAGTGGAGAGTTCCAAAATAGACATCTGCTATGCGTGCTGCCATTTCACTTTTAGTTTCGAGTCTGGTGTTCGGCCCCTTAGCTTCTAACTGCCAAGCAATGGACAATCACTTACCCAGCAGAAAGTCTGTAGACGATTCTGCGGCCTTTCCCAAACTACGCCGACTGACGGCAATACCAAAGGCAAACAGACGCCACCTGCCTCAAGCCGGAAGACCCGTCCAACGCAGTGGCTCAACTTTCCAAGAGAATCGGCTGCTTTCGATGCCTGCTTGGCAACAGTTGCTCTTCTTCCAATCTGAACAAAATCCAGATGATGCGCCACGTCATCGCGGTAGTGGACGCAGAGAAGTGATGCAAAAATTCACAAACATCTATGCTGTTGTTTAACTACCGCAGGATAATGCCTGTTTTTGTCAAAAAAGTACCAAAAAACAGGATGTTGTTAGCATTTTTTTCACAGCTTTTCTGGCAGAAATATATACAGTTAACACACGAAAATCTTCAGCGATCGCTTAATATTTGAACTGCAATCTGCTGTATATAGTAGTTGGCATCAAACCTGGAAATCAAAAGGCAAATCAAACCAACTGCCTCGATCGACAGCATCACCAACTCCTCAAAAGCCACACAACTGTTACTGCTATTCCTGGGAAGCTCTGCGTCTCAACCGTCAAGTGCTTTTGAAACAGATGTTACTTAGGTTATCAATTAATTTAAAAAACATCTAATTCCGACATTTTGCTAATTGGGGAACAACCTCAAGGCAACTTCTCTTTATTCCCAAATAAGTTTTCTTACAGATTGAGTAGCTGGCTATCTACATCAACAAATAATAGATCTTCGCCTCATCTGAGCTTGTCTAAACAATGGGGCAGGGGGCATGGGGCATTGGGCATTGGGCATTGGTTATTCTCCCCCTGCCTCCCCTGCTCCTTCTACTCCCTCATCCCCCTCATCTCCCCACTCCTTCTCCTCACATGGTTGTTTTCTGGCGATTATCTTCTGTTCGCTGGATACCGTTGAGGAACATGGGCACAAACTTCTCGAAAAACGCCTGCGGGTCGCGTTGCCAAGCTTTTTGTGCAGCTTGAATCCTAGTAAATTGCAACTCAGGTGCTAGCAAAGTCTGGGGTAAGCGTTCCATCAGATATTGAGGACGTTCCCAAACCGGCATGGTATTTGCTACTTCCAGCAGGTTGGCAACTCGCCGCAGTTCGGCTCCTAAGGTGATATCCATTCCTGATTCAAAGGCCGCATGTTCAATTGCAGTATATTTTCGCTTCGCTTGCTCTACTTTTTGCCGATGTTGTGGACTTTTACGCGCGAGTTCTGCTAGCCAACGGTTACCCCAGCGCACATGTCCTACTTCCTCTGGTAAAATTTTTTCAATTGTTTCCCGGATTTTGATGTTTTCTTCTGTTTGCGGTGCTTGCTTGAGGGCGTGAATGTGGGCGGAAAAATACTCACAGCCCCGTTTTTCGGTGGCGTTAATTGCGGCAAGGGAAGAAATCACGAAATCTTCAAAGCTTTGGACTGGATCTTGTTGTTCGTGGTCGAGCAGGCGTTCAAACTCATTGATATAGGATGAACCGGGTGGCTTACCAATATCTGCTCCCAGTTCTGCCAATAAGTCAGTTAGCCACATGGCATGACGAGCTTCATCTGAGATGTGATGAGACAAATCCCGCACTAGTTCCCGTGGCTGTCCATTCAGTTGCTCGATTAAGTCCGTCAGGTCTTTACAACTGCGTTGTTCGCTGTAGCGGTAGCGATTCAGGGTAATTAGATGGATTTCGCGATCGCACACCACCCGTTTCAAGATTTCCCTTGCACCCAAAGCATTCTGAAATTTACGTGGGTAGGTAACTGTCATAAAGTTATATAAAATTTTATAAACCTATATTCGATCCTAACTTAATTTTTTATAACTGCCGTATTCCTACTGGATTACTGAAAAAAGCGTAAAAATTCAAAAAATCAATTACTCAATCTCTACTTCAGTACCAGACACTATATAAATTTTTGTAAACAATGTTATTGCTTTTGCATAATGATTTTGAAAAATAAAATCGCCAAAAGCCTCTACACCAAAGCTTTTTATTTGATATGCACTCGCATTCAAAATCTAAAATTTCCAAAATCAATAAAAAATAGTAGCGTATGTTACAGTTTTTTCTGTTATATTAGTTTTTAGAAAGAAGCAAAAAATATATATTCACTACAGAAACAGGGAGGACTATGGTTATGTCTATTGCAGAAAAATCTCGTGCGTTAATGGTTCGTGAACATCAGCAAGTCAAGAATCGCCAACAATCAATGCTGATGCGTGCTGCACAAGAACTTGGTCTTCCTGAAGAAGCGTCTCACTATTGGAACCCGATTCAAGGGAAGATAGATGCAACGACTCGGATGATTTATGGACGCAGCAACGCGACCATGAGCTAATACTAATCGGGGATGAGGGAGATGAGGGAGATAAGGAGATGGGGAGTGTGAGGAGATTATAAAAAAGCTTCTCACCCCTCTCACACCCCAAATGCCCCATGCCCAATATCGATAGTTTTCAGCATCACGTTAAAAAATAGCTGTTCGATTGGGAAAAAAAGCCACCCTAGAGGGTGGCAAAATTTAGAATTTTAGTTAGATACAATACTTAATTAAGCATCGTAATAAAGGTAAAACTCGTAGGGATGAGGGCGCAGCTGCAATTGCTTGACTTCGTTAGCCAGCTTGTAGTCAATCCAATTTTGGATAAAGTCTTCTGTGAAGACGCCTGATTCTGTCAAGAAAGCGTGATCGTTTTCCAGTGCTTCCAAAGCCAATTCCAAAGAACCTGGAGTTGAAGGAACCTTCGCCAGTTCTTCTGGAGAGAGTTCATAGATATTTTTATCTAGGGGAGAACCAGGATCTATTTTGTTTTTGATGCCATCGATACCAGCAGAAAGCATGGCAGCGAACGCTAAGTAGGGGTTAGAAGTAGCATCTGGACAACGGAATTCTAGGCGCTTGGCTTTGGGGTTAGTGCCAGACAGAGGAATACGGATAGAAGCAGAACGGTTACCTTGGGAGTAAGCCAAGTTAACTGGTGCTTCATAACCAGGTACTAGACGCTTGTATGAGTTGGTACTGGGGTTGGTAATGGCCAACAGGGCTGGTGCGTGTTTGAGAAGACCGCCAATGTAATACAGTGCTGTTTCACTCAAACCAGCATACTTATCACCTGCAAACAGAGGTTGACCATCTTTCCAGATGGACTGGTGACAGTGCATTCCCGAACCGTTATCGCCGAAAATGGGTTTTGGCATAAAGGTGACGGTTTTGCCATGTTTTTTGGCAACGTTCTTGATGACATATTTGTAAATCATCAACCAGTCAGCCGCTTCGATCAACTTCCCAAACCGGAAACCTAGTTCGCACTGACCACCTGTAGCAACTTCGTGGTGATGCTTTTCAATGGGTACACCTAAGTCTGCCATTCTCAACAGCATTTCTGTACGGATATCTTGGAAAGAATCCGTCGGCGAAACTGGGAAGTAACCTTCTTTGAAGCGTGGTTTGTAACCCAAGTTGGGTTTTTCAGCTGTGCCGGCTTTACCGGAATTCCAAGCACCTTCTTCGGAGTCTAAGAAGTAGTAGCCTTCGTTGGCGGTTTGAGCAAACCTAGCATTGTCAAAGATAAAGAACTCAGCTTCAGGGCCAAAGTAGACTGTATCACCAATACCAGTGGAAACCAGGTAGTCTACCGCTTTTTGAGCAATTACCCGTGGACAACGGTTATACCATTCACCCGTGCGGGGTTCCTTAATACTACAAACTATACTTAGCGTTGGTACTTCCATGAATGGGTCGATCCAAGCAGTGTTGGGATCGAGTACCATCGTCATGTCTGATTCGTTGATCGCTTTCCAACCCCGGATGCTGGAACCATCAAAAGGTACGCCATCAGTGAATGCAGTTTCATCGATTTGGTTTTGGTACAGTGTGAGGTGCTGCCAAGTCCCTACTGTATCGATGAATTTGAGATCAATCAGCTGAATTTTTTCATCTTGAATTCTCTTCAAGACTTCTTGTGGTGTTGTCATTGTTACTCCTTCTCTACCAATTTCCTTAAAGTAAAACCAGAATCTTACATTGCATCCTAACCCTGCTGATCTCAATCAAGCCGTGACACACCTGAAATATCTTAAATACTAGACATTGGGGTATTTTGTAGTTTGTGCTACAGATATCTTGATTACAGGTTATATTAACCTTTCGGCGATCATCTGTACAAAACTGGAAAGTTCATCACATAGGGGTCAACTTTGGCATAGAATCCTTATGTAGTGGATAGTTTGTTTTTGTGCCGAATCTATTTTTAATAGCACAAAAATTTACTGGTGCATAAGTGCAGCCAAATAAATATCAAACCATAGATAGCAACGATTGGGAGAAAAAGGAATGCGCGATGCGGTAACAAGTTTAATTAAGAATTATGACGTAGCTGGTCGGTATTTTGACCGGAATGCGCTAGATAGCCTCAAGTCATACTTTGATAGTGGTACAGCACGGGTACAGGCAGCGGCGGCGATCAACTCTAATGCGGCTGGACTTGTCAAGCAGGCTGGTTTGAAGTTATATGAAGAACTACCGGAATTGATTCGTCCTGGTGGAAATTCGTATACAACTCGTCGTTATGCGGCTTGTTTACGGGATTTAGACTATTACTTGCGCTACGCGACTTATGCGCTGGTTGCTGGCAACACAAATGTGTTGGATGAGCGAGTGCTACAAGGACTACGGGAAACTTATAATTCTTTAGGAGTACCTATCGGGCCGACGGTTCGCGGTGTGCAGATACTCAAGGATCTAGCTAAGGAACAAGCGGCAGCAGCAGGTGTCGCCAATACTGCTTTTGTGGATGAACCATTTGATCACATCACACGCGAGTTGAGCGAGATTGATATTTAGATTTTAAGGGCGGGCAAGATGCCCACCCTACAAGAATTATAAACAGCGATCGCATTTGAATTTTATGGAGCGATCGCTTTTTTATTCCGTTCTGGGAAATTGGCGATCGCACCTCTGTAAAATAGTTTTGCTAGACAATACCTTCGCCAAATCGAAAAATCGCTCAATTCGTAGGTTGGGTTGAGGTAAGAAACCCAACAAATACGTTGAGTTTTCACACGGTAAGCCCAACCTACAAAAAAATGGCGTTCGGGTAGCGTCTCGCAGAGAAGGTATTGTATGTGTATCAGGGTTTTAGTGAAATGGTATCAGCTATTGTCCTATGGCTTTTTCACACTTTCAACTTTTGCTTCTACCTTCACCGTTTTCACACCTTGAACTTCCTTAGCCAAGGTTTCAGCTTTTGTGAGTTCTTCAACAGAAGCCGCTGTCCCTTTGAGAATAATTTCAGCCTCTTTATTTTCAACTTGTAACTTATTCCCTGGTAAGCCTTGATTCAACTTATTACTAACTTCAGTTTTTAAATCACTCTTATCTTTTGTTCCTGGGGTTTTTGGGGAATCGGTTTTAACTTTAGTGTCTGTAGTCAGTGGTGGAACAATGGTTGGTTGTGCTGGAACTTTAAGAATTTTATCAACACTTGGATTTGTTTCGGAAGCTGGTGTTGCTGGTGCTTGAGACGCTTCATTGGTAGTGCTAGGAGTTTCGGAACCAGTTTTAGTAGCTTCTTCGCAACCAACAGCGCCAGTTAGCAGAATGCCACCAAATAGAAATGGAATTAGTTTTTTCATTATTTATCTCCGAATTCAGTACTTGAAGCGATTAATTAAGCTGTGTGTTGTGATGAGGAGCAAATGTTAAAAATTTGTCATTATTCATTAGTCATTTGTCCTTTGCAAATGACTAATGAATAATGACTAAAATTTTGTAGGTTCGTAGTAAGCACTTTAGTGCTTAAAAAATCGAGGACTAAAGTCCTGACTACAAACACATAAGTCTGTGGCGATTAATTTTAGGTAGATACTAACTAGCTTTTTTGGAATGAGACGATGCCACCCCACAGTGGTGATTCGATGTTATCAGATTTGAGCAAGTTTGGCGATGTTTACAACAACCTTGCTTTTGCAACTCAAAATTTCAGGATTTTGCCAATTCTCTGTCAGCAAAATTACCAACAAAATGTTACTTTAAAAAACTATGGGGATTTTGATTTGAATGAGATACATGGTAGGGGCGCATAGCTATGCGCCCCTACGAATTGTCTGTAATCCACGCCCAAAATACCAGGAAATATTAGCCAATGCCCTACCTTACTTCTGCAAAAGAAATTCGCGCCATTGTCGCTGAATATACTCATGCTAAAACGCTGTGGATAGATACAGAAGTGGCTGACTATAAAAGCCGTAATCCCAGGCTATCACTGATTCAGGTGTTGGACGATCCTCATGATATGAGTGGCGATCGCGTTTATCTTTTAGATGTCCTGGATCAGTCTGATATTATAGCTGAATTTATTCAAGAAATCATGTTAAATCCTAATATTGAAAAAGTTTTTCATAATGCTAGTTACGATCTAAAAATTCTCGGTAGTAAAAAAGCAAAAAATATTACTTGTACTTTAGAAATTGCGAAGAAAATTCCCTATTATCTTTTGCCATTACCAAATTATCAACTCCAAACTTTAGCTACTGCACTTTGTAGTTTTAACAATATCGATAAACAAGAACAACAAAGCGATTGGGGAAAACGTCCCCTCACTGAAGAACAAATAGAGTATGCTTACCTAGATTGTATTTATCTGGCTCAAATCCACTCGAATTTGTTAGAATTACAAGCTCAAACTAACCCCGATCCGGCAACGGAAGATTTAAGAATACTCAGTGCTAGATACTCGCAACTTGAGCAGCAATGGAAGTTATTAAATTCCGAATTTGAGCATTTACAAGAACGTATAAAAAAAGCTATGCAAGCCCAAAATATATCTGAAACTGCTGATTACAAACTGAGTAGTTATGAGCGTACCACAATCAAAACTACGTTTACAGAACTCGCAAATCTAACACAAAGCGAAGGTATTAATTTAGATTTTCCCATTATACTAACTCAGAAACTCCAAAAGGATTTGGGGCAAAATCTAGAACAATTGTCTGTAGATATCGACAAAAGCACCGCTTGGCGATTAAGTCCCAAAACTCAAAATGCTGAAACGGAGAATGATTAAGAGACTTTTGAGTTTACATTGCCCTTGCTGCTATTTTCTCGACGATCGCAGCGTTAGCAGAGTGATTAAATTGACAAGGGCACAAGGCTTGATGATTTTAAATTTTGGCTGAAAGCATTTGTTTCGCCCAATAGAAACGGCGCACGTAGCTTGTTTTTTTGCAAGAGTAGCGAAATAATTTTTAATCTAAAATGTAAAATCTAAAATTTGCACAATCAATTAACAAAATTTTTTGAAAGCTGTATCAAAAGTTAGAATAATTCTTCTGCTAAAGAATTAAAATTTGGATTTTGGGACTAATTTATTTCAGATGTTCTCAAGAAAGAATAAAAGCGTCAGTCACAAGATTTTCTTGTTCTGAATTCTGACTTATGACTTCTGAATTCTTCTTCAAGGTAGTTTATCTGAACTTATGATACGGCGTTTATTTAGGCAAAAACTAACAAAGGTAAATAAAGTATTTACCATAGCTATTTTTACTACATTGACAGCAATTAGTATTGTTTCTTGCAGTAGAAATGACAATGTATTGGTGACAGAAGTCGGAGTTAGTCCCCCTACCCGTCGTTCAGCTATCAGAAATAAAGCTGAGGCATTCTATGTTCAGGGAAAAAATCAGCATGTCAACGGTGATTTGCAAGCAGCGATCGCTTCCTATGGCAATGCAATTAATGAAAATTCCCAATATGTCGCTGCTTACAACGGCCGGGGATTAGCTTACTTTGATTTGGGAGACAAGGAAAAAGCGATCGCAGATTATAATGAAGCGCTGCGTATCAATCCCAACAATGCCGAAGCCTACAATAACCGAGGAAATGCCCGCGCCTCACTCGGAAATAACCGAGAAGCAATTAAAGATTACACTGAAGCGATTCGCCTAAATCCCAACTATGCCGAAGCCTACAATAACCGGGGTAATGCCCGCGCCTCATTAGGAGAACAAAACAGGGGGCTAGATGATTTTGACCAAGCCATCACCCTTAACCCCAAATATGCCATCGCCTACAATAACCGGGGAAATGCCCGTGCTGCCAATGGAGATCCCCAGGGAGCGATCGCAGATTACAATGAAGCAATTCGCCTCAATCCTAACTTTGCCCCCGCCTACAATAACCGAGGAAACGCCCGCGCCAAAAATGGAGACAAGGAGGGCGCACTTAAGGACTTGGAACAAGCAGCAAACATCTTTCAAACTCAAGGTAACAATGATTTATACCAACAAGTGACGAAAAATATCAAAGAACTTGGGCAGTAATGGGGCATGGGGCATGGGGAGATGAGGGAGTGAGAGAGCAGGGGAAGCAGGGGGAGAAAGAGTAAATAACTAATGCCCAATGCCCAATGCCCAATGCTCAATGCCCAATGCCCAATGCCCAATGCCCCATGCCCAATGCCCAATGCCCAATGCCCTATTCTTCAATAATCGGTGTACGCAGATCTTCTACTAGGGCTTGAATTTCTGCTGGCGGTGGTGGTGTTAGGCGAGAAACTACTAGGGTAACTATAAAGTTGATAATCATGCCCAAAGTACCGATTCCTTCTGGGGAAACACCAAAAAACCAGGGTTGTACGCCGCCAAATTTGACGCCGACAATGTAGATGATGGTAAAAATTAATCCCGTCAACATCCCAGCGATCGCACCTTCTGAATTGGTGCGTTTGTCGAAAATCCCCAGGAATATCACTGGAAAGAAGCTAGCAGCAGCTAAACCAAAGGCAAAAGCCACTACCTCACTCACAAATCCCGGCGGATTCACCCCAAAATATCCGGCGAGGACGAGGGAAAAACCCACCATGATGCGTCCAACAAACACCCGTTTTTGTTCTGAGGCTGTGGAATCTACTATGCGGTAGTAGATATCATGGGCGATGGAACTGGAAATTACCAGTAATAAACCGGATGCTGTAGACAAAGCAGCAGCCAACCCACCAGCCGCTACTAAACCAATTACCCAAGGAGGAAGGTTAGCGACTTCTGGGGTGGAAAGCACAATGATGTCTCGGTCAATGTTAATTTCATTGGTCTCTTTCTTGGGAGTCAACTGGAAACGCCCATCTTTATTTTTGTCTTCAAAGCTTAGCAATTTCGTTTTTTCCCACTTCGTCGCCCAGTCTAGCTGCTGCACTTCTGTAACGGTTTTATTGTGCAGGGAATCAATCAGGTTATAGCGGGCAAACATCGAGAGGGCGGGAGCGGTTGTATAAAGAATGGCAATAAATAACAGTGCCCAACCAGCGGAAAAACGGGCTGCACGCACACTCGGTACTGTATAGAACCGCACTATAATATGAGGCAAACCAGCGGTGCCTACCATCAAGGCGATAGTGGTAAACAGCACATCTAGCATGGACTTGTTGACAAATGGCTCAGTATACTGCTTAAACCCCAGGTCAAGCTGGATTTGATTGAGTTTGTCAGCAACATTACTGAAAGTAAATGCTAGTTGGGGAATGGGATTACCAGTGAGAAACCAAGCAATGGCGATCGCTGGAATTAAGTAAGCGACAATCAATACACCGTACTGTGCTACTTGTGTCCAGGTGATGCCTTTCATGCCGCCCAACACTGAGAAAAAGCCGACGATCACCATACCGATGATGACACCTGTATTAATATCTACTTGGAGGAAGCGGCTAAAAACAATACCCACACCCCGCATTTGTCCAGCAACGTAGGTGAGGGAAACAAAAATAGCTGCAACTACAGCCACCAAACGAGCGATATTAGAGTAGTAGCGATCGCCTACAAAATCTGGCACTGTATACTTACCAAATTTCCGCAGGTAGGGAGCCAGCAATAATGCTAGCAGTACATAGCCACCAGTCCACCCCATTAAAAAAATAGAACCGTCGTAGCCCAAAAAAGAAATCAGCCCCGCCATTGAAATAAACGAAGCTGCGGACATCCAATCAGCAGCAGTGGCAGCACCATTAGCAATTGAGGGTATCCCCTGACCTGCTATGAAGAAATCTTTAGTATTTTCGACTCGTGATTGCCAACCTATATAAATGTAGGCAACGAAGGAAAGTCCAACTAATACAATAGTCCAAATTTCAACTGACACGGTTTTTCCTCACTTCCTGAGATTGTATTCGTCTTCTTGCTTGCTGAGATTATATTTGCGGTCTAGCTTGTCCATTTGGAACGCATAAATGAAAATCAATGCCACAAATGTCAGGATCGATCCTTGCTGCGCCATCCAAAACCCAAACGGTACGCCAAAAAACCGTATCGCATTCAAAGGTTGAACCAACAAAATACTGAAAACGAGGGAAACCAATGCCCAGACAATTAAAAGATTACGAATTAAAGTAGTATTAGCACGCCAATAAGAACGGCGTTGATCTTCATCCATTGTTGTTTATCGTCACTCCATTAGTGCATCAAAATAATACCAAGAAGCCGTTATTATGCTGTATATTACTGTATTAATTTTTAAATTATTTAGTAAATAATATTTAATTTTAAGTATAAAAATAACTAAATAAATTATTTGGTGAAATCTTATTTCACCCATAACATCCGATCGACAAAGAGTTCAGGAGTTAACGTCAGGAATCTGAATTATGACTTCTATACAAAATATTTAAAATTATTTACGTACTAATTACCAGGATACAAACACAAACAGATGCTAGAAAAGAGTTTTTTCTAGCTTATGCCAGCTATTGGTCACAATAAAACTAAGTTATTTTTTAAATTTAAAATATACCAAAACTTACTGAGGCTTATTACGTAGTTAATTTAATAACATTAATTATTGACAGCTTATGATCGTACAAGTAAATATTACCAAATACTGGTAAATCATGATACAAAAGTTGCACGTTTAAGATAGATGGAAATTTTGATCGTTAAGGCAAGAGAAGTTGATTTTAACATCGCGTTTGGGTTGGCGATCGCTCATATCAACTAATCAACAGCATCTTAGTTTCGCAGAAATATTTGGTAAAAAATGCGAAAAGCATCAATCTCAGCTTGTAGATATAGATTGATCTACAAAAGTGAGATGCACCCTTTAACTTAGCCCTCAAAAAGCCCGAATTTCAGCTTCTACCGTACCACTAACCAGAATATATGTTTATTGAAACACTATTCACAGAGCCGATTTATTTTTTCAGAATCATTATAATTGTCATATTTTCCATCACTTTGCACGAACTTGCTCACGGCTGGGCTGCTATGAGTCAGGGAGATAACACTCCACAAAAAACTGGTCATCTCACCCTTAATCCTGTAGTTCACATGGGCAAAGAATCAATCATCTTTCTCTGTCTCATGGGTATAGCCTGGGGACAAATGCCCGTCAACCCTTCTAAATTCCGCTCTCCCAAGCTAGGCAATATTTTGGTATCCGCAGCTGGGCCATTATCAAATCTGACTTTAGGCATTCTATTTATTGCAGTGCTTAAACTTATTGCTAACTTGAGCCTTCCAGGACTATTCAGTGTCGAATTTCTTTACCTAGCGGCTCGAATAAATTTGATTTTATTTCTGTTTAATCTCTTGCCAATTCCACCACTTGATGGCTTTCATGTGTTCAGTGAAATTTTCCCTAAGTTAAAGGCATTAGAAAATACCCAATTCGGACTCTTTGCAATGATGCTTCTATTTATAATTCCCGAATTTGGCACGGGACTTAGTACCATTGCTGATTTAGTTATCCGCTCAGCACTTGGGGTAGAGTCATTAAGTTTTTAGTGAGGTATACCTGTAGGGGCACGGCAGTGCCCATAGGTATCAACTTAAGCTTAAACGCTTGTCCCACAAAGGTTATACCCCACCCCTCAATCCCCTCCCCTTAGTAAGGGGAGGGGAGGTTTTGCGTCAGCAAAGCCGGGGTGGGGTAACTCCGGATTAATTAGACCTCTTGTATAAATAAGTTTTTATCTCACGCAAAGGCGCAAAGGCGCAAAGAAGAAGGTAAAAATAAGGACTTTTGCAAGAAGTCTATTGGTAATTGAGTAACTTTGCTCTAACGTCATTACAAGGGTTTCACGTTAAGTTGACACCAATGGGCAGTGCCGTGCCCCTACACCTGGCGATATAATGTTGTACGGCATCTGAATGGGAACCGCTATAAGCTATTGAAAGCCACAGCTCCCCGACTTTTTTGATAAGTCGGGGAGCTTGTTGTTCACAAATGATTTGGCATTGCTAGATTTTTGCTGTAATATTCAGTTTTTGCATATAGGCTCCGGGTTTGAAATAATCGAAGAGGCGATCGCCTGAATCACCGCGAATTAATGCTACAACTACATCTGGTAAGGCAGCTAAACTGGGGTAAACTAAATAACGCGGTTCCCAGCGGGGGTGAAACTTCTCTTTGTAGGCGTGTAATCCCTGGAAGTTGTAGAAGCGATTTAAATGCTCGTAAAGATAGTGCAATACTTTTTCTAAACGCCGTGATTCTGGATTATCTCCAACTCCAGCCAAAGCAGAAAGACCGAAATTTGGTAGTAGTGCATAGTAATGATTTAAATGGAGCAGTAATTAGGATGATAGCCCTTCAAAATCAGCCCATACCAGTAATAGTTGATACAGACGGTGGTGTTGATGATGCCTTGGCTTTGATTATGGCATTAAACGCACCGCAATTAGACCTGAAAGCCATCACAGTTGTCGCTGGCAATATTAATGTCGATCGAGCGGTGAATAATGTATTGCGCGTAGTGAGTATTGTTCAACCCGATACGTTGCCTATCATTGCCAAAGGTTGTGAACAGCCTCTGAAAAAACCGCCGTTTAATGCTGCCGGAATTCATGGGGCAGATGGTTTGGGTGAACTCGATCGCTTTCACGAAACTGATGGTACACCGCGCTATGGGCAACTGACGATTGAGCCGTCTAAGGAGGATGCGATCGCTCTCCTGCTCAAAGCCGCTCAAGAATACGGCAACAGTCTCACCATTATTGCATTAGGACCGCTCACGAATCTAGCAACAGTGATTCAAAAAGATAGTGCAACCATGAAAAAAGTAGGGCGAATTGCGATCATGGGTGGGGCTGTGACTGTACCTGGAAATATTACAGCCGCTGCTGAATTTAACTTTTTTGTCGATCCTGATGCGGCTCAAATTGTTATGGAATCGGAAATTCCTCTGACTTTAGTGGGTTTAGATGTGGCGATGAAAGCCCCCTTACCCCGTCAAGTTGTTGAAGATAATTTACAACATCGTCCTACAAAAGTTACCCAGTTTATTGCCGACTGCACAGAAATTTATATGGCCTTCTACCGTGACAACGAAGGCTTTTACGGATGTTATTTACACGATCCTTTAGCGATGGCGGTGGCGATCGATCCGAGTTTGGTCAAAACAGAGTCCTTGTATATGATGGTTGAAACTCAAGGACGATTTACAACTGGTATGTCACTGGCAGATAGACGCGATCGCCGAGATGAAAGAACCAATCCGCCTAACGTAGAAGCTTGTTTAGATGTAGACACTGAACGATTTATGCATCTGTTCGATCAACTTGTCTAATATCTTGCTCCAACCTCAGAAACAGGGTTGATTGAGAGTAGCTTACAGTAAAACCCCTAATATAGTCGGCCGATCAATCCGGTTTCTGCCTAAGTTTTAATATCTCAAAGTGTTGGATAACTCCCATTATCACATGATGAAGTTAATTTTTTACAAGCAAAAACTGGAGGAAAATCTTTGACTTGGCATCAGTTTATTGAAGTACTGCTTCTCACTTAGAAAATATAGCTTTTCTAATATCTATTCCCCCAGCGAGTCATCATTACAAAGTGATATTAAGGAAACAAGTATGTCTTTAAATATTGAAATCTTAGAGCAAAGTTTTGCAAAAGTTAAACCTCATGCTGATGAATTTGCAGCCAGTTTCTACAATAATCTTTTTCAAGCACACCCAGAGTTAAAGTCTTTATTTGCCAATACTGATATGGCAAATCAACAAAAAAAGCTGTTAAGTTCTCTCTTATCTAGTTCTACAGACTGCTCTAAATTCGACAAAATTACCGTTTTGTCCTCAGAAGCCGATACCAGAGTTTTGCCGTCAGGAGCGAATGCTAATCCCTTAACCCCAGCATTATGTCCAATTAGATTTGTCCTTGAAGAGTTTTGAATAAGCTGCTCTCTCCCAACCGTTTGGGTGTAGGAGAGGTGTGTAAACGCCACAGCTTTACTGTCTTGTCGCCACTGGTCGATGCAAGTATTGAACCGTCGGGACTAAAAGCCAGCCCCCACAGCCCAGCGGTGTGTCCTCTAAAAGTAGCGATTTCGGTGCCGTCTAGCCGCCAAAGTTTGACTGTGCGATCGCTACTCGAAGATGCCAGCATATTACCGTCAGGGCTAAAAGCGAGGCTCTTAACACTACCCTGATGTCCTTTGAAACTATGAAGTAATGTACCGTTCGCACTCCAAAGCTTAACTGATTGGTCTACACCAACAGTAGCGATCGTTTTACCATCTGGAGCGATCGCATCGCAACTGAGCCAAACCGAACGCTTCGCCCTTTTAAGCGCCCATAGCTCATCCCGTCCTTGCGCCAGAGGATAGTCTCATTCGGACTCGATGAAGCCACTAACTGTCCGTCTTTGCTCAAAGCGACTCCCCAAATTCCAGCCGTATGTCCCCGCAGAATTTTCAGTATCTGAATCGCTTTTATTATCCTGATGTCATGGTTACTTGCGATCGACGAGACCAAGAAACACCAGTTTATAAAAGATTTCTTTGTTTAATTGTGGAAGTTTTATCTAATTTTACCGAAGCCTTTGACCGGGGCGACAAGTTTGCCGACTATCAAACACTGGAAAGTCTGCAAGAATATGTTTTAATTAATACAAAACGTCAGCGAGTCGAGTGTTTTCGCCGCAACGATGAAGGATTGTGGGTTTTGCAATCCTACACAGCAGAAGATAAATCATTTCGACTCAACAGCGTGGATTTTCAGGAAACAATGGCAGCACTTTACGAAGATGTCGTTTTTGAATAATCAATTTCTGCTCTAAATACTTGTAAACTAAATATCTATTAATACCTTCAACGCTTCCTAACCCGGCGGGGGCATTGAGCAAAACAGACACAATTGATTGACTAAAAGTTATGGCGCTCATAGTTCAAAAATACGGTGGTACATCTGTCGGTTCAGTCGAACGCATTCAAGCTGTTGCAGTGCGCGTCTACAAAACTGTCAAAGCTGGAAACTCTGTGGTTGTAGTGGTTTCGGCAATGGGCAAAACCACCGATGGACTCGTCAAACTAGCTAATGAAATTTCGCCAAATCCTAGCCGCCGGGAAATGGATATGCTACTTTCCACCGGCGAACAAGTCACCATTGCTTTACTCAGTATGGCGTTGCAGGAACTCGGACAAGCAGCAATTTCCATGACTGGCGCTCAGGTAGGAATTGTTACCGAAGCAGAACACAGCCGCGCTCGGATTTTGCATATTGAAACTACTCGCCTAACTCGCCACATCAAAGCAGGTAAAGTAGTTGTAGTAGCTGGGTTTCAAGGCATATCCAGCGCTGGAGAAATGGAAATTACGACTTTGGGGCGTGGTGGTTCTGACACTTCAGCAGTAGCTCTAGCAGCAGCATTACAAGCCAATTTTTGTGAAATTTATACAGACGTTCCAGGGATTTTAACTACAGACCCCCGCTTGGTTCCCGAAGCTCAGTTGATGGATGCCATCACCTGCAATGAAATGCTAGAACTAGCTAGCTTGGGGGCAAAAGTGTTGCATCCGCGGGCTGTGGAAATTGCTCGTAACTATGGTGTTCCCCTTGTAGTCAGATCTAGCTGGACAGATCAGCCAGGTACTTGGGTGACATCAGCTAAACCCCAAGGGCGATCGCTCATCAATCTAGAAATTGCCCGTCCAGTAGATAATGTAGAATTTGACACAGACCAAGCAAAGGTCGCTTTGTTGCGCGTACCCGATAAACCAGGTGTAGCAGCAAGGTTATTTAGCGAAATTGCCCGCCAAAAAGTAGATGTAGATTTGATTATTCAGTCAATTCACGAAGGTAATAGTAATGACATTGCCTTTACCGTGACCACACCGATTTTAAAACGAGCCGAAGCAGTAGCAGCAGCCATCGCCCCGTCCCTCAGGAATCCATCCAACCCCAAATCTGACGAAGCCGAGGTAATGGTAGAACGTAACATTGCCAAAGTCAGCATCGCAGGCGCAGGTATGATTGGGCGTCCCGGTGTAGCTGCCAAGATGTTCGCTACCTTAGCCGAAGCTGGCGTGAATATTCAAATGATTTCCACCAGCGAAGTCAAAGTAAGTTGTGTAGTCGATGCAGGAGAATGCGATCGCGCCGTTACTGCACTTCGTAGCGCCTTTGAGATTGAAGCGGGGGAGCAGGGGAGCAGGGGAGCAGGGGAGCAGGGGAGCAGAGAAGAAGTTCCAGTAAGTTTTTCCCCTCTGCCCCTTTGCCCCCCTGCCCCTCTGCCTAATTGTCCTCCCGTTCGCGGCGTCGCCCTGGACTTAAACCAAGCGCGTCTTGCTATTCGCCAATTACCAGATCGTCCAGGAATGGCAGCAAAGTTGTTTGGATTATTAGCGCAACACAACATCAGCGTTGATATGATTATTCAATCTCAGCGTTGTCGGGTAATTGATGGTGTTCCCCGGCGAGATATTGCTTTTACAGTTTCGCGGATCGATGGAGAAAATGCAAAAGAACTGCTCACCCAAGTAGCAGCAGAGTTAGGATGGGGTGAAGTTGTTTTAGATAGTGCGATCGCTAAAGTGAGTATTGTCGGTAAAGGTATGCTAGGACAACCAGGCGTTGCCGCTAAAATGTTTGAAGCCTTAGCCCAACAACAAATCAATATTCAAATGATTGCCACTTCAGAAATCAAAATTAGCTGTGTTGTGGCACAAGATCGAGGTGTTAAAGCTTTACAAGCTATTCACAAAGCCTTTGATCTAGCTGGTAGTGAGAAATTTGTTGTCCCAGCGTAATCAATCCCAAGTCTTAAACTGAAAATACAGCAGAATTAGGACTTACGCACTGTACAAATGCATCGTGGTGTGAATTAAGGATGCTCCTGGTTGTTTCAGGCTTTTCTTAATTATCCTGCGATGCCTACGGCGGTAAACTACGTAAATAGATCGTGCTGTAGGGGCACAGCATTGCTGTGCCCTTACGAAAGATGCAGTTTTTAAACTTATTCATATTTGGTATTGTAAAACTTCGCCCAATATTTACAGCAACAGCCAAAGTGGTTAGGACATTAACAGATGATAAAACCTAGACACAAAAAGACTTTTCACCCAGTCCCCAGTCCCCAGTCCCTTGCTATATTGTCAATGCATAAGTCCTAGCCTATTTACTTTTGAGATGCCATTTTTCTATCATGGCTATTAGTTCCGAGATTTCCCGTTCACCACGCCAAACTAAATCAAGCTTTTTAAGTTGTTCAAGGTTAATACCACCGTCTTCATCAGTAATTTGATGATATTTTGTATCTCCCATTGCTGCTAATAAATCTTGAAAAATAATCAGCTCATCAAACTGAGGATTTTCCTCTGGATCGTTGAGAATTAACATTGCTCTTTCTTCAGGTAATCCTTGGAGAATACTGACAATAAATCGTGTGGGAAAGTCTGCATCCTGAAGTTGAGGATGACGCGAAACTAACCCAGCCACCAGTACTCCCAGATAAGCCGCTGCTTGAGAATTACTGAATACCTGCATCTGTTGGATGGCAATCTCAGTCAAATTGCTAAAAAATGCACACCCCAACTGCTGTTCAATAGCAGTAACTCGATCTTCGACTAACAAGGGTTCTAACTGTGCTTCAAATAAAGCCTGACGTTGCTGTGGCACTTGGCACAGTAAAATTTGCTTGGCGCGATCGCCTATAATAAGTCTACCATCAGATCCAAAGCTGAAGTCTTTACCCGGTTCTAAACCACCACTTAAAAGGATTTGAAAAACGTTACTTTGGGCTTTTTCCTCCATCTGTTCATATTGCCCTTGCCCAAGAAAAATTCGACAAAACCAACGATGGCTGTCAGAGTCGCATTCTGGCATTACCTCGTTAACAATCAAATTAGTTAACTTTTGTGTTCCGACAACTGTTTGCCACTGTGTAATCAGGCTAGTAATAGCAGCTATGTCGCGATAACTCAGCGCCTTGAGCAATTGACGCTTTATAGTAGCTACTCGATCTTTATTTTGACCAAATTTGTTAATTTTCAATCTTTTATATGGAGTTATGGATAATTCAATTCGCCATTTAAGTAAGTTGCCACAATCAAACTATGTAAATAAAAATGAACTAAACTAAAACTCTCTTCCCCCCTGCTTCCTAGCTTTTGCCCGAACTCAACGAGAATACTTATGCCGACCTACTTATTACCGCATTTGGAGATCGGATGTCATGAGTGTGAATGCTGAAGAATCAACATTAAAGTAACCCCCTTTATCTCTTTACTTATTGTTCATAGTTTAGTTTAATGTAAAAATGTTACTTAAATTTGGTGATATACAACAGTAAATAATGTTTAATAGTTTTTCGAGAAATAAAAATCAAATTAGCAATATGTATTATTAGCGCAATATACAGAGTTTTACATGCCATTTTGCCATTAACCTTTTTTCTATCAAAAAGTTTTTTATTTTAAAATAACCAGTAATAACACTTAAACTTGAAGTAGGTCTGTGGAAATAAACAAAGTTATGTTACGAAATGTAAATAGGCTTAAAACCCTTACCAATGCACAATGACAAATCAAAAAGCGCAAACCATCTTACGTTCCTTAGGCATCTCGTAGAGAGGTTTAGGAGCATCAGAACTTTATAAGAGATGACAGCCGCCGCTAGTTAGCTGTAATTGCGCCGACTTCCTTAATCAAATAATTAAATATAATATTATATTTGTATTAATGAACAGTCATTTTGTGGACAGAAGCTACCGAATACTAAAAGTTCTGAATGATGGGGAAAATGCGAAAACCCATCTAGTTGAAGATGTTAATCTTCCTGAGAGCAAATTTATCGTCAAGCAGTTACGTTATCCTAATAGCGATACCCAAAGTTTAAGAATTTTATGCCGCTTGTTTAACACCAAGGCAGCAACTTTACAAAAACTAGCCCAGGAACACAACCAAATCCAAAAACTGATTGCTTGTTTTGAAGAAAATGAAGAATTTTATATTATCAAAGAATTTATTCCTGGATTACCTTTAACTGATGAAATTTTACCAGGACAACCTCTAAGAGAAGACCAAGTAATTAGTCTTTTATCAGAAATCTTAGAAATTTTGGTATTTATACATAGCGATGGTGTGATTCATCAAAATATTAAACCAGCAAATATTATTCGCCGAGAATCAGATAAAAAGTTTGTTTTGGTTGACTTTAACACTGTGAATGAAGCCATCAATACTACCATTGAAAATATTGAATATATACCCCTAGAACAGGTTAAGGGTAACCTGAAATACAACAGCGATATCTATGCGTTAGGTATAGTTGCCATCGCCGCACTTCTTGGTTTACCAACAAACGAAATATCTAATCTGCGGAGTCAGAAAAATCGGCTAACAGGTGAAATTATTTGGCAAAATAAAAATTTAAAAATTAACAAAAAACTAGTAAAAATTATTAATAAAATGGTGCGTGTTGATTATCGAAAACGCTATCAGTATGCAACGGAAGTTTTAGACGATTTGAAAAAGTTAGCAAATATTGAAAATGAACAGCAAAACCAGCATCAAAAACAATTACTCTTAATGATGACGGGGATAGCTAGTTGTGCCACACTTGGTGTTATGACGTGGTTTTTCCAGTTGCCAAAATCTGAAAGTAATCCTCAACAAAAATTATATCAAGAGGGAGTAAATAAATATGATGCAGGAAACTATGAAGCAGCAGTAAAAGATTTTAGTCAGTTGATTGAATTAGAACCGCAAAATGCTTTGGCTTATAATAAGCGAGGCGATGCTTATTATCGATTAGGAGACTATGAGCAAGCACAAGCAGACTCTAGTCAAGCAATTTTGCTCAATCCTCAAGATGCTAATGCGTATTATGACCGAGCATTTGCTTTGTATGAATTAGGCAAGTATAAAGAAGCGATCGCCGACTATACCGAAACGATTAAGTTAAATTCTCAGGATGCATACGCTTATTATGGCAGGGGATTAGCCCGCGCTCAACTTAAAGATAATAAAGGGGCACTTGGAGATTTTACCAAAGCGATCGCCATCAAACCTCAATATACCGAAGCCTACTTGCAGCGAGGTATTCTCCGCCGTCGCCTTAGACTCAGACAAGCAGCAATCGAAGATTTTGATACAATAATTAAGATTAATCCCAGTGATGCCAAAGCCTATTATCAAAGGGGTTTAACTCAAGTTATTAATAAGCAAAAATATGCAGCCCTGAAAGATTATTCAGATGCAATTAACATCAATCCTAAATATATAGAAGCTTATCTGAGTCGTGGTGATATTTACAGCGATTTAGGAAACAAAATAGAAGCTACTGAAGATTACAACACAATTTTACAACTCGATCCAAAATTTATTGCTGCTTACATCCACAGAGGTATTCACCGCTTTTCTTTTGGAGATTATAAAGGCGCTATTCAAGATTACACCGAAGCACTAAAACTAGATCCTAATGATGCAGCGGCTTACAATAACCGTGGTAACGCTTATCTCGAACTGGGAAATAAGAAAGCTGCAAATCAGGATTATTCACAAGCGATCGCCATTGATCCTAACAATGCCTTAGCCTATTATAATCGGGGTGTAATTCGCGCCAAGCAGAAAAATAAACAAGGAGCGATCGCAGATTTCAAAAAAGCTGGAAAACTATTCCAACAGCAAGACCAAAAAGATAGTTATCAAGATGCCCAAAGGGAAATTGCAATTCTGCAAAACAAGTCAGCAGTAGCAAAAACTACTCGTCCCAAGTCTGGGAAAAGAGAAAAAAAGTGAGTAGAGAGTAGGGAGTGGGGCATTGGGAACAGGAAATTTGGCACTCTTGACCAAGCCCCGTTCAATGCTGTCTTCCCTACTCCCTACTCCCTACTACCTTCTTGTTGACATTAGCAACCCCCTATATGGTATATTTCATGGCGTTATGCTAGGATATCTAGCCTAAAACCAAAGAGTTGCCAACCGATGAGTTTAGCTGTAATTAAGTTTTCTTCTGAAGAGTGCGGCATATGCCACAAAATGTCTTTTTATGACAAAAAGGTGGCTGAAGAACTGGGTTTAGAATTTATCGATGTCAAAATGCAGGATACAGCTGCTTACCGCAAGTATCGCAAGATTTTATTGACTCAGTATCCTGACAAATCAGAAATGGGATGGCCTACTTACATCGTTTGCAATTCTCCAGAAGGAGAATTTCAGATTGTGGGTGAGGTAAAAGGAGGTCATCCCAAAGGGGAATTTAGAAGCCGTCTGCAAGAGGTTCTAGATTCTACATCTAGTCAGAATTAATTACCTCAAAAGATTTCACCTCTAGGACAGGGCCAATCATGGCAGCTGTTAGAACATCTTCACGCACCTGTCCTTTAACCTTTGCTTTTTGTCCAGCTTTGAGTAAATCTTTATCAGCCCCTCTGAGGATTTCATAAGTAACGCCCTCTTCTGTAACTAATGCCCATGCGCCTGGACCAATATCACGGTGTTGAACTGTACCTGTAAGTGTAATGCTCATAATGTAGTGCTGAGTTGGGATTAAGAACTAGGGACTGGGGACTGGGGATTAGACAAAGAATTTTCCCAATACCTAGTCCCCGATACCCAGTACCCAATTCCTATTTATGCTGCTTTTTCTTCGTTTTGCAATGCTAAACGAGCAAGTCCATAACAAAGTATGGCGTTGGCGATCAGGAACAGGCGTGCTAAGTTAACATTTCCAAATCCCCAAACTGCCGAATCGTAAATAGCACTTACTGTCAAGCAAGCTGCTACTCCTAGTGTTGAACCAATAGCAAACCATTTCCAACTAGGATGTCCTAACAGTAATGCCATTAACACAATGGGAATCAATACGCTAGCAAACAGAGGATTCAATGCATCAGTTCCCTGGAGAGTATTGCCGAGTTCGGGAATTGAACTGCCCAAAACCCTAAAAGGCCACTGGGGAAGATCAAAGATATAGATTCCCTTGAGGAAGAATAACCCAGAACTGCCAGCAATTAAACCACTAAATAAAGACCAACTCCAGGTGAAGGGGAAATAAACCCGTAAAAACCAAGCCAACAGGTAAGAACCAATTACCATTAAAATCTTGGGTAACAGTGCTATTGCACCACCGTCAATCCAAAAACCGGGATTAAGATAACCGTTATCCCTTAACCACCGAAAGAAATCTTGGAAATTGATTTGCCCTTGAACAGCTAGTTTGACTGCTGCTTCTGCATTTAGATGTCCAGCGCCATAATAGTTCAAACCATCATCCTGGATAACTCGTGCTGACTGTTTGAGGATTTTTAAAATTTCATCTGGTTCTTTAATACCAGTAGCTTTGATTAATGCCGCAACACCAGCAACGTGGGGAGAGGCCATGCTTGTACCTTGAAAGCCGAGAAATACGCCTTCGCCTTTTTCGTTGATAGTTTCTTGGAGAATTTTACCAGCTTCACTACCACCAGGAGCAGAGATATCGACCCCTGCACCAAAGTTGGAATAGGGCGCTTTTTCACCGTCTGGGCCGATTGCTGAAACGCCAATGACGTGAGGATAGCGAGCTGGATAGCTTGCCCCATTGGTGCTTTCATTGCCAGCGGCGGCAACGATGACTACACCTTTTCTATGGGCATAGTCGATCGCTTCTTTCATCAACTTGCTTTCACCACCACCGCCCAAACTCATATTAATCACATCTGCGCCTTTATCAGCAGCAAATTTAATGGCTTCGGCAATATCGGCTACGGTACCGCCACCATATGAATTCAGTACCTTCAGTGGCATTAGACTAGCTTCATAGGCAATTCCAGCTACGCCATATTTGTTATTCGTAGCTTGGGCAATGGTTCCGGCAACGTGAGTACCATGACCGTGATCGTCTTTGGCTTCTTCTGTGTCGTTGACAAAATCATACCCTTTAACGAATTTTGTTTCATACAAGTCCCGCACCTTGGTAATTCCGCTGTCAATTACCGCAACGGTGACGCCGCTGCCTTTGGTTTGAGTCCATGCGCTCTCGATGCCGATTGTGTGCAAGTTCCACTGCTTGCTGTAATATTGGTCATTGGGACCTGTTAAGGAGAGACTTACCTCATCATTTTCTTGGGGTCGCAAAAATTCTCCTAGCCAAGCAGTTTCACCTGGTTGCGGAATCTTTCTATAGATATAATTAGGCTCAATAAATTCTGTAGCTTGGGCAAACTGAGATTTTTTCAGTTCTTGGAGCCGCTGGCCATCGCCCTTGATAATATATACATGGTCTTTTTCGGAAAACTTGTTGTCTAATTGGGGTGTAACGTTGTATTGTTTGGCGATCGCTTGTAGATTCTCTTGCACCACATTTGATGGAATATCTTCCCGAAAATCAAGCAAAATCGTCTCAAACTCACCTTTAACTGCCAGCCCCTGGAAATTCAGGAAACCAAATACGGCAGCTCCTAACCCAATGACAAACAAGCACAATAATATAAGCTTTCTCATATTAACTCATCACCGCTTTTTGCCAGTTTGCTCACTACCATAACTTATCTCGATACCTTGTTGGTGGATTTTGCACTTTAGTTTACCTTTACTTCAAGGACTGTTGAAACGATGGAACATGGTCTTTTGTGGTTACCTCTGTTAGCAATGTTTTTCTGGCTAGCTTGGCAAGGCTCAAAGGAGTATCAAAAAGTCGAAGCTTATCGTGTTTGGGCAGAACAATTTGAACGGGCTAAGTATGATATTTATTCAGTAATTGGTCAAAAAGGCAACTATATAACCTGGGGTAAACCCACACCCCAAGGTCCGATTAAATTAGAAACATTTTCTTTAGCTAATGTTCAAGAAATATCTCTTTTGGTAGATGGCAAATCCGTAAATTTAGAAAATTCACCCGATAAAGGTCGTTCTATAGAGTTAGAGTTTGTATTTTCCCAATCGGCTGACTCAGTGCGCGTTCCATTTACAGAAATACCTTTAGCGGTAGAATGGGCAAAGTATTTGCACCTAGCCTTGGAAAGTTGGCGATCGCAACAACATCAGTAGTTATTAGTCATTAGTTAATTCAGAAAAATGTACGCAAAAAGGCGATCGCTCAAGCAGAGTAATCGCCTATGACTCAACTTTGCTCCCAGCAAAGATACCCTAAATCACTAACACAACAGCGTTGGCAGTCAAAGGACAAGGTAGTGTAGTATCAAAATTGATTTCAACAGGGCTAGCTACAGGAAAACCTCCGATATGTGTAGCAGCTTCTTCTGGGGGCAGATCGGGCTTGGCATCATTAACATCTTGAGCGTAGACGTACACTCGCCAGTAGCCATTTAAGTTCTCTCTTTCTTCAGCCTGACGCAGGAGAGTGCGGACTTTTTTCCAATCCAGTACTCCGGTGTAAGTGCCGTCATTTTGCAAGTTATCAAACTCATTACCATCATCGAGCAAAGGTACTCTGAAGCCAATCCCACTTGGTGAGGTAACGATCGCATATGCATATAACTCATCACCAACGAAAGGTTGATCTGCTCTACGCAGGAAACGAGCTTGAATCACAAATGGATCTTTGAAGAGGATAACCTTTTCTGGAGCAGTCACTTCCAATTTCTCTAGGACATGAATGTTGTTAACCACCTCTGAAACTGAGTAAGTATAAGTCTTACCAGTGGTTACCCGTGTGTACAACCATCTGACTTCCACTGCATAGGGTTTACCCGCAACAAGAGGCTCCAGATACTTGAAACTAGCTTCAAGATCCTCACGGATAGTTTGCTCACCGGGAGCAGGAGGAGTCGCTTCTTGTCCACGTCGCCACGGATCGATCGTGTCAGCCAGTCCTACTGCTAATCCAACGGTACCCACTACTGAAGCAATCCCCGCCACGGTATCTGCACCAGTCAGATCGGCAGTGCCACCTGGATCTGGAGTACAACAAGATACTGAGCCAGTGGATTCATCAAAAGTTCCACTCGCAGCAATTCCAGCCGTTCCTTCTCCAACAGCTGCTGCGATCGCTGCAACAAGCGCAGCAATGGCAAATACAATCCATCCCAAAATTTTCCACCAAGGATCTTGAAAAGGAAGATCGCCAAAAGTGCCACTGTAAGGTGGATTTGGGGATACTCCTGCACTCATTTGAGTCACAAGCCAAGGTCCACCAAAGGGAGGTCCTTTTGGTGGCCGATCGCAGTCGCAGCGCGGTTGATCTTTCGACGGTCCAATCACCTCTTTGAAGTCCACAGTTATGCTGCCTTCAGGTACTGCACAAGTGAAGGTCTTGCTGACAGGATCGTAGGTTGTCTTGGAAACGAAGATTTGCTTGATGGTGCGCTTAAGTGTTAAGCCATCTGCCTTAGCGATGAAACTGACGTTTTTCTTCCCAGGGGAAGCATTGCGAAAGTCAGCCAACCAGGAAACCTGTATAGAAGCACCTGGTTTGATCTCAGGGAAGGTGTAAGTTTTTGCCTGGGGAGTGATAGTGAGATCGCCAATGCTTTCTAAGTAGATAGTGACATTGGAAAGGCTTGTTATCCCTACGTTGGTATAGTAACAGGTAATCCGCTGTTGAAAGATTGCGGTGTCGAAGATACCATCTGGTAACATCACACCCGTTAGTGGCTCGACTGAAAACGGGCGCTTGAGAATGTCCATCGTTGTTGTAGTCATTAGGCAGCCTCCTCGTCAAAGTAAACCAAGAATGAGATGCCCCCCAAGATTTGTTGATTATCTGTGCGTTCAACGACGTGAATCAATTGATAGCCAGAGGTACTTTTACCAATGGGCTTGACGACTAGGTAGGCCGAGCGGGCTGTACCAGTTTTGAGTTCAAGTTTGATATCCTTTTCAATAGGCTCATCAGTTTGTTCTCCACACATGGACTTAGTTGATAAGCCAACCTCAACTAACTCAGTTCTGGCGGGTTGCAATTTTGCTAGTCCAATCTGTTCTAGTAGCCTTTGAGTTTGTTTTGAATCTTCAACTTGCTCTACTGACAAGACAACCTGCTTGCGTTGCCGAGCAGTAGCAGAAACTTGAATAGGAAGTGAAAAATACTTCAGTGATTTGAACCGCAACGGCACTACTATGAGGTTCCGCTGTGCCACCTGGCGATAGGTAGGCGGATCAAAGGGGTCTGGCAGAGGATTGGGTAAAGGATCTCCTGGGTGAACGACTTCAGCAACAACGCACTCATGACCATTGTTAACGATGATGGGAATCCAGGGAGTCAGACAAAGGACATCTTGTTGTTCTCCTGCTCCCAAATCAACAAAGGCAGCACCTACTATAACTGAGTTACTTCGCAAAACACCTGTTGCAGGATTAGACCAGTAGAAGTTAACTCGGGCACCAATGACAGCAGAATCTCCCTGATTCTTGACTTGTGCCCAGAGATAGTTGTTTTGTCCAGCGACTGGAAGTCCAGGTGTCGCTGCGGGGTCATCACCAGGTACTACCCAAATATCGGTACTGAGCCACCACGGACTACCATCTTCGATGAGCAGTTGTGCAGGCATCTATACGACTCCTAGTAATTTCTAAATGTGTTGAATTCAGAGGTGCGATCGCCTCAACTGAGTGAATATTGGCATAATCTCAAATAGTTTTGCAGTACCCTTAGGGGTACTGTTGCTTAAATCGACTCCAGGGCAGCCGCATCATGTCAATAAGCCTATTCCATTTTCAATAGACTCCAAGATAATCTTATTAATCCCTACTTATTGACAAAGATTTTAGCGATCGCCTTGAGGCTTAAAAAATAAATCAAACGATAAATGCTGATTTTTTCGTTGATTCTTAACCTTGGTAGTGAGCAAGTTTGAAGAAGAATACAGAATTCAGCAATCTTAACGCTCTCTACGAGACGCTAAAAGCGAACGCGGACTCGCTCTAAGCGAACGCGAGTGCGTCTTTTGGAGTTGCCATGCCGTTAGCGTCTCCAAAGGAGAAGGCTTTACGCTACGCTATCAGTAGGGAATTCAAACCCGCCACTGATTGAAAACCACCAAATCTAGGATTTGGTGGGGGTGCAAAAACGCCGATTATTCAGACGCGACTCGAAAATACTCGGCTTAGCTGCCCTATCCGCTTTTTCGGTCAAAAAACATTGCTGAATTCTGACTCCTGAATTCTGTTTGATAATTAAATTGCAAAATCGTAGAGGCGCAATGTATTTATTGTGCCCCTACGCGTGTGGTCTATTTAAGTGAAAACTGCATTGAAAGTGGATTCATATTTGCATTAAACTTCCACTCTCAATTGAATTATTAACCACCTATGCTTGAATGATGAAGTCCGAGGCTTTAAGAGTGGGGGCACCAGTAAGTTGTGCAAATTGACCACCACTGCCTAAACCAGCAGCGCTACCATTTTGATTGTATAGTAACTGTCCAGTCACAGGATCGTAGACGATCGCAGCATTGCTAAGTGCCCCCAAAGTAGTGATTTGAAAATCACTGGCCTTACTGAAACCCGTTCCCGCAACAGAAGTAATGGCAGTAAAGGTAGTCTTATCCAGAATAATCTTGTCACCAGCAGAACCACTAAAGTCAGCGATGGTATCAATACCCACAGCAGCACTGCTAAAAGCAGCGTTGGTGTCGTAGAGGAAAGCATCAGCACCTCCATCACCGACGAGAATATCATTGCCTGCTCCACCGATGAGAGTATCATTGCCGGTACCGCCCCGCAGCAGGTCATTGCCACTTTTTCCATTGATGATGTCATTGCCCCCTAGAGCATTAATCACATCATCGGAGTTGTCAAAACCTACGACGTTATTGTTTAAGTAATTGAGGAAAGTAACGGTGTTTCTGTTGAAGATGCTAGTTTGAGTCGATCTAGCATCAATCACATCAAAGCTCTCGGTAACACTGCTTTGTCCGTCAAATATGATATTACCGATAGCTGGCCTTGTTCCTGATGCAGCTAGGTTTTCGAGGTTCTCTAACTTAAAGTTTTGCAAGGTGACTTTGGTATTAGCCACATTTAGAAAAGTGATTTCTAAATCGTTGCTCCCAGTTTGAGATAATTGCAGATTTTTCGCAGTTAAGCCAGCCCCAATAAATTTTAAGGTATCTATTTGGGCAATCACCGCAGTTGAAGGGTCTAAGCTAGTACCTACAGCACCAAAGTTTGTGATGATGTCATGGCCATTGCCTAGCCGGGTAATAAAGGTGTCATTGCCGGTTGTGCCATTGATAACTTTGGGTTCAACTTTGCCAGTAATGGCAAAGTCAAAGGGGCTTTCATCGCTGTCGTTGTTGCTTAAACTGAAGTTACCGCTATAAGTACCGAGTCTAGTAGTGTTGAGTGCTAGGGTGATGTTGGTGGAGGCATTAGCAGCCACACTAGTCGGAAGAGTTCCAACTAGACTAAATCCGTTGGGAAGTTTGAGGTTAGTCAGGTTGAGTGCGCCCGTACCGGTATTCTTAATCGTAAAAGTTTTGGTCACGGTCTGACCAACAGTGCTACTGCCAAAGTCAATGGCGGCCGTACTCCCATCTGTAATGTCTACCGTGCCGTTGAGAATTTGAATTTCGGGACTAGTAACTTTGCCAGTAATAGCAAAGTCAAAAGGACTTTCGTCACTGTCGTTGTTGCCTAAACTGAGTCTGCCACTATAAGTACCGACTGTAGTGGTGTTGAGTGCCACCGTTATGGTAGTGGAAGCATTAGGAGCCACACTAGTGGGTAGAGTTCCTACTAAACTAAAGCCATTGGGGAGTTGGAGATTACTCAAATTGAGTGCTGCCGTACCAGTGTTCTTAATCGTAAAGGCTTTGGTCAGAGTATTGCCAATATTGGCCTCACCAAAGTTAATGGCAGTCGTACTCCCATCTACAATATCAACTGTACCGTTGAGAACTTGAATTTCGGGACTAATAACTTTGCCAGTAATAGCAAAGTCAAACTCACTTTCATTACTATCGTTGTTGCTTAAAATCAGACTGCCACTATAGGTGCCTGGTGTAGTAGTGTTGAGTGCCACCGTTATGGTAGTGGAAGCATTGGCAGCCACACTCGTCGGGAGAGTTCCCACTAAACTAAAGCCATTGGGAAGTTTGAGATTACTCAGATTAAGTGCGGCTATACCGGTGTTCTTAATCGTAAAGGTTTTAGTCAGAGTCTGACCAAGAATGATCTCACCAAAGTTAATGGCAGTCCTACTCCCATCTACAATATCATCTGTACCGTTGAGAACTTGAATTTCGGGAGTAGCAGTGTTAGCGGTTGGAACTTCGTAGGCACCAATATCGATAACTGCGGTGCCATTACCATCGCCATCGTGAGGAAGATTGTTAGTGATCTTATTGAAGGTATTAGAACCAGCATCAATAGCAGGACTTCCAGCAAGGAGTGCAAAATTGCCTTTGGCCGCATCAACGAACAACGGATTTTTACCCAAAATATTCTGCAAAGTAAGAGTAGCTTTTGGATTATCCGAAACTTGAAAGAGATTCGAGTTATAAACAAGGTTGTGATCGAAAACTACATTTTTGGAGTATTTGATCAGATTGGCATTTTGATTGTCACTTGCATACATTATGTTGTTATATACATCTACATTTTCTGAGTAAGTGACAGCAATCTCTCCATGAGTTGTAAGAACACGAGCATTCTGGTAGGCTGTATTGTTGATAACGTCTACATTTTTGGCTTTAAAAACGTTAATACCAGACCCTCCATTATTGAAGGCGATGTTATTTTCAATTAAAGCTTTACCTGTATACGGCACACCATTCTTAGATCTCTCAACTGTGTCCAGCATAATCCCATGCCCTTCAGTAATATTACCAGTCTCCCAAACAGGAACCAGGCTTTTATTATCGTAGGCAATGTTATCTCGAAAAATTATCCTGTAATCAGTAGTGTTATTATCATAGTTAAAACTACGGAGAGCCGTAATTCCCTGATTACCCCAAGATGAATACCAACCGTTTCCAGATACAATATTTTTCTCAACAGTGATGTAGTCTGAATCATTGAATCCAATGCCTCCACCAGGGAAATCACGGACTGTGTTGCCACTGATGACAATGTGATGAGGGTTAGTACCGCCTACTCCTTGATTACTACCAATATTTACCTGTATCCCACTGGCAGTTGTTTTAGGGTTTGATTTGCCTTGATCGGCGGATTTGTAAGCTTCTAGTGCATATTGTAAAGTGACATTTTTTCGATCGCCTTCTATATCAAGTCCTTCAACCCGCACGTATGATGAACTAAATATATTAATGCCACTTCCTGTAGTTTTGATTTTAGGTGTGTGCCCTGGATAAGCTTTTATTGTTGTCCAGTTGTCTGGAGAACCGTTTCTCCCGTATAGGTTTCCTCCCCGAGGGTAGACACCATCCATTATTAAGATGGTGTCTCCACCATTTAGAGAAGTCGAGTAAAAAGCTTTGCTTATAGTCTTAAATGCAGTTGCTTCACTCAAGCCATTACTTCCATCGTTACCTGTTGGAGAAACGTAGTATGTTTTGCCAGCCATAGATTTACTCCGAATATATGTAAGGGAATTGGTAGTGGACTCTTAGCAAGTTTGTTAATTGCCAAGAGTAGAAGGGTGATTTGTTTTGAGTATTGAGGACACTCATAGTTGTCCGATCGCAACTTCAAATTGCGTCGGTCTTAAAAAGACTGTTGTCAAACTGGAAATTTCTTCTCCTGTCAACCGCTGATGGTTAAACAGGGATGTTAATACCGTCAATCGTCAGGGTGTTGTTGGGGGTAATCGGACGATTAGCGTCTGTGTCTGAGTCGATCGCTTTGGAGTCGAATCAAATCGAATCTCCACCGCGTAGGCGCAGCCCAAACTAGGCATCGCTGGTACTATATTTCGATACGGCAATCATATTTGGTATGTAATTCCTCTGAACTTTATCCGTTGTCTGAGGTCAGAAGCTGCCAAATCGGCATGGTAAAGCGCACCCCTGGCTGATAACTGGGGACTTAAAGTTACAGTGGTCAAAGCTGAATAGTTTCAAACTTTAGTAGGTTGACCCCTTAATTTAAAGGGACTAATGTAACAACTTAGTCAAACCTGTTTTAATCTGTGTAAGCGAGTTTTGTGAACTAAATTTAGACTAACCTTCACAAACAGTAATTGATATCAGTGAATACTCAGATTTTTGTTAGATTTTTTACAACAATGGCAAAAAAACTATGGAAGTTTTGTGGTGATTGCTGTTAACTTTCAGTCTGAAGAAGTCTTGATACAAGGATTTGATGAAGTTTGTCTCAATTGAGTCAAGGTGGTTGACAAGGAATTAGTTATCGTCAAGTCGCACCGGAGGCTAAAATCAATTGGAAGCGATCGCCAAGCAACTAACATCTCGCCAGTAATCTTCATAATATGAACGCCCAAATAAACTCCAGAGTACCTGTTGCTTTAACCATTGCTGGTTCAGATAGCGGTGGTGGTGCAGGAATTCAAGCTGATTTACGCACCTTTGCTTTTCACTGTGTCCACGGTACTAGCGCCATAACCTGCGTCACGGCACAAAACACTCTTGGGGTTAACAGGGTTGATGCCATGCCAACAGAAGCTGTTGTAGCCCAAATTCAGGCAGTAGTTGAAGATATTGGCGTACAAGCAGCTAAAACGGGAATGTTGCTGAATCAAGAAATTATCTTTGCTGTTGCCCAGCAAGTAGAAGCTTTACAAATCGATAACCTAGTAGTCGATCCAGTAATGGTGTCACGTACTGGGGCACAATTGATTGATAATGATGCTGTGAAGACTCTGTGCCATGCCCTTATCCCCAAGGCAGCTATCATCACCCCCAATCGCTACGAAGCCCAGATTTTGAGCGGTTTAGAAATTCATTCCTTGGAAGATATGCAAGCCGCTGCTGAAATTATTCACAAGACTTTACGGACAAAGGCTGTTTTAGTCAAGGGTGGAGGTATGCAAGGAAATTTGCGTGGCGTTGATATCTGGTTTGATGGGGAAAAGTTGGAAGTTTTGACTTGCCAGCAAGTAGAGACAAAAAATACCCACGGTACTGGTTGTACACTATCAGCTGCGATCGCTGCTAATCTGGCAAAGGGAAAAAACTTGTGGCAGGCGGTGCAACAGGCAAAGGAATATGTAACCACTGCCCTGACTTACGCCTTAAATATTGGCGAAGGGCAGGGTCCTGTGGGACACTTCTTCCCATTGTGGGGACTAGGGGCTCGGGACTAGGGACTAGGGACTGTTTTCCCAGTAGCCAATACCCAGTCCCTAATACTTAGCCCCCAATAAAAAATCTTTGCCGTCTCGACATTTTTCTATTATTCTTGGGCATAGTTTCAGGGCTGACTTTCTCTGTTAGCATCTCTGTACGATCTAATCACTTTGATTTTTAATACCAAGCCCCAATGCGAACAACCACAGGTTCTGTTCACAGGAATTCGTCAACACGGACTAGTCAAGCGTACCCTCCCTCTGTACCACTATCTGTATACCGGGAATTGTCAATGGAGTTGCAAGCAACTCAAGCAAAGTTAGATGCAATCACCACTAAAAATCAGGAATTAACACAAGAAAATCAACTATTACGCCAAGAAATTACCAAAGTTGTTGAGTCTTTTTCACACTTGCAAAGTTTTGTAGATTCCTATGGGATGTTTGAACACCAAGCTTCCCAAGGTTCTAGCAACGTTAAAAGCCCCGCTAAGCAGCCAGTAACACAAGCGCCTCCACCTCAACAGGTTTCTCGTCCGCGTCCACCTCAAAAAAACCGCCAGGAGTTTTCTACACCCATAAGGGAAATGAAATTCTCCACACCAGATTCAGTTTTTATAGAAGAACAAGAAGTAACTTATTATTCTACTGCTGAGCCAGATGCCAAGGAACTTAGCGGCTGGTGGTTAATTATTACCATCTTGTTAATTATGCTTACAGCCTTTACTGCTGGGTATTTAGTTGTGCGTCCCTTGTTTGAACATCAAAAACCTTAGTTGACACTCCCACAGTCAGCAGCAGCCTTTGTGGCTATCGTACAATTTCTTTTGATCGCTATTTTGAACATCTGAGCCGATCTGCTCAATATCAGAATTTATCTATGTTTTAGGTCACAAACACCACAAAAAAATGCTAATTTGACAAAAACTTCCTCATGTTACAAGTTCAATTCGCACACTTAATCTCTCTTTCATTTTGCTATCCAATGGCTACCTGCTTATGGCATCATAGAAAGTATGAAAACACTGAAGTTCAAGCTATACCAACACAAGCACAATAGACATCTCAAGCGCACAATCAACGCTGCTGGGGTGATCTATAACCATTGTATTGCTCTGCATAAACGGTACTACCGGATGTGGGGTAAACACTTAAACTGTGCAAAACTTCAGTCTCATATTGCCAAACTGCGGAAGAGAAATCTGTTTTGGCAATCAGTAGGTTCCCAAGCGGTGCAAGATATTTGTCAACGTATTGAGAAAGCCTACCAGTTGTTCTTTAAGCACAACAGAAAGGGGGTTCGTCCACCAGGATTTAAAAAAGTTAAGAAGTACAAATCATTCACCCTAAAGCTTGCAGGTTATAAGTTTTTGGGTGGCAACCGAGTAAAAATTGGTAGTCAAATTTATCAATTTTGGAAGTCAAGGGAAATTGAGGGGACAGTCAAAACTCTAACCATTAAACGCACCCCATTGGGTGAATTGTTTATGGTTATTGTTGTTGACGACGGTGTTGACCCAGAAGTTGAAGTTAAGACAGGTAAAATCGCTGGCTTGGACTTTGGGCTAAAAACATTTCTTACTTGCTCAGATGGTACTAAAATTGAGTCGCCCCAATTTTTCAAGCAATCCCTAAACGTCATTAAAAAAGCCTCCTACCAGCATTCTCAGAAAGTAAAAGGTTCATCCAATAGGGAACGAGCAAGGAAGAATCTAGTACGCAAGCATGAGGATGTTTCTAATCGTCGGCGTGATTGGTTTTGGAAGCTAGCTCATAAGTTAACCGATAAATTTGATGTCCTCTGTTTTGAGACTTTAAGCCTCAAGGGAATGCAGCGACTTTGGGGTAGGAAGATAACAGACTTGGCTTTTGGAGAGTTCCTGCAAATCCTAGAATGGATTGCCAAGAAAAAACATAAACAAGTGGTATTCGTGGATCAATGGTATCCATCAAGTAAAACTTGTTCTAGCTGTGGACATCTTCTAGAAAGCCTGGATTTGTCAGTTAGAGAATGGCGTTGTCCAGCCTGTCAGTCTGTGAACGGGAGAGACGAAAACGCCGCACGTAATATTCAAATGGTTGGGGCATCATCCATTAGGTTAGGCGATGTCAGACAGGCTTTGCCTGCTATTGCTGTTTGAGCCTAGAATCTCCGTCCTTCTAGGGCAAAGAGTATGTCAAAGTTTCAGACAACAGATCTGGTTAGATAGATAAACGAAGCTAGTACAAGTCACAAGTCAAAGATATGAAAAAAGTAGAAGCTATTATCCGCCCATTTAAGCTTGATGAAGTGAAAATTGCCTTGGTTAACGCTGGAATCGTTGGCATGACGGTTTCTGAAGTCCGGGGGTTCGGACGCCAGAAAGGTCAAACTGAACGGTATCGCGGTTCTGAATACACCGTTGAGTTTCTCCAAAAACTCAAAGTGGAAATCGTAGTTGACGACAATCAGGTTGATATGGTAGTAGACAAAATTATCGCCGCCGCCCGCACTGGTGAAATCGGTGATGGTAAAATTTTCATCTCGCCTGTTGAGCAAGTGATTCGGATTCGTACTGGGGAAAAGAACACAGAAGCGGTTTAAAAAAATTTATGAGTAGAGACGCGATTAATCGCGTCTGTACAAGATTTATGAGTAGAGACGCGATTAATCGCGTCTGTACAAGCTAGGAATTATGGTAAATCTTCATTGATTATTCCTAAACTCACAACTCATAACTCTTAACTCCTAACTCTTAACTCTCTCCAGTTGCGGAAGTAAAGCTGTAAAAGCCTTACCTCGATGGCTAATTGACCCCTTTAACTCCCTTGTCATTTCGGCAAAAGTCAATTGCAACTCTTGCACATAAAAAATTGGATCATACGCAAATCCACCATCACCACGAGGCGCATGAAGAATTTCGCCACGACAAATACCTTCAGATTGTAATGCGATCGCACCATCGGGACGAGCGATCGCCACTACACAAACAAATTGGGCTTGGCGATTGACTTCGTTACCTAATTCTTCAAGTAACCTAGCAATGCGTTCTGAGTCAGTTTTAGCGTAGCGTGCCGAATACACACCTGGTGCGCCATTCAAAGCATCTACTTCTAAACCAGAATCATCTGCTATCGCCCAGTTTCCTGTGGCTTTGGCAATTTGGGACGCTTTGAGACAGGCATTGGCGGCAAAGGTTTCCCCTGTCTCTTCAATTTCTAATTCTTCAGGTTTGAGGATTAATTCCCAGCCAGAATTTGCCAGGTAAGCTTGCATTTCCCGCAATTTACCTGGATTTCCTGTGGCTACTACTAGTAATTTGGTCATTAGTCATTGGTCATTGGTCATTGGTGATTAGTCATTGGTCATTGGTCATTAGTCATTTGCAAAGGACAAATGACTAAGGACAAAGGACAAATGACTAATAATTAATTTTACTCCGCCCAGTGTTTTGCCCAAGCAAGAGTTTGATGCACTTGCTCAAGTGTTGGGGCTTCGCAGTAAAGGCGTAAAACTGGTTCAGTTCCGCTAAAGCGAATCATTAACCAGCTTTTATCGGCGAGGCGGTACTTGTAGCCGTCAATTGTTTGGCAATCAATTACTGCTTTACCGGCAATTTCTGTTAAAGGTTTGGTTTGGAGTTGTTGCAAAAGACGCGATCGCACTTCCATACTGGCTAAGGGTAAATCAATGCGATCGTATGCTGAGTTAAATCCTGTCTGTTCCTGCAAGTGGCGATAATATTCACCTAAATCTAAACCAGATTCCACGATCGCTTCTAGCACATACAATGCTGATAGCAGTGCGTCACGTTCGGGAATATGGCTACCATAGCCGATACCTCCCGACTCTTCGCCACCCAGCAACACTTCTGCTGCTAACATTCTGTCGGCGATGTATTTATAACCAACTGCTGTTTCAAATACTGACAGTTGATGTAGTGCTGCCACAAGGGGTATTAAGTCGGAACCACTGACAGTTTTGACTATTTCACCCTTAAAGTCCCGTCGTCGGGTTAAGTGGTCAATTAGTATGGGAATCAACACCTGGGAACTCAAGAAGTTAGCTTCCCCGTCTACAGCTGCGATGCGATCGCAGTCTCCATCAAATACCAATCCTACAGATAAACTTGATTTATCTGTTTCTCGATGAGTTTTGATAACTTCAAATAGCTTGGAAAGGTATTTAGGCAAGGGTTCCGGCGCACCACCACCAAATAAGGGGTCGCGTTCGCTGTTGATTTCTATGACCTTATCGCCTAGAAGTTGTGCCAATCCGCCAGCCGCAGCGCCATGCATGACATCGGCAAATACCGTTAGTTTACCAGAGGCGATCGCTTCCCTAATCTTGGCAATATCAACTTTGCGTTCAAGTGCTTGGGTATAACTAGGCCAAGGATCGAATTTCTCTTGCTTACCTGGAGTAGCCGCAGGTGGTACTCCTTCGGGCAGAAGTGCTTCTATCTCCTTGGTGACTTCTGGCGACACCGAGCCACCAAAATATCCCTTGACTTTTAAGCCTAAATATGCGCCTGGATTATGACTGGCTGTAATTACTAGCGCCCCTAAGGCATTAAGTTGTTTTGCCGCCCAACTAAAAGCCGGGGTTGGGGCATAGGTTTCACTGAGTAAAACATCAAATCCGACGGCTGTGACAGCATCGGCCACAGCACGAGCGAAGTCTTCCGCCATAAATCGGCGATCGTAACCGACAATTATTGTCCGGCTATCCACCGTAGAATAATATGTATTATATAATACTTTCGCAGCGACTGGCGCGACTAGGGCTAGGCGTTCAAAGGTGAACTCATCTCCAATTACGCCCCGCCAGCCGTCTGTACCAAACTTGATTGAGTTAGCTACAACTGCCATCTAGGTATCCTAACTGTCTACCTGAGGATTCTAGCATTTATACAGTACCTAAAGTAAAAAAAGAATATAGTATTCACATGTAGTACTGGTATTCGGCTCTTTCAACACAAAAGCGAGCAAATTTCTGGATGCAGAGGTGCGTAGGCGAGCTTGTTGTAGATATCGCTTTTACCCTTGGAAAACAAATCATATTAAGTTCGGATAATCACTTGTAATTTAAAATTCTCCGCGTCTTTGGGTCAGTCCAAATTATAAGTACTCAACCGAAATTGATATCAAAGGATCAATTTGATTTTTTCTCTACACATTAACTAAGATTTTTGTCAAGATTATTTTAAATTCATTTGCCTCAATCAAGTCATTATTAATCTACTGTATGTAGTTGATTTGTCATATATAGTGTATTAATATTTGAACCATTATTTAATAAGTAGTATCAAATATTAATCATGTCGGCTCATCACTACATAATAGTCGCGGGTATAAATTGTACAATTGCTTTGATTGATATAGCAGTTGCTGCGGCACAAGTAATCGATTACCTCAATCCCAGTCCCAATTTTCTAGAGTTTCCCTTTCAGTCAGAAAAAGTAAAGAATCAAGCAATTACTCTACAGCAAGCTTTGGAACTAGCACGACGTAACAATCTTGAATTACAGGCGGTACTATTCCAGGTAGAACGCAGTCGTGCTGCCTTACGAGAAGTTCAAGCTAATATTTATCCAAGTATTAGTCTAAGTACTGATTTGAGTCGCGCTCAGTCTGCTTTTAGCAAGCTTTATGCAGAGCAACTAGGTGAACAAGCTCAATTTTTACGTACTCAGGGCTTTAGCCAAGATGAACCTACAACGACTTTTAATAGTAGTCTGCAACTAAGTTATAGTCTCTATAATTTTGGGCCGGGTGCTTCCACTAGAGGAGCAACGAAAGAGCAGGTGCGTGTGGATGAATTGGAAGTAGAGCGTCTGTCAGAAGAGATCCGCCTAAATGTCACCTTGGATTACTACAATTTGCAACAAGCAGATGAACAAGTACGAATTAATCAGTCAGCTGTGCAGAATTCCGAAGCTAGTTTGCGGGATGCAAAAGCTTTACAAAGAGCTGGTGTAGGTACGACGTTTGATGTGCTGCGATCGCAGGTAAACTTAGCAAATGCTCAACAAGACTTGACTAATGCTATTTCGCAGCAGCAAATTGCCCGTCGTCGCTTAGCTACTCGATTAAATTTGGCGGAGTCAGTGAATATCAGTGCGGCTGATCCTGTACAATTATCTGGTTTGTGGCAGCTAACAGTTGAAGAGACTATTATATTAGCCTTGTATCATTATTAAAGTGAAATGGTCTCAGCGATCGCCAACATACACAAACAGCAATCATGTCAATATTTATATATAAACATTAATAATCCTTAATAGTAAAGACTATTAAGGATTGATGACAAGAGCAAAAAACTGCTCAAAAACTTGATTTTTCCTTAAAAATCATCGAGAAACTGACTAAGGCGGCTGATTACAGGGTCAACCTCTTGAGGAGGGGCAGAAACAGTATAAGAAGTATTATTTACTACTTCTACTTGACTTGGAGACTGAATTAGCAATCGCTCATTGACTATGAGTGCCAATTGTGCAACTTGTTGAGAAAGTTGCAGTAAATGGTGTTCCAACGCCTCCAAACGATTAGATCCCTTGGCAAAAAAACGTTCCTCAAGGCCAGCTACTTGACGTTGCAGCTCACCGAGTTGTTGTTCAATCGGTGTTGTTGCTGCTGCTGTTTTTGGAGCAGGTCGTACAGATTCCGGTACACATAAGGATTGCCACAGGGCTTCTTTACATAGGTCACTGAAAGTTTTTTCGGGTTGTTTCTCCAAATAACTTTCCACTTGTGCTAACAAGCTTTCATCAGCAAGCCCTGGGTTGAACGTGACGGATTTAACTACCTTTTTTGACCATTGGAACATTAGTTTTAAGCCCTAGCAGCGCGAACGGCAGATAATTGCGCCTCTCCATAAATATACTGCCCCAAAGCATTCGCCTGCCTAGAAGGTGCAGATAAATGAGCATTAATCTTTGCTTCCTTGAGCAGACGTTGAACATCTTCCCAGAAAAACTCACCGCCTCCACCAGTCAGAATCACATCGGTGACGCGTTCTGGTAGCCAAGCTAGCACACGGCTGCAAATTTCCCGTGAAAACATCTCAATGAGATTCGGCAGAAAATCGTCTAGGTTGGCAGGCTTGCTAGCACCTTTAGGACGGTAAAACCGTTCACCTTTGGGTTTGTTAACAGCGGAAATGAGCGCTAGAGATTGGCTATCTGCTCCGTCAATTTCAGCGGCTACCAATTCATAAAACTTATTCATACCGAAGTCTTCACTCTTAGAAGCACCTCTGGCAAAGCGGAAGTTATCTACCATCAAAAGATCGACGGTTTGGTGTCCAATATCCACGATCGCCACCGATATTTTTGTAAAATCGGGGCTGCCGGGACTTTTCTTCGGTTGAGCTTCAGACCATAGCAGGCTACCGTAGCCTTCTGGCATGACCCAAACCTTATTGACGTTCAGCGACACAGATTCGCCTCGAAAGTTTAACACATGAGGGCCACCTACTTGGCTGATTAACTGTGCTTTTTCCTTTTCAAATTGCTCTAAAGAAAGAAAAGGCAGACCCAGGACAACTGAAATATCGTCTCTGAGTTTGAAGTAGCCAGCACTTGCTAACACTTTTATCAGTGCAGCCTCTACCTTAGATTGCCCTACTCCTAAATTCGCCCCAAAATCTGCTGCTAGTTGACCTACAGCATATCCATTGCCTTGATACTCCAACCACAAATCCATTAAAGGGTCAGTCGCGCGGGCTTCAAAAACACCACCGCGTACCTGTTCTATTGACATTTGCTTGACGTTGGCAGGTACGAACACAACACTACCGGGTTCGCGGCTCACACAAGTCTTTGTGGAAGTTCTGCCTAAATCAACACTCAGAATGGTTTTCCCTGAAGTCGTGGCTGGCTTGGCAGTATTAACAGCATTTATGGGAGTCGATGCCGATACTCTATTCATCGGTATGGCAGCAGCATTAATTGGGGTGGCGGCGGAAGGTTGGTCTGTCATGAAAGCTCCTAGTTCTAACTTAAATGTAAAAAGTTGTCATGCTCATCTTACAAAAATGCGAGCAACCAGAAATTCTAGGTTGCGTCAAGTGTAGCTAGAAATACGCCAAAAATTAATTCTGACGATGGCAAATCTAGTATTATTTGGCATAGTGTAGGCGAATTTTGGCCAGATGTAACCCCTGCTTTCACTGCTTTCAAACCAAAAGCGCCCCTGTTTATCTTCTGGTGCGTCTGAGTTGGCGCTTGAATACCCAGAAAACAAATGCTAAAACCAAACCCCCAAGCACAATTTTGGACACAGGAGCAAGGTACTTATCCACAAGTTCATACTGACTACCCAATATGTATCCTGAGTATGTTAGCAAACCCACCCAAGCAGCGCTACCTAAGGTACTGTAAAACAGAAATGGTAGCAAGTGCATATTGCTGATCCCCGCAGGAACAGAAATCAAAGTGCGGATTCCTGGTACAAGGCGACCAATCAATACTGCTTTGTTACCCTGTCGATCAAACCAGCCTTTAGCCTTAGTAATATCTTTGCTGGATACAGCCAACCATTTACCATATTTGTCAGCCCAAGCTTTCAAGCGCTTTTCGCCCAAAAACTTACCTGGATAGTACCAAACAAGTGCGCCCAAAACCGAACCCAAAACTCCTGCGAAAAACACACCAATGATATTCAGTTTTGCCCCTCCTGGTTGATATGGGCTTGCTGTAAATCCAGCCAGTGGCATAATCAATTCTGAAGGAATGGGTGGAAAGAGGTTTTCTACGAACATCAACAGGGCGATTCCCCAATAGCCCAAAGAGTTGATAGTGTTAGTTATCCATTCAAGCATTGAGTCAATTCCTCAAAATTACTGCACTAGTTTTTTTATTGGGCATTGGGCATGGGGCATGGGGCATTGGTTATTAATTCTTATCCCTCACTGCCTCATCTCCCCACTTCCCACTCCCCACTCCCACTCCCTACTCCTTATTTTCAAACTAGGTTTTGTTTTCTAAATAATTTAGATCCCCCTTAGCCTGCTTTTTCAAAGGACTAAAAAGGATCTAAAGATTTGATGGCAAATTGGAAAACACACTCTAGGGTTCTGTTCTAGGATATAGGGTATTGGGGATGGGGCATTGGGTATTCGGTATCAGGCATTGTTTATTCCCCCCATCTCCCCATCCCCCTCATCCCCTCATCCCCTTGTCCAGTTCTAGACTGTCGGAGTCAATGATTGTACTCTTGGTTCCGATTGCCAGTCTAAGGGATTCCAAACTCTGTCTTCTAAGGCCATCTGCTCAATTAAACTGGCCAATCTCAGGGCTTTGAGAGCTTGTTCGCCACCGACTGAGGGTTGATTGCCACCGTGTACACAGTTGACAAAATGTTCCAATTCTGCACTCAGTGGTTGAATATTGCTGGTGTAGACTTTTTCAATCACGCCATCCTGCCTGTAAAGTACTTGTCGATGGTCGGTAAGAGAGTTAGCATTTGTTTGTCGGTGAATCAAAATTTCATTCTTGAGAAAATCTGCCTCAGTGAATGAGTTTTTGCAATGGGCAACAATCCGGCGAATTTTGCGGTGAGTGACTTTACTGGCAGTCAAAGTAGCTACTATACCATTAGCAAAGCCCAGAGTGGCAGTTACATAATCTAAATAACCGGAGTCTAGGGCACGAGTACCGCTAGCGGTCAATTTGGTCACTGGGGAAGCTGCTAATTCTAGAAGTAGGTCAATGTCATGGATCATTAAATCCAGGACAACCGAAACATCGTTTGCTCGGTCTGAGTAAGGACTCATGCGATGTGCTTCTAATGCCAGTAATTCTTCTGTTTTCAGGACTTGGCTGAGTTCCCTAAATGCTGGATTGAAGCGCTCAATATGACCTACTTGCAGGATACATTGAGACTCAGCTGCCGCATTTACTAGGGATTCTGCTTCAGAAATACTGGCTGCGATCGGTTTTTCAATCAAAACATGAATTCCCGCTAACAGACAGCTAATGCCCACAGCGTAATGCAGCCGGGTGGGAACAGCAATACAAACTGCTTCCACCAGGGGTAGCAAGTCACAGTAGTCTTCAAAAAAACGCACTTTGTACTTGCTGGCAGTTTCTAACCCTCGTTCGACGTTAATATCTGCTACACCGACTAGTTCAACATCTTTCATTGAACTCAAGACGCGAGCGTGGTGTTGTCCCATGTTACCCACCCCAATCACGCCTATGCGGATTGGTCGTGGCTGGTTGCGCTGTGTATATGGATTCGGTTCTGCCAGTGACATACTATTTTGCACTATTATTCTCTCCTCAACCACCAAATTTAGAGACGCTACGGCCGTTGGCGTTTATACAAAGAAAGCCAGTTACGATCCGTCTAAAACCATCCAGATGGTAACATAGAGCCTATGTTTATGAAGAATTTCAAAGTTTGCGATCGGTTCCCGCAATCCAGCTATCTTTTGTATAGATAGTTCGGCTTTGGTTTGCATTTTGCATTTTCTAGAAAAAAATGTGTGTCTTTTTATTAACTTTAGAATATTCGGTAAGACTTAAGTATGAATTCTCTAAAATTCTAAGGATCGCTTTCTTGTGCTTCGATTTTCCTTAAGGTTACAGTTAGGCAATTAATTAGCATAGCAATTTTGGATTTTGGATTTTGGATTTTAGATTGTTTTGGGGTTCAGAGCAACCTCCTTGGTAGACAGAACAAATCCAAAAGACGCTCGTTCCGAGCCTGGTTCTGGCTTAGCTGCGCTATTGTTAATCTAAAATCACTGAGCAATCTACCCTTATAGTCTCTTTCAATCCAAAATTCCCAATCTAAAATTGATTAGCAGCATTAAAATTACAAGATAATAAACCAGTAATACTTATGCTTTTTTTACCAAAAAATGGTATTGGTAATTACTGCTGCTGATTAGCTGAAACAGTTTTTCGATGATTATTTGCAGCATCAGTCGTAGACATCGCACCACTTTTTGAGAGAAACTGGTGTGGATTGTTTCTTTTGAATATCTGGGGTGCAAAAGGTGTTTACAATCACTCACAGAAATTAAGGAGTATTTTTGGCATTGCTTGTTGGCATCTTGTTGAAGCGTGATTTAGCGATTTGAAATCCCAAATTTGCAACCGAGATGAAAGCTGTAATTCTCTTATCTGGGGGATTGGACTCTTCCACAATTTTGTATAAAGCTAAGATAGATGGCTGTGAATGTCATGCGATTTCTTTTGATTACCAGCAGCGACACCGACGAGAATTACAGTCAGCCTTGCTCGTTGGTCAAAAAGCTGGGGTCGTAAAACATCAGGTGGTTAATTTTGATTTACGACAATGGGGCGGTTCGGCACTTACGGATGACGCCATTGATTTACCTCAAGAGCGTTCCCTGGATCAAATGGCTCAAAATATTCCTGTTACCTATGTTCCGGCTCGTAATACGATCTTTTTAAGCTTTGCTTTGAGTTACGCCGAAGCGATCGCAGCTGAGCGTGTTTATATTGGCGTCAATGCCTTAGATTATTCAGGATATCCTGACTGTCGCCCCGATTATATCCAAGCTATGCAAGAAGTTTTTCGTCTGGGAACTAAACAAGGGCGTGAAGGACAACCAATTAACATTGTTGCACCCCTGATTAACCTGAAAAAAACCGAAATCATTCAACTAGGCAACCAATTGGGAGTTCCTTGGGAGCTAACTTGGTCTTGCTATGCCGGCGGTGATGTTGCCTGCGGTGTGTGTGATTCTTGTCGTTTGCGGCTAGCAGCTTTTGCCGAATTGGGACTCGTCGATCCACTGGCTTATAGTTTTTAAGTGAGGAGTTATGAGTTATGAGTTATGAGTTATGAGTAAAAAAACTCCTCACTCCTAACTCTCAACTCCTAACTCTCAACTCCTAACTCTCAACTCCTAACTCCTCCATCCGTCGCAGCTGAATTTGATGTAGGCGTGGTCCCATAACTGACACCACAGTGAATTCAAGATTTTGATAATGGAAGGTTTCGCCAATGGGCGGAATTTTCTGTAACTGATACAGCAAAAAGCCTCCCAGTGTCTGGTATTCTCTTGTCAAGGGTAAATCGAGATGCAAAACCTCGTTGAGGTCTTCAAGGTTGATTTGTGCCTGCACCAGAAATTTATCTTCGCCTAACATCTGGATTAGCAAATCGTCGTTGTTTTCAGGAACGCTGGCGTCGCCAATGATTTCGGCAATGACATCTTTGATGGTCACTAGTCCCACAGTACCGCCAAATTCATTGACCACCATGACCATAGCTGGTTTTTCTTGCTGCATCATCGGCAAAAGTTCACTCAAGGGGGTGTGTTCTGGAACAAACCGAGCCGGACGCATCCAAGGTTGAATTTGTGTCTCTAAGGTTAACTTGCCTACAGCTAAAGGTTGTGCCAAATCTTTAAAATAAACAATGCCGCGAACATCGTCCAAAGATTCACCAATCAAAGGATAGCGGGAATAACCAGTAGCAGCCATTTCCTTGAGTAATGCCTGGAAAGTAGCATCTTTTGGCAGCGCCACAATACTGGTGCGGGGGATCATCACAGCTTGAGCCATGACATCCCCAAACTCAAAGACATTATTGAGCAGTTCTCGCTCCGCACGCTGTAAACCAGTAGAACCCCATTCTGTAGAGATAATCACTTGCAATTCTTCGGGAGTTACAGGTGGTCTCCAGCCTTGACCACTGTATTGGATGCCAAAAATTCGCAACAAGCAACGAGTTGATTGGTTGAGAATCCAAATGAAGGGGTTGAAAAAACGAACGATCGCTTTTACTGAAGGTCCTAAAAACCGGGCTAACTGTTCTGAATACAGCATTGCTAATGATTTAGGACATAATTCGCCTAAAACAATTTGCAAGTAGGCAATTAAGAAAAAGGCAATGGGAATTGATAAGGAATGGGCGATGAAGGTAGTCATTCCACTGGGTAGAGGCCAGGATTTTAACCATGCATTTACCAAGACGACAATTGTACTTTCTCCAATCCATCCCAGAGCCAAGCTAGAGAGTGTAATACCTAACTGGGTGGTAGATAGCAGTCGGTCAATACTGCGTTGTAGCATCTCCACAGCTCTTGCTGGAACATCCCCAGCTTTAACTAGCTGGTGAATACGCGATCGCCGCACGCTCACCATCGAAAATTCCGCCGTCACAAAAAACGCATTTATGGCAATCAGCAGTAAAACTGACAACAATCGCAGCCCCGCCTCCGTCCAAATTAAATTAGGAAAACCACTCACCGCCAAAGCTCGTGTAAAATTCACGCCCTCGATTCTTGGATTTTGGATTTTGGATTTTGGATTTTGGATTAAGTTTTGGGTATTAGGGATTAGTTCAATTGCTTAGTACTAAGTCCCCAATCTAAAATCTAAAATCTAAAATCTAAAATTGCCCCTCCTACCTTTCTACAGGAATATTCAACGCCTCTAGCTTTAATTCTTGAGCAGGATAATCAGTCAAAGCAAGTGATATTTTCTTGACATCATCAAGCAAAGCAGTGGGAATGCTCACTGTACCTGAAAATGCTGGCCCATTGACAGGCAATTCTGTTGGTAAACCTTCGGTACTAGCGCTCAGCGTTCGCCCTTTATCATCGGTAACATCTAAAAAACTATACAAGAAGCGCACAGAATCCTTACCTTTGTTCTCCATTTTTACTTTCAAAAGCAAATCACCACCAGAGTAGCGGGCAGATTGCACAGACATGGTTACGCCTTCACTCTGGGCAACCACTGGAAAACCTGGCTGGGGTTTTTCCTCAACCACTTCTTTTGGTTTTTCCTCTGGCTTCTGCTTACTGGTATTGGTTTCTTCATCATCTTCCTCTAGCTTTTCGGATTTAGCAGCCTTGGTCTTACCCTCAATTCGCGCCTTGACAATTTTCAGGATCTCTTGCTCTTTTAATAGCACTACCCCTCCCTGTTGGGAGTTATTTGCTTTACTGCTGGCAAATTTAGTTGTGGGACGCCCATCTGGTGTACTCACGCCTTTGAGGGCTGAACTTCCCAGTTCAAACCCCAAAAACGCGCTCACAGAACCTGCTCCCATCATCAGGATTAACAAAATCAAAGTAAGAAGTACAGTAGAATTTATTTTCATCGCTGACAAGCTAATGCATAAGAATGCTGGTTTTTTAAGAAGATAGGACTTACGCATTGACATAAAAGCAAAAATGGCAGATAGAGTTTTCAAAGCTTTTATCTAGGTTTTTCAATCATATTTTGGCGATCGCCAGCAATCAAAAGCAACCTCCAAAAGCCTGGAACAACGTATTTACGTTGATACACAAAATAGTTCTTTTGTACAGTGCGTAAGTCCTAGAAGAATGAAGCTTGACGCCGCAATTCTTAAAGGAACTTAATCAATATTAGTTTGCACTATTTCATGATTAGATTATGTAGTATAAAAATCTGGTTAACTATTGTCGAGTATTCACAAGCATTAAATTTGTGCTAGAATCAGACAGCTTGCTAAAATTAAGTACGTAAGGCACTGTACCTCACTATAAAATTAGCAAATAAAATTAAGTTAAGGGTTTAAGTAATTTACTCACACAAACCCTAAGTCCAACAAAATAAGCGCCTTTGGCCGATTGGGGAGGCAACGAACTCATAATTCGTCTTCAGGCTGGTTCGATTCCAGCAGGGCGCACTAAACATTATCAAAAATTATAGATGGGAATTGGGCATTGGGCATTGGGCATTGGGAGTGCTGACTGTTGAGTTATCGGTTATTATTCGCCCCTCTGCCCCTCTGCTCCCCACTCTTACCGAGGTGGTAAAGTTTCAAACCTGAATTCAGTTCCGACTTTGAGCTTGTTGGCATTCAAGCGAGGAGACATCATTAGGGATGTGTCATAAGGATTTGGTAAATCAGGTGTGCGAATATAGGGATCGTTGCCTGCTTGCTGAGTCAGGGCATCGTGATATAAAGTATTAACCAACTGAGCATCACGAGCTATTTCATTTTCTGGGAAAGAACCACCAAAACCGGAACCAGCGCCGAAAAATGAGTCTAGTTGCCGCTTGAGGCTGCCGTTTTCGTAGAAATTGCGATCGTGTCGAAAAAATGCCCGTTCAAATACATCACTTGTAGTTTCACTTTTGGGCGTTTGTGTTTGGGCGGCTACTACAGAGGGAAAAGCAATACTAGCAGCAAGCAGCATTAATAAACCACCAAAGGTTTTTAATTTTATACCCACGTTCCTTACTCCTCAAATTTTTGGCGAATCTTAATTTATGCTTAATTTGAGAACTCTGATAAGTTCAACCTTTGGTGTAGCACAACTTTTAATGTTTTGTAATGACGTATCCTACTGAAACTCTTACCCCTTCAAATATTTGGGCAACCACACCTGATTTGACTAACTTACGCCACAAGCTATTAGATTTATTTGCTCAACTAGCTTATCAAGAGGGTGATTTCGTTCTCGCCTCTGGGCTACGTAGTTCTTATTACGTGAATAAGATGCAGGTGACACTTCATCCCCAAGGAGCTTTGGCAGTTGGACGGTTGCTGTTTCCTTTACTACCCGTAGATACTCAGGCTGTGGCAGGTTTAACAATGGGGGCTGATCCACTTGTCACAGCAGTGAGTGTGGTTTCTGTTTATGAAAATCGACCGATACCAGCGCTGATTATTCGCAAGGAAGCCAAGGGTTATGGGACGAAAGCTTATATAGAAGGACCGAATTTGCCAGAAGGTGCAAAAATTGTAGTTTTGGAAGATGTCGTCACAACTGGGCAATCTGCTCTGAAAGCAGTTGAGCGTCTTCAAGGAGCAGGTTATACCGTTAGTCAAATAATTACACTGATAGACAGGCATCAAGGGGGAGCAGAGTTGTACCAGTCAGCGGGGTTGAAGTTTGAAGCGTTATTTTCGATTGAGGAAATTCAGGAACGCTTCCGACAACTGGCAAATTCATAAACAATAGAATTTATACTAATTCGTAATTTGTAATTACGAATTGGTAGCAGTTATGAATAGGACGACAGAATAAAGTAAAGCTGAGGATAGAGGTAATTTAAAGCTTTACTAAACTATGCGATCGCACAGCAGAATTATTCCTACTGTTGATGTTATGTGACCGAGATCGCCACAATTTGCTGCCCGATCAAATCACTCATTATATCAAATCCGTTTGTATCGGAATTATTTCTCTTTCCTCTTCCTCTGCGTCCTCGGCGTCTCTGCGGTTTTTAATCATTCAGATGCTACCGGATTTGATATTAAAGGCTGCTTTTTTCAATAAATTACTAGAAACCTCATTGACAACTTGTGTACTAATAATTATTCCTTCAGCTTCCGTGATAATAGCAATATTACGCTTTCTTTTTCTTTCTGCAATTTCTATTTTTTGGTCGTCAAACAAACGATAAAGCCAAACATTCGTATAGCAATCCGATTTGATTTCTGAATCACTCGTAGAGGTAAGGGACTGGGGACTGGGAAGAAGGAATAAAGGTGTACCTAGCTTCCTAAAAATCAAATATGAGTCCTATATGTTCAAAGCCAAATTAGCTACTAAAGGACATTAATTTGTCAACATGGAGAAATAATTTGACAATCGGCAAAGAGACATATTGTAGATTTAAAGCCAGCAGTCGGATTTGAACCGACGACCTTCCGATTACAAGTCGGAGAGGTTAGAGGACAGATGGCAGATGGCAGATGGGTTTAAGAGAAGCGCAAAAATTAGCGCACTAATTTTGAGCTAG
>JAHHHB010000004.1 GCA_019359545.1 Desmonostoc geniculatum HA4340-LM1 | reverse complement strand
ACTGGCAGTATTCGTCCACAAATTTTACTGTGGGTGCGGGTGGGCGAGGCTCAACCATACTCTCTGTCTGGTGTTTTTGCGATCGCTCCTAATTATACTTTGTCGAGAGTGATAAAAGAGGGTTAATAATAAGGAGATATTGGTCAGGCAATAAAGTATTTGGGCTACGATTTGGCCACCATTGCTGATGCTATGGATGATGGTCCTATTAACTTTAACTACATTGATGTAGCCATAGCTCTCTGGAATAGCGGCTACAGTCTGGACACAAGAATACTTGCAGGTCTGCTTTGGAATGAAGGAGCTAGTCAAGGAGATATTGGTCAGGCAATAAGGGTGCTTGGCTACGATTTGGCAACTATTGCCACAGTGGTTTAAAAAAACATATTTGGTCTTTGCTGTCAATGCGTAAGTCCTATATTGTTACAGTCGAGCAACGATCTTGGCATTCTCTGGCAGTTTGGCCTTTCTTTGTCCAACTGCACGCGCCCTGGCTGTAAACAGACCAATGGGAGTATTTAATAAATCTACCAGAGTGGCTTGACCGGCGATCGCCTTTCTAATATCTTTTGGCACTTCTTTCAATAACCAACGCGCTAAACGATAGCCGCATTCACCAAGTGTAATATCTCGCATTAAATCTACACCATGCAGTTCGTGTAAATAGCGATTGGAACGCCCATAACGCCGCCACTGACTTTGGAGTTCCAAAAGTGTAGTGCGGTGGCGGTGCTGGACGATGGCATTGGGGGCAAATTCCAAACGCCCAATGTTTTCGGCCAAAATCCGCCAGCAAATGTCTGCATCGCCACCAGTGGTAAGATGAGGACGAAATAAACCCGCTTTTTCTAAGGCGATGCGGCGAATTGCCAAGTTAGCGGTTTGTCCGTAGGGAGCAAAGGAATGGCCAAGGGTGTGTTTTTGCGACAGGGTTTCTTCACGGTCTGCGTGTTGTTCTAACAAAGTTTTGCCTGGTAGTGCCAAAATTTCACCGGCAACAATTACCACTTCTAAGTTGATAAAAGGTTGAATTAATGCATTTAGCCACTGGGGTTGGGGACGGCAATCTGCATCGGTAAAAACTATAATTTCGCCTACAGCCGCACGAATTCCAGTGTTACGAGCAGCGTAGGAGCTTTGAATTTGATTTTCGCTCATGGGGCGAATTGTAATTGGGCAATTTTCAGCAGATGTTTTGAGAAAATTGAGAGTGCGATCGCTACTGTTATTGTCCACCAATAAGTACTCTACCCGGTCTTTTGGGTAAGTTTGAGATAATAGACAATTGAGCAAATCTGGTAAATCTGCCTCGCCGTTATAAATAGGAATAACCACCGATACCATTGGCAAAAAGCTGGTGGCGGTGGTTGCATCAACTGGCTGATAATTCATAAATTTGAGATTTTGGTGATGGAACTACTAAATAGTATTCCCAATCCAAATCGGAATTCAGGAGTCAGGAGTCAGGAGTCAGGAGTCAGGAGTCAGAATTCAGGAGTCAGAATTCAACAAGCAAAGCTAGAGAAGCTTTGCCAAGGCGTCATAATTAAACGCTTTTATTCTTTCATTAATAAGACTTTCAAACATTGCTGAATTCTGAATTCTGACTTCTGACTTCTGAATTCTGACTTCTGAGTTCTGTTCATCCTAAAATTTCAAATCACCAGCGCGGACGCTCATAGGTTGATTAGGTTGATTGCTTGGTGGTTGGGCGAAGTTGTTACCTGATAGAATAGCGATCGCTCTGGCATATTGGGGATCGCTCTTAGTTCCGATTAAATCTGGATTAGAAGCCAATTGCCGCTCTTGTGCCTCTGTCAAGTCTAGCTTGATATCTGGCGTAATCCCTTTATGGTTGATATCGGTTCCCGCGGGGGTGTAGTAGTGAGCAATGGTGACTGCTAGGCCGGAACCATCCGCTAGTTCATGGACTGATTGTACTAAGGCTTTGCCAAAGGTTTGACCGCCAACAACTACGGCTCGCTTATTATCCTTGAGTGCGCCTGTGAGGATTTCGCTAGCACTAGCTGAATTACCATCTACCAATACTGCCAAGGGACGATTTGTTAAGGCAGTGCGATTGGCTTTAGTTTCTTCAGTGCTTCCCACACGGTTTACTGTCTTGACAATGCCGCCGTTATCGTACCACATCCGAGCAATTTCAATGCTGGCTTGTAACAAACCGCCGGGATTTCCCCGCAAATCCAACACATAAGAATCAACTTTCTTACTGTTCAAATCGCGGATGGCTCGTTGCATTTGCTCTGCGGCGTGGGCGCTAAATTCCCGCAAACGGATATAGCCAACGCGGCGATTTCCTTCTTGCCTGAGGGTGTAACGTACCGTTGGCACTTCTATATTTGCTCTGGTTAGCTTCAGTTCAAAGGCATTTTGCCCCGCACGTCTGAGCCGTAGGCTGATGGGAGTACCAGCTTTGCCGCGAATTAGTTTGGAGGCGTCATCCACTTTCATTTTGAGAGTGGGTTTGCCGTCAATGGCTACAATTTCATCGCCTGCTTTGATTCCAGCTTTCAGCGCTGGAGAATTCTCGATGGCTTCAACAACAGTCAGGCGCTGAGTTTTTTCGTTGACTTCCATCCGGACGCCGATACCAGAGACTTCCCCAGAGGTTTGGCTAGTCAGGGCTTCAAACTGTTTGGGGTCCATGAACCGAGTGTAAGGATCTCCCAAGGTTTGTAAAGCTTCGCGGATGGCAGCATAAGCTTCTTCACGAGAGGAATAGTCTTTGCTCAACAAGCTTTGCCTAGTTGCTTGCCAGTTTTGTTGATTAAATTTGCCATCAACATATTCGTGATTCACCAGTTGCCAAACTTGGTCAACTATCGCTTTTGGGCTGTCTTGTAGGCTTAGGGCTGCACGTACACCGCGAGTCCAGGCAGAACCGAATACAGACATGGTAGCAGTCGTAGCGATCGCTCCACCAATCAAGGCTACTTGGAGCGGCGAGTAACTTTTCGCAGATTGGTTCATGTATATTAGCTGGAATAATTGTGTTGTTGACAGTTTAGCAATCAGGCTTTCTAAAAATTTTTAAGTTTTTATACCCCAAACTCAGCGATGCTTTCTCGATCCTTTGGCATTTTAATGATGCCAAAAATAGTGCATGAGTTATTAATAACCATTTCTGAGTTTGTTTGCCTTCTCCGGAAGGCTATACTGACGATGTGACACTTCGATCGCCGTCATCTTTGTACCTTAGATTACTTTTATAAGATAGCACTTCGATCGCCTAATTGCAGTGATGTTGGACAGTCATCAAATCGGTTTTTTTGATATCAGTCATGAAACATAAATTTATTATCAAATCATTAATTTCCATTAAAAAAAGTTTGGATAATCGGTGGCAATTGTTACAAAAACTAACTCTTGGATTGTGCTTCGTTTTGGGTGCTTGGTTGATTTTTACTACTATAACCTTAGTTTTTGCTTCTTCGCAGCCAGTGGATGCCTTCTTTGTGCTTGGTGGGAGTATTCGTCGAGAAACATATATTGTCCAACAAGCAAAACAATACCCGCAAATCCCAATTTTAATTTCTCATGGCTCCCCAGATCCTTGTATATGGTTAATTTTTGAGCGGGAATCCGTAAGCTTAGAAAATGTTTGGTTAGAAAAGTGTGCAAATTCTACCTTTGAAAATTTTTATTATAGTATTCCATTACTGCGTAAATGGGGAGTACATAAAGTAAAACTGATTACGTCCCCGACTCATTTACCAAGGGCTAAATGGATGGCGCAGATTCTTTTGGGCGCTCATGGTATTTGGGTAGAGCCAGAAATCGTGCAAGAGTTAGGTGTTCCTGGTAATCATGAATCTTGGCTAAAAACTGGACTTGATTTAACCCGCAGCTTATTTTGGGCGATTTTAAGTCAAATTATTCAACCGCAATGCTCAAATATCATCAAACTTAGCAAAGTGGATATGCCAAATTGGCAGAATCGAGGTTTTATGTGCGAACATCAAGGGGGAGTAGGGAGGTGAGGGGACGCGGGGACGCGGAGAATGAGAAAGGACAAATGATTTTTGGGGCGATCGCTCTCTGATATTCTGGAAAATAGGCTTGGGGTTAGTTGGATATGGCAGAAATTCAGTTGGCGATTGAGGGTGAAGATGCGATGTCTGACGACAAGCCGCTTCGCGTCTACGCAGCAACAGAGACGCTTTTGGAAATTCCCGCTATTCATCGGGTTTCCGGAATTGGCGGTGGTAGATTTGGGGTAAATACTGAAGTTTCAGGATTCAGAACGTGCAAACGCTCCATCTCGACCTCAAGCCAGTTGCCGAAAATTAGGTAGAGCTACGTTACTTTGTTGATAATCCAAACCAGTATGAAAAGCGATCGCCCTTTTTGAACAATCCCTAGCCATCAATCACCCCCCTTGTAGAGACGCGATGAATCGCGTCTTCCTAATTCATCGCGTCTTCTAAAAAATTAGTCAACAACATAAAAGCGATCGCCCCCATCCTCAACCAAAGGTGCAATCGCTTTTATTCTTCAATTTATATGTGCGACGGTAACCCCACTCCCCCCATCTGCTTGTTCTGCGGCTTCATAGCTGTTAACTCTCGGATGCTGATGCAAAAAGGCGTGGACACCTTGTCGCAACTTCCCAGTACCGTGTCCGTGAATAATCCATACTGGGCCTGTAGCTTCCGAGATGGCTTTATCGAGAATCAATTCGGCATCAGCTACCCGTTTACCACGCAAATCAACTGTATTTCGGGAGGTGCGAATTGCTGGGACATTTTGCGGTGGTGGTGTAACTGCGGCTGGGGCTGGTTTGGGTTTGACGACTGGTTCGACTTTTTGCCCATCTAAAGATTCTACGTCTTCCAACTTCACAGTCATTTTCATTAGCCCAAACCGGACGCTTAACTCTCCATCTGCGTCGGGTGCGGTTAACACTTCCGCTGTTTGTCCAAGTTTGGGAACGCGGATGCGATCGCCTACTTTGGGCATAAACCCAGGTTTGGGTTTGGCTGGGGTTGCTGGCTGATATTGCTGGGCAATTTGATTTAAGGCGTTAGTCGCTTGCTGTGCCTCTTGGGCTGTGGGCGTACCTTGTTGCAAGCGGCGGATCACTTGGGCAATTTCAGTTTTTGCTTGGGCGATCGCTTGTTGCACTGCTACTTCCTGTGAAGCCCGCAAAGCGCTTTCCCTTTCTTCCAAGGCCGTAGCTTTGGCGGATACTTGTTTGTACAAACGTTCGGCTTGCTGCAACAAACTTTGGGCTTCCGCAGCTTTGGTTTCTTGGTGGCGGCGTTGGGCTTCTAACCCAGCAATCACCTGATTAACTTCATCTGTTGCTTCTCCCACTTGAGTTTTCGCCTGTTCTACCACTTCTGGTTTCAATCCCAAGCGCAGGGCAATTGTTAAGGCATTAGAACGCCCAGGTATCCCCCACAGCAGACGGTAAGTAGGCGACAGAGTACTTTCATCAAATTCTACTGAGGCATTTTCAAACCGCTCATCATCATATTTTAGGGCTTTGAGTTCGCCAAAGTGAGTGGTAGCAATGGTTAGCTGGGCGTGATTAGCCAGATATTGGAGTAAGGCGATCGCTAAAGCACTACCCTCAGCTGGATCGGTGCCTGCGCCGACTTCATCGAGTAAAACTAGGGAATTGGGCATAGGGCATGGGGCATGGGGCATGGGGTATGGGGCATTGGACTCTCCCTCATCCCCCTCATCCCCCTCATCCCCCTCATCTCCTCCACTCCCCAACGCTTCCAAAATCCGACTAATCCGCCGGATGTGCCCAGAGAATGTGGATAAACTTTGCTGTAAGGATTGTTCGTCGCCAATATCTGCCAGCACTTTGTCAAACCAAGGAATTTCCACTGGTTCGCGGGCGGGGACAAATAAACCCACTTTGGACATCAATGCTGCTAACCCTAGAGTTTTTAAGGTTACAGTTTTACCGCCTGTATTCGGCCCGGTAATTGTCACTACCCGAATGTGGGGACTGATGAGTAAATCCACGGGAACCACTGGCTGCCCTTGTTCGTGCTGTTGCTGCCACACTAACAGAGGATGCCGCAAGTTCCGCAAAGTAATCATTTCATTTTCTTGCGGCTCGATGAATCGCGGGGGATTGGCTCCTAGCCAGTAACTATATCGGGATCTAGCGGTTGCTAAATCCAATGTGGTGACAATTGCTAGCAACCTTTCTAAATCTGGTTTGACTGCGGCTACTTGTTCTGTCAAAGCACGGCGAATCGCTTCTTCTTCGGCTTGCTCTCTTCTGATGATTTGCCGCAGTTGGTTGCCCAGAGGCACAACGGAATTCGGTTCGATGTAGAGCGTCGCACCACTAGTAGAGGTATCGTGAACGATACCGGGAATGGCATCTTTTTGGGGTGCTTTGACGGGGATGACAAAGCGATCGCCCCGTTGGGTAATAATCTGTTCTTGAACTGCTCCAGATTTTGCCTGTATGATATTTTGCAGCTTTTGGGTAATTTGCGTGCGTAATCGCCGCAAGTCGGTGCGAATTTCACCGAGTTTTTGACTGGCGCGATCGGTTACCTGTGAGCGTTCATCTATACAGCGGTGAATTTCCTGTTCTAGTTCTGGGTAAGTCCGCAAATCGGCAACCAAATCAGTGAGTATTGGTAAATCTTCCTGATTGTCAATGACACGGCGCAAATTTCTCGCACCAGCCAGAGTGGTGGCGATCGCTAAAAGTTCATCTCCTGCCAAAATTCCGCTGCGTTCTGCCCGTTCTAGGGAATCCCCAATATCTTGAATTCCTTCAAATGAGAGTCCTGTAGTCAGGCGACTTTCCAGTTGATAGACTTCTTTGGTTTGCTTTAACAACTGTTCGCTTTCTGCCTGAGAATCGGGGATTTTCAGATGACGCGCGGCTACGACCCCCAATTTAGTTGCCGCAAAGGTGGAAAGGTGCTGGCACAGACGATGCCATTCTAATAGTTCTAAGGTTTCAGATTGGATCAAGGCTTCAACGTCTAATCTGAAACTATCGTAACAATTCTAGCTCCTTGATGGGTAAACCTTAAAGGATAAAATACAGATGTTCACTGATGCTCAGGACGCTCTCAAGAGTTGTATAGCTCAGGATATAACTACTTAGAACTGCGTAGTAACAGAAAACCGTGTCTGGCGTAAGTACGCAGTGGCAGTGATATCATGTCCTATTAATCACTTATCATAATTGAGGGGCAATCTCCCCATGCTTGCTTTCACTAATAAAAAGCATTCACAAGGCGATCGCCCCTAAATATTTCGAGCGTTTTTACCACTCGCTCTTTCCCCAGAAACACTTATGAATTATCTTTCATCAGTCTATCTGGAATAATGACTCCACACTCCACACTCCGCATTTAGAACTCAGCGCTGATTATACCAATTTGAAAAATGATTGCCACAGTATGGATAGCCAAAAAGCTGATCTACTAACTATTTCACAATCTAAAATCCAAAATCCAAAATGGTATTACTCAGCAGTAGCGAGTTCAGTACTACCACGTGTACGCCGCCGTGTGAGGCTGTTGTACAGCATGATACCGATCGCTTTGATCAAATTGCCTTCCAATTCTTGGAACATCTTCATGTTCACACCAAAGGCGGCGTTAGCTTCATCAACAATGCGATCGCCTGTAGCATCATCCAAGGGTAATTCATCCAAATTCTGACGATATTTGGCTTTGAATGCCTTTTCATCGGTAATATCTGCAAATTCATAAAAGGCGGTACCTTGCCCATCAGACAAATTCATTGCCGTGACAGCAATATTTTTGAGAATTTGTCCCCCGGATAAATCACCCAGGTAACGAGTATATGAATGGGCGATTAACAGTTCTGGTTCTGTTGCAGATATTTCCCGAATCCGCTTGACATAAGCTTCACCCGCAGAAGATAGTCGAATTTGCTCTTTCCAGTTTGCACCAAAGTAATAATTCAGGTCTTGTTCTAGGGTATGCTTGCGGTTTAACTGGGGAAAATAAATTTTAGAAACAATTGGATGCTGGCGGTGCTTTTCCATCTCCTCTTCCATCGCTGAGTAGATGAAGTAGAAGTTAGCAACTAGTTTCCGGTAAGAGTTTTTCTCGACTACTCCTTTTAAAAAGCACTTGACAAAACCGACATTTTCTGCCATTGTGTGGGCTTTTTTAGTGCCTACACGTAATTTGGTTGCTAAATTGCTGCTCATGCTAAATTTCTCAACTTTAAAAAGTCAACTGCCGGAGTTTTAACCGACCAACGGCTAAAAAGGCCATTAAAACCTTACCTTAAAACTATTTGATGAGAATTTATATTAAAATTTTTTAAGCTTTGATAGTTTTGTAGCTTTTTACACAACGAACTCACAAAATGAATAGAACTTTATATTGCTGGAATTTTGCTTTTTTGTTTTTATCAGTTAGATTTTACTTGCATTCTCAAGTTTTCTGGAAAAGCGAGCTAATTACTAAAAGTAATAAATATTACTTTTAATTTTAAAAAGACTTTAAGTATTAACTAATACACAGAAGAGTCAAGATTAAGATAGAGCGTATAAAAATAAGAATTCGCTAAAATGAGTAAACTTTACTGATAACGTAAAAAGCAACACCGACTTCATGAAATATTTACAATCAAAGAAGTATTTTTTAAGTATTTTTACGTAAAATTAAGTTTATCTAGAGCGAATTTTTAAAGAGAATAAAGAATGTCGAAATTGCTGAATCAAGTCTCAAGTGCTATTTTTCAGTTTGTTGTGTGGAGTGTTTAGACATATGGTTTCATCTGTAACTCGGACATCTGGCATTGTTGGGAATTCTGCTTCCGAAGCTAATGGATTAGGCAAAGGGATTGAGAGCAGTTTTGGGCTGAATTTACTACCACTACCAGCAAATGCGTTATTTGGCACAGATGGTATTCGCGGACGAGTAGGAGAATTACTGAGTGCGCCCCTAGCATTGCAAATTGGATTTTGGGCGGGTATTGTTTTACGTAATCATGCTACTGGTGTGGGGCCAGTGATTTTGGGACAGGATTCTCGAAACTCTGGTGATATGCTGGCAATGGCTTTGAGTGCCGGGTTAACAGCAGCAGGGTTAGAGGTTTGGTATTTGGGATTATGTCCCACTCCTTGCGTTGCCTATCTTACCAGTATCAGTGATGCCATCGGTGGAGTGATGATTTCTGCCAGTCATAACCCCCCAGAAGACAACGGCATTAAAGTTTTTGGTGCCGATGGTGGGAAGTTACCCCAATTATTGCAAGCAGAAATTGAAGCCGGACTGCGTGGCAAGATTTCAACTGCTGCTACTGAGAGTAATTGCGGCAGACATTACTCACGTTGCGAGTTAATCAGCCATTATGGCGAGGCGTTGAAAAAACCCTTGGATGGTGGCTTCAATCTTGAAGGAATGAAGATTGTTTTAGATTTAGCATGGGGAGCAGCAGTAGGATTAGCACCAACAGTATTTACACAGATGGGTGCAGAGGTAATTTGCTTGCATAACGAAGCAGATGGCGATCGCATTAACGTCAACTGTGGTTCCACCCACCTAGATATTTTGGCAGCAACCGTACAAGAACACAACGCCGACATAGGCTTTGCCTTTGATGGCGACGCCGATCGCGTCTTAGCAGTAGATAATACTGGCAGACAAGTTAACGGCGATTACATTCTCTACCTCTGGGGACGCCACCTACAACAAAAACAACAACTACCAGATAACTTGATTGTATCCACAGTCATGGCTAACTTAGGCTTCGAGAAAGCTTGGAATGAAATAGGTGGGAACTTGATTCGCACCGCAGTCGGGGACCAATACGTGCAAGCCGAAATGCTGCGGACTGGGGGAATGCTAGGCGGCGAACAATCAGGTCATATACTTTGCCGTCATTATGCCGTAACAGGGGATGGCTTATTAACAGCCTTGCATTTAGCAGCTTTAGTCAAACAAAGTGGTGTTTCCCTAGCAGAATTAGTAGAGCAAAGCTTCCAGACCTATCCTCAATTATTGCGGAACGTGCGAGTTATAGACCGCGATCGCCGTTTAGGATGGAAAGATTGCCAACCAGTGCAAAAAGCGATCGATCTTGCCGAAGCTGCAATGGGCGATTCTGGTAGAATCTTAGTTCGCGCCTCTGGTACAGAACCAGTAATCAGAGTTATGGTGGAAGCCGCCAATGCCGAACTTGCCAACCACTGGACAAATGAATTAGTCTCAAAAGTCCAGCAGCATCTGATGGATTAAGTTAGCTAATATCTCGGCTTTTAAAATTTGAATGAGGTACACCTGTAAGGGCACGGCAGTGCCCATTAGTGTCAACTTAACGTGAAACCCTTATGAAGACGTGATATTGAGTTCACTCACTGACCATCACTCAACGTGTTACCCCACCCTAACCCTCCCCTTATAAAGGGGAGGGAACTGCATTTCTTTTTCCCCCCAATATATCGGGGGGACTAAGGGGGGTAAAACGCCTGTGGGATAAGCATTTGAGCTTAAGTTGACACCACTGGGCAGTGCCGTGCCCCTACACCTTGTGATACGATGTTGTACTGCATCTGAATGGGAACTGCTATAGGACTCATATTTGATTTTTAGGAAGCTAGGTACACCTTTATTCCTTCTTCCCAGTAAAGAGTCCCCAATAAAGAGTCCCTTACCTCTACGAGTGATTCTCCAAATCAAATATGATTCCTATATATATCTAGAATCATTCCTGAAAAAATCTATCGCCTATTGCCTTTCTTTGCGCCTAATTTCACAACTCAAATAGGATTGCTATAGTGCTTGTTTTTGTTATTCCACTCAAAAGCGCACAAGTTTCCAATTCCTGGGAGCGTGTTACACAATTGTTTGAAAGATGCATTAAATCAGTTTGTAATCAGACCTCACCCAATTTTCACGTTATTGTTGTTTGTCACGAAAAGCCCAAAATAGAATTCACTCATTCCCAAATTACATACATTACAGTTAATTTTGATCCTCCAAACGAAATTAACCCTATAGCTAAAGGAGACACAGATAAAGGGCGGAAAATCCTAAAAGGATTGATTTATGCTCGTCAATTTTCTCCCACTCACACTATGACAGTTGATGCTGACGATTGTGTAAGTCAAAATTTAGCAAAATTTATTCAACAACACCCAGATTCTAATGGATGGTTTATCAATAAAGGTTATAAATATCAGGAAGGAAGTAATTACATATATCTGAAAAGAAGCAATTTTTATAAAATGTGCGGCAGTTGTAACATTATCCGATATGATTTGAATGATTTGCCCCAGAACGCAGAATATAATCGTGGCTATGGATACTATAGATATTATATAGATCATGCCAAAGTCAGAGATATTTTAAAAAACAAAGGAAAAGCTATTAAATCATTACCATTTCTAGGTGCGGTTTATATTTTGGAAACAGGAGAAAATCTTTTTGATAATTCAAAAAGACTGAAGTTTAGCATTTTTAATCGCAAATTATTAAATCAATCAATTAGAGATGAATTTGGATTGTACGACTTACAGCAATCCAAAGAAATTTGTCAACTATAATAGATTCCTTGAGGCTGATAGGCTACAGCATTACTATGCAAAAAAGAAATTCAAAATCGCGATCGTCTAAAAACTCGAAAAAGCGGGCTAAAAACGAAACTCCTACCCTTAGCCTCAAAGAACAGTTAGCCCAGAAGCGCAAAGCAGCCCAAGCACGTAAAGAACTCACCAGCTTACTCACCACCGCCACCTTTGGCGGTGTCTTCTTAGGCATTGTGCTTTTTTTCGTAGCTGGAATTAAAGCAGCAGTCCCTGGTGTCTTGGGGATAATTGTCATGTCCCTTTCTTACAAATATCCCCGCCAAGCCCTATATGCCTTCATTATTTACGTACCTGCTGGTGGTACTATTACTTACTATTTGGGCAATAGTCCCATACTCCAATTAGCTAAAGATGCTTTTTACGTTCCAGCCCTGATTGGACTTTGGCAAACTTGCCGTAAACAAGGGATACCGATAATTATTCCCCCAGGAATTAAAACTCCACTTTATATTGTTTTGGCTTGTAGTGTGTTAACACTGTTGTTTGTCAATGGTGGACAGCAGTTTAACCCTCCTAGTGTCGGACTTTTACAAAAAGCACCCAAAGAAATACCCTTAGGTATGGGAATTCTGGGACTGAAAGTACTTTTAGGCTATGTGCCTTTGATTGGTTGTGCTTACTATTTAATTCGAGATAAGCGAGATTTTCTATTTTTATCGCGCCTGCAAATAGTCCTCATACTGACTTGCTGTGCCCTGGGATTTATTCAATATTTGTTACTACTAACTGGTATATGTAAAGGCACTAGAGGTCTTGAAGGAAATGCGCTATTTGTCACATCACTAGAAGCTCGGTGTTATTTTGGTGGAGCGCTCTTATATAGTCCTGAAGAAGGAGTTATTCGCTTACCAGGAACATTTGTAGCTCCTTGGCAGTGGGCATGGTTTTTAATTTCCAGCACCTTTTTTACCTTTGCCACCGGCTTCACCGACCCCTCGATAATATGGCGGTTAATCAGCTTAGGTGCTTTAGGTTCAGTATTTATTAATGCTGTCATTTCTGGACAGAGAATCGCCTTAGCTTTAGTACCAACCTGCTTCGGAATTTTGCTATTGCTCACAGGTCAAATTGGCAACCTGAAACGGTTTATTCCCATAGGAATCGGACTAGCTTTGATTTTGGGAATAGCGATGATAACTAACCCTGCTGTCGTCCAAGAGAGAACCGCAAGTTTTACTAGTCGTTGGGAAGCTTCACCACCTCAAGATTTTATCGTCCAGCAATTTGAAGAAAATTGGAAAGACGTAGACGGCCCTTTAGGTAGTGGCTTAGGTCGAGCAACTAACTCTGCCCGTGCAATGGGTGAAACTAAGCTGGTAGAAACTTATTACCCGAAAGTACTTTATGAAATTGGAATTCTTGGGGTATTAGCGTTTTTGGGTTTAGTCACAAGTTTAACAATTATTGCCTTCAAAACCTATCGCTCGATAAAAAACCGTAATTTCCGCAGTTACGGAGCAGCTTTATGGGTGTTTATATTGTTTATTAGCTATAACACCTACTACTATCCCTTGGATGTAGATCCAGTTGCTGTCTATTATTGGTTTTTTGCGGGAGTTCTTTTTAAATTGCCAGAACTGGAAAAACAAGAAAAAGAAGATGCCGACCCGAACCAAAAAAACAAGAAAAAACGTCTCAAAACAATTTAGATGCAAACAAAATGCTAAAAGTTATCATGGGAGGTCAGCCCCTTTGGGGAAGTCAAAAGTCAAAAAAAACTCAACAGTCAACAGTCAGCAGTCAACACTTCCAATGACTATTAAAATAGTAAAATTATTTAAGAAAAATTATGAATAATTGGCCTTTAATTACTGTGGTTATCCCGACATATGGTCGGGAGGAACCGCTACGGGATAGCATTGTAGATGTCCTGAAACAGGACTATCCGAATTTTGAAGTTTTAGTAATAGACCAAACCGCAAAACACCAACCAGAAATTCAAGCCTACCTAGAGGAAATGGCGGAGGCAGGTAAAATTAAATGGTTGCGGTTAGATTGGGCGAGTTTGCCAGGGGCGCGGAATTATGCTGTGCGGCGGTCATCTGGTGAAATAATACTATTTATTGATGATGATGTGCAGCTAACCCCTGGATTGTTATCAGCCCATGCGAAAAATTATTTGCAAAACCCAGAGGTGGGGGCTGTTGCTGGACGGGTATTTGACAGAATGAAATTGGGTGATTCTGGAGGAGATTTAGAGATTGAATATCTGCCTCCCGAAGCTATGGACCCTGGTATTGCTTGGTATCATATTGATTTAGTACATACGATCAAACCCCAGCAAGTACTGACAGCAAGGGGGTGTAATATGTCCTTTCGCCGGGAAATTTTTACCAAGTATGGATTGAGTTTTGATGAGAGATTTGGCGGTAGTGCAGTGCGGGAAGAATCAGATTTTTGCTTGCGGGTGCGACAGACGGGATATAAGATTTGGTATGACCCAGAAGCCCATTTGGTGCATTTAGGTGAAGAGACTGGGGGTTGTCATGATATTAGTATGCGATCGCTTAAATATCAACTCACCTTTTACCACAATCATTTCCTATTGGGACTAAAAAACCTCACTGTTACCCAAGCTTTACGCCTATACGCGCGTTTATTTGATTGTCACGTCTTGGGACGCCCACCTTGCCATAAAAGCGGTTCCCTCATCAAAATTCTCACTCGCGGTATTTTTTACACTTTGGGTTTTTTCAAAGCCTTGGGTACTGTCATCCAATCAGTATGGAATGATGGCCAAATTTACACTCGTTTGGATCAAAAAGTTTAGTTAGGAGTTAGGAGTTAGGAGTTAGGAATTACTGAATAAAAAATCACAAATTACAAATAACAATGAAAATCTTAGTTGCTAGTCACACTTATATTGTAGACCTCAACTGTGAAAAATTACGCGCTTTATCTCAGCTAGAACCTGACATTGAAGTGACAGTTGTGGTTCCAAAACGCTGGAATCCTGGTGGTGTACAAAACAAAATCATTGAAACTGAATACCGCGATGAAGGTTCATTTAAAATAATTCCGGTTTCTAACTTCAGTCAAAATCATCAGGGGCTCCTGACCTTTGGGGCTGATTTGATATCTTTATTAAAACAATTCCGCCCCCAAATTATCCAGGTAGAACAAGGGTCTAGAGGATTGGCTTATACTCAAATGATTGCCTTAAACAAACTATTAGGACTCAAGGCAAAAAATGTATTTTTTACCTGGTGGAACCTCCCCTATGAATTAAAATTACCAGTTGCTTTATTAGAAAAATATAACCTCAATAACAGCCACGGCATTATTTCTGGCAATCAAGATGGGGCAGAAGTTTTGCGACAACGGGGATATCAGGGGGCAATTAAAGTCATGCCGCAATTGGGCATAGATGAAAGTTTATTTACTCCCAAAACACAACCAGAGTTAGCAGCTAGTTTAGGTATTGAAAAAGAAGATTTTGTGGTGGGTTTTGTTGGGCGTTTTGTTCAAGAAAAGGGTTTATTAACGCTTTTAAAAGCCTTAGTGAAGTTAAAAAATAAACCTTGGAAATTACTCCTCTTGGGACGGGGAGAATTACAAGGAGAATTAATTAAAATAGCAACAGAGAACAATATTGAAACCAGATTAATTTTAGTAGAAAGCGTTCCCCATAACGAAGTAGCAAACTATATCAATTTAATGAGTACTTTAGTACTGCCTTCAGAAACAACTTACAAATTTAAAACCTTAACCTCTGCTGGTTGGAAAGAACAATTTGGTCACGTGCTAATTGAAGCAATGGCTTGTCAAGTGCCTGTGATTGGTTCTGATTCCGGTGAAATTCCCCATGTAATTGGTGATGCTGGTTTAATTTTTCCTGAAGGTGATGCCCAAGCCCTTGCTAATTGCTTACTTGAATTAATGGATAAACCATATTTTGCTCACACTCTTGGTGAAATGGGTTATCAAAAAGCAATGATTAAATACACAAATAAAGCTTTAGCTAAGCAGCAATTAGAGTTTTATCAAGAATTGGTTAATAGTCATTAGTCATTAGTCATTGGTCATTGGTCATTAGTGAATAACACAAGACAAATGACAAATAACAAATGACAAATAACAAATGACAAATAACAAATGACAAAAAAATGAAAATATTACAAATTGTTCCCTCAATTTCTCTGATTTACGGCGGCCCTAGTCAAATGGTACTGGGATTAGCTCCAGCTTTGGGAAAAGAGGGAGTAGAAGTTACAATTCTCACAACTGATAGTAATGGTGATAATGGTCAAATACCTCTGGATGTTCCCTTAAATCGCCCGATTAAACAAGATGGTTATGAAATCATTTACTTTCGTTGTGCGCCATTTCGTCGCTACAAATTTTCTCTAGATTTACTCAAGTGGCTAAAACTTCATGCCCACGAGTTTGATATTGCACATATTCATGCTTTATTCTCACCCATAAGTAGTGCTGCTGCTATTGTCTGTCGTCAGCACAAGCTACCTTATATTTTGCGTCCTTTGGGTACTCTCGATCCGGCTGATTTACGCAAAAAAAAGCAATTAAAACAGATTTATGCTGCAATTATAGAACGTCAAAATTTAGCTGGTGCGGCGGCAATTCATTTTACTAGCGAACAAGAAGCTAAAATATCAGAAAGATTTGGAGTATCCACGCCAGATTTGGTAATTCCTTTGGGTGTGATACCGCCTCAATCCCCTCTGAAAAATGTATCTAGTCAGTTAGAAATACCAAAGGATGCACCGTTGGTGCTATTTATGTCACGAATTGACCCAAAAAAAGGGTTGAATTTGTTGATTCCGGCACTAGAAAAATTGTTAGGGGTTGGTTATAAATTTCATTTTGTTTTAGCTGGTACAAATCCCCAAGATCCAGATTACGAAGAAAAAATAAAATCCCAAATTCAAAATTCATCACTGCGATCGCACACTACAATCACTGGCTTTGTTACTGGTGAATTAAAAGCTAGTTTACTACAAGCTGCTGATTTATTCGTCTTACCTTCTTATTATGAAAATTTTGGCATTGCTGTAGCTGAAGCGATGCTAGCAGGGATACCCGTAGTCATTTCTGACCAAGTGCATATCTGTCAACAAATACGTGATAGTGAATCGGGTTGGGTGGGTACAACAGATGTGGAAGCACTGGTAGATTTATTGCAAGCAGCTTTGGAAAATCCCGCAGAACGCCAACGACGGGGATTAAACGCCCACAAATATGCTGATGTAAATTTTAGCTGGGATGCGATCGCAAAGCTTACAATCCAGGCCTATGAGAAAATTTTGGCAAACAAATAGACATCTCCACAAATTAAATATACGTTATCCGAACCCTTGTAGAGACGTAGCAGTGCTACGTCTCTACATTCATTTTTAAAAATGTCTAATCAATTTAACCCAACGCAGACAACAGTAGTTTTTGCCAAATGGGCGCTAGAACTGCTTTGACAAGAATATCTGCTTTTCCCAAAACCAATTCCAATTAACATGAAACTATTAAGCAGGGTTTTGAAGACCAACGGGGTTGGTGACAACCTCGTTGAGTTTACTAGTGTCAAAACCTAAAATTTTGTTTCAAACCGCTAAAGCCCGATTGAGGAATAGGGGTTTTGTGTCATGATGACAAAGTAGAACACATATGCTTTTCTAACTACAGGGAATCTCACATGGCTCTCCGTTTAGGTGATACAGTACCCAACTTTAAACAAGCCTCAACACACGGCGACATCGATTTTTACGAATGGGCAGGTGACAGCTGGGTTGTGCTGTTTTCTCACCCTGCTGATTTTACACCTGTTTGTACAACAGAACTCGGCACAGTTGCCAAGCTGAAACCAGAATTTGACAAGCGCAATGTCAAAGCGATCGCACTTAGCGTTGATAATGTTGAATCACACAATGGCTGGGTGGGAGATATTGAAGAAACTCAAAGCACCACTCTTAACTACCCAATTTTGGCAGACGCCGATCGCCAGGTTTCTGACCTTTATGATATGATCCACCCCAATGCCAACGCGGCTGTAACGGTGCGATCGGTTTTCGTAATTGACCCCAACAAAAAACTCCGTCTGACTTTCACATATCCCCCCAGCACGGGACGCAATTTTGATGAACTTTTGCGGGTGATTGATTCTCTGCAATTGACTGATAACTACAGCGTGGCGACACCAGCCGACTGGAAAGATGGAGAGGATGTCGTAATTGTCCCCTCACTCAAAGATCCAGAAGTCCTCAAAGAGAAATTCCCCAAAGGCTATCAGGAAGTTAAACCTTATCTGCGCTTAACTCCTCAGCCTAACAAGTAAATCTAAAAATGATTTCCTGCATTAGACGCAAAGCCGCCAACCTATATCTTGGCGTCTTTGCGTCTTTGCGTGAAAATAAAGTCACTGGGCTAGAAATCGGAACCTGAAGGAGATCCCCATGTTTTCATCCCCTTTAGTTTTGCAAATTCCGTCATCAATGCAAATCACAGATGAACAATTTTTTTTAATGCTGTTCGTCTAGTACCCGTGAATCTTTTACCTACTTCCAGGTGATACTAGAACTACGAAGTAGAACCCCATAGATTCAATTGTCAAGATACAGCGTCTGCGTATTAGGCAGCAATTGGGTTTTTTAAGTGGTTGATTACCCTTCCACTACCCCTATTTTACCAAAAGCCGTCGTAGAACGACGGGGTTTTAGACCCAAGTTTTTGATAATCCTGCTAGCGTTAGTGGCGATCGCATATTGCCTGGTTTTATTTTGAATATGAGTAAAGTTTGGTAAAAAAGTAGGTGTAAGCCCCTACAAAACAAAAAAAACCCGCCGTAGCGGGATACACAACAAAACTATGAACGATGAAAACTTGATTTAGTTGGAATACCTCATCTCAGCTTCTAGCTGACGAATCAGCTGTTCGTCACCTTTCGCTCTGGCTACTTGCAAACGATGCTCTAGGCTTTTTTGAATATTCTCTCTGTGAGCTTCTCGTGCTTTCCTGGCAGCCTGTAATCTACCTTGATTCATAGGAATTACCTCTTTAATTTTTGACTTTATGTCTTGTATTCTTAACATAGCATAGATTTTGTAGCTGTTGCTACAGAAATTTTGAATTTTATCAAAATTTTAATCAAATCATGTCTGAAAATAGGATTGGTCAACAACCATTAGTGACTTTGCTGAGCGATTTCGGCGATCGCGATGTCTATGTAGGGGTGATGAAAGGAGTAATAGCCCAAATCAACTCTCAAATCATGGTGGTAGACCTGACACACCAAATTCCGCCGCAAGACATAGCCGCAGCCCGGTTTTGTTTGATGAATGCTTACCCCTACTTTCCAGTTGGGACAGTGCATGTAGCAGTGGTAGATCCGGGTGTGGGCAGCAAGCGACGGGCGATCGCAGTAGAATTTGCTCAAGGATTTCTTGTGGGACCTGATAATGGCATTTTCAGTGGAGTATTAAGTCAAAGTCCGGCGATGTCTACGACGGGTTACGCCTACGCAGCGGTGGAACTCACAAATCTTAACTATTGGCGAACTCCCGAACCAAGCAAGACTTTTCACGGTAGGGATATTTTTGCACCAGTGGCAGCTAATCTTGCCAGTGGTGTCCCTCTTAAAGAACTAGGACAAGAAATCGATCCAGCAAGTTTGGTGAAGCTAGATATCGGCGAATGCAAGCAGACAACAAATGCTGTAGTGGGTTGCATTCAATATATCGATGGCTTTGGCAACTTAGTGAGCAACATTCCTGGAAGTTTCGTCCAGGGTAAAAGGTGGTACGTGCAAGTTGAGCGGTTGAATGTACCAGGGTGTGAAACTTATAGTGATGTCAAAGTGGGAGAGGCTATAGCTTTAGTTGGCAGTCACGGCTGGGTAGAAATTGCCATCAATAGCGGCAATGCTCACTCACAGTTACAGCTTAATTTACAAGATGCCCTACAAGTTTTGTTTTTTGACTGATTAATATCCTAGAGCATACTTTTGCAGATACCCACATTAAATTCGTCTTATTGCCCATAATAATAAAGGTAACCGTACAACTCGATTAACGAATCATAACTATATTCTTCACTATGACTACGCAAATACTACCTGCACCAGAAGTTTATCAAGGTCAGTTTGGGGAATTTACAATTACCCAGAGCGATCGCACCGGAGTAATTATCTACCGTGCTGGCTTAATGGTAGCTGCACTCAGCTTTGCCATCGGTAGCGCTTTGGTTTTGCTCAACAATAACCCAACTGTTTTAATTGCGCTGACACCTCTATATGCTTGTTTTATTCTGGCTCTCGGTGTAAGTTTATTTACCATTCATATTTACATGGCATCACTACACCGAATGTTGCAAGTTTTTTGGGCGATCGGTACTATCGCATCGCTGATATTGGCACTATCTAATAGTCAACCTTTGGCTGTTACTGTTTACAATCAGCCTCTTACTTTATTTGGAGTTGGTTTTATCTTTGTTGCTCTGACAGGTATTTATTTTAAAGAAGCTTTTTGCTTCAATCGCCTGGAAACCAAAGTATTAACTCCAATAGTACCACTACTATTGTTAGGACATTTGGTAGGAGTTTTACCAATTCAGTGGGAAAGTGTTTTATTAGCAATTTGGGCAACGTTATTTTTGGTATTTGCTCTGCGAAAGACAGTGCAAGCAATTCCTGCTGATATTGGCGATAAGTCTGTATTTACTTACTTGAAAGAACAGCGTTTAGCTAAGGTTTAATGCAGCCAAAAAAACATAGGCGTCTAAAATTTCCCAAAATCAAACTCATAAAACGCCAAGAGATATGGACACTTACGGCTCCGGGATGGGCGATTGCGATCGCTGTGATTGCCTATTTAATATTTTTCAGCATTACTCATATACATTCATATCTCGCCGTAACTTCTCCTATCAAATCAGCAGAAATATTAGTTGTTGAAGGATGGCTGCCAGATTCTGCTATAGAACAAGCTTTTATAGAATTTCAAAACGGTTCTTATCATCAAATAATTACTACTGGAGGTTCATTAGGAAGAGGAAATTATCTGACTGAATACAAAAATTTTGCAGAAGTGACAGCCGCCACCTTGAAGAAACTCGGTTTACAAGCAGATAAAGTGGCAGCTGTTCCCACACCTACTGTAGTTAAGGATCGGAGTTATGCCTCTGCTGCTGAATTTTATCGCTGGCTATCCAATTCCAATTTAAAAGTGCGATCGATTAATCTTTTTTCTTTGGACGCTCATACCCGTAGGAGTTGGTTAATTTTCAAAAAACTACTGAATCCTGACATTCAAGTTGGTGTGATTGCTGCCAAAACTCAAGATTACGATCCAAAAAAATGGTGGGGTTCCAGCGAAGGTGTGCGGACAGTTCTTAATGAAATAATTGCTTATACTTATGCCCGGTTTTTGAGTTGGAAAAACTGAAAATTGTCGGAATTCAGGAGTCAGGAGCCAGAATTCAGAATTCAGGAGTCAGGAGGCAGAATTGAGATCAGATCCCTGACCTCTTCAAGGATACTGTTGGCGAATCATATCATATCCGGGTAGTTAGTTATGATTTCCACAGTCATTGCACCCCACCTCTTAATCCCCTCCCCGCCTACGAGGAGGGGAGACAAACTACAGCTTTGGCGGGGTGGGGTTCTCCGGGTTTAGTAAGTAATCAAGCGGACATGATAGGGGTCATACCCTACGATTTTTCGTTATTCCAAGAGATGTAAAGATGTTGCATTGCAACCAACGTCTCTTGGCGATCGCCTTCTTGAAAGTTATTTTTTAGCCGGTTCTGGGAACTCTATGAATACGGTTCAGTAATTCGCGCAGAGTTAACCACGAAAGCTGACTTTATAGGTAGCAATTGACACTGATTATCTGTGCAAATCTGATCCGTGTTGTAAGAATCGTTTAGAGTTTTGAGGATCGGCTGATGGATAAATCAATTATTCAGTTGGTTGACGAATTACCAACTGACAACATCACTATCAAAGTTTTAAAGGCTCTTGATTATGTAGCGCCAGGTGAATGGAACAATTTGGTGGGGTTTGATAATAACATCCGCGCCATCACTGGAGAAAGCGATCCTCAGGTAATTCAGAAAATCCGCGATCGCGCTGTTGCTTTATATCAAGATCCCCAAAAAGGCTACCAGGCTGCAATCAAAGTTTATCAAATAATTGATAAAGCAGATACAGCTATGGCGACAGCGGCTTTAGCTAATAAAGTTGGCGAGAAAATAGGTTTTCTTTCTTTTTTAAGCAACATTACTCCCAAAGCCGACGTAACTCAATCGATTGATTTAGCACTGAAAATCGCTGTAGAAATCATCGCTTTTTGCAAGCTGAATGGTATTCCTCAACCTAACCCCCAAGAGTTTGCTAATTCCTTGGCTAACAACTATCAAAATGCATCTCTCATGCGGATGGTTGCTTTAGTTTGTCTAGACGGAATTTTGCCCTTAGGGCCAGATTTCTTAAGCAAAATCCACTCAATTATTAGTGGCGCTGATACTAGCGTAGTAGCTCAAAATCCTGTTTTCTTAGCTGTCAATAGCTCTCTACCAGGCAATAACCCCTCTGATAAACTTGGTTTTATTAATCAGGGTTTTAACGCTGTGCAAGGGTGGATGAATAACTTAGTATCTAAAACAGGCATCACTCCGCAATCAATTTCTAGTCATTTGGGTAATTTTATTCAGATTGCTGATGATAATTTAGATTTTGTAGCAGCATTTCTAGACCAAACTACAAACTACTACGAACATACAGGAATTCAAACTGTTGCTCGCAGCGTGATTTTGGAAGCATATCCTTTAGTAAAAGAGGAAATTAAACAACAGGCGCAAAAGCCTATTCAAGATGTTTCATCTGCTGTGAAGTCAGATAATAGTCAGTATGGAGTCAGCAAAACAGTAGAAGTTTGGGATGGTGATGATGAAGATTGGTATCAAGGAACAATAGAAAAAATCAAAGATGACCAATTTTTTATTCATTACCTTGGTTACGGTTCATCTTATGATGAATGGGTAGGTGGAGATGATATTCGTACTCGCGATCTTTCCTCTGCTGATGGTAATGGATATGCAGTTGGTCAAAAGGTAAAATGTTGGGATGATGAGCAAGAAGCTTGGTATTCTGCTACCATTCAACAAATCCAAGGTCAGCAATACTTTCTTCGTTACGCAGGTTATGACTCATCTTATGATGAGTGGGTTGATAGCGATGAAATTCGCTAAGTATTGAATGATTATGGGGCGATAGCGCCCCGTATTAACATACAGCATTTTTCAAAATTCATTATTTAAAAATAATTCTCCAAATCACAATTCTTTCGTCGAGACAGAGACGCGATAAATCGCCGTCTCTACAATCATCAATCTTTTGTAGAGACGCGATTTATCGCGTCTGTCGATTTATCGCGTCTGTTAATTTTTGTAGCATTGCCAGAAAAACCCTTTTTAATTACGAATTACAAATTATCTTGATACTTGCGCTAGGATATCCCCTATTGCCTTTGTGCAATGTGAGGAGTAGTCAGGTCAAACACGAACATGATAGAAGAATTTAATACACAGGGCGCAGAAAATCTAGTTGCGATCGCCAATCAATTCGCCCGACTGGGGAAGGTTACAGCCACTAAAGCATTCGGTAGTGGTAATATCAATGACACCTTTTTAGTAACTCTAGATTCCTCAGAACAACAGCATTTTGTTCTACAACGCATTAATACACAGGTATTTCATCAGCCAAAATTGATTATGCAGAATATGTGTATCTTCACTGAGCATGTTCGCAAAAAATTACAATCTACTCCTCTAAATCGTCGCTGGGAAGTACCCCAAGTACTACTGACTAAAAACGAACAAGATCACTGGCGAGATGCTGACGGTTCCTTTTGGCGGGCGATTAGCTTTATTGAAGATTCACAATCCTTTGATACCATGCACGATCGCTCACATGCACAAGAAATCGGTTATGCCTTGGGAATGTTCCACAATTTGATCAGCGATTTGCCACCAGAAAAACTCGCTGATACCCTCCAAGGATTCCATATTACACCACTTTATCTTCAGTATTACGATGAAGTTTTAGCGACTACCAAAGTGCGTAAAACGCCTGATGTTAATTATTGCTTGGAATTTGTTAGCGATCGCCAAACCTTTGCACATATCCTTGAAAATGCCAAAGCACAAGGCATTCTACCGCTGCGTCTGATGCACGGCGATCCAAAAATCAATAACGTCATGTTCGATACTGCAACCCAGCAAGCCGTCAGTGTCATAGACCTCGACACCGTGAAACCCGGTCTGGTACATTACGATATTGGCGATTGTTTGCGATCGGGTTGCAATCCAGCTGGAGAAGAAACGCAGAATTGGGAAGAAGTTTATTTTGATACCGATTTGTGCCAGGAAATTTTAGCAGGTTATCTTGGTGTGGCCAAGGCTTTTTTGACAGAAAATGACTATGCCTATATCTACGATGCAATTCGTCTCATCACCTTTGAATTAGGATTGAGATTCTTCGCTGATTATTTAGCAGGAAACGTCTATTTTAAAGTGAAGTACCCAGAACATAATTTAGCAAGAGCGATCGTCCAATTTAAACTTACTGAGAGTATCGAATCCCAGGAAACGCAGATTCGTAAAATCATCAAAGATATTAAATGAATAACCAGACATTTTCTTTGCAACCATTTGTTTCTACCGAATCCCCAGCTAATTTGCAAATCGCAGGTAATATCAGCCGAAATATTAATCAACTGAGTATCTGTTATACCCTTACAGGTGATTTAAAAGAAATAGCGTTAGCAAAGCCAGCTACACCATCACGCAAGCATCAACTGTGGGAAAATACTTGCTTTGAGTTTTTCCTTGGCATCAAAAACTCTCAACAATATTGGGAATTCAACCTCTCACCCGCTGGACATTGGAATGTCTATCGTTTTGATGGATACCGTCAAGGAATGCGGGAAGAAACAGCCTTGACAATACTTCCGTTTAATGTTGAAAACCAAACTGATAAATTAGTACTTACTTTGAACATTAATTTGGATAAAATGATTTCACCAGAACAAATAATTGAAGTTGCCATTACCACTGTTATTAAAAATAGAGATGGTGGCGTTACTTACTGGGCATTAACTCATCGAGGTGCAGAAGCTGATTTTCATTTACGAGACAGTTTTATTCTTGAATTGTAAGTTATAGCTTAACTTATAATGGGAATACTACTAGTGGTTTAGCAATCGAAAAGGCTTGTGAGAATGTCTGATAATTTTCCGTTTCCCAATCCTAGCGAACTACAACAATGGCATCAGGGTATAAAACAAGCAAACCGCAATAATATTTTCTGTCACTGTCGTAGTTGCGGTTATGAATGGATAGATTCAACTTTTGATGTTACTTGTATCAAATGCAGTAGCAAAAATGTAGAAAGTATTTCATCTTGGCAATTTCCAGATGATTAGGTGAGAGTATTAGATATGCAACAGAACTGGTCGCAAGAAACTTATATCAAAGCCTTAAATAAAGCAGCACAGGCACATCAAGGTCAGAAAATGCCAGGTTCAGACAAACCTTATATCATTCATTTGAGTTGTGTCTGCATGGAAGTAATTGCTGCCTTAAATGTCGAAAAAAAACGTGACGAAAACCTAGCAATTCAATGTGCTATTTTGCATGACATAATTGAAGATACTGTGACAACCTTCGAGGAAATAAAAACTGAATTTGGGGAAGCGATCGCTAACGGTGTACTTGCATTGACTAAAGATAATTCTTTAGAGAAAAATCTGCAAATGACAGATAGTTTGCGAAGAATAAAAAAGCAATCACCAGAAATATGGATGGTAAAACTAGCCGATAGAATTACTAACCTCCAAGCACCACCACATTACTGGAATCAAGACAAAATTATTCGATATCGAGAAGAAGGTATTCAGATTTATGAAGCTTTGAAAGATGCAAGTCCGTTCCTCGCGTCACGCTTGGCTAGCAAAATAGAAGACTACAAAGCGTTTATTAAGTAGGGACATAGCAATGCTCATTGCTATCATAAAGCTTTATCCCACTCTAATTGATGAGCTAAACCATACTTAATAAAATCTTCTATTTCAGCTTTATCGCTTTTACCAAAAACACCCAAGCTGTAAGGATTGTCTTGCATACGTTGTGTAACTTGCTCTTTTTCAAATTGCATTACCTCCTCTCTAGATCGATCCGGTTTAAAAAAGTCTATAACCAACACCGTTCTATCATAATCAGTATAATTATGCGGACAGTGGGGATAGCTGTGATCTAAAACCATGATTTCTCCTTCATGCCAATAAAGCTGTTCATGGCATATTTTCATAGCCACATCGCCCTCTGGCACAATTAATCCTAAATAGCCACGATTCATGTGAGGATTATAGTTCACATGTAGCTTGATATCTAAGCCTGGATGAAATGTACCAAAATACGCATTTCTGATGATTTCATCATGATGAAAGTTGACTTTTTCTATTACTTTAGCTAAATTTGGGAAATACTTTTCTCTTAATGCGAGTGATTTTTGTGATGCATCATCTGAACTACAATCATCATATTGTATTTGATGGACTTGGATATATTTTTCAATAAAAAGACCTTGAAATAAAATTCCAAAAGCACTGTATTTAGAATTTCCCTTTGTTTTAATCGTTTTATTTTTAGGACCGAGAACATCGTAAGTAAATGTTAACTCTTCCTGAGATGCACTTTTAATAAAGTGTGTAAACTCATCTCTAATTACTTGCCAATTATCTTGGAAACTTTTGAGAAAAGGAAATTGGTCTGAGTCTAGATGATATTCATTAAAACTTTCCATTGTCTTTTCACCTGAAAACGATTTCATAAAAAACTGTTACGTGGCGATCGCATTTGGTATGCGTCCCGGTAGGATGTGGGAATTCCTAACTAAACTCATTTTAGTGTGAGGTCTACTGTGTCTGAAGCTTCCCTATTAGATCGAGTGATCAAAAATGTGCGGGTAGTTCGTCTCCATGATAATGTGATGTCTACGACGGGCTACGCCTACGAAGTACTTGATTTAGGAATTAAGGATGGAAAATTTGCTCAGATTGCTTCTCATATTAGCCCAGACACAGCTAAAGAGGTATTTGATGGCAAAAACTTGCTGGGCTTTCCTGGGGTCGTGGATGCCCACATGCACATCGGTATTTATCAGCCCCTCGACAAAGATGCTGTAACTGAAAGCAAAGCAGCGGCAATGGGAGGCGTGACTACTAGCCTAAATTACATCCGTACAGGACAGTATTATCTCAATAAAGGCGGTTCTTATCAAGATTTTTTTCCAGAAGTGTTAGCGTTATCCGCAGGTAATTTTTTTGTCGATTACAGCTATCACATCGCCCCAATAGCCAGCCAGCACATTGACGAAATACCTTTATTGTTTGAGGAACACGGTGTATCTTCGTTTAAAATTTTCATGTTTTATGGCGGCTATGGTTTGCATGGTTTGTCAGACCAGCAAAACCTTTTTTTGATGATTAATAAAGAAGAAAGGTACGATTTCGCCCATTTTGAATTTATTATGCGCGGTCTAACTCGCTTGATGGAAAAATATCCAGAAGCGCGAGATACTATCAGCTTAAGCTTGCATTGCGAAGTTGCAGAAATTCTTAACGCCTATACCAAAATAGTTGAAAATGATTCTAGTCTTAGCGGACTGCACGCTTACAGTGCGGCGCGTCCTCCTCATTCCGAAGGTTTAGCAATTTGCATTGCTTCTTATTTGGCATCTGAAACAAACTGTGCAAATATTAATTTGTTGCACCTGAGTTCGCGTAAAGCAATGGAAGCAGCTTTGACTATGCAAACTGCTTTTCCTCATATCAATTTTCGCCGAGAAGTTACTGTGGGACATTTGCTATTAGATGTCGATACTCCTAATACAATTTGGGCAAAAGTAAACCCCCCTATTCGTCCTCGTGCCGATGTGGAATATTTATGGCAAGCAGTACTTAATAATCAAGTAGATTGGATAGTTAGCGACCATGCTTGTTGTTCTGCGGAACAAAAAAGAAGTGCTAAAAATCCGAATAATATTTGGTTAGCAAAATCTGGTTTTGGCGGTACAGAATATTTACTTTCTGGTGTATTTAGTGAAGGTAGTAAGCGGGGAATGTCTTACAACCAAATGGCTAAGTTGCTATCTTGGAACCCATCGCGGCGCTTTGGTTTGTTGGAAAAAGGCGACATTGCTATTGGTTATGATGCTGATTTGGTGTTGCTAGACCCCAATGAAAGTTTTGTGGTACATGCAACTGAGTCGGAATCACAACAAGGTTATACACCTTTTGAAGGAATGGAGTTAACTGGAAGGGTAAAAAGTACCTTTTTGCGGGGAAATTTGATTTACAACAATGGACAGGTTCTAGGTTTACCTATTGGACGGTATTTAAAAAGACATTAGACTTCTTGCAAAAGTCCTTCTTTGCATTCTCTCTTTGCGTCTCTGCGCCTCTGCGTGAGACAAAAAATATTTATACAAGAGGTCTATTCTATTAATCCACACGGAAACATTGCTGCTGAATAAACTTATGCATCTTGAGGTGAATATGACAAGACTGTTGCAACTTGTGATAAATCCCTATCGACTCTAACAAAGAACAAGCCGCCATCCTCGGTTGTGTGTCTAGGAACAGTGCTAAAGCTAGGGCAATAGGCAAAGTGGTCTTTTGCAAAACTGTAATTTCCTATATCACAGTATCCAACTAAACCATATGCTTCTTCATTATAAGATTGAATCATTGGATACTTGCCATCATAATGTGGCAAGATAGTAAGCAACCATACTCCACCGCCGTTACTATTTTTTCTAAGATACTTTTTTTTAGACACTTCAAATTGAACTGTATCTGTCTTACTCCACGGTAGCAATTTGCTATCCAATGCCGGAATAAAATCCCTTAGTCTAGCAAGCGGATGATTATTTAATGCATTTTTATACTCTAATATGACTGGGCCGTTCTCCATCCAGAGAATTTCAACTTCTTCATTACCTAGCACTTTCCAAGGGCCGACTTTCACACCTGCGGGAATAAAAGAGTAGCCATGCTTGTTTAATTGCCACTCACCTAATTGAATTGCACCCCTCAATACAAAAATTTCTAAATCAGCAGTAAAGAAGCCAGATGGTGCCTCAAACTGAGGCGGTAAAACTACTTTGGAAGTGGATGCACCACAGTCATGCCACGTTAGCGATCGCCTACTTCCAAATACTACATCATCTGGCATTCCATTAACTCGCCAATCGTGTTTTTCTGGTATGGCATTTGTATCAAAAAATTGGTACTGGCGAGGTACATACTCTGGGGAGATTGCTGTACGCCTTCCTGATAAATTCATCCGCCCAGTTCCATCTCCACCCCAATCTTCTTTTACAGATGCTACATGCAAAAAATCATCAATTTGATTTTCTTTGGCACTGTCAAAATTTACATTCTCTTCGCCCACAACTTGACATTCTCCTGTTTATATGATTAACCTTGGGGATTCATTTTTATATTGCGTTGACTGGATTTTTTTCTAAAAATTCAGTTGCTAATTCAGTAAATTACCTTTTTTGTGCTGTGTTTTGTAGCCATTCAATCAGGGGTCTCAAAGTCCCTGGTAATGCTGCTTCGCTAACAGTCACCGTATGCTGCCTACCGTTATCTTCCACTGTTAATTTATATTGAAAGCGATCGCTCTGGGGATTAGGCGAGGTAATTTGTTCCGGTAGCCTAAATAAATCAGCAGCTTCCACTAGTCTCTTAAGGGTGTTGGCTTCGTTTGCTGGGAGTTCGGCTGTTTCAACGGTTGTTTTCTTACTAATTCCAGCAAAGCCACCCGTGCGTTCAAACGATATCCGCATTTTTTTGCTCTCCGTTGTGCTATTTAGTTGGGAGAAATGCAAAGACTGGAAGATGACAGTTCTCACCTCCCAGTTTAGCAACAACAAATAGCACAGCTAAAAGTAAAGTTAGGAGTTAAGAGTTAGGAGTTAGAAGTTGTGAGTTCTTCTCAACTCCTAACTCCTAACTCCTAACTCTAAATAACTCCTACCTTTTGCCAAGCATTCTGCACGACTTTCTGCTCATTACTGTCATTACCGTAGAGTTCGCCAGCAATTTGAATGGTGACGTTGGCAGCTTTTTTAAAATCTGCTTTGGCACGCAGGCGATCGCGTAATGCTATGTACCATATTTTACCAACTTTTTCCCACGCATAACCACCAATTTCAACAGCCGCTAGATAAAAAGCACGGTTAGGAATTCCTGAGTTGATATGCACTCCAGCATTATCTTCAACACCAGTATATTTATCTTTCATATGCCCTGGTTGGGGATCTTTACCCAGTACTGGGTCATCATATGCTGTTCCTGGTGCTTTCATGGAACGGATACCAATACCTTTGACAGCAGGTGCCAAAAGACCTTCGCCAATAATCCAATCTGCTTCTTGTGCAGTTTGATTTTTGGTCTTTTGTTTCACTAGACAACCAAAGACATCAGAAAACGATTCATTCAATGCCCCTGGTTCGCCATAATACTGTAAACCTGCTTCGTACTGAGTTATACCATGAGCTAACTCATGCCCAATGACATCAATTGAGATTGTGAAGCGTTGAAAAAGTTCTCCGTCACCATCACCATAAACCATTTGGTCGCCGTTCCAAAAAGCGTTGTCGTAGTTGACGCCATAATGCACGGTGGAGTCTAAACGCAGACCTTTGTCATCAATGGAATTGCGATCGAATATCTCATAAAACAAGTCATAAGTAGCACCGGCAGCATCGTAGGCTTCATTCACTGCTGCATCACTGCTGGGAGGATCGCCTTCACCACGCACCAGTGTACCAGGAAGTTGCTGCCCACCTTTGGCATCGTAGATAGTACGGCGCTTCTCACCGGGAGAAGGCGCAAAGGAGATACTACCTATGATGTCTCTCCGTCCGCGAAGCTGTGCCGAAAGATTTAATGTACGAAAAGCCCAACTCCGCTGTTCGGGGTTCCCATTCACTACAACATTTTCCAGCATGTGAGGCGGGACAATACAACAAATTGGGCATCTAGAGTAAAGTGGATGCTCATGCTTAAAACCGGCTAATTTCTTTTTATTTCGAGCCATCCAAGATATTCTCCTTTTGAAACTAAGTGATGGTAAACAGTGGCTTTAACTCCACTTTTGAAAGAAGCAGAAAAACGAATCCAATCCTGTGCCCCTGGTGTCTTTTTGCAAGCAAATTTTCTACTCTGTATTTTCAGATAACTCTGTGGAGTATGCATAGTACCCTTATGGGGTACTTTTGCTAAATAAACAAGTTCCTTGTTCAATCCCCTAACTTTAGTTAGGAGGTTTCACTCAGCACTACTTCTAAACATAATGCGTTTATATAATAGTTCTTCTCAAGGTAAATAATATTATTTATTGCCGTTTTGTTACTATATTATTACTTAATAATTTATGAATAATAAAATTCCCGACTTATTAAAAAAGTAGGGAATCTGAACTTTTTATCAATTTATAATCCGGGCATCCAAAATCTAAAATTTTTGCAGCCAGCCACCAAATACGGTCAAACCGTAATATTTCCAAGGTACTGCCACTGTCTTAAATCCAGCTGTGGTTAACATCTGTAAATGGGCATCTAAAGTAGCTAGCTGGTCTTGACTAGAGTAACCTTGAGTGCTGCTGGTGCCACGTTTGGCGCGAATCTCTGTCAAATTAATTTCCTCTTGAACTGTCCATTCTTCTCGCGCCGTTTTGTAAACTTCTAATAATATTGGTGATTCTGGTAGAAGGGGGTCTGCATTCCAAAAACAACCGTTTTGAATGAGACTAGCAGCAATTTGCCCAAATAACTTCAACTTCATCTCATCGTGAAGATGGTGAATTGCTAAGGATGAAACACAAGCATCAAATTCGCTACCAATATCAAACTTTTCTGGATTATTTGCCCACTCGCCGAAGTCAGCTTCTATACCAGTCCACCGTTGTTGATATCCTGCTGCTGCGATTTTATCTTCGGCAAATTGTAGCATTCGAGATGAGTAATCTAAGGCAATTACTTCAGTATCTGGACAGAGGTTGAGTATTTTGAGACTTAGTTCGCCTGTACCACAACCTAATTCTAAAATACGCCGACTTGTGGAAGGTATACAACGGGTAATTACCTCCAACATCTCATCGTATCGCGGTAACAGTTGGCGAATACCAGTGTCGAAGTCAGCAGTGTTAGCGAATACTTCTCCAGGAAATACATTTTGCATGGGACTTAGAATAAATAGACACACTCATCAATATTAATCATCAGAAAAAGCCAAAGAAAACCTCAAGAAGCATGGAATTAGCTTTGACGAGGCGAAAACTATATTCAATGACCCGTTTTCGATTACTATCACTGATCCTGAACACTCACTTGCCGAAGAACGATACATTGATATTGGTCTTTCTTTGCGAGGACAGTTACTCGTTGTAGTTTATACAGAACGTCAATCCAAGATTCGCATTATCAGTTGCCGCCAAGCCACAAAAGCAGAACAGAAGGTTTATGAACAAAGCTAATTCTGAGCAGCCTGACATCATAGATAACGATATGCTCCCAGAATACGATTTTACAAATGGTGTTCGTGGGAAGCATTATCAAGCTTATCGACGTGGACATACTGTTACTATTCATCAAGCTGATGACACAACTGTTGTACAGCATTTTACCCTTGAAGATGGAGCAGTGATGCTCGATCCCGATGTACGAGAGTATTTTCCTAATGGAGAAGCTGTCAATCATGCTTTACGCGCATTGATAAGTTTATTCCCGAAAAATAACAAATCTGTTGAATAATCTCCATTGTTTCCACACTGACGGTGCAGACTCTTTGTAGTAAATCTATTACCTGTTCTTTGTAATCTGCAAAGCAATATGTATTGAATTTTTCAGCAATTGTCGGGTCTTTAGGTTTCTTTTCTTTGTATTGATCTAATATCCACTCTAAAGCACAACGGTTGCCGAGGCGATATTCCCAAGCAACTTTGGGGATACCTTCTAAAGTGGTGACATCATCTAAAATAATGGTTCCATTGGCTATATCGGCTTTAAGTTTTGCCTTTGGTGTCCTATTTTTAGCCAAAGATAAATCAATTCGTTTTAAAGGATAGGGTTCGACAGTTTCATAATTGATGTGCAAATCCATCAACTGTTTACCCCAGTTAACCCATTTGTGAAAGTCATCATAGAAGGGTATACGGGGAAATTCTCGTTTCAGGTTTAGTTCGTATTTGATGCGATAGGCGGGATTGTGCAAAACTGCGTAGGTGTAGTGAAAAATATCTAATTTGCTAATTGTGGAGTCATTGTAATGTGTTTGGAATTGTGCTAATCCCCAGTCGGTGATGTTGTCGATGCGTTTCCCATCTTTGTCGTAGCGGTAGAGAGGGAGGCATTGAGTTTTTTCAAGAAAATCAAGACAAGTAATCTGATTTGTTATTAGACACTGAAATGGTTTTGAAGCAGCAATTCCAGGTAGACAAATATAATAGTTTTTTTCACCTTCTTTGTAAAGACTAAACCATTGGTAGGTTCTGCCATTAAAGTGCTTATCAAAGTATAGTTTTTCTTTGTAAAATGGTCTGTAAATGCTTGATTTAATGTTGCAAGCCTCAAACTCTTTTTTTATTCCTCTTCTCAAGTAGCTTTTTAAATCTTCATCCCATTTTATTAGTTGCGAAAGTTTTTCAAAATGTTGATTAGCTAATTCATTTTGATAAATTTTCACAAAAAAAATGATTTTATCAGTCAGATTATCGGTAGATAAATCATATACCCATTCATCTCTCTGAGTTTTTAGTCCTGAAGAGAACAATTTAAAAACTGCTTCCTGTGCTTTGCTAGCTTTTACATCTTTATCAACCAATGGAAGAAGATTATCAAAATCATTATCAGCCTGGTTAATCCAATTACCTTCATTATTTGGTCTAATATGTATAAAATTTATATTTTTCAGAATATTAGAACTAAAATAGTCTTTCTTCTCATCTGCATCTGCATAGTCTTTTATTGCATTATAATAAACCTTAAAACCCTCAGCATTTTCATTTCTTACTAAAAAATAGACAGCTATTCCTACTCGAATTTCATCACTAAATACATTTCCACCTTCTTTCCGGCGTCTTTCTCCGCTTGTTCGTGCATTGCCCTTCATATCAATAATATAAATTTCATTAAATTCTTTAGCTACAACCTTTCTAAAACCGTCATAGCTGATAGAATCTATAAAAGAATTGTTAGAAACAAAGGCAAGAATACCATTTTTACCTAGACGATCAGATGCCCATCGGATAAAACGAGTGTACATATCATAAACAACAATCCGATTCTGAGCCTTACTATATTTGATGTAAGTATTTTTTATCAGTAGATCTATTGTTCCATAATAGCGATTAGAATTATTGTCATTGAAATTTTCTTGTTTAGCATTATATGGAGGATTACCGATAATCACCGATATCTTACTTTTATTCTGTCTTTTAATTCTCTCTGTGTTTTCTACACTCATAGCAAACAAATCTAATTGTTTGCCTGCAAACGATGTATGATCTAGGGTATCAACAAAACAAATATTTTCAAACTCTTGATATTCACCCATTTTTTGCTTATAGGTGTATTCAATATTCAAGTTAGCGATGTAATACGGTAAAATCGCTACTTCATTGCAATGAATTTCATTCTTATATTTATATTCCAAACTATTCTTAGGCAAATAATCAATTAATTCAGTAATAAAAGTACCTGTTCCCGTAGCCGGATCTAAAATTTCAACATCCTTATCAGCAAGCAGCTTACCAAAATTTTTATGAACTAAATAATCTACACTTTCAATCATGAAGCGCACAATTTCATTCGGCGTGTAAACAATACCTAACCTATCAGCCGCTTTCGGATTATATGCTTTGTAGAAATTCTCATAAAGAACTTTCAAAAACTTCTGCTTTTCATGATGATTGTAAATATTCGCAGCAGTTCTTCTAATGACTCCATAGTAACGCTCAATAGTACCAAGAGTATTTTTTTTAGTGCTACCTGTAAAAAAAGTATCGATTATACTTTTTAATTCACGAGCAATATTATTTTCTCGATGAAACTGAGATTCATTGAAGATGCTAATAAAGATATCTTCAGTTAAAATATGCTGAATCATCATTTCTCTAATATCTAGCAAAGTAACTTCAGGATTAATTGATTCTTTGCAGATACCCCAAAATTTAGCCCTCGCTGTTTGAAAAGCCGCGTTTGTTTCGATTTGACTATCGATTAAGTCGCGTAAAGCATTTAAAACAGTTGGTAAATCTTCCTTAAAAGTTTCAATCGCCTCACGAAAATCTTTAACTTCCGGGCGAACATAGTTAATAAAATATGTAATTATCCCATCCAACGCGTCAGCATCTTTCATCGGGACGCGCATGGTTTCTTGTCCACCCTGAATTAAAACCGCTGTTTGCGAGTCTTCAAACAGAATGTTACTATCTGGGTAGCCTTTTATGAGCTTTTTGGAAATTTCTTCGTCGAGATTGTCATATTCATCTTTGCTTTCCCAGTAACCCCAATCTAAACGCAAAGCATCTTTAACGGTGCCATCTGGATAAACAAGTTTGCCGCTAGGTGTTTTATAATCTAGTTCGGGAATAAGTCTAAATTCTCTGGGTTTGCAATATTCATTGACTAAGTTTTGAAATGCAACCCGAATCGATGTTTCTTTACGTGAACCGCCATATTGAATAATTCTTTCTACTTCTGTGTGATATTGGCTAACCAGAAGTTTGGACATACTTTATAAAACTTTTATAAATTTAAAGTATGTCAAAGTTAGCCTTTGCTTATTGCTAACTAACAGGCGTAATCTACTGAACTAAAATATGAAGAAAACAAAGATTAAAGTCAAAGATTCCGTAAAAAGACGTGAATTTCCAAATAACATTACGTCTTAACAAAGGTGATGACAGACCGAGGCTAGTAAAGATGTAGAATATACTGTCGTTGATGTTAAATCATCAAATATAATACACTTGTTTAAGTAATAACACGAGACAATAATTTTCTCCTCTCTTCCTCTGTGACTTCTGCGCCTTTGCGGTTCGACTCCTAAATTGGTGCGTTACGCCGTGTTAACGCACCCTACTAGCGCATCTACTCGTCAATTTGACCAACACGGCGGATATTCAAAATGTCGCTCATTTTCTTAATTTGGATAAATACTTGCTCTAGTTGAGAGCGATCGCGTATATCTATTCCTAAATCCATCAATGCAGGTTGACCAATAGCAGTTTTCACCTGGGCATGGCGCACATTGATCCCCTGGTCACTCAACCTTGATAAAATATCCTTTAACACTCCTACGCGGTCAAGTGCTTCAATTTGAATATCCACTGGGTACGTGTGTGGACGACCACTATTTTCGGTTGCTGGGTTCCACCTAACTGGTACTAGGCGCTCATACTCGACACTTTCCAGATTATGGCAGCCTTGGCGATGAATTGAAATCCCCCTACCCCGCGTCACTACGCCAATAATTGGTTCGCCAGGAATCGGGGTACAACACCCAGCTAAATGATACACCAAACCTTCTACGCCAACAATCGGCGAATCTGTGGAGCGGGAGGTATTTGGAGGCGCATCTCGCAAAGCCTTGGCTGTAGATGTGGATTCTTTGGGAAGAAATGGCGGCGCGGTTGTAACTGGCTGTTGTCCCTTCGCTACTTCTCGCCAACGATTGAGGACTAAATTCAATGTAACTTCACCGTAACCCAAACCAGCAAGTAAATCTTCCACGCTGTGGTAATTACACTTTTCGCCGACAATCTGCATTGCATCTGACTTTAGCAGACTATCAAAACCTGTTTTACCAAGTTCCTTTTCTAACAATTCTCTTCCACGGGTGACATTTTCTTCCCGGCGCGATCGCTTGTACCATTGTTTAATCCGGTACTTCGCTGCTGAAGTCCTGACAAAATTCAACCAATCCAAACTCGGATGACAGTTCTTTTGGGTGAGAATCTCTACAATATCGCCATTTTGCAGCCTTGTTGACAGAGGTACCATTCGTCCATTCACCCGCGCCCCTGAACAGTGGTTCCCCACTTCTGTATGAATGCGATAAGCAAAATCTATACTTGTAGATCCAGGGCTTAAAGGTACAACATCCCCCTTAGGGGTGAAGACATAGACATCATCTTCAAATAGATTGTCTTTGACACTATCAAGATATTCTTGGGCATCCTTGAGATCTGTTTGCCATTCCAGCAGTTGCCGCAGCCAAGTAAACTTTTCATCTGCCCCTGTCAAATGGCTAATGCTAGAACCTCCTGTCTCTTTATACTTCCAATGAGCGGCAATCCCATATTCGGCGATATGATGCATTTCTATCGTCCGAATTTGTACCTCCAAAGGACGACCAGTCAAGCCAATCACTCCAGTATGCAACGACTGGTAACGATTCGGTTTTGGCAGTCCAATATAATCTTTAAATCTCCCAGGAATTGGGCGAAAAGCATCATGAACTACCGCCAACGCCCGATAGCATTCTTCATTGGTTTGGACAATAATCCGCAGGGCTGCCAAATCGTAAATTTCGTGAAATTCCTTTTGCTGCCGATGCATTTTTTGGTAAATACTATAAAGATGCTTGGGGCGGCCGCTGATATCTTGGCAGTGAATTCCAGCTTGCTGCAAACGCTCCCGCAGAATTTCTGTAGCTTTGGCCAATTTCTCTTCTCGCGCCGTCCGTTTTTCGGAAACATGCTCCTGAATTTCCCGGAAAGCTTCTGGCTCCAAATATTTAAAAGCCAAATCCTCCAATTCCCATTTAATTCGCCAGATCCCCAAGCGATTGGCTAAAGGTGCAAAGATATCTCGCGTTTCCTGGGCACTGCGGCGGCGGCTGGCTTCAGACATGTATTGTAAGGTTCGCATATTATGCAAACGGTCTGCCAACTTCACCACAATCACTCGAATATCTTGCGCCATCGCCAAAAACATCCGCCGGAAATTTTCCGCTTGGCTTTCCTTTTTGCTAGTGAAATTGATTTTAGAAAGCTTGGTGACACCTTCCACCAATTGGCGCACTTCTGGGCCGAAGCGTTCTTCGATTTCTTCAATAGTAACTTCTGTATCTTCAACTACATCATGAAGAAACCCAGCTGCTATCATAGCAGGACTACCTCCCAAGTCCCGCAGCAATCCGGCTACAGCAATGGGATGAGCAATGTATGGCTCTCCCGATTTGCGGTATTGACCTTGATGCAGTTGGTAAGCAAATTCAAATGCTCGACCAATCAAAACTCCATCACTATGCCTTCGGTCATCTTCAGCTTCGCCGCTACTTGTCGATGACTCCTTCAAACATTTTTTTAACCATTCCGGAATGGCAAGATCAACTGATGAATTAATAGCTATACTGCTCATACAATTGGCTCTTAAGGGGATCGGTAGATAAGTAAGAGATAGAAAAACTGCCAGCATCACCGTTAGAAAATGCTGTAGCCGCTAGAAGGCTGGAAAAACAATGTGAGGATGGTTCTCCAATTGGCAATAGCGCAGCGTTAGCGACGCAGGAGCGTCTGGTAGTCATCCAGTGGTAATTTCAAGGATCATAAACTTGAAAATCGATTGATTGCAAACAAAGCCTCAAATCACGATTTGAGGCTTTTAGTAGTGATAAGCGGTTAAGAAAGTTTATTGTAGAAGAAAAATTACTTGACATTAATACTATCTTAACTAGCACCCGATGTCTTCAAACTGTGAGAAATATCAGGCATTCGTAACCTTGCTAGAGCAGTTACGCTCCGACGCCACAACTAACCAAATTGTTGCACCCGAACTGCGGCGGCGTGTAGCCTCGTTGCAGCAACTGTTTGGGGAAGAAATTGTGCCTTTGGCTGATGAAAACTGGCGAGTGCAGTCTTATCAAACCGAGATGAGTAAGCAACTGCGCTTGTTGGAAATAGATGTGATGTTTTTCCAGGGAGCGCGGCAGGCATCGACTGCACAAACGAGACTGCAAACGATTAGCGATCGCTTGACAACCCTCATCCAATACTGTAATGCCATTTTGCAACCAGAAGCGGAGGGAGAAAAATAACAATTGTTCACCTTTTTCTCTAATTAATACATCATCTCATTTACGAGGATTGGTGAAAAGTTATTTTGGCAACAAGTTTGGAAATGGGGAGTGGGCATTCGGCATTGGGCATTGGGCACAAGAGGCAGAGGGGCAGAGGGGAAAAACTTACTGCTCCCCATCTCCCCTGCTCCCTCATCTCCCTCATCCCCATGCCCCATGCCCCATGCCCCATGCCCTATTCCCTTTACGAGAATATCTATCGTGCGGCGCATATACGCTTCTACCGGCTCGGTTGTGGGTTTGAAAATCAGTGCATAATACAGTGACCCACTCACAAGGTCGATAATTAGGTCTACGTCGGCATTATCGTTGATTTCTCCTCTAGACTTGGCACGCTCAAGTACTTTAGCAAAGGCTTCACGTCGGAGTTTTGTATATTTTGTCCAGTAAACTTCCGCAAACTGAGGATTGCTAGATGCTGTGCTGATGTTGTTTCGGGAGTTGACCAGAGCTTACGCCAATACCACTAACTAATTAAAATATCCCCCTCAAGTTTTACAGTTTTGAGGGGGTTGTAAATTTGACTTAATACTTTAGAGTGAAGTTAAACTGGCGATCGCGACGTAAGATTGTAAACATAAATTCATGGTCAAGCAACTTGTAGTTGAAGTTGTTAGTTATGAGTGAGGAGTTATGAAAACGAAATTATTCGATAGTCAACTTCTCACTCATAACTTTTTTTATTAACCAAAAACTAGCACTTAAATTTTTAACTTAAAAACTTTATTTATGTTGTTAACTACTTGAATGCTAAACAATAAGAAAGACACTCAATAATTTTGGACAGCGGAGGTAGAAAGTGGAATACGACGAGTTCATTACACATGTACAAAGCCTCGCTCAATCAGATTCTCGGGAAGAAGCAGAACGTGCTACCCGTGCGACTTTAGAAACTCTTAAAGAACGGATAGCAGGTGATGAAGCACAAGAATTAGCTGCAAACTTGCCTCAACAACTAGGCGATTGTCTACGAGGACGAGAAGGAGATAGTGGACGTTCTTTCAACTTGCAAGAATTTATTGCTCGTGCGAGTCAAAAAGAAAATATAGAACCAACTATTACTGCAATTCATGTCCGGGCTGTATTTGCTGTGTTGCAAAACGTTATCAAGCCAGAAATATTTGCTACTTTTCACGCGCATTTATCTCACGATTATGAAGAATTGTTTGCTACTTCATCAACGGGTGAAGTACCTGCATAGTGAACAATTTAAACCTTATATAAGGGATAAATCGTCGATGTTTAATTGTTCTCATCGATGAAGATTCTAGCTAATTAAATAGTAGAAATAAACAGGTAATACCATACTATGGCTCACAATAACAATCATTCCAGTAAGAAAAAAGTTGCTATCCTCATTGAACAAGGAGTAGAGGATGTAGAATTTACAGTTCCTTATAATGGACTAAAACAAGGAGGAATGGAGGTAGTAGTCCTTGGTTCCCGGATGAACGAAAAATATAAGGGTAAACGCGGTAAACTCAGTGTACAAGCTGATGGTACTACAACAGAAGCGATCGCAGCTGAATTCGATGCAGTAATTATACCTGGTGGCATGGCTCCTGATAAAATGCGACGCAACCCCAACACAGTACGCTTCGTAAAAGAAGCTATGCAACAAGGAAAATTGGTCGCTGCGGTTTGCCACGGGCCACAAGTGTTGATTGAAGGCGACTTGCTTGAAGGTAAACAAGTTACTGGCTTTAGTGCTATTAGCAAAGACATCACTAATGCAGGTGCAAAATATTCAGATGAACCCTTAATAGTAGATGGAAATTTAATTACATCTCGTGAACCTGGAGACTTGGCAATTTTCACCACAGCGATTTTAAGTCGCTTGGGTTATGGTGGTAAAGACGCTGCATTGCCAAATGAAAAAGATACAACTGCCCAATGGTGGAAACTAGCTGATGCTTGGGGTGGCTCAACAAAAGGCGAAATTGGCAGAGGTTTAAATACTGCTCTTGCTGGTGAACGTTATTCGCTGGAAGCTTTAGAAAAATATACAGAAAAAGAGTCTGATGCCGAAATAAAGTCACTTTTTCAAGAGATGATTAGCAACAAACAACGCCATATTGAAAAGCTGGAAACATATCTTCACGGATTAGGTGAAAAACCCTCTTTAGGAGCAAATATCGCTAATCAATATGCCAAGGTGAAAAGTGCCTTAACAGGAAGTGATGACATATATCAATTACGTTCCGCGTTGGGAGATGTGCAAGCAGGGATTGGCGATATTGGCAATTTGTGTGCAATGTACACTGACCCACTAGCAACTGCTATTTTCAAAGAAATTTACCACGATTTATTGAAATACGAACAGCGATTAGTCGAGTTGTATCGGCTGCGGATAGTCGCTCAAATTCAGCCTCCCAAGCCGACTACAGGGGCTGCTGTATCGATGTAAATAACTATTGTAGGGAAGCACAGTTGTGCTTCTCTAGTGAAAACAGACTTTCTTAAAATCTCGTTTTTAGGTTTTACCTAGAAATCCAGACACAACGGCTCTGCCGCTTGAACAAAAGAAAGACAACTTTATCAAAGTTGTTCTTAAAGATTGAATGGCGAATAATCATTCAATGTTTTGAATTTTACACCCAACATAATGCAATTGAGGACTTTTATGAATAGACTAATTTCTTGGCTACGAAATATTCGTATAGACCAGATTATTGTGGTTTTTCTGCTAGGATTTATGTTTTTGGTAGGTCAAGGTTTTAGCTACGGTAATGTGGCACAAGCTGATGTTATAACTCCTGAGGGAACTTATTATAAAGGTACACCAGACTACCAAGGTGAAATTAGAAACGATACCCAAATCAGAAACGCCCAGAACAAATTAAAAGACACTGTTGATAATGTCCGTGAAAAGCTTAACTTGGATGAAAAAACTCCTGGGGCGACAAAAGAGTTTTTTGATTCTACAAAAAACAGAGCCGCAGATAAAACTAGTAGATTACAGAGAGATACAGAGGGTTATTACCAATATCCTCCTAACACACCAATCAGAGACAAAGACTAGAATTGTAGCAAATCTTGATTGTAATTTTTTGACTCATATAGGAATCTAATTTGATTGTGTCAAAAAACGATCTACAGCTAAGGTAATAGGCAATTTTCTATTGCCTATTACCTACTTCATAAATTCAAAAATAAAATAGAAACACTATACATTATCAAGGGAGAAAATATGCCTGATAAAACCGTTACAAAGATAGACTCTGCTTATTCTCCTAAAGGCCAACTTGGTCAAAAATATTTAGCATGTGGTAAAAGCATTTCCATGCGTCTGTGGGAAAATGAGCAACCGAATGAACCTAAAGAATCAGCAGCACGGGAATATGAAACTGTTGGTTATGTAATTAATGGCCGTGCAGAATTACATATTGAAGGGCAAACGATTTTATTAGAGTCTGGCAGTTCTTGGGTAGTACCAAAAGGAGCCACCCACACATATAAAATTCTAGAATCATTCACTGCCGTCGAGGCAACTAGTCCACCTGCTCAAGTTCATGGGCGCGATGAAAATTAAAAGCTGAAACTTAAACTTTGAGCAACACAGATGAGCAACAATCTGTGTTTATTTATGTTGCTTTTCTAGCCGTTACTAACCATACCTAAGGTATTCATCCGGTAAATTTTTAGATGTTCTAAAGCTCGACTAATCATTGATGAGTCTGTTTTGTCAATTCTTACCACTAGCAATATGCCATCAGCATAACGTGCCAGCAGGCTAGCATCAGCTAGTCCCAATAAAGGGGGAGCGTCATAAATCACCAAGTCAAAAGTATTATGGAAATCTGTCATTAATTGCTTCATCTTTTCAGACGAGAGCAGCTTTGTGGGATCGGGCGGTATTGGTCCAGCGGTGATTACAGATAGTTCATTCATCGAGGGTAGCTGTCGAATTACCTCACTTGTTGGTAGGTTTGTGGAGATTAAATTACTTAATCCCCGTAAGTTATTTAAATTTGATAAGGTGTGAATGTTGGGCTGGCGTAAATCAGCATCTACAAGTAGTACTCGTTGCCCCATATCTGTAGCCACTTGAGCTAGATGAAAGGCAATAGTAGACTTACCATCACCATGCATAGCTGAGCTAATAACTATAGAAGTAATATGGCGATCGCAGCTGAGCAATTGCACGTTTGTATACAGTACCCGCAAAGCTTCTAAAAATTCTGCCGAATAGTTGCTATTATGTTTTTTATTCTGTAATATGCCTAAGTGAGGAATGTCTTTCAAAATGGGACTTAGTGTTTTTACTATGGTAAATTTTCGCTCTTGTGTGTGGTTTTGAGTGCTTTCGACTTGCTTTTCAAATGGAATATTTCCTAACAAAGGTAGTTTCACCTTCTCTTTGAGTGTCTGAGCGCTATGGTAGGTCTTATCGAGCTTTTCCAGCAGCAGGGCGATGCCAATTCCCAAAGCTATACTCCCAAGCAATCCTGGTATTAAATAACGTTTGATGCTCGAATTAGAGATAGGGAATTGCGGCTTACTTGGTTCCTCAAGTAACTGCCAACCAAGTTCTGTCTGAGATATCTCAATTTGGAGATTTTCCCGAGTAGATAGAAAACGATTCAAGCTCTCGGTTGCTACCTGTAATTTTCGCTGTAGTTCAGTGTATTGACGTGCCAAGATTGGCCATTGCTTGCGTTGTAGTTCAATTTTTCGTTCTACTTTAGCAAGCTCTCGGCTTTGCACTTCTAGAGTTTGAAGCTTAGTTGTTAGTTCTGCAATTTTTGTACCCACAAAGCGTTGCGCTTCGTTGTTTAGCAAAGGTACCAACCTGAGCCGTTTCTCTTTCAATGTTTGAATGGTTGGGTTATCATCTTGTAAACGAGTTGACTCTGTAGCAATTTGAACGTTTACTTCCTGTACCTGAGCCAACAACTGCTGATACAAAGGAGCATCTTTGAGCGCTGCTAGCCTACCATCTTTTTCCTGTAGCAAAGAGAGATTAGCGCGAGCTTCTGCCAATTGCCCATCAACCTCTTGTCGTTCCTTAGACAAGTTAGTGATTTGACTAACAACTTGTTCGGACTGGACTTCTGGTTCAACAAAGTCGTACTTTTGTCGAAACGTTTGCAGTTCTTTCTGAAGCTGATCGACTCGATTTTGGATAGATGGGAGTTGTCTTTCAACGAACTGAATCCCTTGGCGTAACTTGGTTTGCCGTCTTTCTCGACTATAATTTAGATAATCCTTAGCAATTTGGTCGAGTACAATTTTAACTTGATTTGGATCGTGACTTCGATAACGAACTTCTATAATCTTGGTTTCAACAAACCGAGAAATGGTCAGATTTTTCATCAGCGAACTATAGCTGATATCTGGATAAGTAGCTTGCAAGCCCTTTACAATCTCTCCCATCAATTCAGGGCTTTTGAGAACCTCAATTTGACTCTCGTAATCTAGACCAGACTTGTTTACATTAGGGTCTTTGACGATATCGACTACTTTAGACTCATCATTCACAGGTTCCACTAACAGGCGAAAATTGCCTTCATACACTGGTAGTTGCCGGTTTAGGATCAAACTGACAAACACAACTGTCCCTAGAGTAATACTTATTCCTGCAATAAGTAGCGCTCGTCGACGTACAACACTCAGAAATTGTGGGAAACTCGAATCATTTCCTTCCTCTTCAGACCACGGCAAAGGTTGAGGCTGAAGAAATGGTGGTACAGAGTTCCTGTTCTGGTCGTAACTTGATGGTTGAGAAGAATGATTCTCCATCTATTTAAAAATACTTAATTAATTTACAAAAAATGTGTGTAACAGCTTCAGTAATCCCAACTAAGGCAGCAACTGCACAAAAGTTTATTATTTAGCAGCCGGAGTACTAAGATTCTCAGTACAACGGATCGTCAATGGCGAGCGAAAATCAAGATTTTGATAACTCATGTATACCAATTTATCGTTCAGGTTAATTTTAACCTTGTGCTATGATGACGTTTACTTAGTTTTAACTCTTAAGATTATACGTTTTTTAGTCTTTTTTAGGTTATAGCTGAGTAGGCAACGGTAGTAACATCTTTGTTTTTAAGTATACATTTTTTTAGTTCTATATTATGGCTATAGTCAAGTAGAATCTCCAATAGCATCATAGTGTGGTTTTCTTAAAGAGGTAATAAATCCTTCACATCAATTGTAGCCATACTCATTGAAATATCACCAAGTGACTTGTCAATCGTGGTTCTCACAATCATTACTAGATTTTGCAAAAGTAAAAAATAGTACAAATTAATTAAGTATTGTTTTTGTCTCTAAAAGTAATACTTAACTTATTAGTAACATGACAAAAGTCACTAATTAGACTTAATAAATGTACAAATTTCACCAATAACAATTTGTTGACAAGAGAGCCACTAGTTTGTGAAGTTTGTGTTGATGTGTATTCTCAAAAGATAAAATTTTGATAAAGTGTGGAGGTAAATTTGAAACATCGTTTTCTCGTGGTATTCTAGTAATAAATTACATGTAAATGCGGATATTGAATATAACACCATACTCAATATTTATTATATGTAAGAAATATTGCTCAACCTAGTTAAAATTTAAGTAAGTGAAAACATCCCAAATCCAATGATCATAGACTTCCAGTTTCATAACCGACACCAGTGGATAGTAACTGTTATTGTCGCTTAGACATTAAGTAAAGTTTCTTAGAAGCCTCTAAAAGGCGTTGTTGTAAGATAATACTACATGTGTAAAATTACGGTAGCCGCTTAGACTTTTGCTTTTTGTTGTGTTCCCATCTCCCAGAAAGTTAGTGTATACAAAATTAAAAGAGCATAAACTTCTATATATTTGCTTAAGCGATTTAACTAGCATCGCAGTTCGCAGATATATGTTCGCTCATGAGAAGACTCTATGTATACCAATAAATTAATCAACTTGCTCCAAGCAAATTGAAAATATTTGTGAATTAAGATTCAGTGTTCATGTGTAATTAATGGCTTGAGCAGTTCAGTAGTGTATTGAACAAGAATTTGTAGAGTAGGATACAACTGATGAGACTTAATAAATGGATTAATCAAAAGTTTTTACAATCCATTTCTACACCGTTAGATGTTAAGAATGACTATTCCGTTAAAACTCAGCAATCCATCAAATTGTCTGTAATCACTCAGTTTTTTCCACCAGACTATGCTCCTACGGGACAGTTGATTGAGGAGCTGGTGAAACAGTTAGGGCAGCAAGGAGTCGATATTGAGGTTTTTACGAGTCAGCCAGGATATGCGTTTGACTCTGATACTGCTGCTTTACCAGTTGAACGTATGGGTAGAATCCGAGTTCAGCGATCGCGCACAGCCCAGCTTTGGCCGGGACGAATTCGTGGCAAAGCCGTCAATGGCGTTTTATACACCTTACGTGCTGCGCTCTATGTACTCAGAGCTTGGCAACGTAGCAATGTCTTGTTGGTAACTACAGCCCCGCCATTTTTGCCAGTCATTGGGTATATGGCTCATCTGTTGTTTCGACTTCCCTATGTTTGCATCCTCTATGACCTTTATCCCGATATTGCGATCGCTTTGGGAGTGGTTTCAAAGCATAGCTGGCCAGCACGGTTATGGCGTGCCATTAACAGACAGGTTTGGCTAAATGCTAAGGGGATTGTGGTTCTTAGTCCAGCCATGAAGCAGCAAGTGGTAGCAAATTGTCCGGAAGTAGCCGATAAGATTTCGGTAATTCACAGTTGGGCGAACCCGGAATTGATTGTGCCAATTGCCAAGCAAGAAAATTGGTTTGCCTTGAAGCATAACTTAGTAGACAAATTTACCGTACTCTACTCTGGGAATATGGGACGCTGCCATGATATGGCAACTATCCTCCAAGCTGCTCAACAACTAGAAGACGAGCCAATTCAGTTTGTCTGCATTGGTGGTGGCGCCAAACGCGATGAATTGATTCAACAAGTCGATCAATTAGGACTGAGAAATTTTACATTTCTGCCATATCAAGACAAACAAGTACTTCCCTATTCATTAACGGCTTGCGATCTCTCACTCGTCAGTGTAGATGCATCCACCGAGAGTTTAGTCGTTCCTAGCAAGCTTTACTCAGCTTTAGCATCAGGACGACCGATAGCGGTGATTTGCTCACAGTATTCATACCTGAGACAATTAGTTGCGGAAGCCGATTGCGGTGGCACTTTTGACAATGGAGACAGTCATGCTCTAGCTCAATTTATCCGCTTACTCAGTCGGGATCGGCAATTAGCAGAGCGTATGGGCAAGGCAGGTCGTCAGTATTTGCGATCGCATTTCACACCTAAGATTATTTCTCAACAATACCTTGATGTCTTGCAGCAAGCAATCTTACCTGATGGTGCGATCGCTATGTCTCAAAGCCATATAAAATAGTTGTTTGAGAAGCGATCGGCACAGATTGGTGTAGACTTAAAACACTTTAGCCTCATACCAATCCTCTAAAATCAAACTGCAAATTTTCTCCTTTACCCTTTTCTCCTGCCTCTGCTTGCAGTGAAATAAAAATCACGTATTGATAGGAAGTATTTGCCATTATCTTTTGACTTTGGCAGTACTTTCTCAATACTGGAACATAAGTGCAATAGGTAAAATAGAAAATACTCTTTTCCTAAAAAGATTTACCTTTTTATTTAAGCTAGATTAACGCCTTGCTTAAATAAAAACTCTTACGTACTTCATAAAAACTAGCTTTTTGGGGGGGTCGTATTTGAATGCACAATTTAAGATGAACACACTAGGATTGGGTTAACGGTATTTGCTGACACGCTCCCATTGCCGTAGTTTGTGGGTAATTTGTTCTTAAGTGCCATCAATTCGTTATTTCTGAAGTTAGTAATATACCGTTTGCCAGTTGGGTAAGTCGTAAGGTAACATCTGCCACGCGCACCTTGTACAGAGAACAAAAAGATAGCACTAATCATCCCACGTAAGTCTACTGAGGGCGGACAACCTATTTTCTCTTTCAGTTAGATGATACTTGATGATTAAGTTTCACTGTTTTGAACTCACCTCACTTAGATATAATTTAGACGTAGATCTGGTAACGCTGTCACATTTGTTTCTATCGACATATTACCCTTACGCAAGCTTGTTTTGACTTGAGGAAGATACTCTTACTTGTTGCTGTGCTTAAACTCCTACAAGTAATGCCAAAAAGAGTTTTGTGTTCCGATTGTGATGAGTTTGATTAAGATAATATAAAGTCACCATAATATGTTATGCTCTTAGACAGATTGACAGTGATAAATATCACTGACTTTAAAAAAATTAGGTAATATCATTGTCTGATAACAAGGTTAAACTTGTTGCCACATTACAAAAAAAATCCTGATTTAAGAATATTTGTCAATCAGCGTACTTTAATTAAATAGTGTTTAGTTTTTAACTTTAGGAGACGAGCTTCGATGGTCTATTTGATCTCAGTTCCTCCAACGAAACCTTCCAAATTTTGCTGTCTATTTACTCAAGTGGGAGGTCGAATTGCAGAGAAGGTGTGACCGAAATCGGAAACGTTCAAAACGACGGGCTATCTACTGCCCAAATCATGGTTGCTACCTCGAAAGCAGGAGTCAAAAATATCAATTGTTTGCCGATCGAGCAGGACAGTTGCAGCAGCGGGGCATGAGTCGTCGAAATGCATTGATGTTGGTAGCAAGCCAAACCACAGTTTCCCTAGAAGGAGAGTGGTTGGAGGCCTTTTGGTGTGACGAGTGCCAGCAAACAAACTGGTATCACGTCTGCAAGTCGAACGAACGCACCTATAAAGTTTCTATAGCGCCACAAGAACTTTGGCAGCAGGTAACAGGAGCGATCGATCCCCAGGGAAACCCGTCTGTCGGAGAATTTACTCGTAGGCAAGCAAAAGTACTCAACTATCACAGCATCAAAGATTTTCAGTTTGTCCATTAATGCTTAAAAGCAGTGGTCTTTAATCAATAATTATGAGTAGCAAAGGAATTACGTCAAAGCCAGAGTTGATAATTGAAGCTGGACAAACAGAACAGCAGTATTGGAAAGACCTATGGCGCTACCGAGAGCTATTTTATTTTCTGTCTTGGCGTGATATTTTAGTCCGCTACAAGCAAACAGCGATTGGTATGCTCTGGGCACTGATTCGACCATTCTTAACGATGGTCGTGTTCAGCCTCATCTTCGGAAATTTGGCGAAATTACCTTCAGAGGGGACAGCACCGTATCCAATACTGGTATTTGCCGCCTTGCTACCTTGGCAATTTTTTGCCAATTCCCTAAGTGAGTGTAGTAACAGCCTAATTAGTAACGCCAATTTGATTTCTAAAGTGTACTTTCCGCGCCTGATTGTACCTGCTAGTTCAGTGATCGTTAGTTTTGTGGACTTTCTCGTTTCTGGGATGATTCTTTTAGGGTTGATGGCTTGGTATAATTTTGTTCCCAGTTGGCGGATATTATCCTTACCGTTATTTATTGGCATCGCCTTTGCTGCTTCATTAGGAGTAGGGCTGTGGTTGGCAGCTTTGAATGTGGAATATCGAGACTTCCGCTACATTGTGCCGTTTATTGTGCAATTTGGCCTATACATATCGCCTGTAGGTTTTAGTAGTAGCATTATCCCAGAACAATGGCGTTTGCTCTACTATTTAAATCCAATGGTAGGCGTGATTGATGGCTTTCGCTGGGCTATTTTAGGGGGAGAGTCCAAACTTTACTGGACTGGATTCACACTATCTTTAGGACTAGTTGCCCTGTTACTGGTAAGTAGCATTTGGTACTTCCGCAAAATGGAACGGACATTTGCTGACGTAATTTAACAAGGATCTGTGCAGATGTCTGAGAACATGATTAGTGTAGAAAATTTAAGTAAAAGATATATAATAGCTCACCAGCAGGAGGGAAGAAGTCGCTACAAAGCACTACGCGATGTAATTGCTGATGGTGCTAAATCTTTTGCCAAGGGATTTATCAAACCCGGTGGCAAAAAAATGTCCAACCCAGCACGGGAAGAATTTTGGGCATTAAAAGATATTTCTTTTGACATTCAACAAGGTGAGGCCATTGGTGTTATTGGACGCAATGGTGCTGGTAAATCTACCCTGTTAAAAGTTCTCAGCCGGATTACCGAACCGACGAGGGGACGTATCGCCATCAAAGGGCGGGTAGCAAGCTTATTAGAAGTAGGGACAGGATTCCACCCAGAACTGACGGGACGAGAGAACATTTATCTCAACGGTTCTGTTCTGGGAATGAGTAGAGTTGAAATTAAAAAGAAATTTGATGAGATAGTTGCCTTTGCTGAGGTTGAGAAGTTTTTAGATACCCCAGTCAAACGCTATTCTTCAGGAATGTACGTGCGCCTTGCTTTTTCCGTTGCAGCCCATTTAGAGCCAGAAATTTTAATTGTCGATGAAGTTTTGGCTGTAGGTGATTCCGCATTTCAGAAAAAGTGCTTGGGGAAAATGGGTGATGTGGCGACAAAAGAAGGACGAACAGTCTTATTTGTCAGTCATAGTATGCAAGCGATCGCCCAACTCACCAAACGTTGCATACTACTGTCTAAGGGTAGCGTCCAGTTTGATGGTGATACTGGCAAAGCAGTACAGTTATATCTGGCTGGCCAGAAAGATGATTCTGTCTCACAAGGATATTACCAAGCTCCTGTCAACAAAATTGGCAATCATGTAGCTTGGGCAAGGGCACACGCCTCTGAAGGAGAGGGAATTCACTGTTGGGGAAAACCGATTACCTTTGAGTTTGCCCTACATGTGACTGAACCTCATGAAAGTCTGCGTTTTTCCTTTCAGATAGTCAATTTTTTACAACAACCGATTTGTATCTTCTGGTTTTTCGAGTCTGATGCTCCATTTTGTCGAGAGCCGGGAACATTTATTCTGCGATGTGAGATTCCCAAATTTAGACTGTATATGGGTTCATACACCTTAACAACATGGTTCTCCAACCGTCGTAGCGACACTCTGCTAGAAAACCTCAGAGAGATTTGCCCGTTTGAAGTGACTATGCATAATTTCGAGCGTGCAGATTATCAATGGCAACCTGATGAGTGTACTTATTTAGAAGATGCTATTTGGCAAACTGTAGAAAAGCATTAATTTGAAGGCAGATTAAGTAATGGCTGTAAATGATGATGTCAAGTTAGGCACAAACGTCAAGATTTTTCATCCCCATCTCGTAAACCTCTACGGTTGCGTTATTGGGGATGACACGAAAATCGGTACATTTGTCGAAATTCAGAAAGATGTCACGGTAGGAAATCGGTGTAAAATTTCATCTCACAGTTTTCTGTGTGAAGGCGTTGTCCTAGAAGATGAAGTGTTTATTGGTCATGGAGTCATGTTTACTAATGACCTTTATCCCCGTGCAACCAATGAAGATGGCAGTTTAAAAACAGATGATGACTGGTATACAATCAAGACTCTAGTAAAACGCTGTGCATCTATTGGTAGTAATGCTACCATCCTGCCAGGGGTAACTATTGGTGAAAAAGCCATCATTGGTTCTGGAGCAACAGTAACTCACGATGTTCCTGATTATGCAATTGTAGTTGGAGTCCCCGCCCGTGTCATAGGGGATGTCCGTGATCGCCAAAATTTGCAAATGTCAGCTAGTAGTTTGTGAGATTCTTGCTTGTGTGCTGTTTGAACTTGGTGAATTCTGAAACCTTCCAAAGATAAAGCTTTTTTAGATCGAATAGCAAATAACTTGCGATCCAGCTATCAACTATTGCCACAGCGGCAATAGTTGATAGTGACTAAAAAATAAATTTTGATTAGTTAAAAACAACAGGAAACATGATTAATATTGGTGTCATTGGCTATGGTTATTGGGGACCGAATCTAGTCAGAAATTTTGTCGAAATGCCAGGAGTTCAGGTAAGAACAGTCAGCGATTTTAAACCAGAACTATTGACAAAAGTGCAAGCTAGGTATCCTGCTATTCAAATTACTCAAGATTGTCAAGATATATTTACAGATCCGAAGATTGATGCTGTAGCGATCGCCACACCAGTTTCAACTCACTTTCAATTAGCTTTAGCTGCATTGCAGGCTGGTAAGCATGTGTTGGTAGAGAAGCCAATGACAACTACCTCCGAACAGGCAATCCGGCTGATTGAAGAAGCCGAAAAACGCAACTTAGTGTTAATGGTCGATCATACCTTTGTTTACACTGGTGCTGTACGCAAAATGCACGATTTGATCGCCACTAATTCACTTGGTGATATTTATTACTATGATTCTGTACGCGTTAACCTGGGACTTTTTCAGCATGATGTGAATGTCGTCTGGGATTTGGCAGTCCATGACCTATCGATTATGAACTACGTATTGCCATCCCAGCCTTATGCTGTTTCGGCTACAGGCATCAGCCATGTTCCTGGAGAACCAGAAAATCTTGCCTACTTGACCTTATTCTTTGAAAAGAATCTCATCGCTCACATCAATGTCAATTGGCTAGCGCCAGTGAAAATCCGCCGCACATTGATTGGTGGTAGTCAACGGATGATTGTTTACGATGACTTAGAGCCAAGTGAAAAACTGAAGATTTACGACAAGGGTATTACAGTTAATGGCAACTCTGAAAGCGTCTACCAAATGATGATTGGTTATCGCACAGGAGATATGTGGTCACCCAAGTTGGATATGACAGAGGCATTGAAAACAGAAGGATTACACTTCATTAATTGTATTGAAAAAGGCGATCGCCCACTGACCGATGGAGAAGCAGGACTGCGGGTAGTCAGAATTCTGGAAGCTGCAACCCAGTCTCTCAAAAAGCAAGGCCAATTAATTGAACTGAATACAGCAGGGGTAACAGCATGATTCCATTTGTAGACCTAAAAACTCAGTATTTAAGTATTAAAGACGAAATCGATACCGCCGTCTTGAAAGTACTTGAAAGTACGCAATTCGTCTTAGGCAATGAAGTCAAAGCTTTAGAACAAGAGTTTGCAGATTACTGCAATGCAGATTATGGCATTGCTGTCAATACAGGTACTAGTGCCCTGCATCTAGCATTACTAGCAGCAGGCATCGGTGCTGGTGACGAAGTAATTACCGTACCTTTCACCTTTGTGGCGACCACAGCAGCAATTTGTTACACCGGAGCCACACCAGTTTTCGTAGATATCGATCCTGTTTCCTACACCATCGATGTCAGCCAAATTGAAAAAGCGATCACTGAACGTACCAAAGCTATCCTACCCGTGCATTTGTACGGTCAACCAGCAGACATGGAGCCAATTTTGCAAATTGCCCGTCGTCATGGTTTGGTGGTGATAGAAGATGCAGCCCAAGCACACGGGGCTGAGTATAAAGGGCAACGGGTTGGTAGTATTGGGGATTTCGGTTGTTTTAGTTTTTACCCTGGAAAAAACTTAGGGGCTTACGGAGAGGGAGGCATGGTAGTCACCAAAAATCCCGAATATGCCCGCACTATGGGAATGCTACGCGACTGGGGTCAAGAACGCAGGTATCACCATATCCTCAAAGGTTACAACTATCGCATGGATGGCATCCAGGGAGCGATTTTACGGGTGAAGTTACGCTACATCGAAGCCTGGACAGAAGCCAGAAGAACCCACGCAGCACAATACGACAAACTCTTGGCAGACTCTGGTGTTAGCACACCGACTGTAATGCCCTACAGCCGTCACGTTTACCATGTCTACGCAGTGCGATCGCCAGAGCGAGATGCCCTGCAACAAAGTCTGCAAGAGATGGAAATTCAAACAGGCATTCATTACCCAATTCCAGTTCATCTCCAGCCAGCATATGCTGAATTCGGCTATAAAGCTGGAGATTTTCCGCATTCAGAAGCAGCATCCAAGGAAGTGTTATCCCTACCGATGTATGCAGAACTAACCACAGAGTCACAAACTCAGGTTGCCAAGGCAGTAATTAGCTTAACTTAACCCAGGAGTTCAATGTCCGATCCAGGTAAAACTAAGATAGTCACAGCTGTCCACGGCTTACAAGCACAAAAGCTAGACCCTGACTTTGAAATTGAACTAGCAGAATATTTACGTACTCAGTACGAACAAAAACCATTAATCGAATTATACGCCCGCTTTGTTACAAGTGATGGCGACTTTGATGGGCTAATGCGCCGAGCTATTTGGCGGGCGGTAGCCCGCAAGTTGGGTCATAACGTTCGCATTGGCAATGGTGTAGGCTTTAAACACCTCGAAACCTTTGAGATTGGGAATCAGGTATTTATTGGTTCCCAAAGCTATATTCAGGGAAGATTCGATGGTACTTGCATCATTGGGAACCATGTTTGGATTGGTCCACAGAGTTACTTTGATGCCCGTGATTTGATTATCGAAGATTACGTAGGATGGGGACCAGGTGCAAAAGTACTAGGTTCAGCACACACTGGCTTGCCGATTGATGTTCCCATCATCCAAACCGATTTAGAAATTAAATCGGTAAAAGTGGAAACAGGAGCCGATATTGGCATGAATGCGGTAATTCTACCAGGAGTCACCATTGGCAAAGGCAGCATCGTTGGTGCTGGGGCAATTGTCACTAAAGATGTACCGCCATTTGCGATCGTCGCTGGTGTCCCCGCAAAATTTTTACGCTGGCGGGAAGGATATGAACCATCGGAGAATACAAAATAAATATGCAAAATCAGCGAATTTTAATCACAGGTGGTGCAGGCTTCATCGGCTCTGAACTAGCACATCAAATAATAGCTAAAACAACAAACCAGGTTGTGGTTGTTGATAATTTGGTTAATGGACAACAAAAGAACCTAGAAAATTTACCTAGCGATCGCTTTGAATTAGTTGTGGCAGACATTCGAGATAGCGATCGCATGGCTAAATTAATGTCGGGTGTAGATATCGTATTTCATCTAGCCTGCTTGGGTGTCCGGCATTCCATCCACTCGCCATTTGAAAATCATGAAGTTAATGCCACAGCAACTCTCCAGCTATTAAGCGCAGCCAGAGCAGCAGGAGTAAGCCGGTTTGTGTATGTCTCAAGTTCTGAAGTTTACGGTACTGCCCGTTGGGTACCAATGACAGAAGAACACCCAACTTTTCCCATGACTGTTTATGGTGGTTCTAAGTTAGCCGGAGAATGTTACACTAGGGCATTCTACGAAACATATAGCTACCCAACTGTTGTAGTACGTCCTTTCAACGCCTATGGCCCCCGTTGTCACCATGAAGGAGATAGCGGAGAAGTCATACCCAAGTTTTTACTGCGTAGTATGGCTGGCAAGCCAATGGTAATTTTTGGTGATGGTAGCCAGACTAGAGACTTCACTTATGTTGGCGATACGGCTAGGGGGATTATGTTGGCAGGATTTACAGACTCTGCCATCGGACAAACAATTAATTTGGGCAGTGGCTTTGAAATTGCCATTAATGATTTAGCTCAGGAAATAGCATCAATAGTAGAACGAGCAGACACGGGCGTGATTCATGATGAATCTCGTCCTGGTGATGTATTGCGTTTATATGCTGAAACTACAAAAGCATACAAACTGTTGGGATTCAAACCGGAAGTATCACTGCACGAAGGTTTAATCAAACTGAGAGATTGGTATTTGAGTTTTGGAAAATCTCCAGAAGTCCTACTAGAAAATGAAATTGTACGCAACTGGGATGTAGGGAGGATCAAACAGCGTGTCTGAAGTCAAATCTTTGATCCCGATCGCTAAACCTTGGATGGGCGAAGCCGAGGCTGAAGCAGCTAAACGTGCGATTATGTCTGGCTGGGTAACACAAGGACCAGAAGTCGCCGCCTTTGAACAAGAATTTGCAGCTTACGTAGGAGGAAACTACGCTTGTGCTGTATCCAATTGCACTACTGCACTGCATTTAGCGCTGTTAGCTGTAGGTGTGCAACCTGGGGATGAAGTGATTAGTGTCAGCCATTCTTATATTGCCACTGCCAACAGTATTCGCTACTGCGGCGGAATACCAGTGTTTGTGGATATTGAACCACAGACATATAACATCAACCCGATGTTAATTGAAGATGTGATTAGCGATCGCACCCGTGCCATTTTGATTGTCCATCAGATCGGGATGCCTTGCGACCTCAAAGCCATCCTCGATATTGCCCACCGCTACCAATTGCCAGTCATTGAAGATGCAGCTTGTGCGATCGGTAGTGAAATTCTCTGGGATGGGCAATGGGAGAAAATTGGCAAGCCACATGGCGATATCGCTTGCTTTTCTTTTCACCCCCGCAAAGTAATCACCACTGGTGACGGTGGGATGCTGACTACAAATAATCCCGAATGGGACAAACAGTTTCGCCTCTGGCGGCAACATGGGATGAGTGTCCCCGATACTGTACGCCACGGTGCAAAACAAGTGATATTTGAGTCATATCCCATGCTGGGTTACAACTACCGCATGACTGATATTCAAGCAGCAGTTGGGCGAGAACAACTCAAACGGCTGACAGAGATTGTGGAACGTCGGCGTTATTTGGCACAGCAATATCAGGAAAAGCTAGCAGATATACCAGGATTAAAGTTACCCACCGAGCCAAACTGGGCAAAGAGTAACTGGCAAAGTTTTTGTGTACGGCTTACAGAGAAATGCGACCAGTTACAAGTGATGCAGGCAATGTTAGATGCTGGCATTGCTACGCGACGTGGGATTATGTGCGCTCACCGTGAAAGTGCTTATCAAACTGAAGCTTGGTCATGTGGAGTTGAGCCGAAAGCTTGTGAATGTGAAGTTGGAAAGTGCGATCGCCTTTCTGAGAGTGAACAAGCACAAGATCATACAGTCCTGCTACCCCTGTTTCATCAGATGACTCAGCAGGAACAGGACTATGTGGTGGAAGTTCTGAAGATCGCTTGTCAGGTTTAGGGAAGTTACTTTTGATCACCCCTACTAGTTATAACGTTATGGCAAACAACTATGGCTAACCTCTTTAGCAATCAAGTTCCGAGCATTGGAAATTACACTGATAGCGTTCCCTACGAATTAGGCCTGAAATTCCGCAGCGCCGAAGGGGGACAGATTTTGGCCGTTCGCTTCTGGAAAGCCCCTAGCGAGACAGGAACTCATGTTGGCAATATCTGGACAGAAACGGGAACTCTTTTAGCAAGTGCCACTTTTACTAACGAGACAGCTTCTGGGTGGCAGCAGCAGACTCTGGACACGCCAGTTAACATTCAAGCCAATACCACTTATGTGGTCTCTGTCAATATAAATGCCTACTACGTCGCTACTTACGATGATCTGGGTAGCCCCATAGTCAACGGGGATCTTAGCTCAGTGGCAGATGGTAGCAATGGGGTGTTTAATGTGACTCCAGGAGCCTTCCCAACAGGTTCTTACCGCAACACTAACTATTTTCGTGACATTGACTTTGTAGCTGTTCCCCTGCCTACGATTACAAAGATCAGTGGCGACAATCAGACTGGTGTAGGCGCAACTCCCTTACCCAACCCTTTGGTTGTTCAAGTCAAAGACGCTGCTGGTAATCCTCAGTCAGGGGTCACAGTGAATTTTGCCGTTACCAGTGGTGGAGGGTCGGTTTCGCCTGTTAGCGCAGTAACCGATACTAATGGGCAGGCTAGTACCACCTTAACCCTTGGAGCTAATCCTGGTGCGACAACTTTTATCACCAATACTGTAAGTGCCACCGCCGAAGAAGTAGGTAGCGTTATCTTCTCTGCTACTACCAGTCCTTCGGGGACCAGCCAAACAATATTGACCACTCAAGTCCCCAGCTTTCCAAATTCTACCGATAGCGTCCCCTATGAATTAGGCTTGAAATTCCGCAGTAGTAGAGGCGGACAGGTTGCCGCTATTCGCTTCTGGAAAGCCGCTAGTGAGACCGGAACTCACGTTGGTAAAATCTGGACGGCAGCAGGAACTCTTATAGCAAGCGTCACTTTTATTAACGAGACGGCTTCTGGGTGGCAGGAGCAGCTTCTAGAAACGCCAATAAATATTCAAGGCAATTCGATTTATGTGGTCTCTGTCAACGTCAATGCCTATTACGTCGCCACTTATGATGAACTGGTCAACCCCATAGTTAGTGGCGATCTTAGCTCAGTAGCGGACGGCAATAATGGGGTATTTAATGTAAATCCAAATTCTTTCCCAGCCGCTTCTTTCCGGAATGCTAACTATTATCGTGACATTGCCTTTGTTGTCGGCAGCAACTTGATTAAAGTCAGTGGAGACAATCAGAGTGGGGCAACGGGAGCAGCTCTAACCAACCCCCTAGTTGTGCAAGTTGTAAACGCTCAAAACAATCCTCAATCAGGGGTCACGGTAAACTTTGATATTATCAGTGGTGGGGGATCAGTGTCGCCTGCCAGTGTAGTAACTGATGGTAGTGGTCAAGCAAGTACAACTTTGACGCTCGGACAGGCTCCTAGCGCACCTGGAGCGGTGATCGTAAGCGCCATAGCACCAGGCATCGGTAGTACCACCTTCTCGGCTACAGCAATTCCGGCGAACCCAAATCCCGTCTATTTGGAAAATCTCAATCCAGGCACGACTAACTGGAAGCTTGACAACCGGGGTAGTGGCGAGATCGCTGGTTATACCTCGGTTACCAGTGTAAATAAAGGGGAATCGCTGGATATTAAGGTTTCTCTTGGACAGGCTGGACAGTATACCATCGATGTGTACCGCTTGGGCTACTATGGTGGCACAGGAGGAAGGCTGATCGCAAGCAGCGGCTTGCTCAATGGCACGACCCAAGCTGCCTGTACCGTAGACCCTGATACCCGCCTAGTGGAGTGCAACTGGACAACTTCCTACGTCTTGCAGGTAGGCAATAACTGGACTAGTGGTATTTATGTAGCGAAACTGACTGACCAAGCAACTGGGGTAGTGGCTCATGTGTGGTTTGTCGTCCGCGATGATAGCAGCACTGCTGATATTTTATTCAATAGTGCCATGTCCACTGTCCTCGCCTATAGCTCAACGGGGGGTTACAGCTTGTACAGTTCTAACAGCATTGGCGGTGAACGGGCTTTCAAGGTTTCCTACGACCGGCCTTTCGCCCAGGCAACTTATCAAAACTCCAACGAGGCCGACACACCTCTGCGATGGGAATACAATATGGTGCGGTGGCTAGAATCTCTAGGTTACGATGTTACCTACACCGACAGTATGCAAATTCACACCAACGGACAAAAATTGCTCAATCATAAAGTATTCTTGTCTGTGGGTCACGATGAGTACTGGTCTAAAGAAATGCGCGATCATATCGAGGCTGCACGTGATGCCGGAATTAATTTAGGATTTTTCTCTGCCAATACTGCTTATTGGCGAGTGAGGTTTGAAAATTCTACTCTTGCTGCCGGACAAGTGAAGCCCAACCGAGTGATGGCGTGCTACAAGCCAGATTGGGCATTAGATCCAGTAGCCCAGCAGGAGGGACCATCAGCAGCCACTAATAAATTCCGCAGCGTTCAGAACCAGCGGCCGGAAAATTCTTTGTTAGGAGTCATGTATGGTAGTGACCTAGATACCTATGGCGGTTTTAATTTTGTCGTCTCCAACGCTAGCGATCCTTACTATGCCAACACAGGACTCCAGAATGGAAATCAGCTGGCTATGTTAGTAGGTTATGAATGGGATTTTGTCGTTAATAATGGGTCTACTCCTCCCGGACTGGTCATCTTGTCTCAGTCGCCAGTAGTACCTGCTAATGTATTGCCAAACTTCGACGAACCAGTTGGAGAAAGAGCACTCCCTGCCAACCAGGATTTTACCAAATCCCATTCAGCCCGCTACACAGCCAGTAGTGGGGCTAAAGTTTTTGCCTCCGGCTCCATTCAGTGGGCATGGGGGTTAGACAGTGACGGTGTTAGCCCATTTCGGGAAGATATTCGCGCCAAGCAAATAACCGTCAATATCCTAGCAGATATGGGGGCTAGACCTCAGGCCCCAAATGCAAGCTTGATTGTTCCTTAAAGCACCCCACAAGGAGTATAGTAATGCGATCGTTAAAACGCCGACAATTTGGCAAACTTGCAGCTGCCAGTTTGACTTCTACTGTTGTTGCTGGTCTTTCTAGTAAGGCACTTGCTCAGAAGACTGAACTCAACGAGGGAATTCTTTATGGAGTAAACCTCCTTAGTACATCAAACACTGCAAACCGGGAAGACAACACTCCGGGAGTAGAGTTGAGCACTGTTGACCTAGCAACGGGAAAAATTCTCTCTAAGCTCAATCGCCTATCTCTGTTCGTTGAAAATCCATTGTCTGTACCGAAAAGACCGAGGGCTTTCTTTTTTAATGACTCTAACCGAATTACGAAAGCGATAGTGCTTAAAAATGGGACTGTTGTAATTTCTACGGTCTCTAGCACAAGAAATGGTCATTTCAACCATCTCATTTTTACTGTCGGCAATGCTAGTATCCCTGTATTTAGAGGGAAAAAAGTACTAGGCTTCAAGAAATCCAATCAAACTGTTGAAAGTTTGCTCAGCCTTCCCAATAATCAACTTCTGTGCCTAGTAGGAACTGAAGGCGTCCCACCTTTTAGCATGAGAACGCTCGATTTCACAACAGGCCAAATTCTTGCCCGCGATGATCTGGCTCTACCCGAACTGCCGCCTACCCATCGATTTGCTAACCTATGCCAAGATCCGAAGGGAAATATTTTCGCAACTGAGATTGGCTCGGAAGGTATCCCCTGTTTAATTTCAATGAATTTGCAGGAGAAAGCGATAGTTACTGGCAAGCTCAAAATTAAGAGATTGACCCCACTGAGCTTTGAAGGACGCCCTCTCTCTAACGATCTTAAAGACTTGACTTTCTCTGCTTCCGGTCAATTGTATGCGCTTGCTGCTGACAAGACTAGAAAAAGTAATGCCGTGTTTAAGGTGGACGTAAAAACTGGCAAAATGACGCTAGTAAGGAACCTTGCAGCCCAGAAGTTTACCTTCTTTCCCTAGTATTACAACGACCTTTTGAATAATCTGCTACGGTAAATTTTCCATGTTCATCTATGGAAATAAATCAAATGCAGAATTCTCAATGTTTTTAGGACAGATATAGCCAACTGGTTCAGCAAAGGAAGCAAGAACGCCGATAAGCAAAGCGATTAGCAGCAGAACTGGGAGAATTCCGGGTTCAGTTATTAAGACGCGATCGGATGAATCAAAACCTTCGTGCAATCGCTTTGCTTATTGCTTTTTCTTGTTATACCAATTCTCTATGAAGATGCACTTAATCTTTATTCAACGTAGACGGATAACCTTGAAGTAGGGCGGTGTTTTTGGTTTACAAAATTACTGCCGTCGCAAAGGAAGAAATAAGTTAAGAATTATTCAGTGTAAGTTTACAGAGAATTGGTATCAAAAGGATGAAAACTTCAAAAAATAGATTAATTGTTGGTATTAGTATAAAAAGTGTGTGATTGTTTAACTGAAACTGAATAAGCACAGAATTACACCATACACACACAAAACAAAATCGAGCGATTGATGTTCTGAAAAATAATATTAGATAAAGCAAAAATATTTATGGATAAAATTATTAAGCCAAAACTTGTTTTTTTTCAATGGAATAATCAAGGGTCAGCCAAGTTCTACAATGTACACAAGCAAGAACATGTTAAGTGCCTCTCGGAATTTTTTGAAGTAACTGTTATTAGTGACGAAAGCGACTATCAACAAATTTGTGAACAATATCAACCAGACATAACTCTGTTTGAAACTGGTAACGCCTCATCTGATAAACGACGCGTTAAAAATACTCATTATTATCCAGAAATACCCAAATTAGCTTTCTATAATGGAGATTCTTTTTGTGGATTCCATTCAGCCTTTCTTTCTGATATCGAAAATTGGGGAATAGAGACAGTCTTTACAATATCTATTCCTTTAGCTGAATATCTTCCAGAGATTGCCGAAAATTTATTTATCTGGCCAAATTTTATAGATTCCGACATATTTAGAGACTATAATCAGCCTAAAAATATACCAGTGCTTATTACTGGAAGCCAAACATCACTATATCCTTGGCGCCAAAAAATTAATAGACTTATTTCTAAATATTATCCCACTCTAATTTGCCCACACTTAGGATACATGCAAAACCGAGAAACATCAAGAATGCTTTTTGGTGAGCAGTATGCTCGGATGATCAATGCTTCTTCCTTTTCACCTACCTGTGGCACAATGGCGAGGGAGTTTGTTCGCAAATTTCTGGAAATTCCAGGGTCTAAATCCTGTTTGATTACAGAAAAAAATCCAGCTGTTGAAGCAGCAGGTTTTGTTGATATGCAAAATTGTGTGTTTGCTGATGAAAATGATGTATTAGATAAGCTTGATTATCTGTTTAAAAACCCAGAAGAATTAGAGAAAATTACCAATACTGGCTATCAACTAGTCCATTCCCAGCACACATTTAAACAAAGAGATCAAATTTGGCAATGGTTTCATCTACAGAAAGCCCTGAAGCCAAATCAAAGGATTGTTCAGAAAAGCCCTTTTGAGCCTTTGACCATTGTAGATATTTCATCGGAAATTAAAAATTCACATATCGTTGTTAATGCATTGGATAGAGTACTCCTGCGTCAAGGAGATGAAAAACTTTGGTCAGGAAAATATGATGAAGCAGAAGCTTTGTATCTCAAATGCTTAAATTATGTAGATTCTCAAGCTCAACCAAAACTACGACTGGCGTTATGTAACCTCTACAAAGGAAATGCAGTGACGGCACATGATTGGATTATTCAGCCAATTGAATGGACTCTCGATCTGCTAAAAGCTATAGATCCCGATCCGTTAGAATGGGCTTATTTAATTATTACTCTTCTTTGTCAAGGAAAATTAAATGATGCCATCAACTGTGCTAATAAGTTTCCCTCTCTTTGCCATCCTGAACTCGATCGCACTCGTTGGGTAGTTAATACTCTAATTACTAAAAACACTTTACCGTACAATGAAGCATTAAAATACCGCTATAGCGCTCATCAATTGCCTACTCGAAGCTTCCAAGATTGGCTAGATAATCTCTGTATGATGCTTACAGCATGTCAACAATTTGATTTCGTAAAATTGTTGAATGATCCGGCTTATTTAAAATCTCATTCATTAAAAAAAGAAACAACAGGTTTTGTTAAATCATCTAACTTAGTTTCTAAGTTAATTGATGTTTTAAATTTAAAGCATTATAAAATAGGGTTAAAACAATGGCTAACATTAAGTTTAAAAACCCTACTGCGTAAACCTTTAACTCGTTTAGAAAATAGATTTGGTTACTTCCTCCCTTACGAATTTTCAACTATAAAATCTGATGAATTTTTTCAAACCATCAGAAAAATGGTCAAGGAAGAAGATATTGAAACAGCTTTAGTAATTGGAGCATCTAGTGGAGAAGTTATTACCGAGGCACTTTTAACAGGCATCAGAGAAAACCCAAACAAGCCAACCGCCTTTTGTATCAATATATCTACTCCTCAATTTAATAAATTTCAAAAGCGTTATACTGGTGAGCCTACTGTCAAATTCTATGATATTCCATCTATTGATTTAGAAAATTTACCTAAAGAACTAAGTAAAATCATCAAAAATATTAAAGAACAAAATAATGTTAATGTTTTTGATATTATTTTAATCGATGGTTCTCAATTAAGCACAAGTATTGAAGATTTAGAAAATGAATTGCATAGCTATAAGTTTGTTTTACTAGATGATATAAATACATTTCAAAACTACAAAAATAATCAAAAATTTCTCTTAGATCCCAATTATTTAGTATTCAGTCAAAACACTGATTTACGTAATGGATATGCAATTTTTGAACAACTTACTTAATCATCAACAAAAATAGCCAATTATAATTGGCTAATGTAAACAGAAATTTGGAGATTGAAAACATGAAAATTAGTGATTTTTCTTACAAGGCATCACATCACTTAGTTTGGCGAGCAGAACAACTATTAATTGATATACAAAGTTCTTCAATTAATAAGGAATTGAAGAAACTAGGTTGTTTAACTAAAAAAGATATAACTACACATATGACTGCTCATGAGCTAAATATGCTCTATATTTTAGCCAAGGAGCTTGGAGAATCTGCAAAAGCTTTGGAGATAGGATCTTATTTAGGAGCATCTAGTTGTTATATTGCTGCTGCTTTGGCTCCAAAAGGAGGGCACTTATTTTGTGTTGACACTTGGGAAAATCAAACTATGCCAGAGGGTGAAAGAGATACATTCAGTGAGTTTAAAAATAATACAAGAGGAGTAGCGAACCACATGACTATGCTCAGAAAAAATAGTCAGGAACTTACACCTTCAGATTTTAGAGAGTATCCTCTAAGCCTTGTTTTTATTGATGGCGACCATAGTTATCAAGGAGCTAAAAATGATTACGAAAAAGCAACTCCTTGGATTGTAGGAGGAGGTATTCTTGCATTCCATGATTGTATCGCGTTTGAAGGTGTAGCTAGGACAATTGGTGAAGCTCTCGCCAGTGGTAACTGGAAGTTTGGTGGACAAGTTGATAATCTTCTTTGGTTACGTAAAGTAGAAAAAGGTTGTTTAGAATTTGAACACTCAGCATTTTAAAACAAAGCCCAAAATTATTTTGTATGGAACTACCGCTCAGTATAATTATCTGTGCCCACAATCCTCGTTTTAGCTATTTAGAGAGGGTTTTAGAAGCACTGAAATCTCAAACTTTATCTAAATATTTTTGGGAACTTTTGTTAGTTGATAATGCTAGTAACAAAATTCTAGCTTCGGAAATTGATTTAAGTTGGCATCCCCAAGCTCGTCATATTCGAGAAGAACAACTAGGACTGACTGCTGCTAGACTCAGAGGAATTCGAGAAGCTACAGCTGGAGTAATAGTATTTGTTGATGATGATAACGTTTTAGATTCAGACTATCTAGAAGTCACATGGCGGATTAGTAAAGATTTTCCATTTATTGGTGCTTGGGGTGGACAAATTAAACCTGAATTTGAAGTAACACCTCCATCGTGGGCAAAACCTTATTTAGGAAATTTAGCAATTCGAGAGTTTGAGAGCGATCGCTGGTCTAATTTAGTAGATCAGTATGAAACAACCCCATGTGGGGCTGGGCTTTGTGTTCGCAAGGTTGTTGCACAAAAGTACAGCGAGTTAGTTCGTAAAAGTCCTAAACGAGCAGATATGGATCGCAAGGGTAAAATGCTTACCTCCTGTGGAGACTCAGATTTAGCATTTACAGCTTGCGATATGGGTTTAGGTACAGGGCTGTTTGCATCGCTCAAGCTGACTCATTTAATACCTTCTAATCGTTTAAAAGAAGATTATCTCCTGCGTTTAGTAGAAGGGTTAGCTTACTCGCAAACTATGCTGGCATATTTTCGAGGTACTATTTCACCTCAATCTTTTTGGAGATCATCAAAGATATATTCCCTGTATTTAGGTCTAAGATATGGCTTCAGAATATCTCGTTTCCATGAAGCTGGACAAAACGGTAGAAGACTAGCTCTGAAAGAGATTAGTGATTAGTGAAATAGCTTAATTATTAAAGGAATACTGACAACAGAACATGACACAGTAAGTAAAGGTTTTTTAGCTAAAAAACCTGTCAAAGAGTGATTTTTAAGTTTTCTTTTTGAATATGCTAAAAAAAAACCTCAAATCTATATATTTTTTATGTATAAACTTGCTTCGTAAGCTACCAATAAGTTCTGAAATTTTGGGTCCTCCCAAAGATTTTTATAAGGAAACTAAGGATTATTGGCTATTAAACTTACAAGACAACAACAAACAAAGTCCAGGAAGTTTTATTAAGATATATCCTAAAAATTTCATACGTAGAAAATTTCCTAAAACTATAAAAGATGGAGTTCACTGGAAATTTGAGATAGAGTCTACCCATGAATATCCAGAGACATTTGTTACTGTAATACCACAAGGTCGTGTATGGGGTCATAACGGCACTGTTATAACTCCAGATGATAAGTTACTGGGTGATTTGTCTTTTGAAATTGGTACAGATATAAGTGAGCATTCAATACTCAAATCTTGGAGATTACCAAATCTACATTACGTAGATGGAACTGTTGCTGTTTTATCGGCTGCTGGAGGCGAAGGATACTTTCACTGGATGTTTGACGTTTTACCGCGGATTCATTTACTCAAGCAAGCTGAAATCCAGTTCAGTCATATAGACAAATTCTTAGTTAATAGCTTACATCTTTCTTTCCAGAAGGAAACATTAGAGATTTTAGGTATTCCTGAAGAAAAAATTATAGAAAGTCGGAAATTTCCTCACATCAAAGCTAAACAATTAGTTGTACCTTCCCTACCAGGACAGACAGGTAATATCCCCAAATGGGCTTGTGATTTTCTCAAAACAAAAATTCTAGTTAATGATTCTATTGAAAAAGTAGGCAAAGGAAATCTTATTTATATAAGTCGCGATCGCGCTGCCTTTCGTCGAGTTATTAATGAGGATGAATTAGTTCAGTTTTTAAACAAATTCAACTTTGAAGTTATTTTTCTAGAAAAAATTTCAGTGGCGGAACAAGCTTCAGTTCTATCGTCTGCGTCTGTCATTGTGGCTCCTCATGGTGCTGGTTTATCCAATCTCGTTTTTTGTTCTCCTGGAACTAAAATTATTGAATTATTTTCACCGAATTATGTAAATGGCTGTTATTGGGTTCTGTCTAATAATATCGAACTTGATTATTATTACCTAATCGGAGAAGGAGAAGAACCAGAAAATTTTTACGATCCTCATTGCATGGCTGAAGATATGTTAATTAATATAGATTCGCTAGCTCAATTATTAAAAATAGCTGAGGTGATTTAGAAATAAGCATGAATGAAATAAAAGTGTTTACAAATCCGAAGATTTGGAAAAAAAAATTACCAAGTATTTCTGTTATTACAATTACATACAATAGACTTCAAGAGCTAAAAGAAACATTTTCAAATATTATCTCTCAAACTTATCAAAACCTCGAATATATCATCGTTGATGGTGGTTCTCAGGATGGTACGGTAGATTTTCTACACGAAAATAATGCAAATATCTCCTATTGGATTAGTGAAAAAGATGCTGGAATTTATGATGCCATGAACAAAGGAGCCTTGGCAGCTACTGGGGACTGGATAATTTTTATGAATGGCGGCGATAAATTCTTTGCAGAGGATACACTGGCTCAAGTTGCAGAATACCTTGATAATTCAGTGGATGTTATTTATGGCAAATTTGAATATGTTGTTAATGATAAATATGGGTATCATACCTATCAGCGACAGCCATATGATCTGTCTATAATATGGCGTGAAATACCTACTTGCCATCAGAGTATTTTTGTTAAAAGAGAACTACAAGTTAAATATCCCTTTGATACGTTCTTGACTTGGTGTGCAGATCATGATTTTATGGCCAAGGTTTACGTTGCTGGCTATCAGTTTCAGGAAGTCCCTGTAGTTATTTCTAAATTTGATGGGTCAGGAGGAGTGTCTAGAGATTTATTGAGTTTTACTAAAGAGCGTTGGTCTATTTGCAGAAAATACTTTGGCAAATCTTTTCAGCAAGAATTGTATTTTGTTAATGAATACAAAAGTTTTTGGTTGCAGAAAAATATCATTAGTAAAATTCGTGAGATGCTTCCTAGTCAATGGATTCTTGCTTTACGTAAATATAGAAAAATATATTGATTGATATGGCTCATTCTCAGAATATTGGAGTCTATTTTTCAGCGAATGATGCAGTTTATGATTGGACGATCGCTTTTCTCAATAGCTTCAGAACCTTCAACCCAGATTTAAAGCTGATTCTGATTCCTTTTAATGAACAGTGCGATCGCCTGCTACAATTAAGTAATACTTATAAATTTGAAGTATATACTGATTCATCTTTTTCTCGCTTGGAGGCGATCGGTCAAGCATTTGAGCTAGGTTATACCCCTACTGGCCCCTATTGGTTCAGACGCTATGCAGCTTTTTGGGGACCACTAGATTATTTTATGTACTTAGATGCTCGGCAAATTCTGTTAGCAGATATTAAACCCTTTATTGAAGCAGTAGAAACCCTTGGGTTTGACTTTCTACATTATGATTGTGCGATCGATCAAGTTTACGAACCAGGAGCATTTCGTCAAGAATTGTTAAGACAGGGGCGGGGGCGTGGTTTTAACTCTGGTCGTTGGGCTTCTCGTAAGGGGCTATTTTCAATAGAAGAGTTTGAGTTATTAGCAGAAGGTGCATTGAAAATACGAGATCAACTCAACCCTCGAAATACAGATCAAGCCTTTATTAACTATTGCTGCGATATGAAGCCTGTGCGCTATGGGCATTTTGCAGAAGTAATTGGAGGTATATGTCAAAACGGGTGGGCAAGACTATCGGGTAAAATTTACTCGAAAGATGGAAAATATTATTTGTGGGATTACGGGGGTTTGGATCATAAAAAACAAATATTTCTTCTACATTGGGCAGGTTACAGATTGAATGCTTTAATGCCTAATAGTTATTTGTTTTATCAATATTTATTAAGAGGAAAATCGATGTTTAAGCGGTTGCAATTTTATGGAAAACTAGGATTAGATTACTTAATAAATGCTCCCATTAATAGTATCAAAAAGCAAAGCTTACTCAACACTTTATATCATAAATTAGAAAAATATTATAAAATTAATTTTAAATAATGAAGTATACAAATAAACAATAATAAAAGGCGTTTTGTGAAATTAACTGCTTATATTCATCCCATTCGCACTTATCTACCCTGCACAGGAATAGGGCGGCATATGAACCAGATGCTGCTTGGGCTCGCAGAACGAAGCGGGATTGAGTTAGAGTTGCTTTTCTTCAAACAATGGTTAGGAAGCGATGGTAAGCTTGATCCACTCAGCCCATTACGTGAATTGCCTAAGCGTACTTTCCCTACAGTAGAAAATTCCACTGAGCGTACATGGAAACTACTTAACTACCCGCGTGTGGATAAATATTTGCCAGATCGGGCTGACTGGCTCTACGCTCCGATGGAAACTTATATTCCGGTCTCAAAATGCCCCGTCGCTGTTACGATTCACGACATACAAGCATTTGAAACTAATTTACCTTGGTCAAATACTTGGCATCACCGATTTTTTCGCTACAAGTGGGAGCTTTGGGTTCGGCGTGCTTTATCTGAATGTCGGGTGGTGTTTACTGTCTCAGAATTTTCCCGACAAAGAATGGTAGAACTTTTGGGTGCAGATCCACAAAAGATTGTGGTGGTGGGAAATGGTGTTGAGCAATCTTTCTTTGACATTGCTTCAGCTAATGCTGCTGACTGGAAAAGTCCCATAGAAGCACTGTACATTATTATAGTCGGAGGTCTGCGGCAGAAAAAAGGAGGTGATGATGTCTTAGCTGTTGCTGATACTCTGCGTCAACGCAAGAGTAATCTGCATATTGTTGTCGCTGGTGCCTCAGAAACTACTTATGTTGAAGCAGTTAAAGCTCACTCACATGTGACCTTACTTGGTAAAGTTCCAGATGAGGACTTACCACGTTTGATGCGGGGAGCATCTTCTTTCCTCTTCCTTTCTCCTTATGAAGGATTTGGTATACCTGCACTAGAAGCAATGGCTGCTGGGACTCCAGCTATTGTAGCTAATAAAGCCTCTTTGCCAGAGGTGGTTGGAGATGCGGGTATTGTAGTTAACCCAGAGGCAACAGATGAGATTGTAGATGTCTTAATAGAACTCGATCGTAATTTACATCTTCGGAAAAAATATATTCAATTAGGACAAAAACATGCAGCGCAATATACCTGGTCGCGCTGTGTAGACACTTTAATCACTGCATTCAAACAATTTGCCTAATGCTATTAACAAATAACAAAACCACTATGCCTTCAACACAGAAGGCAGAATATGTCCAATTTGGTAGTGGGCTATGCGCCCCTAGCGAATGGTTGAACTTTGATTCTAGTCTTGCACTGCGCTTACAAAAGCTACCTGTAGTGGGGAAGCTAGTCCCTTCTGGTCCTTTTGGAAGATTTCCACAAAATATGAAGTATGGTGACATAGTGAAAGGGCTACCCATCCCTGACAATAGTGTTGAACTATTGTACTGTTCACATGTTTTGGAACATCTAACTTTAGAAGACCTGCGTAAGTCTCTAGAAAACTGTTACCGATATCTTAAACCTGATGGGATATTTCGTTTGGTTGTGCCTGATTTAGAATTTATGGCTCAACAGTATGTCAAATCAACATCTCCTGAAGCTGCGTTAGAATTCATGCGTGTGACCTGGTTAGGAAAAGAACATCGGCAACGTAGCTTACTTTCTTTTTTCCAAGAATGGATTAGTGGAAGTCAGCACCTTTGGATGTGGGACTATAAATCACTCTCCGTTGAACTCGAAAGGGTGGGGTTTAAGGATATCCGTCGAGCTTACATAGGAGATTCTGGGATTTCTGCTTTTAGCAAGTTAGAAGATATGGAGCGGTGGGAGAATGAACTTGGGATTCAATGTTGTAAGTAAACATGGCTCTAAAAGTTGTTTTTTGCTGGTCTGATATCTCTGGTTACATGGCAGCTTGCTGGCTAGCTCTGCATCAAACACCAGAAATTGATGTATTTGTCATTGGCTTTCAAGCTCTTACTGAAACCGCATTTTCCGATCGATTGATGCAGGATATTCCCTGCCGACTTTTGGATATCAAAGAAAGACAGGATGCAAATTTAATCAAACGTTTGGTATTAGAAGAATCTCCAGATGTGGTTGTTCTTTGTGGTTGGTTGCATAAACCTTATCGTCAGTTGGCTTTTGCTTCTCAATTATGTAACACAGCCTTAGTTATGACTATGGATACCCCTTGGTGGGGTACGTGGAAACAACATTTAGCCCCTTTGTTTCTCCGCTCGTATTTGCAATGTATAAATAGCATTGTTGTTGCCGGAGAACGTAGTTGGCAATATGCTTCACGTTTAGGAATTGACCCAGCAAATATAGCGCATGGAGTTTATGGCATTGATTATGATGTTTGGTCTCCATTGTGGGAACAACGCATCGAGTCTCAATGGCCCCGTTCATTTTTATTTGTTGGTCGCTACGTTCCGGTTAAGGCAATTGATGTCCTTGTAGAAGCTTACCAAATTTACCGTTCTCAAGTATCCAATCCTTGGACTTTAGTATGTTGTGGACAAGGAGCATTGGAATCACATCTTTTGGGAAAACCAGGAATCGAGAATCGAGGATTTTTACAACCATCAGAAATGCAAGCTGTATGGCGATCGGCAGCAGCTTTTGTTTTGCCCAGTCGATTCGATCCTTGGCCCCTAGCTTTAGTAGAAGCTGCTGCGGCTGGGTTGCCTATTATTTGTACTGATGTTTGTGGTTCTGCTGTCGAGATAATTCGACCTTGGTATAATGGCTTGATTGTACCAAAAGAAGAACCAAAAGCTTTAGCTAAGGGAATGCTGACTTTACACCAGCGCTATACTGAATTACCAACTTGGGGAAAGCGATCGCAACAATTAGCAGCTCCTTACGCTGCCAATATCTGGGCAACTCGTTGGCAGGAATTGTTACACAACGTACACCAGATAAAAACAGTCAAGCAAAATACAAGTAATCTGGTTACTGAAAATCTGGCATGAATTTTCAACCATGAATTCAGATCCTATTAGCAAACTTCTTGACCTCATCTTTAGCCCTTATGGCATATTCGGTATTGTCATCGGTCTTTTCATGTTGGACAAAGCTCGACGTTCTCGGCGTTTAGCTTGGCTATTATTCGCTTTTTGCTGTTATGCAACTTCGTTAGCAAAGTTTCAGGATCAGTGGATAAAGGAACCACCAGCTTTAGTTTTTCCTTTGCAACAGTTGCGCGATATGGGTCGCCCCTTAACGATAGTTCTCCTCGCTTCGCTGCTCCTACTGGGAATGCAAACACAGAACGGGTGGCGGCGGATAATTATTCCACAGCCAGTCTATTACCTGATCGCATTTCAGGTGGCAGTTTTTTTGAAGATTCTAGTTTATGGTGACGTAGGTTTTGCCTTACTTGCGCTAACTACATTTGGGGCAATTGTGCTGATGTTTAAGTTAGGGCCTTCCCGGTGGTTGCAGGATGAATACAATTTCCGCTTGGGTGTTTGGTCACTTGCAATGGCTGGTGTCATCTTTGCTATTGCCTGTGCATATCAAGGAAGATTTGATATGCACGCAATGACATTTGTGCAAGGAAGGTTCCTGGGAACTACTGGTAGTTCCCAACATGCAGCTGCTTTGTTAGCAGGCACTATTCCCTGCTTCATGTTTCTCATTGAAAGCCATCAAAAATGGAACTTGATCAAAGTTTTTTGGATCGCTATTTTACTTGTTGTTGCATACTTTTTATTTCTCACTGGTTCTCGTACTGGCGCAATTATGGGAATCAGCTCGATTTTATTTTTCTATCGTAATAGATCTGGTTATTTACTACGCTTAGGTTTGTTTGTTGGTGTTTTGTTGGGCGTAATCTTTTGGTTTATAAGTCCAGATGCGATTACCCAAAACACACCAGTAAGCAATAGGTTCATTGCAGGTGGAAACACACGTGAAGAAGCTTGGGCTGGTATGTGGAGTGGCTTTATGAGTAGCCCACTCTTTGGTTCTCCCTTGCAGGGAGGACGTTTGGTTTTTGGAGAGAATTCGTGGTTAGCTGCTGGAGATACTACAGGATTGATGGGATTTATACCTATAGTCCTGATGGGGCTGGGATGTTTGAAGATGATGTTTGAACTTCATCAATTAAATCATAAAAAATCTAATTATTTTTTGCATAGTAGTACTGTTATAGCTGGCTTGGCGGGTCTTTTGGTAGGAAGCTTTTCAGAAGCTCTTCTTTTGGGAAATCTATCTTTTCCTGTGTTTTCACTGCTGATGTATTTATCACTGGGAAAGTATTTACTTGATTTGGATAATACCGAAAACAAGTATTTATTGTGGCAAAGAATGCAAAATTGAAGAAGAATTCAGAATTCAGAATTAAGGGGTCAGGTTTTTAATGAAAATTCTCCACATTATTCCTTCTATTACAAAAGTCCGGGGTGGCACGAGTCAAGCTGTTTTAGACATGGTAAAGGCATTGCAAATCATTAATGTCAATGCCGAAATTGCCACTACTAACGATGATGGTGATAACTTACTTGATGTTCCGCTTTGCAAGCGCATTCAGTACAATCATGTTCCAGTTTGGTTTTTCCATCGTTTTTCACCCAATATCAAAGCTGTCAGAGAATATGCGTTTACTGGTGAGTTGACACAATGGCTTTGGCAAAATATTTCTCAGTATGAGCTTGTACATGTCCACGCTCTTTTCTCCTATCCATCAACGATCGCAATGGCGATCGCCCGTTTGAAAAATGTTCCTTACGTAGTCACTCCACATGGCTTACTATGTGAGTGGTCTTTACAACAAAGTACACGTAAAAAGCAAACCTACCTTAAACTTATAGAACAAGCAAATCTTGACAGCAGTCAGATGATCCACTTCACTTCCGAGAAGGAACAGCAAGAAGTATCCTTACTTGGACTGCACAAACCTAGTTTTGTGCTACCGTTGGGAATATCTTTACCAACCCAAATTGCTGATGCTCGTCAGCGTCTGCGGCAACAGTTTAACATTCCCCCAGACGAACCTGTGATTTTGTTTTTGTCTCGCCTGCATTATAAAAAAGGTTTAGAGTATCTGATTCCAGCTCTCGGCAAACTGACTCACCATCGTTTTACTTTTATACTTGCAGGTAATGGTACTCCAGATTACGAAGCTGAAATAGAATCTTTGCTGGTTAAGAGTGGATTGCGCGATCGCACCCTTGTTGTGGGATTTGTCGAAGGCGAGACCAAAGATATATTGATGCAAGGTTCTGACCTTTTTGTTCTGACTTCTCATTCGGAAAACTTTGCTGTCTCAGTTTTAGAATCGTTAGCTGTAGGTGTTCCTGTTTTAGTGACTCCTGGTGTAGCCCTAGCTTCTGTTGTCAAAGAAAACCAACTCGGTTACGTTCCTGATTTGGATGTAGCAGCGATCGCCCAAGCTTTAGAAGATTACTTGAATAATACCCAAATCGCTCAAAAAATGGGTGAGCGAGCTCGTCAACTTATATCAGAAAAATACACTTTAGAAAAAACAGCCTTGCAAATGCAACAAATTTATCAAACTGTTCTCCAAAAAGAATTTCTGCCTACTTTTCTGTAAAAACTCTTGACCGATTTATTTTCACAACCCTAAATAAATTAATTATTGGCTCCAAGTTTCTAGGAATCAATAAATTTAGTTTTCTGCAATTTTTTATGTATTTATATGCTAGATAAAATCACCCCGTTAATTCTAACCTACAATGAAGCACCTAATATTAAGCGAACACTAGAAAAGCTAACTTGGGCAAATCAGATTGTTATTATTGACAGCTATAGTTCTGATGAAACTCTAGAAATCATCGCATCTTACCCTCAAGTTAAATTATTCCAAAGAAAATTTGATACTCACGCTACGCAGTGGAATTACGGTTTATCTCAAATTAACTCGGAGTGGGTACTATCTCTAGACGCAGATTATATTGTTTCAGAGAAGCTGGTCGATGAAATCAAGGAATTACCTGAAGATTCACCTATAGATGGTTATTTTATCAGATTCAAATATTGTGTTTTCGGTAAACCTCTAAGGGGTACAATACTTCCTCCTCGACAGGTTCTTTTTAGAATCAATAAATCTATTTACATTGATGATGGTCATACCCAACTCTTACAAGTTAAAGGTGAATCAGCAATGTTATCTGGCTATATTTACCACGACGATCGCAAACCTCTTAGCCGTTGGTTATGGGCCCAGGATCGCTACATGGTAATTGAAGTCAAGAAATTATTGGATACTCCCATGAGCGAACTAAGTTGGGGCGATCGCATCCGCAAACAAAAACTTCTTGCTCCTTTTATTATCCTTTTCTACTGCCTGATTTTCAAGGGTGGGATTCTTGATGGCTGGCGCGGCTGGTATTATGCATTTGAGCGTGTACTAGCAGAAATTCTTCTTGCAATTCATTTGATTGAAGCCGAACAATTAAAAGAAAAAGCATGATGAGAAAGTTTCATTGGCTACGCAAAAAATATTTGATTTTCGCTATAGCAAGTTCTTTCCTCTCGCTACTGCTGATGGTTCCCCTGCGTCTGGCTATAGCCTACTACCAAGCCCCCCAACCACAAGCTATTCTGACTCTTGGTGCTTGGACAGACCGCGAGCAGACAGCAGCCGAAATAGCCCGTTGGTATCCTGCTTTGGAAGTTTGGGTTTCCTCTGGTACTCCCCCTGAAATAGCGCGACCGATTTTTCAAGCTGCTGGCATTTCAGACAGTCGTGTTCACCTAGATTATCGTGCTGTTGATACTGTTACAAACTTTACTACAATTGTTCCTGAGTTTGAGCATAAAGGTATACAACATGTTTATTTAGTTACCTCAGATTTTCATATGCCTAGAGCAAAGGCGATCGCCACCATGATTCTTGGTATCAAAGGTATCGCCTTTACGCCAATTTCTGTACTGTCAGATGCAGATCAATCAAGAAAAGAAAGTATTTCTCCCATTATTCGCGATCTAGGACGCTCCATACTTTGGATTGTCACAGGTCGTACAGGAACCAGTCTTCAGTCTGTTATTGATTTACTCTAGTATGCGTCTAGATTCCTACACAGTCGGTGATTATATTCCTGGCGCACCTTATTGGAAGCAACTTCTGTGGTACTTCTTGGGTTCACCCTTAGTACAAAGTCGCTTGCTTCCCATGTCAGGCTTAAAAGTTTTGCTACTTCGTGCTTTTGGAGCAAAAATTGGTCAAGGTGTCCGTATCAAGCCAGGAGTTCGCATCAAATTCCCTTGGCGATTGATAGTTAGCGATTATGTATGGATTGGAGAAGATGCTTGGATTGATAACCTTGCTCTAGTCACCATTGAAAGTCATGTATGTCTATCTCAAGGCGTTTATCTGTGTACTGGTAATCATGATTGGAACCATCCTGATTTTCAACTGATTACTGCACCGATTTATATTCAAGAGAGTAGTTGGATTGCAGCCAAGGCAGTAATTGGCCCGGGAGTTACTGTTGGTCGGGGAGCAGTGCTTACCTTAGGGGGGGTAGCTAGTAGTTCATTAGAGTCGATGACAATTTATGTGGGTAATCCAGCTCAAGCCATAAAGCAACGGAAATTGTAGGTAGAGACTGTTGTGGATTGATATCCTACCCCACTGCATTCGGCACTCCCAATGCAATGGGGGTATGACTCAAGTAGTTAAGGAGGTTGCAGCTAATCACAGGAAAATCCCACAACTAATAAGCTGTTGTGCTTTTAATTTGCACTTTGAGGCAGCAGAGGGGCAGAGGAGCAGAGGAGAGGGTTTGCAGGTTTTACCTAAAAGATGATAATGCAACTTGTAGGCGCGACAGCTTACCATTTCCAAAAATCTTTGCAACACATGAATCGACTGTAGGGGCGTACAGCTGTACGCCCCTACCTATGTATCTGTATCAGGTATTTCGTGAAATGGTATAACAATCAAAAAGAAATACACCCTACTCTCGTACAGACGCGATTAATCGCGTCTGTACCTACTCCCCATTTTGATCTTATGGAGACAAGAACTTAGTCGGGTTCATGCCATCAGAATCTATTAGAGTCTGTTGGACCAGACCATTTACAAGTTTGACAACGTACACAGACCCTGCCCTTCTAGCACGTAAAGTCAGAGTTCCCAGTTTGTTATCGATTTTCACCCTCACATCGCGGTCATTGCCCACATTCGCCCAAGCAGTAACTAGCCAACGGTCTTCGCCACTAATTTTGCGTGCCAGGACACGAGCGGTTGGTACGGTAACAGGTCCCCATCTACCTTGTAATTGCTGTGTCTGACCTTCCGCAGGAAACTCCATTGCTGGCAATACCTTAGTCCAACTTTGATAGGGATGCAGATTTGGCCCCGGCAAAAGGTCGCCCTTACGCAAGTATTCCTCTAAATGTGAGAACAAGGCATGGGCGTGGCCTTGTATTGTTAATTGCCGAATCAGTGTGGGAGTTGTCGCACCAATCGGCCTGTTGTAGTTGAGTGCTTCCCACAATGGTCCACTGCATACGAAATACCCCCCTACAGACCCGATGGCTCCTGCCGCGTAGTAAGTTTTCATCATACCCATAAAGGTATCTGGACTGGAGATTGGTTGACCTGTGTAACCTTCCCAACCCATGCTTATCCAAGGATAAGTAAACTTCTGTCCCAGACTGATTGCCCCAGAAATATTATTCAACGCTTGTGTCAATGCGTCCCACGCCACTCCGGTGTTGTACTCTATACCAGTCCAGCCAGAGTTATGAAAGTTGTAATACATTTCTGGCGCGGTATAATCAGATACGATTGGTTTCCGAGAAGAGTCTAGGAAATTTTCGTATTTGAACATATACCATGCCCATCCCGCCCAGCGACCACGCTCAGTACCGTATTGTTCCTGATACCATGAGTATGGTGGTCGAGACTGCAAGTTACTAAACAACTTCTGTTTAAGTACTCCTTCCTGTCGTGCTTTGTTACGAGATATGTAGGCAAACCAGTCATTCAGACCAGAATTATTGAAGTCAGCTTTTACTTTAGGGTCTCGTCCGAAGTACTGTTCAGGATCGTTGTCAGCAAGAATCCAAAGCCCAGACTCACCTTGGTTCATCATCAGTTTGATAGGCTGACCAGCAGTTCTCTCTAATTGACCTATGTATTTTCCATAGTAGTCACCAATGATTTGAAATGCCTCATTTGGTGCAGCTGGACTGACTATTGCTCGGCCACCGCTGAGAATGATGTTTCCATTTTTGTCACGTAACCAGGTGCTCGGCGGCAGCTTAGGTAGATTGGGGTGTCGCCCATCGTAGTTATCATAAAATCTATAAACTTCTCCTACCATAGCTACAGGTTGGTAGCGACCAGGATTAGCTTGGGCATATTCTGCCAAATTATCTGGTTGTATTGGTAGTCCGTACCCCCAATAGTTAGCTAATTCAATGTAAGTGTCTTTCGATAGCCCACAATGAGCTTGACCCAAAGGTAACAGAGTATTGCCTTTTTTAAATACGGGTCGAGGCGCCGCTTTAAGATGATCTAATGGAGTGGATTGTGAATTCAGGGTTTGAGCATATAGTGGCGTATTAACGACCATACCCAGAGTCATTGCAAAGCTAAGCGCCGAAGAAATAGTCGAGCGCATCGAACCTAAATGAAGCTTTTTCATTAAGTCTCCTTAGCAGCACACAGGGAACAACAAATTACTGTATGCCAATATATTTGCACACGAATAATTAAGCGATTTCACTACTATAAAAAGTAGTAAAGTTCGCTTTTTTATAAGCGAGTACAGTTTATTAATTTTTAGTAAAGTTAGTCAAGAGTAGTTTCTTGGACTAAATATCTCCCATAAAATCAAAACTACTCTCTGACTAGGTTAGGGCGTTTGATTTTTTTTTCTTATTAGCCAAATTTACGTCGATATACGTGCAGTTAATACCATCACAAACTTTATTTTGTAACCAGCTGACTTGAAACAAATATCGCTTCAGTATATGTACTCCCTCACCTACGACTATTAATGTTAAGTTCCTATTTATTGCACATAAACGGTATTATCAAGATACAAAAAGTCAGATTTTAAGTACTGCTAAATACCAAATAATTCAATTTTGTACTTAAAACAAGGCAGGTGTTGATAAATAGCAATTTGGGTTATTACATACCCAAGTCTGTAGCACTAGTTAGCTTTGTGTTTTGTAGCCCAAGAATTACTTTTACATATCATTAGAGTAATCAAAATAATCTATCCTTAATAATTTATTTTTAATACTATGTAGTTGTTTATTTATATAGTTTTAAATTAAATATATAGTAATCTGCTTTGATTTTTGAACTTATTTGGGTAAGCAGGGAGAAGCCACTGCCGTGTTTTTGGTTCCCAAAATGAGCAAATACCATGAAGTGGCTTTGAGAGTAGGGAATAATAAATCAGCCTTTTCAAGTTGAGGACGAGTTTTTTCACGCAATAAAATTAGGATTCGTATATTATTAACGAATCCTTTCTTGCACTCAATGATGAAATATTTTTCAGGGAAATTTTAGAAGTACTTGCTTGGGCTATTTAGAAAATTAAATTCTTCTAAGCTAGTAGCATTATAACTATGCTGAATACTCTTCAAAATATTGTCAATATAGAGTTATAAGAATTAACTGAAGATGAGCAGCTTGTCAAAAAAGTGTTGCTAGTCACTAATCATAACTAACTTTTTCACCACTTTATCTTTCCTCGAACAAATGGTTCACCCGATTGGGTGAATGCGATCGCCTGCTCACCAACTACTCTGAAAGAAGGTGCAGTTTTGATTGTGTGAGCATCATCGCTAACAGAATCAAAACTGCTCGATTGGCTATTCTAGCTTCTAATTATACATTAATAACTTGTCTATAAAGGGTCGAAAAGTGGATGAAATCGTTGTAGAATCCCTGTATACACCAAATTGTCAGCAAGAGGTTATTAACCTGCTATCAAAAAGTGCTGTCAATTTCCCAGGAGTTATTTTCCAAGTTCTGCAACGGCAGGATGCTTCTGTGTCCGTGCTTTATCTCAGTTCTGGTTGTAAAGATTTGTATGAAATAGAACCAGAAGTTATACAAGCAGACTTTCGGGTGTTATGCAAACTGATTCATCCACAGGATATAAAAGCTTTTGCAGAATCTATAGCTGTTTGTAGGAATAGTTTTACACCTTGGCATTGGGAAGGTCGCATCATCACCCCTAGTGGCAACCTGAAGTGGATTCAAGGTACTTCTGGTGCAGAACTACAAGAAAAAGGCGATTTGCTTTGGAATGGCTTAGTCATGGATATTACGGAGCAAAAACAAGCCCAAGAAAAATTGCAAGAGAGTGAAGCGCGCTATAAAGCAATTTTGTCTGCTATTCCCGATTTGATGTTTCGCATTAGCCGCGATGGCGAATATCTCGATTTAAAAAGTGAGGGAGCAAATGTCACACTGAATCGAGAAGAAATAGTAGGAAGAAATTTGCAGGAATTATTGCCGAGTGATGTTGCAGCCATTAGCCGAGAAGCGATCGCTAAAACTTTAGACTCTGGAACTTTACAAACTTGCGAATATCAGCTACCAACAGCTTTGGGAATCAGAGATTATGAAGCACGGTTGGTAGTGAGTGGTCAAGACGAGATATTAGCAATCGTTCGAGACATCACAGAACGCAAACAAGCAGAAATCGCTCTGCAAAATTTTGCCCAAAAATTTGCTAAAGCTTTTAGTTGCAGTCCCGATTCAATTACCATTAGTACCCTTAAAGAAGGACGCTTCATAGAAGTTAACGACAGTTTTGTGAAACTTTCAGGTTATGAGCGAGATGAAGCAATTGGGAAAACTTCTTTTGATTTAAATTTTTGGATTAATGCAGGCGATCGCCTGAAGTTGATACAGGAATTACAAGCTACAGGAGTTATCCGGAATTTAGAAATAGAATTTCGGCAAAAATGTGGAAAGATAATTACAACATTGCTTTCAGCCGAAGTTATTGATTTAGATGGTATTCCTTGCCTACTAGCACTTCATCACGATATTACAGAACGCAAGCAGGTAGAAGCCAAATTACGCCTGTCAGCACAACGCGATCGCTTGTTGGCAGAAACCCTAGTGCGAATTCGGTCTTCCCTGAATTTAGAGGAAATTCTCCAAACCACAGTAACAGAAGTCAGACAATTTCTGCAAGCAGATCGAGTCTTCATTGCTCTGTATAATGCAAATTTAGGAGTTAGAACTCTTGCCGAATCAGTAGACCCCAAATATCCATCAGTTTCTGGTTGGTCTACTAATGATGAGGCTTATCTACAAGAATTAAGAAACTTTCTCAAAGATAATGTTGTGCGTGTCGTTGAAGATATAACGCAAATGCCAGTATCTTCCAAAGTCACAACCCACTGTCAAAAATTTGGAACAAGGGCTGCTTTGGCAGTACCAATTATGTTAGATGAAGAATTATTTGGTGCGTTAATTGCCAATCAATGCTCAGCGACACGTCATTGGGAACCAATAGAAATTGATTTGCTACAACAAATGTCAGAACAAGTAGCGATCGCCATTCACCAAAGCCGGATTTACCAAGAATTAGCAGAACTAAACACTAATTTAGAACACCAAGTACGAGAACGTACAGCACAATTGCAGCAGAAAATCCAAGAAGTTGAAGAATTACACCGTGTTAAAGATGTAGTTTTACATACAGTTGCCCATGATTTACGAACTTCTGTTATGGGTAACTTGATGGTGTTAAAGAATTTGTTAAATCAGGGACTGGGGACTGGGGACTGGGGACTGGGAACCGGGGACTGGGAACAAGAGGACAAGGGGACAAGGGGACAAAGGGACAAGGGGACAAGAGGAATAACCACTCCCCAATCCCCAGTCCCCAATCCCCAATCCCCAATTCCCGTATCTCGCTCAATAATTGAGCGGATGATTCAAGGTAACGATCGCCAACTGACGATGATTAACTCATTGTTAGAAATTAATTCTTGTGAAAAAGAGGGTCTTGAGATTAAACCTGAACTTGTGCCGTTTAGCACCCTACTGGGAGGAATCTTCGCTCAGTTGGAACCAATGCTGACACAAAATCAAGCGACTCTGAAGAACTTACTTCCCGCAGATTTACCGCTAGTGATGGCAGATAAAACTCGGTTGCAGAAAGTGGTGGCGCATTTAGTAACACATAGCTTGCAAAATAATCCACCAGGATTAAATTTTACCCTGAGTGCCACCGTTGAGGCGGGAATGATTCGTACTCAGATTCAACATGACGGTATAGCTATGAGTAAACTAGAATGCGATCGCCTTTTTGAACTCTATGTCCGCGATCCCCAAGATTGTTGTTCCACAAGCATTGGCTTAAAAATGTATCTTTGTCGGCAAGTTATTAAAGCACATGGCGGCGAAATTGGTGTGATTAATAATCGCAAGCGCGGCTTAACTTTCTGGTTTACATTACCTTTAGCAACTCCATCTGCAACAAATTGCCCATAAATTCCCAAAAAATGGGAGAGTAATACTAGTTAATTATAAAAACACTTGTTGAAAACCCTTGAGTAATAGGCGCGTAGCGCCGTATTACGTAATGCGGCTACGTGATGAAAACGGTTTGAGGTGTTTACGCTTTACTTGACGTTATGGTAAAGTTAGGTTTAACAGGAACGGTAATCAACCTGTATAAAAACCTAAGTGCCTAACGGCAATCTGTACCTTGACTCTTGTTGATATGGGGTTCTATTCTATAGTTCTAGTTCCTACCCAGGAATAGGTAAAATCTTTATGGAGACTAGGCGATCAGAATTTCAATCAAACAAATTTTGGAATCATCCAACTACCGAGGGGCACTCGGAAAGTTAACGCTTGAGGAGAGAACCACCTCTGGGTTAGATACTGCAAGGGGTCTAACCTAAGTGGACTCGTTGAATCAAGAATCCCTGCACCTTCAGGTCAGAGAGTGTCAATAAGGAATGCTAAGCAATCCCAGATGGCTACCCCATTTACAACATTGCAAAAATGGTGGAGAAAAACCTTTTCTGCACCAAAAACAGATGAAATCACTATTCTTTACCAAGCTTGGCGCAACCGATTTTTGTGGCAGAGATTGCGTTTATGGTTGTGGGTGGCGCTGATTTGTCTGTTGTCTTTTACTTTACGAGACATTTATGGCTTGTTTTTCCCTTTCCAAGAGTTCAAGAAACTGCCAGAATTACTTCAACCTAGAAGCCTTGTAATTAATTTTGCAATGCTCCTAAATATACTTATTTGCTTTGCTCTACATAAAACTCAATTCGGTCGTCATCGTCCAGATTTATTATTTTTAGGTTCTTCTTGGTCAATTGGTCTAGCATCACAGTTGTTTGCAACCCTCCGAGGTTTCGCATTACCCGATCACATCGGTTGGTCACTCCTGTTCTTGAGTCAAGCTATATTAATGCCGGTCTGCTGGACTCTTCACTTGTTGTCTCAAGCAGCTGTGCTGATTTACTATTTTGGTGTAAATACGATACTTGGACTAAAAACACAAATCCCAGAACACCCAGAAATATATAATGTAACGTTTATTTTATACATTTTTTGGTTTTGTACAATATGTGATATAGGCGTTTATCTGTACGATCGCCTGCAACGCTCTGAGTTTTTCGCCCGTCAAGAACTGGAATCTGCGTACCAAAAACTTAAAGTTGCAGAAGCAAAATATCGCACCATTTTTGAAAATGCCGTTGAAGGTATCTTTCAAAGCACTTCCGATGGACGTTACATTACAGCAAATCCTGCTTTAGCAAGTATTTATGGCTACTCATTAGCAGAAGAAGTGACAGCAAACTTCACAGATATAGAACACCAATTGTATGTCGAGCCAAGCCGCCGATCAGAATTTGTGCGCTTGATGGAAAAGTATGGCAGGGTTTCCGAGTTCGAGTCCCAAATTTATCGCCGAGACGGCAGTATTGTCTGGATTTCCGAAAAAGCCTACGCAGTCCGTGATGAACAGGGAAAATTCCTGTACTATGAAGGTTTAATTGAAGATATTACACAACGCAAACAAACTGAAGAAGAACTACGAGTGTTTTTTCATGCAGTTTCCCACGACTTACGCAACCCAGTACTGGGTACTTTGATGGTGCTGAAGAATTTGTTAAATCAGGGAGTGGGGGATCAGGTAACACGGGGACAGGGAGGCACCGAGAATTCCTTCGCCGCATCCCCGCGTCCCCACGTAAGAGCGTCTTCCTCAATCCCTGTGCCACGCTCAATTTTAGAGCGAATGATTCAAAGTAGCGATCGCCAACTTAGCTTAATTAATTCGTTGATGGAAGCTCATGTCAGCGAGCTACAAGGTATTGTTTTACAACTTCAAGCCGTACAATTACTGTCGATTGTCGAAGCGGCGATCGCAGATTTAGAGCCATTACTGGTACAGAATCAAGCAACTTTGACAAATTTAGTAACCGCAGATTTGCCATTAGTGAATGCCGATCCGACGCAACTATGGCGAGTTTTTTCTAATTTAATTGTCAATGGCCTCAAACACAATCCCCCAGGATTGCTTTTGACAATTAACGCTACTCCTAAGGATGACAAAATTTATTGTACTGTGAGCGATAACGGTGTGGGTATTACTCAACAACAAAGCGATCGCCTTTTTGAACTTTACTTCCGGGGTAGTAACATCCGCAATTCTGTAGGTTTGGGATTGGGGTTATATCTATGCAAGCAAATCATCAATGCTCATGGCGGCGAAATTGGTATTAATAGCAGTCCCCAAGCAGGGGCAACTTTCTGGTTTACGTTACCTATAATTTAAAACTCAGATCAACACTTATAATTGTCATTGGTCATTAGTCATTGGTCACTAGTCATTAGTCATTGGTTTTAGACAAATGACTACTGATAAATGACTACTGACAAATGACAAATAACAAATGACAAAGGACAAATTTTATGGTGAGAGGATTGAGAGTTAGTATGCTGCTGTTGGCAGTCTTGGGAAATTTAGCATGGTCATTTACTGCCAAAGCAGATTATAACGGCAAACTCACCGTGGAAATTGATGGATTAAAGAATAAAGAAGGACAAGTTTGTGCGAGTATATTTGCTAACAGTCAAGGATTTCCTAACCAAGGCGATCGCGTTTTACAAAGCCAGTGTATCAAGATTAGTGATATTCCTTTGCTGCTTACCTTTGAGAACTTAAAACCAGGTAATTATGCCGTTGCTATCATGCACGATCAAAATAATGACCGTACTCTCAATAGTAATATTCTTGGTATTCCCGTCGAAGGTTTTGGATTTTCTAGCAACCCAGAAGTTAAAACAAGAGCGCCCAAATTTGGCGAAGCAGCATTTTTAGTAGCAGGCCCAAACACTAAAATTCAAGTCCAGTTGAAATATTTTTAGAGTATGTTTTAAAAGTAGTGGCTGAGGTATCCAAAACTTTAGATGCCTCTCATCATTTCACGAAAATCCTGATACATATAGATTTAACGTAGGGTAGCACAGCTGTGCTACCTTACCGAGGTATCTGTATGGTTAAGAAACCTGTGTGTATACCGTAGAGCATCAGTGAGAGGTTAAGATAATTGCACATTTGTCAAGAGGGTGCAGGAAAAGGCGATAAATCTAGCTTTGAGACTGGCTTTCGCAGATATTTAACCACGCCTAAGTCTTGATTCTCTCTTTGTGCGAAGTACTTAATCGGGTCATCTGCTTTGCCTTTGTCATTAGCGACACTAAAATGGTACAAACCGCGAAATATCATCTCCAAAGAAATGCGGTCAAATGGCAGAGATAATTCGTCTGCAACCGCATCTCCCAAGTCAACCAAAACAGCATAAAATAACCAAGTAGCCCAGACTTGTAGCTTGATACCATTAATAGAACCCTTCGGGTTCGCCACTTGCTTCAAGCCGGGGAACCCGTCCAACGCAGTGGCTCACCAGTCCATAAATAAGATAGCCCCAGCAAGCGTTTTACTGTGTAGAAAGCTTCTTCAACCCTCCATCTTCGGCAGTATAAATCTGCCACAACATAAGGAGGTAAAATTTGTGGGTCAAGGACAGAAGTAATGTAAGAATAGCTAGTTTTACCAACTTTTACCTCAATTAGACGTAAAGTAAGTATAGGTGCGCCAGCACGACCAGTACCAAGTTGAATCAATCGGTCTTTAAGAGAATAATCATAGCTAAAAATCTTTAGATATTTGATAGATGCTTTGGCTTTTAAACGAGTAATAAAATGGACTTCTTGATTAATCAGTTGTTGTAAAAACTGGAAATGATAGAAACCTCTGTCAAGTAAAATTAAAGTCTTAGCAGGCAATAAATTTAGTAATGCAGCTTCAAAATTTGTGTCAGAAGCAGCAGGATTAGTGTGAAACCAAACTTCGACAGGTAAACGAGTCACTAAATCAATAACTGTACAAATTTTCCCTGCAAGTTGCCCTGATTTCAGTTCTTCCAGGCTTTTTAGCTTCCGAAATAGGGCCTCTAATGTAGAGCCATCAGCTATCCATATTCGTTCAAAATTACAGAGTGAAAACTTTATGCTATCTGGCAATGGTCGCCTGAGTCTTTGTTGCCAATTAAATTGCAATTTCGGCAATAAATCTTTAAAGACACGCTCAAATAATTCATTAGGAAAAACTAAAAACCTTTCTGATAGGGACTGTTGAGCAACTTTAGTAGGTATATACCATAATAAACCTTCTCTTGCCAAAAGACGATTTAACTCTTGAACACTAGGTACTTGCCTCCACAATAGCGTTAATACTGCTGCTACCATGAACGATAAATTCAAAATTCTATCTCGGCATCCTAACTGTTGATAATATTTTTGTTGAGCAAAAATAGCTGGAGTTAATAAAGCTTCTAATTTCTGAGAAATTGCCTCATTATCTATAGTAGGAGTATGATGTTTATGTGCGTGGTCAGAGTTTTGCTTTGGTCGCTTGGACATGGCGGTAAACCAAACTTTTCATTAACTCGTTTAATAATTGAATTTACCTAACAATGTTGCCCACTTCTGATAAATTTATTCTGCCGTTACAATATCTTTTCGCTTTAAATTTTAACTTTCAAAAACTATTTGATTATCATTTTCACTAAGACAATTTTGAGTATTTTAACTGATTGACAAAATGCGCTTTATTTTAACCTGTCACGAGTGACCGTAGAGAGAGAGGCTTGGAAACCCCCATTCCCTTCTTAGGGAATGGGGGCAGGGGGTTAGTTCGTGAAGCTTTTGATGTCTTATCGAATACTTTCCAAATATCCTCTTAATTACAAATTATAAATTACTGTGTGAATCTTCTGGTATATTCTGTTGTTCCGGCAAAGTACGTATTCTATTCATTTGAGTTAAAGCGTATCGTGCTGTTGCTTGCACTTCGGCATCTGGGTCTTCTAGCGCATGACACAATATCTGACTCATTTGACTCATCATGTCATAAACACGGATCAAGTCACGGATTGCATTTTGCCGCACTTGTGGACTTTCGTCTTGCATAGACATTGCCAAAGCACGGTTCATGGGTTTGAGTGTGCGAGCGCCAATTTCCCCCAAAGCTGCCAAAATTAAACTGCTTTCTTGAGAATCAGCATCAATCATCAGGTCAACCATTGGCTGAATTGCCCGAGAATCCCCCTGCTGACCCAAATCCCAAATCGCCTTGCGGCGCTTCGTTGGGTCAGGACTGCGTAAGTCTTGAATTAATTCGTCAATGATATTGAGCTTAGCAAGACGGGAAGTTTTTTCTGGTAGCAGCAATTGTGTAGTAGGTGATAGCTGAGCTGTCTGTGGAGTAGTTAAATTCTCTGGTGAAGGTGTTGTAATAGGGTCTTTTTTAACTTGATTCAAACTGTTACTATTTGATATTTCCGATTTTTGGAGTTGTTTGACCTGACGAAACCACCTTAGCAGGAAAAGAAATGCACCAATACTTCCTAGAACACCAACGGCAAATATTAACCACCATAGAGAACCTCTCTCGGTTGGCTGGGGTTTTGCAGTTGGCTTGGGAGTCGAAGCAGGAGAAGCGACAATTGGAGAAGTGACAATCTGGTTTTTAGCTGCTAAAGCTGCTTGCAGTCTCTCCCTAGTCGCCAGACCAGCAAGACCATCTATTTTTAAGCCCTTTACTTTCTGGAATTTCGCTACAGCGACTTCCGTAGTGGCGTTGTACTGTCCATCTACCACACCATTGTAGTATCCCAACTGCTTTAATTGAGTTTGTAGTCTCTGCACATCTGATTTTGGACTACCATATCTCAAAACATTCGGAGTAGCAGAAACCCTCGAATTAGCTTGTGCAAATTCTAAGATTTCAGGTACTGGGTTAGATGTAGCTGTGCTTGGGGTATTTGCGTAATAACCCAGACAAGAAAAACAGGTAAATACCAGGATTGAGGAACGGCATAGCCTCATATTGCAAGTTTCAGCCTGAACGTGCTTTTGAAGTCATCGATATTACAATATTGGGCGAAGTTTTACAATACCTTCAAGATGCCCAAATGTTAACTGTTATTTGTCATTTGTTATGGGGATTGGGGATTGGGGATTGGGGATTGGGGATTGGGGATTGGGGATGGGGAAGAGGGGAAAGAGTCCAGCAACTTCTCCTCTACTCCCCTCCCCTGCTCCCCTGCTCCCCTGCTCCCCTGCTCCCTCATCTCCCCAGTCCCTAGTCCCTAGTCCCCACGGTATTAAATTTTTTAGCAGATGCTTCTAAAATTGGCTGCTGTATGTTGGCTTGTTCGCCGATATCAATCGTGTTATTCTGCCCTCCTAAAGTATCACGTTGATTAATGAGGTAGATGCTGATTAAAGTGAGGAAAACACCTAGCCATTGTAACGGGCTGAGGACTTCTGAGAGGAAGAGATTACCAAATAGTAAGGCAAAGATTGGTGTAAGAAAGGTGAGGGAACTCAGACTAGTGAGATTACCACTAGAGGCAAAGTAGAAGAATAATCCGTAAGCGATCGCACTGCCAAATACGGTAGCATAACTCAAAGCTACTAAATCAGATCCTCCTAAATTTTGCCATTGCTGGGATTCCACAACTGAGGAAATTCCCCATAATGGCAATCCTCCCAAAATCATATGCCATCCTGTAGCGGTTACTGGGTCAGCATGTCGGCAGACAAACCGAATCAACACTGTTCCTACCGCCATTGATAGGGCTGCTAGCAGCATCAACCACTCGCCACTAGCAAACAAATCTTGCCAGTTACCAATTGTAATATTTGCACCTGAGTCCAGAAGATGAAAAATCCACTCGTCTGGTAAGCCAATTAAACTAATACCTGTAACTCCCAAGCCTAACCCCAACCATCCCCAAAAACCAATGCGTTCCTGGAATAACCACAACGACAGCAAGGCCACAGCCAAAGGTTGGGAGTCAATCATCACAGACCCTAACCCAGCACTGGTTCTGACTAATCCTTCTGCCAAAAATCCTTGAAACAGTGTTCCATCGACCAAGGCAAATAAGGCAATCCATAGCCACGCAGTCCAACTTTTCGGCTGCGGTCTACCCATAAATGCTGCTGCTATCAAAATTAATACCCCAGCTGGCAACAAACGCACACCTGCCATAAATAAAGGTGTAGTGTGGGGTATCACTCCCTTCATTGCCACCATTGCTGTCCCCCATAGAAAAAAGGGGGCAATTAACAAAAGAGGAGCGAAGGGAAGTCGGAATGCACTGAGTTTCAGTTGCATGGGTTTGCAGGTGCCTTTGTTTAACAACCGTAAAAATTGCTTTACCCAATTTTACCGAATTATGTCGTTTTGTGAAGCAAAAATACTTATTTGTAGCTTCAAACACCTGATGCTAGCTGCTGGATGCCTTGATTTGAAGTGCTTTTAAATGTAAAGAATACAGAATTGCTAAAAGTTGACAGATAAGGCTTCCTTAAATCTGTTAGCACAGCGTTATACCATTTCACTTGAAAGTTAATTAATACACATAACTCGGTAGGGTAGCACAGCGGCGCTACCCTACGTTAAATCTATATCTGTTTAGCGGCGCAGCACAAAGGCAGAGTGGCGGTTTCAGCCCTAGACCCTTTGCAGCAAGACAGAGGTATTTGAACTTTGTAAAAAAGGAGCGTCACTTTTAAAAATAACTAATCGCCGAAAAAACCCAAAACCAAACATACAAGAGGTTTTCTCCCCTTACTCCCCACTCCCTACTCCCTACTCCCTATTTTGAAGACAGAAATGAAGTTTTATGTTTTATTGTTAGGTTTCGTTTCTTAACAAACCAACGCAGCCTAAACGAGAACTCGAAAAGAATTACTCTTGCAAGTACTCTCCTGAAGCTGAGCGCTAGTCAATAACTTAGCTACACGATCTGTGCTTTTTTAAATATGGAACAACTAATATGCTTAAAATTGAGTATTGTTAAGTGCAAAATATTGATAAATACATATATACAAAAATGAGGATACCTCGGTTTCTCAAGCCCAGATATCCCCTTGCAACATAACCTAACAGTAATGAAACTGTTAACTATATTCTAATTGCTAACTTTGGTAATTCAAATACTTCTTAAGGAGATTTATATATTCTTTCTTAAGTAGGATGAAAATGTAATGAAAGTGTGAAATGCGTACTTGAATTATATTTATTTTGTTTAAACGTATATTTATGCGCTTATACTATATTAAACAGGTGCATAAACGCTATATAATGCACCTGTTTACTACTTTCTAGGAGAAATTAGCAACAGTAGACTTTTCTAAAGTCGCTACTAATTTCACGCGAAATTCTTCCTCAAACACTCCTTTTTTATAATCTAAACTCCAGAGTTCTAAGGCACAGTCATCATCAAGTTGGGATGGAAAAATCAACAGATTGACTTGCCGAAATTGTGGATAATACTCACATTGGACTTGGGCTATCGCACCAATTTGTCGTCTATCTAAGGCAACAGCTAATCTTAAGATGGCACTCAATTGGCTGACTATTTGTCGCTGATGTTTCGTCAGGAAACTCTGGTAATTTTCATGTTTTTTCTTGGGCGGCGATTTGCGATGATAACGCGCTAAATTGGCAATGATTTCAATCTCAGTTTCTGTATATCCGAGTAATTCACCATTGCGAATGAGATAGTAGGAGTGCTTGTGGTGAGACGAATGGCTGACGTAATGACCACAATTGTGTAATATTGCAGCTGCCCAGAGTAATTGTCGCTCGTCGGTTCCCCAATGGTGTAGCGTACCTTGGGTTTGGTCAAATAAACTTTCGGCAAATTTAGCCACGCGATCGCTATGTTCTAAATTAATGTGGTACTTATTAGCAAGCTTTAGAACATTGCGTTCCCGGACTGAACTTTGATAGCGCAGTTTATCTTCAATTAAACCGTGGGAAAGCATCCAATCTACAATTACGCCTTCCCTCAGAGAACGTTCACAGACTGTCACCGATTCAGCACCCAAAAGGGTCATCGCTTCCTGTAAAATTACTGCTCCTGCGAGTATTACTTCTGACCGTTTCTCTGGCATTCCAGGTACAGCAGCCCTTTCTGCGTTACTCAGTTTCCGCAACCGATTTACCAACTCCCGTAAGTCTTTGAGACTAAACTGATAGCCATTGAGAGTGGAGGGAATAGCACCTGACTTTTCCCGTGCATGAATCATTGCCAGGGTTTCAATAGTGCCAGCCGTACCCACCAAACGCGCAGATTCTCCAAACTCCAGATTTGCCAGCACCTCTTCTACAGAACGTTCCAACATCCCCCGTGCATAAGCTTGGAGATATTGAAACTCAGTATTACTAATGGGATCGGTGGTGATTAACTCACTGGTGAGTCGCACTGCACCGACTTTAGTACTGGTGAGAGTGCGGGCTTGGTGACTGTCCCCCAAAATTAATTCTGTGGAACCGCCACCAATATCAACAATGATGTGGGGCTGGTTGTGAAATTCCATGCCCGACAATACGCCAAGGTAGATTCGTCGCGCTTCTTCTTGACCAGAAATCAAGTCAACGTTTAAACCCAACTCGGCTTGGATGGTGTGCAAAAAATCTTTACCATTGGGGGCTTCGCGCACAGCACTAGTTGCCACAGCAATGATTGTTTCAGCATTAATAGTTTTGGCAACTTCTTGAAAGCGTCCTAAAGCAGCGATCGCCTTTGTGATTATCTCAGGTTTGAGTTCCCCTGTGGCAAGATTGCGATCGCCTAGCCTCACGGTTTCTTTTTCTCTGGCAATAATGCTGAAAGCTGGTAGTGTGGGGTCAATCTTTACCACTACCATATGTAGAGAATTTGTCCCCAAGTCAATGGCAGCAATAATCCGGTGTTGGTCAACTGGTTGAGTTGGAATACTCTCCCAGCTAGCCGAAATGACGTTCTGCATCTAGTTTTCTCTCTAAATAGTGATGGCAAACGGTGGTATGTCGGGGTAGCTGGCACTGATTTTTATTGCAACACACTTGCTCAAACTCAGTGCTGAGTGCTGTTAGCGAGGCGTTGAGCTAGTGTTCAGCATTGAGTATTGAGTAAAACTTCAAAAATACTCAGCACTCGGAACTCCCAACTCAGCACTCAGTTTTGTCGAGATTAACTGAGCTAAGTATATTCACCCTACTGCTTACAACTCCAGTGACTATTTAAAGGTTTTTAAAGTTGCCACTTGGGGTTATGTTTTTACAAATAACAAATAACGTTATTCTATAGATGTAAAGATCTGTGAATTAGGGAATAGGGAGTCGGGAGTCGGGAGTCGGGATTAGAGAAAAATTTTCTTGATACGCAATTGTAACTACCCAATCCCCAATCCCCACTCCCCATTCCCCACTCCCTACTCCCCACGCTATGTTAACGACACCAGAACGTGACGAAAAGCCAATTTGGCTTGTGATTATCCGCCTTTTGCGCTGGCATAAACCTGAAGGACGATTAATATTGATGATTCCTGCCCTGTGGGCTGTGTTTTTGGCAGCTGCTGGGAAACCACCTTTACCTCTGGTTAGTGTGATTGTATTGGGTACTCTAGCCACAAGTGCGGCTGGGTGTGTTGTCAACGATTTGTGGGATAAAGATATCGATCCAGAAGTGGAGAGAACACGCGATCGCCCCCTGGCTTCTCGTGCTTTGTCTGTGAAAGTCGGGATTGCTGTCGCTATAGTGGCGCTGGCTTGTGCGGCGGTTCTGGCTTTTTATCTTAACCCCTTGAGTTTCTGGTTATCTGTAGCAGCGGTGCCAGTAATTATACTTTATCCAGGGGCAAAACGAGTGTTTCCTATTCCACAACTAGTGCTTTCCATCGCCTGGGGTTTTGCGGTGTTGATTAGCTGGAGTGCAGTAACGCAAACTATCTCCCAACCAACTTGGTTACTTTGGGGCGCAACTGTATTGTGGACATTGGGATTTGATACAGTTTATGCCATGAGCGACAAGGAAGACGATCGCCGCATTGGTGTTAATTCTAGCGCTCTATTTTTTGGTGATTATGCCCCTGCGGCTATTGGAATTTTCTTTGCTGGCACAATCTTATTATTAGCTTGCTTAGGCGTAGTTATAAATCTTCACCTGCCTTTCTGGATTAGCCTTGCACTAGCTACTATTGCTTGGGTTTGGCAATCTCTGCGATTAAGAGAGCAAAATTTACCTAACCCTGTTTATGGTGAGATGTTCCGCCAAAACGTCTGGATTGGTTTTATCTTACTTGCTGGGATGATTTTTGCCTCTTGAGATTTTGGATTTTCGATTTTCGATTTTAGATTTTGCGGAAAGCCAAAACGCTGGAAACCCTCGCAGACGTCGGAGATTTCATGGTATGAAAAACGTAGCACCCTGAAATTTTTTTGGCTTTCAGGGTGTTATGCCATTTCACGAAAATCTTCATGCATCTAGATTTACCGTAGGTTAGCACCGCTGTGCATTAGAGCTTCAGGATTCTCGCCATATAAGAAGCTATGTAACCAATTGTTAAAAGAGATTGAATGCGATCGCCCTGCTAGAATTGCCAATACATACCTCCATAAGTATTGGCAACAACAACCTGTGCTGATTTTTGACCAATCTAGAGGTTGCTGCACTTTGCCTACAATTATCAGAAGCCATCTCTGAATGCAAGTTGGTATCATTATGCAGAACTACCCTAATCAGGTGGCGATCGAGTTACGATCTTGTCACAGTTGATTTTTAATTTGAGAAGTCCGATTCCAGGATTTTCTGGTTAAAATAGTATATCTGTTCTACTCAGACTCCAAACCCACATTCCTGAAAATCCATATACTTAGAGGCTCTAATGGCTATCAATACCGATACTTCTGGCAAGCAAAAAGCGTTAAATATAGTACTCAACCAAATTGAGCGCAGCTTCGGTAAAGGAGCAATCATGCGCCTGGGGGATGCTACCCGGATGCGGGTGGAGACAATTTCTAGTGGTGCGCTGACCTTGGATTTGGCATTGGGAGGCGGTTTACCCAAGGGACGGGTAATTGAGATTTATGGGCCGGAAAGTTCCGGTAAAACTACGGTAGCATTACATGCGATCGCAGAAGTGCAAAAAGAAGGTGGCATCGCTGCCTTTGTTGATGCTGAACATGCCCTTGACCCCACCTACGCTGCGGCATTGGGTGTAGATATTAACAATTTGCTGGTTTCCCAACCTGATACAGGAGAAGCCGCTTTGGAAATTGTCGATCAGCTGGTTCGTTCTGCTGCGGTTGATATTGTAGTTATTGACTCGGTGGCCGCATTAGTTCCCCGCGCTGAAATTGAAGGCGATATGGGTGATGCTCACGTTGGTCTTCAGGCAAGGTTGATGAGCCAAGCTTTACGTAAAATTACTGGCAATATTGGTAAATCTGGTTGCACAGTTATTTTCATTAACCAGTTGCGGCAAAAAATCGGTGTTACCTACGGAAGTCCAGAAACCACAACCGGTGGTAATGCATTGAAGTTTTATGCTTCCGTGCGCTTGGATATTCGCCGGATTCAAACCTTGAAAAAAGGTACAGATGAATTTGGTAACCGCGTCAAAGTCAAAGTTGCCAAAAATAAAGTAGCGCCGCCTTTTAGAATAGCGGAATTTGACATTATTTTTGGTAAAGGTGTTTCTACTTTGGGTTGCATTGTGGATTTGGCAGAAGAAACTGGCATCATTATCCGCAAAGGAGCTTGGTACAGCTACAACGGTGATAATATCTCCCAAGGACGAGACAATGCCATTAAGTATCTAGAAGAAAAGCCAGAATTTGCCGAACAAGTTAAGCAACTGGTGCGGGAAAAGCTAGATAAAGGCGCTGTTGTTTCTGCTAACTCTGTATCAAAGTCCAATGAAGAAGAAGAAGAAGAAGAAATCGAATTAGAAGAAGAATAAAGAATCGGGATTGGGGATTGGGGATTGGGTGTTGGGGCTTAATCATCCCTTTGCCCTCTAAATGTTTCTCCACTAGTCCCCAGTCCCTACTCCCCAGTCACTTTTACTTTTTAGCTGGGATTATACGGTTTTTGTCTGCTAAAAAAACGGTCTAAAATTTCTGATTTCTGTTCGGAACTGAAGTTGTCATACCAATTGTCAAATTTTTCAACTAGTCCCGAATTTATCAAAATCTCTAAATTATCATTTGCTTGGTCAATTAGAGGTTTTTGTCTGTCACCAGGATAAGTAGATATTTCTGCTTTGGTATCACTCTTGCGATTCATCAGCTGCATGAGTAACTCTATTGCTACAGTTGGCAAAACGCGGCACTTCTGCTCGACAAAAAAGTTAAAAGTCAGACTACCTAAACGAATGCGATCGCCATCTTTGAGTTTGATCGGCTGAAGTGCCCGTTGGTCATTGACAAAGGAACCATTCGTACTGTTAAAATCAATCAAGTAAAAGCCTTGATCGTCAATATGTTGAATCGCAGCATGGCGACGAGACATATAACTATCAGCAATGCAAATCCCACTGCTGCGATTACGACCTATTGTCCAGATCCGCTGTGGTTGTCGTAAACTTTGGGTCTGATTGTCGCACAAATTAGTCATCAAATAAACGGCAGCAGTATCCACTACCCCATGTACATAAGATGTCTTCGCCCTCTTCAACTCAGGTTGATATAGGTTTTCTAGCTGAAGAATCTCATCTAGGAGGCCGCTGTGGTGTTCATATAATTTGAGGAATACCTGATATAAAGTTAATCTCCGTTCTATTTCCGTTTGTGCAAAGTCAGCCATCATATATAAACCTTCTACTACCTGATTTCGGTTGTGAATATTCTGCTTCAGCCTACAATCAGGGATAATTGCTTTTTAAGTTTCCGCTGCCATCTGAAAAGTTGACTGGCTTAGGAGGGTTAAATTTGACAACTTTTTAAATACTAAATTCCCTGTTGTTTATAACCATAAAAATTATGGTAATCTTTATAAGAAATTATGTGATACTTTATTTATTATTGTAAATAATCCTTTGTTATTTGTAACAAATATAAATCATGAAGATTTGATGAAGATTGCTAAAATGTCTCCGTATTTTTGCTGTGTAATACTATTAAAGGAATTCCTGTTATAAATACGTTAAAAAATATCGTTTACAGCTATAACCAAGAAATTTTTTGACGCAGTTCTGGTACTAATAAGGAAATAGCGTTGAGTTATATCAGGTTCGGTTAAACACTTATAATATCTGTAGGTTGGGTTGAGGAACGTAGAAGCGAAGCGGCTTGCCGAAGGCTAACCCAACATTTGATCTAGATTAATGTTGGGTTTCACTGCCCTTCAACCCAACCTACATTGATAGCTTTTATTATAAGTAATCATCCGAACTTGATATTAAAGATTGTTTGTAAAAATTTGATGTGACCACAAGGACAAGGGGGTGGAAAGACAAGGTATCCCCTTGTCTATTTCTTCAATTGGAAGTCCTTACAGCAATTTTCAGGTAAATGAACCACACTATTTTTATCTCACGCAAAGACAAGGCAGCGCGGTCTTGGGGAGCCACTGCGGTCTTGGGGGTTTCCCCCATGAGCAAGTGGCGTGGTTTCCCCCATGAGCGACTGCCGCGCAAAGGAAGAAAATAAGAAACAAGACTGTGGTCTAAATACATGAAAACTGCTGTAACTTCTGTATGAACCACAATTATCAAATCACAATAAGCCTCGTTTACCATTGGGGCGCACAGTCATCCAATTTGTTTTTGCTAGTGCTAACTGTTCATCAGAAATTTTAGCATTTGTGAGATTAGCACCACACAAATTAGCTCCTCGGAGGTTGGCATTGCTGAGATAAGCATGGCTGAGATCTGCGCCTCGCAGGTCTGCCCCTTCTAAATCAGAATGATTAAAGTATGCTTTGCTCAAATTAGCGTCTTTGAGATTTGCTCGAGTGAGACTGGCTCTGCCAAAGTCACTATTATGGAGATTAGCTCCTTGAAGATTGGTTTTTTGTAATTGAGCAGAATGGAAATTTGTTCCCGATAAGTCCGCACCTTGTAAGTTCAATAAACTTAAATTGTGTAGGGCAAAATCCCGTCTCCCTTTCATATAGGCTGTTAGTAAACTTTGGGTATCTAACTTGCGCTCAACTTTAGAAATTGGAATTTGGGAACCATTACCATTGCTGTTAACCAAAGTCGTTGATTTACCCATTCCAGAAGCTTCGCCAGCTTTGGCTCGTCTAGCGCGAATTGCTGCTGCTACCTGTGCTACTCCTGCACTAGTAACAGCAACAGAAGGATTGCTACATAAAACAGCAGAATCTTCTATGTGGTTGTGTGTTCGCGCTTTGACTCCAGCATCAGGAGATTTAACCAATAAACCCTGTGCTAAACTGTCTAAGTATGGTTCTATTTGTAAGGCTCTGAGAACGTCTGCCGCTGACTGATAGCGATTACGTACTGATACCTCTAACATTTTCCGCAATACATTGCTCAAGTGGTCACTCACTTGCACAAGCTGCTCCCACATCATCTCACCAGTTGTGGGATTGTAATCTAAATCTTTAGGAGTTTTACTAGTTAGCAAATAAATACATGTCACCCCTAGTGCGTAGATATCACTAGCGTAGACTGGACGCATGGCCATTTGTTCTGGAGGTGCAAAACCAGGAGTACCGATGGCATATGCAGTTAATGCCGTCTGTCCCGATGGACTCGCTGCACCTTGGGTGACTTGATTTTTGACGGCACCAAAGTCAATGAGTACCATTCTGGCATCTTGAGTACGGCGAATTAAATTAGCTGGTTTGATATCTCGGTGAATTACCTTTTGTTCGTGGATGTATTGCAGCAATGGCAAAATCTCACTCAAGAATTGCTTGACTCCAGTTTCGCTTAACACACCGTTGAGTTTGACTTCCTCCTGCAAGGTATCACCGCTGATGTATTCTTGAACTAAGTAGAATTGCTCATGCTCTTCAAAATAATCGAGTAATCGTGGTACTTGGGGATGATTGCCAATCTTACCTAGAGTTTTGGCTTCTCGCTCAAAGAGTTCTCTGGCCATCTGTAAAACATGTGGCGCGTTTCCAGAAGGACGTAGTTGCTTGATTACGCAACTTGGTTCTCCTGGTAAGGCTTGATCGTTGGCTAAGAAGGTTGCTCCAAAGCCACCTTGGCCTAATGGCTTGACTACCTGGTAGCGATCGCGCAACAGTAGTCGTGAGCCACAAGACTGACACCTTTGGCTATTTACCAAATTTTCTGGACTGCGACAGGTAGGATTTAAGCAGTAGCTCATGCGCTGTCAACTCGCTGCGCGAATAATCATAGTGAATTTTATACTCTGTCTCAATTATTTAGATTTCAATCAACTGTTGCCAGGTAATTTTTGCTGGAAATCCTTTGAAGAGTTTCTAAAGTTTAAATGAGATTACGTACAGCGATCGCTAAAACAAAATGATTTATTATACTTACATTATTCAATAATACTTGAATAACTTTATACTAATTTATAATTCAATACCCTTGGGTTAGAGCTAAAAACCTTAAATCGGGTAGGCTGGGGAGCCACTGCGCCCTTGCGGTTTCCCGACTTGTACTCCTTCTCTACGAGACGCTAGGCGAACCCAGAACCCCCAGGGTAGCAAGTGGCGTTTGAGGAACGCTGTATTGGAGCCAATTTAGAATCGACTCCATTAGTCCTGAAGAGACTACTAGCTGGCTTTCATGTTCACACCAATCAGCTGTTCGAGAAGTGCTAAAACATCACTGCGGCTGAGTTTTTCTTTACCATTGGCAAGGGCATCAAGGGTGCCGTGCGCCAAGGTCAAGGGAATTTGGCAAAAGTCTAAGGCCGGACTGTTCGGAAGGTTTTTGGTGTAAGCTTCTGCCAAGGCTAGATTTCGCCGCGCATACTCTTGCATATTTGCTGCATTCCAACCTTCTGGGAAGAAGTCTACCCCACGTCCGAGATCTTCAGTGTGGTTACGCAGAATATTAACTGCTTGTAAAGCCCGACCAAACCCAATGGCCTGGGTACGATTTGTTTGTGTTCCATCGTACCAAGTCCATAAGTCCGAAAGTAACAATCCCACAGCACCTGCAACCCCAAAGGTATAACGATCCAAATCAGATTCTGTGTCAATTTTCCAATTTATTTCTGCCCAGTAAGCCATCCGGTCTGCCATTGCAGCGGTGGCATCCCAAATTCGAGGTGCAATGGTCTCAGGTGCTAGGAGCGACCATTCTCGAATTCTGACAGTAACTTCTTCTAGGGAATTTTCATAGCCGCAAAATCCTGCAAAGAAAGCGTCTACCTCGAAGCCATCAACTCCTGCCTGTAATGTTAGACTGATTGTGCGTAAGAGTTTTGCTTTAGTCAGGTTATCTAGTTCTTGATGATCTTCAATTTCATCAATAGCACGCATACACAAATATGCTGATGCTACTGCTTCTTGCAATCCTGGTGGTAAAAGACTAATTGGAATATAAAAAGTTCGGCTAGTTTCTTTGAGGATTTGCAAAGCATCTCTATGTAAATTCATGTTTTCACTCCCCGCTTGATTTTTACACCACATGAAGTTTGCAGTTTTTTGATGATACTGGATATAGTTTTGACTAAACTTTAAAAACTATAGACTATAAGATACGCTAGTATTTCATCTAAAAATTAATAGTTTTTGGTGTTGCAATTAACAAAACTCTCAAATTTATCAAAGTCTAGTCTAGTATATAGGTTTTTGGTTGCAACAAAGGTGTCAGGTGTACTTGTATATAGCTATGATGAAGTTTTTAGCGTAAATATAAACAATCATGCTAAGGGCTAAAAGATAAGTGAGAATCGTGACTAAAGTATCTTGTCTTTGTACAGCTTTGATACCTCAACTTACTCGTTTATTTTTCTCAATTACATATACAGTAGCGTCAGCATTAAAAAAACGATTACCATGTTATGGCATAAGGTCTAACATTGTCTTTGTCATTTATTAATTAATTTTACTTATATTTATTTACAAGCAAGTTATAAAAAAAACTGTATTAAACAATACAGTTAAGTTAGCAAAAGTAACTACTGGAGGCTTCCGCCTAAGAGCGCCAAGGGTATTTAATTGAAAAAGTCATTAGACTCAAAAGTGTTGCGTTCGCACTCTATTTTTTTTGAGTAACTGTATTCTCTAATCATAAATGATGCAGGTAAAAAAAGGCTGGTAGCTAGGAATTAATGATAAAAAAAGTACTCTAAATCTACGTCCATACAACTAGTAATATTTTGTATATATAAAGACGACCTAAGAAAACATTGTACATACCTGTAGATGCAAACAACAGTTTCTCAAAGAGTTATGATAATTAGGACTGACGCACAGACACTCTGACGCAGAGAATTTTGAATTATAAGTAATTAAGCACAATTGAAATTACCAGTTTTTTATACTAATAATTTACCGTATATTTACTAAAATGACACTAAAAAAGTGGGTTTTTTACCCACTCAAGAAAACATTTGTGAATATGTAATGTAACTTTCTACTTATCTTCCACTGGCGCCAACCCATTAATTGCTGGACCATTAATTATCCTTCCTTTCGTATCAAACCGTGAACCGTGACAGGGACAATCCCAGGTCTTTTCTGAGGAATTCCAGGCAACGATACAATTGAGGTGAGTACAGATTGCCGAATATTCCTGTAGTGTGCCGTTTTCGTCTCGATAAGCTGCGACTTTTGTCAAACCACGTCGCACTACTGCACCTGTGCCGGGAGCAAGTTTTTCTACAGAATCAACATCTCCTGGTGTCACCCAATTGAAATACTGGGTAGCAACGTTGAGATTCTCAGAGATAAAATCACCTACTCCACCAATTTTCACACGGGACGGGTCGTAAAGCTCTGCCCAGGTATTTTTTCGCCCCAAAATCAAATCTGTTAAGAGTATACCTGCGATCGTGCCGTGGGTCATGCCTATGCCTGTATCACCGGTGACGATGTAGATGTTTTCTTCATCAAAGGGGTTTTTGCCAATGTAGGCAATACCATCATCAGAATTCATTACCTGACCTGACCAACGAAATAAAAGCTCCTGTGCCGTGGGGAAACGTTCTCGCGTCCATGTCTGGAGTTTGGCATACCGGACACTGGCATCGTCAGCTTGTCCGGTTTTGTGGTCTTCACCGCCAACAATTAATACATCATACTCGCGATCGAGCTTCTGTAATCTTATGTAGTGGTAAGGGTCTAGGGTATCCCAATAAAGCGCTTTGTAAACAGAACCGCGCGGCACTTTAACACCAATGACAAAAGTCATGTATGGAGCTTGCTTAAAGTGCATAGTAGCCAAGTTACTGATGGGTGAATTGGTTGCTACTACCACAGCTGATGCTGTGACAACTTTACCACTGCTGGTTTCAACGTAGGCGGGTAAACCACCTTTGATTTTTTCTACGTGTGTTCCGGTATAGATTCTACCACCACGGCGTTGAATTGCTTCTGCAAGCCCAGCGAGATACTTCAACGGGTCGAATTGCCCTTGTTGGGGAAAACGTAGACACACTCCTGTATCAAAATCAGTCAATGGCGCTTTCTTCACCATTTCTACGTTAGTGAGTCCGACGTGGTGTGCAGCTTCTAACTCGTGTTGAATTTCATCGAGTGATTTCGCGTCTGGGGGAAACAGATAGCCATCAAGCCGCTCAAAATCGCAGTTAATATTTTCTTGGGTAGCGATCGCCTCTATAGTATTAATTGCTGTTGTATGACTTTGGGCAATAAGTTTTGCGCTTTCTTTACCGTGTATTTGCTCAAGTTCGTAGTAACGTTCAGTTAGCACATTTGATAGATGTGCTGTTGTCCGTGCAGTTTGACCGCCACCAATCGGGCCATCATCCAACACCACTACAGACTTACCTTGGCGGGTTAAAATATAGGCAGTTGACATCCCCGCTATCCCAGCGCCGACAACGCACACATCTGCATAAATATTTTCTGTAAGCGCGGGTCGTTCTGGAACTTTTGCGCTTGTCATCCAAATAGAAATAGTTTTGCCAGAGTCGTTTTGCATCTTTGTTGTAGAGTCTTAAGTCTAATTTAATCTGCTGGAAATAGCTTGAGAAAGCTAAGGCTAATCAGAATGTCACAAGTAACAAACAAGAAAAATTGTTTAATATTTTTCCTCTGATTCTTATATGTGTATATATCTTTAGCCCTTGTCAAAACTAAGTTAAAATTTGGATTCCAGCATATTATTGTGTAAGCTTAGACTATTTCTTAGAAAGATTGTATCTTCACGATGATAGACATGAAAAATATTCTTTATTGAAGATGAAATCCCTAGAAAGATATATTTTATAACCAATTGAAATTATGTTGTAATTATTGGAATTGAGAGGGTTTGTCAATATTGTTCAACCAAAAGTAGGAGAACAAATCAATCAATAAGATTTGAAAAATCGCACTGAGTACTGTTAAGCTAATACGCATTTAACTTGCATATTGTTGATTTTGTAGAAAAAGCGTCAATCCTTCTCCCCTGCCCCCCGTCCCGCGTTAGGGGTTCCTGCCATAGACCTCTGCTCCCCTGCTGTCTAAATGTGCAAATTAGGTGCTTAACAGCTTACCAGTATTGGCGGCTTTTTCGATGGTGCTATGTTTTAGTTGGTGCCTTGAGGATTACCTGGTCAAAATTGTGGGATGTAGACAAGCTAAACAGCAGTGGAAATTGCAGCCAGAGGAGGGCTATGGAAACTTCCATCGTCTGAAGTGATTGTAGAATTTGTAGTATTGGGAGCAGTGCTTGCAAGACGATTGGGAAACCTTCATAAAGGTTGATTTTTTAACCACCATTATTTCTTACTCTAAATTGTCCAATAAAAAATATGCATAGGGGTAGATGAAAAGTAACTAAAGGGGTAGCATAAAATACAATGGACATAAATGATTAACCCGTAGGAAATACGGTAATTTATTACGCTAGATAGATGCGGTTAGAGAACACTCAATGTTAAAGGTTAACCGCTTGCGACTGCAAGATATACTTAAAATTCCTGCAAATTCATTTGTGGCAAAAATCGCAAGTGCGATCCCCCTTTTGCTTGGTAGTTTGGTACTAGTTGGTTGGTGGCTTGAAATTGATGTTCTCAAGCGCGGTTTTCCTGGTAGTGCCGCCACAATGAAATTCAACACAGCGCTGTGCTTTGTGCTGTCTGGTATGTCGCTGTGGCTGTTTTTAAGAGGAGGGGAAAAGAGGAGTAGGGGGGAAAGAACAATTCAAAATTACCCCTACTCGTGGACTCTTCTACTTTCTGGGGTTTGTGCAATAGCGGTTACCACAATTGCTGGACTCACACTCTCTGAATATGTGTTCGGCTGGAATTTTGGTATTGATGAGTTGGTGTTTCGTGACTCACCGACGAGTTTAGCGACATCACATCCGGGGCGAATGGGGGTGAACACGGCGCTGAATTTTATATTGCTGAGTGTCGCCTTACAGTTTCTGGTTCATCCAAAAACCTACCGTAGTTATTGGTATGCCCAAATTCTGGCTTTGATAGCTACTTTGATTTCCTTTCAAGCGCTTATGGGCTATGCCTACAAAGTCAAAGTTCTTTATGGCATTGCTCCTTATACAACATCAATGGCATTACACACAGCGGTGTTGTTTAACTTGCTAGGTGTGGGCATTTTGTGGGCGCGGGCAGAACAGGGTTTAATGAGAGTAGTTACAAGTGATAACTATGGCGGCTTACTTGCACGTCGTCTATTGGTTGCGGCGATCGCAGTACCTTTTATATTAGGGTGGATAATTGTTGAAGGTCAACGCGCAGAACAATACGACCCAGCTTTTGCAGTATCGATGTTTGCCATTATCTTGATTGTAATTTTTACTGTTTTGATTTGGCAAAGTGCGAGGGTTATTGAACACCTCAGCCATCAGCGCGATATCTCCGATGAGCTGCGCCGACGTGCCCAAGAAGCACTCAGAGCCTACGAAGATAAACTGGCAAGCTTCGTAGATGCTAACGTTATCGGCATTGTCTATGCTGACGTATACGGTAATATCTACAAGGCAAATGACGAATATCTCAGGATAATTGGTTACACGCAAGAAGATGTGTTAGCAGGCCGATTAAACTGGAGAGAGATCACAGTTCCAGAGCATCGTTACTTAGACCAACAAGGTATCGCCGAAGCAAAGGGAAATTCCAAAGGCGCTTGTACACCTTACCAGAAAGAATACGTCCGCAAAGATGGTAGCCGAATCCCGATTTTAGTTGGTTACGTGCTATTGGGAGAAAAACGGGAAGAGTCAGTAGCGTTTATCCTCGATTTAAGCGAACGCAAGCAAGCAGAAGCAGAGCAACAAAAATTAGTATCGTTGGTAGAAAATAGCTCTGACTTTATCGGCATCGCCACCCTTGAGGGACAATTACTTTATATAAATGATGCAGGTCAAAAGTTAGTAGGGCTTGCAAGCCTGGAAGAGGTGAAGCAAAAGGCAGTATTAGATTATGTCATGCCTGAAGACAAAGATTATTTTCAACAACATATATTGCCGACTGTGCGATCGCAAGGGCGGTGGCAGGGGGAATTCCGCTTCCGACATTTGCAAACAGGTGAAGTGATACCTGTTGATTACAACATCTTCACTGTTACAGAGAACAACACAGGACAACCAATTGCTCTGGCCACTGTGACTCGCAACATCAGCGAGCAAAAACAGGCCAAGGAACAAATCTTACAACTAAACAAGGATCTACAGCGCCGCATCACTGAATTACAAACTTTGCTGGATGTAATTCCCATTGGCATTGGCATTGCCGAAGATCCTGAATGCCAAAATATCAAAGTCAACCCTGCTTTTGCTAAGCAGTTAGGAATATCGTTAGATACAAATGCTTCCCTGAGCGCTCCCTTGGATGAAAAACCAACAAGCTTTAAAATTTGCCGCCAGGGAAGGGAACTCTCACCAGAAGAACTTCCCATGCAGTACTCTGCTGCTCATGGTGTCGAAGTGTTGGATGTCGAGCTAGAAATCATACATGAAAGCGGAAAAATAGTCAAGCTTTTGGAGTACGTTGCACCTTTGTTTGACGAGGAGGGGAAGACCAGAGGGTGTGTTGGTGCATTTTTGGATATTACAGAACGCAAGCAGGCCGAAGAAGTACTCCGGAATCAGCAAAAATGGCTGGAAGATGTGTTAAATCTGATGCCAAGACCGCTGTTGTTTATTGAGCCAGGAACGGCACGGGTGACTTTTGCCAATCGCTCTGCTGACGAATTAGCTGGGGGGGAATTTCCTAAGGGTGTCCTAGCGGCAGAATATCACACAGTTTACCACTATACGGATGCGGCAGGAAATCCCATTCCCAATGAGCAAATGCCAGGAGTGCGGGTTGCCCTTGGGGAACGTCTGAATGGGTTGGAGGTGGACTGGCATACTAGCTCTGGCGTGCGCTCTCTACTGATATTTGCCGATACCTTACCAGCAATGCACGGCCATCCAGCTATCTGTATTTTGGTGTTCCAAGATATTACCAACCTCAAACAGGCAGAAAAAGCGCTTTCCCTTGGTTATCAAAGGCTAAAGCTACTATTTGATACAGCTAACGATCTGCTATCGAGCCAGCAACCAGTGGTACTAATCGATAGTGTCTTCCGAAAACTTTCGGAGCAAATTGGTTTAGATGTTTACTTTAACTATTTGCTTGAGGATAACTCTCGCGTCATGCGGTTGGAGTCTTATAGTGGCATTTCCCCCGAACTGGCAAAGGAAATTGAGTGGTTGGCATTTGGTGAAGCGGTTTGTGGTACTGTAGCCCAGCAACGCCACCCAATAGCTGTAGAGAATGTGCAGCAATCAACTGACATCAAAACAGAATTGATTCGTTCTTTAGGCATTACTGCTTATTATTGTTACCCGTTAATTGCACAGGGACGGCTGTTGGGTACTCTTTCCTTTGGCAGTCGGACTCGGCTGAGCTTCACCGAAAATCAAAAGGGGATGATGCAAGCAGTGTGCGATCAAATTGCGATCGCTATGGAAAGAGCGAGTTTAATTGCATCTTTGCAGCAGCAAACTGAAGAACTGCAACAAGCTAACCGGATGAAAGACGAGTTTCTGGGCATATTATCCCACGAATTGCGATCGCCCCTCAATGCAATCCTTGGCTGGGCACAACTCTTGCAACGCAGCAAGCTCAACGAAACCCAAATCACTAAAGGTATGGAGACAATTGAGCGCAACGCTAAGGCGCAAACCCAGCTAATTGAAGATCTGCTGGATATATCACGGATGAATCGAGGCAAATTACGCCTCGATGTCCGTACTTGTAATTTGGTGCCCATGATCGAGTCGAGCCTAGAGACTGTTAGCTTAGCCGCCCAATCAAAGGAAATTGATTTGAGATTTTCCCTCGTTCCTTCACCAGAAAATGAACATCCAAAGGACAACGGCAAAGGTGAAGATTCAATATTCTTAGTTTCCGGTGATTTCGAGCGCTTGCAGCAGATTATTTGGAATTTGCTATCCAATGCCATCAAATTCACACCCGCAGGAGGATGGGTAGAGGTGCGATTGTCTGTAGTCACTGACATCAACCCCCCAACGTCTAGTTTAGGAGAATGCCTTGGGCAAACCCCCAAATTAGGACAACAGACAACCGACAAATATGCCCAAATTCAAGTAATTGACACGGGTATTGGCATCAGCACTGATTTTCTGCCTTATGTTTTTGAGCGTTTTCGTCAAGCTGATAGTTCTAGCACGAGAAACTATGGCGGATTAGGACTAGGATTAGCGATCGTGCGTCATTTAGTAGAATTACATGGTGGCATCATCCACGCAGATAGTCCGGGTGAAGGACAAGGCGCGACATTTACACTCAAGCTACCACTTCTGAAGAGTCCGCCCCTCTGCCCCTCTGCCCCTCTGCCCCTCTGCCCCCCTGCATCCCTTCCCCCCTCCCTTGTTGGTGTGCGGGTACTGGTTGTAGATGACCAAGTTGATACCCGTGAATTTATCACCACAGTACTCCAACAGTATCAAGCCGAAGTTCAAGCAGTAGCATCAGTTCAAGAAGCATTGCAAGTAATTTCACAATGGAAACCAGATGTATTAGTTAGCGACATCGGTATGCCCCAAGAGGATGGTTACTCTTTGATTCGGAAATTGCGATCGCAATCTCCAGAACAAGGAGGAAATATTCCCGCCGCAGCACTGACAGCTTATGCTAGGGTCGAGGATCGGATGCGAGCGATACAAGAAGGTTATCAGCTGCATTTGCCCAAACCTATTGAGCCGGCTGAGTTAGCAACAGTAGTCGCCAGTCTGGTTGGGCGGACTTGAAAAATCAGAATTCAGAATTCAGAATTCAGAATTCAGGAGTCAGGAGTCAGGACAATACGCTTCGGTTAAGGCATATATAGTAATCCTCTTTGATTTTTGAATTATGGGAAGTTGGAAGATTTAGCCCAAGCGTAGGCGTAGCCCGTCGTAGACATCGCTGGTTTTGGGCTAGTTGCGATCGGCAAATCTAATATAAGCGGCTCTATATTTAGCTTGGAGAATTAGGGCGGGCAAGATGCCCACCCCACAAGAGTTTGATTGAATTTGAATATGTAAGAGTAATGATTCTGTAAATGCACACAAGACTTAGGCGATCGCCTTTTTTGCTCGACAATTTGAGTTTGGAGGTGGAATGGTGAGGGTTTGAAGAAGGGCGATCGCTCTTTACAAGAGAATCAAGCTTGGGTGAACATTTGTAAGAAGATTAAAGCAGCGATCGCTAGATAAAAGATGGAGAAGATTTTCTCCTAGTGGTAATGTGTCAAAATACCATCTTTATTCTTATACTAATTAAATTAATGATTGGGACACACCCTTGGTGAAGACGCGATGAATCGCGTCTCTACAAATTGTTTATTTGTTGCATTGTTTTAAATTGGTATTATATGCAAGGTTGATCTTGAGTAGACTAGGATTATAATCACCAATCAAAAAGGCAATTATGACACTTTAGCAAATAGAAGCTGCCATTCTGAAGCTTCCGCCTGATGAATTCCAAAAACTTCTGGAATGGTTTTCAGATTTGGATAATCAGCGCTGGGATGAGCAGTAAGAGAAAGACATTAGACCTCTTGCATAAATAATTTTTTGTCTCACGCAAAGGCGCAAAGGCAAGGCAGCGCGGTCTTGGGGGTTTCCCCCATGAGCGACTGCCGCGCAAAGAAGAAGAGGAAAAGAAGGACTTTTGCAAGAGGTCTATTGAAGATGGAAAGTTGGAAGATTTAGCCCAAGAGGCGTAGGCGTAGCCCGTCGTAGACATCGCTGATTTTGAGGCTAGTCGCTAAGTTTCCTATTTACCTACGGAAAAAACCTCTTAACCACCTAATCGCCTCACTTGTTGTTTGTTCGTTTGCAATTTGGAAGCATTGCCGTACAATTTCTGCAACGTTAGGAAAGTATATGCTTTGTGTAATTGCGTAATTTTCACCCTGCAATCTATAAACTAATAACTGCTTATTTTTTAACAGCCAAATCTCTGGTACTTTATAAGGAAGATAATCATTAATATCCGTATAACTAGTAACGTCTATCTCAATTACTAAATCTGGTGGAGGATCGTTTTCCCAGTCGATACGATTTTTACCTACCACGGATCTCCAATTTTCAATATAAAAGCAATAGTCAGGCTCAATACCGCTATATTCTGGCAAACTCATGGTGATGGGCGTAAATGAGTCGTATCTTTGCTCTAAACGATCCAGCAAAACCTGAGCAATATTCGCCAGCAAACTTGCATCTCTTCCATGTTCAGGTAGCGGTGTCATTAACAAAATCTCTCCTGTTCGATATTTAATGCGAGGGATGGCGCGATCGCCAAGTTGCTCACTAAGTGCTTGATAATCTTCCCAAGTTCCCAAAAGTTTCAACACCGCACCGGCTGGCAACTCGATTTTTTCTGGTGTAATTACGGTATTCATGATGATAAATTTAAAACGGTGTCTTTACTTCTAAATGAAGAGTTTGTCCCGATCGCGGATGCTCGAAATAAAGTTCCCTAGCGTGTAGATGTAACCGATTTGCATTTGCACAGCATCCATAAAGGCGATCGCCTAAAATAGTCACCCCCAATCCTCGCGCATCTGCCGCATGAACTCTCAATTGATGGGTACGTCCTGTTAGGGGCGTAAACTCTACGCGGGTGTAATCTCCTTCCCTTGCCATCACCTGGAATTGTGTCAAACTCGGTTTACCGCGCTGCCAATCAACTTGTTGATAAGGGCGATTTTCCGGATCTCCCCACAATGGCAATTCAATTGTACCTTGCTCGACTTCCACAAAACCTGAAAGTAAAGCCTCATAAACCTTGTGAATCTGTCGCTGCTGGAACTGCTGGCTGATTTGTCCATGAGTTTGGCGATCGCGTGCCAACAACAAAATACCAGATGTTTCTCGATCTAATCGATGCACAGATGCAAGTGTCATACCTTCAGGTAACGTATTAGACAAACGACTCCAAACACTATCTTGGCGATCGCCATAACGCCCAGGTACCGAAAGTAGTCCAGCCGGTTTGTTCACAGCAATCAGCCATTCGTCCTCATAAATAAAAGCGATCTCTCCCCCAACCCCTCTATCAGAGGAGAGGCTTCTTACTCCCCCTTCCCTAGCAGGGAAGGGGGCTGGGGGGTTAGGTTTCAAGCCAGATAGCAAAAACCCCATCAATGGCTGACATCGTTCGGCACATGCTCCATAAAATTCTCCCTGGATTTTATCTTGATTTACTGAAGACGCTCCCCACCAAAATTCTGCCATTGCCAAGGGTTTGAGATGATGTGTTGCAGCATAATGAAGTAGCTTTGGGGCACAACAGTCTCCAGTGCCCGTGGGTGAGCCTTCTGGCATCAATTGTTGCAACGATCGCGATCGCCCCGCAAAATTAGTCAGGCTGTAGCTGGCGTGCATCTGAGCTTGTAATTGCCGTGACAGTGCTTTACGCTGTTGTTTGAGTTCTCGAATCCGTTCATCTGCGGCTGTAATTAATTGCTGGAGGGGTTGTAAAACGGCATTTTGCTGGCGTTTAAGTTGTCGCCGTTCGATTCCCTGTTGACGACTTTCGGCGTCGAGTTGTTCAAGGGCAATATTTAGGGCTTCTGGTGTGAAAGTATTGCAGATTTGCTGGCGTTTTTCTTGTCGCTGATGTTTGCAAACGCGATGGCGATCGCTCATTGCTTGTAGTTGTTGCTCAAACTCACCAGACAATATTTTGTACTGCTGGCGATCGTTGAGTTGCCCCAAGGTGAGGATTTCTTCCTTGATGGCGTCTAACTCTGCCAAAGTGCGGGCTTCCTGGAAAGCAACTTCGTCTCTTCCGCGAATTGGTGGCACCCAGCCCTCAACCACACTGCAACCATGCAAAAGACCAGAGAAAGCTTTGAGTACTCGTTGTTCGCCATTAGGCAATTCTACCAATAATACGCCATACATTTTGCCTTCACGAGAATAACAGTCATCTTTGGCAAGATGTTGCATTAGTCCGTGGGCGATGGCTTCGGACAATGGGGTGCGGGGTAATTTCAAGCGATGTCTACGAGGGGCTACGCCTACCCCACTTTGGGAACAACAGCCTTCATAGTAATAACTGGGGGATGAGTCGCCCAGAGCAAAATCACAGTCTATGAAATCGGAAACGAGGTGCAGAATTACCATACAAGGTATGATTGCAAATCTGACTGTACATTTCAACAATATCTAAAATTATTAATCATTACTGAACAAAAATAACCCCGATTTATTAAATAAATCGGGGTTCTAAGCCTTAAATTAATTCAGAATTTTGAATTCTCTTTTAATACACCAAACGAATCTGTATTATTTAGCCAGAATTACTCGGAGAATCGCTTTCCTGTGAATTGTATTTGTATGTTTCTGTACTTTCCTGTGGATTGTTCTCTTGTGTTGAATGTTCTTCAAATGAGCTATCTTTTTCAGGTTGTTTGGGAGTTGTGGTCATTCCATGATGCTCTTGTCCTCTCAGTCCTAGATATGTGGCGGAACTGATTCCTTGTAGAGTTAGAAGTGTTTCATCAAATTCCGGCATTGCCAGATTTTTGGCGACCTCCCAAACAAAAAATATCCCGATGGCAACTGTCCAAATGAATGTTTGGAATCGATGAAAATTGACTCCATTAATATCCGATAAGATATCTTGAAAAAAGCCTTCAGAAATTCCTTGAGTCCCCTTTCTCTTATTATCATCACCTTGTCCATCAATTAACGAACTACCAAATGCAGTTACCGAATTAATCCCCAATAATACTAGGGATTGTTGGTTTAAAATATTGGTATAATCTCCTGTTATCCCGTAGATAATCATGTAAGAAGCAAAAATGATAAATGTCCAGAAAGCGAGTTGAGATATCGATAGACTGAATGGATTTTGATTGATTTTTTTCCTACCAAGAAAAATTTGAGCGATTCGACTTTTACGTTGTTCGGGTCTAATGCTAACTTCTTTTGTGATCGACCTTTCTTCACCATCGACGACCTCTTTTTTCGAGTAAACTCCTTCTATTCCAGAACTACGAAGAGTGTTTCGGCAATATCTAGCGAATAATAATACAACAGCCAAAACTAAAAGGACACACAGCCAAAACCGCCACGATAAGAGAACTATTTTTATTTGAGGAGGTGACTGAGAATCGCTGATGGGAATGGCAATTTTATTGGGACAGCCTACCCCTACTATCACGTCAATACTGTATTGACTGGCTCTACCAATCAGCGCACTCCATACATCTTCAGACCGATCATTACGTTCAAGTCGAAAGGTTAACCAATCCTCATCAACAATTCTTTTTTTATCTTTATCCTCAACTGTGAGGACGGTTGGTTTTCCGTATACATCCTTAGCCCAGATGATGCTTGGTTCTCCGTGTACATCCTTTACTTCATAGCCATTTAAGTACAAGACTAATTGTCGAGGATCGAATGGATTGGACTTATCGGTTGAATTTGTGGCTGCTGACAATCCATCAACTCTAACTTTAATGCGATCGCCCATCTGAACTCGCTTACTACCATTATCACCAATGACTTGTTGAGTTCTGAGATTAGGAGGAACTGAACAAGTCCGAGATGGTGCAAAATTCAGGGAAGTAACATCTGAAGTATCTTGAGCGATGGCAGCAAAGTTGAGAGAAACAATTAGAGAAAACACCAACAAAAAAATAGCAGCAAATCTTTTAGTATTTTTATGCATTGAGCGGTATTCCCAAGCGATCGGTATATCGGTAGTTTAACCATACTTGAGTCACTCCAAATATTAAAAAAGTTGTCTGAAAAACAAATTGTCATTTGTCATTTGTTATTTGTCATTTGTCATTTGTTCTTTGCTAATGACCAACGACCAATGACCAACGACCAATGCCCCAATTCCTACTTCATTTGACAAGTCTCAAGGCGAGAGAATAAAGCAACACATAATCGCCACCAGGAAGCTGTGGCGATCGCACTATGCCATTCCCAAACACCCAATACCTTTACCCGCCACACTTGCTCAAAAAAACCAAAGTAAGGTAATTGCCCATTGGGAGCATTATCATTTACATTTAGCTCACTATAATCTATCCAAGAATCTTTTAAACGCCAGCCAGTGCGATTGGCAAAATCAATACAAGTTTGAGAACCAGCAACATTATCATTGCCAATCATCAAAGCTAGCACAGGATCGCCGCCAGAAGTATCTCTAATACTCTCCCAAATACGTTTCTGAACGCCAAAACCAAAGCGTCCATGACTATATTTAACCCAGAGTCTATCGATAGTAGATAAATCACTGCAAGAAAAGTTTTCCAAACTTGCTAAATCAAGATAGCGTTTTTCTTCTTTACCAGCTATCTTCAACATCAGAGTTGTGGTTTCCTCATCTGCCTCCAACCATCTCCCAGCTTTGAGTAAATCTCGCAATTGAGTATAATCTACACCCACTGCTGAACTCAAATCATCTATATCTTCAGCTTTTTGCTCAGAAGTCTCACTAGAAAACAAATTTTTTCCTGGGAAAACTTCAATCACACCTTGAGATCCAAATAACCAAAAATATAATTGGATATCAATTCCTGACAATTCAAGTTGTAACTGTGTAATCCAAGCTGCTGCGGTTAATCCAGATTGTTGAATCGTAGGGTTGGTAGGGTAGGACAGTTGTGCTACCCTACTGAGGGTTTCCACTAAGGAACAAGCAAAGGATTGACTTTCCGAAGATGGCGCAGCAGCAGCAATTAAACATTGTTCCGCGTCTAGTCCTAATTGCAGTTCTTCCACCCAATCCCGCACAGATACACAACTGTCGCTTCCTAGAGGACAATCGAGGATGATAATTTGTTGCGAACGACAGCGGCGCAGCTGTTTTCTCAACCAAGAACGATTAATTACAACACGATCGGAAAGTACAAATACAGCTTCTCCTTGTTCTGTTTCTTGAATTTGTCCTCGGAGATATAAAAATACAGTTGGAATTTCTTCTAGAGGATTAGCGTTAGTGGGTGATTCGGAAAAAGATTCAGATAGCAAACACTTTTGAATTGCTTTACGGACATCTGAAGCTGGGTTTTTTTCGCTAACATTCCAATAATTTATCTCAAAACCACCGGATGTATTCAGTATTTTACTCAAAGCCAAAGCACTCTTGCTTTTGGGGAATCCCTCCATAACTAATGCTTGTCGTGGATGTCTTGTAGACACAGTTTTATCTGGTTTGATTCCTAAAATTACCTCTCCAATTCCTTCCACAATTCGCTTCGGTGTTTGCGATGGATATTCTGAATGAATTTGGTTGTCGCCTCTGCCTTTTTTTAGCTGATTAATTACCCGCAATTGCTGATTAGCTTTATCTATATATGCCAGGGTTTGGTGATAGACGTAGCGATAAAGTCCATCTGCTTCAATCACGCCTTGGGAATCAGCAGCTTCTCCCCGTAGTCCGCGAATTAAATAGTAAGTGAATACTCCATGTTTTAATTGGGGAAATTCCCAAGATTGTTGCCCTTGATCGCAGGATAATAGGGCATAAAATCCTTTTCTCTTAGCAGCGCGTTGTCGAAGAATTTCTACTAATTCTTGTGTGGGGTTGAGTTGGGGGTCTATTGGTGTTTCTCCCCTAGCGCCCAACAATGTCATATTACCGCTATGACAAGCATCCAGGCATAAAAGCTGCTGCTGGGCGGGACAATTTTCTAATAATTGCAATAATTCCTGCAACTTTAAACCAGTATTTATTAAATTGTCTTTTTGAGTATCTTGGAGACACAATACCACCTGTTGACTCGATGGCTCTAGCATCCCATGTCCGGAAAAATAAAACAGAACAGTGTCAATGGATTTAGTAGCAGCAGCTACTTCTTTGAGACTGGTACGGATATTTTCTAATCGGGGCTGCTGCTGAGCAAAATCATGGTATATTCTGACATCCTTTTGAGGAAATCCCACAGTTGCAGCGTTTAATGCTTCCCCTAAACCCTGACAATCTACTGCTGAGTAACGCAAACAGGGTATTTGCTCATCCTCGTATTGGTTTACTCCCACCAGTATCAGCCAAAGCTTTGCTAAGCCGGTTTCTAAGGCATGAGTTGACTGACTAGTACGAACACCGACTGGACACATCTTTTAAAATTCCTTGACAGGAAGACTACGGTAGGTTTTATATAAATAGTATTCAATCGTACTGACATCAATTACTGAAATTTTTTAGGCTTCCATCATCCCAGTAAACGAGCATTTACATAACAGGGAGTAGGGAGTAGGGATAGAAAAATTTTAAAGATTTCACAAGCTGTAATTAACTCTGGGTAACCGTTTGAGCGTTTATCTAAATCACTTAGTGTCCAAAAAACCCATCTTGCCACGATGACCCCTAAACCTGCAATACCCTTGTATGTCGATATCTGCTCTTAACCTTAGTTAGGCGCTCAAAGCTCTAACAGCACGGTTATCGTCTTTTTTTAAAGACAAAACTTGTCTAATTATGTCTCGAAAATGTGTTTGTGATATACACCCCGCTTGCCAAATACTACACAGGTAGGTAGCCAAGCTCCTACCAGCCACATGCGAAGATCGTAATGTCAGTAGACCGAAAAGAGCTTATAAATAGGTGGTTTTTATCTCAGTATTTTCTCACGTTTCAATTCCGATTGCTATATGACTTCTTCAAGAAGTCGGGTATCTCTTTGTTCACAAATGATTTAGAACTGCTGTATCTATAAAATATTTAAAATATTGACCTCGACATAATTAGTCAATTTGGGTCGAATAAATCAAGTGTTTAGCCTTGAAAACTGAATTATTACAGCTAATAATGCAAGTGTGAGGGTAAGCAATTAACGCTTAATTCCAAACACATACTAATCTGTTTTCCAAAAAATATTGGAGGAAAAACCAATGGCTAATACCAAAAAATCTGCACTGAATCCTACTGGTTCTGAACTGTTTATGGATTCTGAAAGTTTCCTGCAAGACCTAGCTGATACAGATGCTATGAACGTGCAAGCAGGACAAGGACCCGGAATCAACAAATTGCTGGAATTCGGTGTAACTTTGTATGCACTGAATAATGTTGTTTCCTTAGCCAAGTCATTTAGTAGATAGTAAAGGCTAGTTTATTAATATTGAATAGGATTCAGTTTGTGTGTGATTGGTGAATCCTATTCAATTTAGCTAATGAGCGGGATTAAGTCTTTATATCCTGCTCACATTCAATAATGTACCAATCAATAATATCAATATAGCTATTTGATTTTATTGATAAACTACTCATCAAGGTAGTGAACATGGAACAAATTTGTTTACGAATTATTTAGAATAACTTTAGTACTCCAAGAAGTTAAAACAATGAATAAAACATCAAATTTTGAAATATTTCATAATTGTGAAATCTTACTAAAAGAATTACCTGATGTAGATTTTATGGTGATAAATGGAGGAAAAAGTAATACTTATTTTCATGCTAGTAACTTTGAAATAAAGTTATTAGAGTATGCACTAGTAGGATTTGCTATCTCTAACATTGTGTCGCTAGTCAAGTTATTTCTTGATACTCGTCAACATCGATAGCAAGATAGTATCTCCTGTTCACAATAGACCTCTTGCAAAAGTCTTTCTTTGCGCCTCTCTTGCCTCGTGCGTGTTAGCGTTCGCGTAGCGTCTCGTAGAGAAGCGGGGCGTAGCCCGACAAAAAAATATTTATGCAACAAGTCTATTATATCTAGCAAGAGTTTTCAAAATATGTCTTTTTTATTAAGTAACAAAAATGTTCTTGATTACCTAATTGACAAAGGTATCTGTACTGAAGAAAATCGGAACAGTAGCAAGATTGAATTAAAACCTGCTAAAAATTTTAATCTTTTACTTACTTTGTCAGATGACCGTCAATTTCTAGTTAAGCAAGAACCTCATAACCGTCAAGGTAAAACAGCAGGTGAATTTTTTAGAGAGTGGCAATTTCAAAAGTTATTACAAACTTTTTCCGAATTTAGATATATTCGTTCGTCTTTCTCAGAAGCAATTTATTTTGATGATGAAAATTCAATTATTGTTTTTGATTATTTCCCAGATTATCGTGATGTGGCAAATTTCTACGGTAGAGAGAATATCTTTCCTACTGCTGTTGCATCCGCGATCGGTGAAATAGTTGCTGCAATTCATCGCCTAACTTTAGATCGTCGAGACTATCAAGAAGTGTTTGAATTCAAAACGGGAGTATTTAGTAACCAGGCTTTTGAGATAACTATTACTTTAGGAAGACTGACTCCAGAAATTTTTGGCAGTTATCCTGACAATGCTTTGAAATTCTTTGCACTTTATCAGCGATACTCTAGTCTGAAAGAGGCGATGGCAGAATTAAGCAATGCTGTTGAACCTTGTTGTCTGATTCATAACGACCTCAAGCTGAATAATATCTTACTAGCCAATAGTTGGGAAGCAGCAGTTTCTCCAACATCGCCACCAGCTAACAGTATCATTCGCCTAATTGACTGGGAAAAATCAAGTTTGGGAGATCCAGCTAGTGATTTAGGAACACTGATTGCTAGTTACCTGCAAATTTGGTTATATGGCTTGATTACTAGTAAAACAATTCCCATCGAAGAATCTCTACATCTAGCTACAACTTCCCTGGGACTGCTTCAGCCTTCGATCGCCGCTTTGACAATCACTTATTTCAGCAACTTTCCCGAAATTTTAGAGCGTCGTCCTGATTTTTTGCTACGTGTCGTGCAATTTTCAGGTTTAGCTTTGATCCAAGCAATTCTAGCAACGCTTCAGCACGATAAAACCTTTGGTAATTCAGAAATTTGCATTCTTCAAGTTGCCAAAACTTTGTTGTGTCGTCCAGAACAATCAATTCAGACTGTGTTTGGAATGACAGCTTTTGAATTGATTTACCATACACCTTTGCACTTGTCTAAGTAGATTTAATTACTAACATAAAATTATGCAATTGCTAAATTCACTGACATTGCAAACTGCAAATATTTCGAGCCAGCCATTACTAACTACTTTGGAAGATATAGCCACTAAAGTTCAGGTTCAATCTAACTTTTGTATTTCTCATCCAAATTACAAACCCTTAAAACTTCCAGAGGAGGCAGTATCACGCTTTCAGCGATTACCATTAACCCTTCAGCACAAGTTTCTCAATTCACAATTGTGCAATTTTCTCTATAGCATCTACTATTGCGGTGCTGGACGAACTGCTCTGTCTTTAGATATAAATCCAATGGATGCGACAATGCCCAAAAATCTAGAGAACAATACTTATCTTGGAGTAGATGTAGAGTTTTATGAGCAATTACACTTGTCCAATAAAGGTAAAGGCTATTTTGACCCTGGTTGGCAAGTTTTAATGGAAGAGAGCGATCGCACTGTTGCGGTGAAAAAAGGTGACTTGACTTTGCATATAGAACGCGATCGCTCTCTTCAAGATACAGAGCAAAATGCGATCGCTCCAGACATAGTTGCTGTCAAGATGCCTCGTAATTTAGTGCAGAACGGTTTTTACATGGCGGTTGGAGATGCCGGAGTATCAAGTGGTGCTGATACAGCGATCGATTCACACCTTGTACGTGTCTACTTTAATTTAAGTCCTGAAGGTGCAGTTGCAGTCATGAGTAGCCTCACACAGCAACTAAACACCATGTTGATTCCCTTCACTTTTAAAGCACTCTACAATCCTTCAGACTACGAGCGCTATGATACAGCAGTGCTTTACTTTGAAAAAGCCAAATATCCAGTTATTCAACAAGTGTTACAAGATATTTATGTAAAAGATAAATCGTATTTTAGAGACGAAGTACCGCTGTTTACAAAATTACTCGCCCCAGGACTTGCTCTTGCAGAAGAACCAAATAATAAATTTTCTGAAAAAGAAAGTTTTGGCATAAATCGTTGTCAAATTATTACCAATGGTTTACTAGAAGCTTTGCAACAAGGAGATGAATCAACAGAAAATCGTATGACTGGGATTATCAAACAATTTGACTTACAGGGAATTGAATTGCAACGTCCTTATCTTAATTCCAATTCTCAGGATATTTACACACCATTAGCTTCTTGAAAAAGAATACAGAATACAGAATTCAACAATCTTGACGCGACGCTCGTTGCGCTAAAGCGTCTCCCCTTCTCCCAAAGCGAGAGGCTAGCGCCAAGGGAGAAGACTCGCTCTAAGCGTTCGCGTAGCGTCTCTAAGAGTTGCCATGCCGTTCGCGTTAGCGTCTCCAAAGGAGAAGGCTTTACGCTGCGAAGCACCGCTTTTTCGGTCAAAAAACATTGCTGTTAGCGGTAGCGGGGCGTTTAGCCCATTCTGACGACTGACGCCTTTATTCTGTTTGATAAATAAGGAATATAAGTCCTTTATTGTGCCGGAAATATTTTTAGGCGGAGTGGACAGTCTAAGCTGAAATCAGCCTATTTTTTAAATCACTCATAGGCAAAAAATGTGAAATTGCATTTGTGCGATCGCATAACTCTTCGGATGCTTTGCACTCGGAGTCACGTTACACGCAACTTGGGTTAATAAATAACTAACAATTTAAATCTTTCTGGAGATATAAATTAAATAAAATCTCAATGAAATACTTTACTACTATTTAGGGCTGTGATTGCTAAAATTACTTTACTAAGATTGAAGTTGCTCAAATAAATGCACAATTAGGCTATTTAGCAAAGCAATTCACTTTAACTGAATTGTATTTCACTATAGCTTAGTCATAAAAAGCAGATGAGACTGGTGGAACAGATTTTTCAAAAAATATTGAGCTAAATAGACCAATTAAATAGCTGTTATTGCAAAAACACCAATTTGGAATGCTTTTTCTATTTGGATGAGGTTTGTAATGTCTATGTCACCTGAAATCAAGCAATTTCAATCTTTTGAAAACTATAACGTTAATACCAGTAAGTTTTTAACACCTTTTCAGCAAAAAGTTCTGCTGAAAAATCTTCAAGCAAATTTACAACCCGAATACCGTCGTCGGATCGAAATTATGTTGCTGGCAGATCAAGGTAAATCTCCAAGCAAAATTTCTCAAATATTAGGCTGCTCCTATCACATGGCGCGATATTGGAGTAGTGTAGCAAAAGCTGGGTTAGCCCACCATTGGCAGGAACAAAGAATAGGCAGGCCAAAGAGTGTTAATGAGCAATATATCGAACGCTTGAAAGAATTGGTAACTCATAGCCCTCATGAGTATGGCTATCCGTTTCAAAGCTGGACAGCACAATGGTTAAGCAAACATTTAGTAAGTGAAATTGGGATTAAAATTACCGAACGTCACATCAGTCGTTTACTTAAACAAATGGGATTGTCTACGAAACAAACAAACAATAGCCCTAAACAAGAAACTGCCGATATTCAAGATTGTGACATTATCATAAGCGACCTGCAATTGCCCTGCGTTCCTAATAGTTTTGAAGGGTTATTCAATTTCGTTAATACCCATCACTAATTCTTTGGAAAAAGGGAGTATATATTTTCAGATTGTGTCGTTGAAGATGCTATTGCTGTTTCAACGACACAATCTAGAGATTGGTTCTCTATAAAAAAAGGAATTAAGTAATGACTGATTCTTTGATTATTTCTGCGGAAGATATATTGTATCAACTTAAGCTTTCTTGCCAAATTCCAGATATTATTGCAGCAATAGCTACTCGTAAAATTATTGCTGATGCTGCTGATAAAGCAGGCATAAAAATCCATGCAGGAGAGCTTCAGCAGGCGGCAGATAACATGCGAGTGACAAAAAAACTTGTCAAAGCTAAAGATACCGAAGTCTGGTTAGAAAAACATTATCTTTCCCTAAATGAATTCAAAGAATTAGTCCAAATTTCCCTGCTTTCTGCAAAGTTAGCTAATCATCTATTTGTAGAGCAAGTCGAACCTTTCTTTTCTGCACATCAACTCGATTATGCTCCATCTATTACTTATGAAGTTGTTTTAGATGACGAGGACTTAGCCTGGAAACTGTTTTATGCACTGCAAGAAAACAAAATCTGTTTCCAAGATATTGCCCAGCAATACATACAAGAACCAGAACTACGCCGTGTCGGTGGATATTGCGGAATCCGATGCCGTAGCAATTTTAGTCCGGAGATTGCAGCTTGTGTCTTTACTGCTCATCCGCCGCAGCTTCTCAAGCCAATTGTCACACAAAAAGGAGTTCATCTTATTTGGGTTGAAGAAATTATTCAGCCTCATTTAGATGAAGCACTGCGCTGTAAGATTCTAAGAGACTTGTTTTCTGCTTGGTTAAAGCAACAACTTCAGGAACTTAAAATTGTAGTGCAGATCTAATCATAAATTTATTCTTTGGAGTTCCTTAAAATCATAACGATCGCTATGATTATATTGCTGATACGATATCTAAAATGCGAGAACTTTACCCAGCGATCGAACCTTACCGAGAAGGAAGTTTACAGGTTTCTGACCTGCATACTATCCATTTTGAAGAATCAGGTAACCCCCAAGGCCAACCCATAGTTTTGCTGCATGGAGGGCCTGGTGGTGGATGTCCACCTGTTTATCGCCAATATTTCCACCCAGAAAAATGGCGGCTGGTGATGTTTGACCAGCGCGGTTGTGGTCAAAGTAAACCCCATGCTGAATTACGAGAAAACACCACTTGGGATTTAGTTAGTGATATCGAAAAACTCCGCCAACATTTAAATATAGAAAAGTGGGTAGTCTTTGGTGGTAGTTGGGGTAGCACTTTATCATTAGCCTATAGTCAAACCCATCCCTCTCGATGCACGGGATTAATTCTTCGTGGTATCTTTATGCTCAGACAAAAAGAGTTGCGATGGTTCTATCAAGAAGGTACTAGCTATATTTTTACTGATGCTTGGGAAGAATATTTAAAACCAATTCCCATCGATGAACGTCACGATTTGATTGCAGCATATTACAAACGCTTGACCAGTCCAGATTTAGAAATTCAATTGACAGCAGCGCGTGCTTGGTCAATTTGGGAAGCTAGTACAAGTAGACTTTTTTTCGATCCAGAACTCATGCAAAAGTTTGGTGACAGTGAATTTGCCTCAGCTTTTGCTCGTATTGAATGCCATTATTTTATCAATAAGGGATTTTTTGAAACAGAAGATCAATTACTTTTAAATGTTGACCGCATCCGCCATATTCCGGCGGTAATTGTTCAGGGACGTTATGATGTAGTTTGCCCGATGATATCAGCTTGGGAATTACATCGTGCTTGGCCAGAAGCCGAATTTATTGTGATTCCTGATGCCGGTCATTCCATGAGTGAACCAGGAATTTGTAGTGCTTTGATTGACGCAACAGATAAGTTTGCAAGCTTATAGTATAATTCAGAATTCAGAATTCAGGAGTCAGAATTCAGATGAAGGTTAAGTGACTGGTGGATATGAATAAATAGTCAAACACCACATCAAATTGAAAAGTTTGTGGTGCTTATAGGTGGCGATTCCCAATCTCCCATACTCTTGATTCTGATTAGCAATTTTAAACATGATTACGACAAATGGATCGTCAAAAAGTTTATTTACTAACTCTTTGACAATCCATCTGGGAAAGTCTCAAATCCGAAATCAAAAATTGTATGACTTCAGAATTCTGACTTCTGAATTCTGAATTCTTCATTAGCATCGAAATGCACAAGAGGAAGATTTGACCTGAAAAAAACCTTTAATGACTCGTTTGAGTGAACTAAACTTAACCCACCTGATAGCTTGATTCACTTCTACCCACTGGCGTTTTCTTTTAGTTGCTTCTGGATAATCTTCACTCAAGATATCTACTGGTAATAAATACATTTTGACCCGGTAGGCTTTGCCTTGTTTGCGGTACTTGTAAGTGCCTAGTTGATTCGCATCTACCTGTCCAATTACCCCTGCTTCTTCCCAAGCTTCTTTGGCTGCTGAATCGGGCGGACTCATTCCCGACGGAATATCTCCTTTGGGAATTACCCAGTGCTGATAGTTACGAGTAGTAATCAACAAGATTTCGACTTTACCGTTGTTAACTCTATAAGGAATAACTCCAGACTGTTTCAGAACTTTGCTAACTTTTCGACTCATGTAACTTAGATCCTGTACTGTTTAATTGTTTTGTACAATGTTTATTTCACAAAGTCGAGAGCTGATACCGGGTAATTTTTGATTTATTCTTTGTATATAAATTTGTTTTCCCTACTCTCCACTCACTTCTACGTTTCTTGACCACTTTTTAGTCTAGCGATGTCACGCAACGGTGGTGCGCCGAACAATCGGCTGTATTCACGGCTGAACTGTGAAGGGCTTTCGTAACCGACGTAATGACTAGCTGTTGCTGCGTCCATTCCCTGCCCTAGCATTAAGCGACGGGCTTGTTGGAGCCTAAGTTGTTTTTGATATTGTAAAGGACTCATGGCCGTGACAGATTTAAAGTGATGATGAAGAGACGACGAACTCATGCAGGCTTCACGAGCGATCGCATCAATGCGAAATGGCTTTTCATAGTTCCATTTGAGCCAGTTAATCGCCCTGGTGATCCCCTGGAGCCGTTTATCGACTAAGGCAATCTGTCGCAATCGCGCACTTTGTTCGCCTGATAGCAAACGGTAGAGAATTTCTCGTACAACCAAAGGCGCGAGGATGGCAATATCTTGGGGAGTTTCCAACAACTCTACAAGTCGGATCGCTGCATCCAGCAGTTGGGGAGTAACGGGACTCAAAGACAAGCCTGGTTCTGGTGCTTGGTTAGCAGCAGCGTCTAATTTCGCCTCCATCATCAGTGTACTGAGTTCTCCTGGATCTAAATCTAGCCGGAGGCATAGATACGGAAAGCTCGGCGTAGCTTCAATCACTTGACCGACCACAGGCAGATCGATGGACACCACCAGACATTGATCTTGACCATAAACATACAGATTCTCCGCCAACATTACCTGCTTCTTGCCCTGAGCGACGATACACAGAGCAGGCTCATGCAAAGCATGAAGAGGCGCAGTTGGTTGCGAGGAGCGGATTAAAAACAACCGCTCGATCGCTGTGGCATGGACACCATCTGTGTTACTGTTCTGTGCAATCAAAGCGGCAAGCTCAGACTGCTGCTTTCTAACTGTTTGTTCCATAATCTCGTTTCAAATCTTTTATGAGACTAACATTCAGATTTTGGTAGATATACAGCGAAGACATTGCATCTAAATTAACTTCCTGACTCTCACCTTCATTAGTATTTTGAAATAATACTGTAAATGCACCCGCACCTAACCTATCTTGAGGAAACATTCGATAACAAGGCATCGTAGTTAAATGAGACTGATATTTTGCTAAATGACTAATTTCCATCGCTTGAAAATGAGGGAAACGTTCTAAAAGCCACTCACAAACCTGCTCGTTTTCTTCTAGGGAATAGGTGCAAGTCATATAAGCAAGATATCCTTGTGGCGAAACAAGTTTAGCAGAGTTAGCTATAATGCGTTTTTGTCTATTGGCACTTTTATTAATAGCAGTTGGATGAAAACAACCAGGTGCTTTTTCGCCTTTAGCAAGTAGTGATTGTCCAGTACAAGGAGCATCAACTATTACCAAGTTGTTAGAAGCTGGAATCATTTCGGCAAATATACTCGAATCTCTATTAACTACAGCGCTAGGGCTGATATGGCAACGCTTCAAATTAGAAATTAGCATTCCCAGACGTTTGCCAATCACTTCATTACTGATGAGTAAATCTGGTTGTAAAGCTTTCCAAGCGAAGATGCTTTTCCCTCCAGGTGCAGCACACATATCAAAAATTAAATCTACTGGCTGAGAAATTGCTAACAAAGTAGCAGCGGCAAAAACTGAAGAAAAATCCAAACAATAAAAATATCCTTTTTCATGTAATGAATTTTGACCAGGTTTTTCTCCTAACTGTAACCGGTCTATAAATTGCGGTTGCCAATGCGTTGGTGTTTCCACTGGAAAAGGCGAAAATTCTGGTTTTTCCTGACACCAAAGAATGCTAGATGAAAAAGGCTGAGGATTTATTAACGCCTCAATAAATTTTTCTTGTTCATCTAGATTTGTAAACAATCGCCGCGAAAGTTTCAGTAATAAATTAGAAGGGTTTTCCATGTAGATATATAAATAATTGCCGTTAAAATTCTGGCTTCTGAATTCTGACTTCAGAATTCTGACTCAGGAATTGCTGAATTATTACTAATTTGTTTGTATCAGAATCCAACTAAAACTGTTACACAAGAACAGTGTAATTAAAGCTTTTGGCTTCATACTCAAAATATAATGACCGCCATTGGGAATGCAATGGCCAAGCTACCCCACTGCACCGGAGAAGGTCATGTTCTTAGATAATTTCCCGCAAAAATTACGCAAAGAAGCACAATTATGGAGGGATGAAGGAATAATTAGTTCTTCGCAGTATGAACAAATAGCAGAACGTTACCAATTTAAAAACGTGGAAGCTGCTGCACGCGATCGCTTTGTTGCAATAGCGATCGCCACAGGCAGCATCCTTTTATGCTTGGGCATAATTACCTTTGTAGCAGCAAACTGGCAATCAGGCTCACGAGAAGTCAAGTTTATTCTGCTGATGAGTTTGTTTTTTGCAACCGCGATCGCTGGTTTTTACACTTGGAGACAAGCTCAAGGAAAGAAGGCACAACAAAGCAAACGCTTACTGGGAGAGTGTTTGCTAATTTTAAGTGCTTTCATTTTAGGCGCAAATCTACTGCTGATGGCCCAGATGTTCAATATTAGCGGTTCAATTTCCCAATTGTTTCTCGCCTGGGGATTTGGTGTCGCAGTCATCGCCTATAGTCTGTTCTTAAATTCTTTAGGAATTCTGTCAATTATCCTTGTGGAAATTGGGTATTGGACGGGGCTGGAAGATTTGTGGTACCCTTCAAGTGAAGTCATTTGGTCACGACTACTGGTACAGCATATGCCTCTGTTGGCGTGGCTGGTGTTTGTACCCTTAGCTTACTTCTGTCGATCGCGTTGGATTTTCGCCCTCGCAGCCTTTGTCTTTGCTAGTTCCTTGCAAGCCAACCTCAATCCTCTGCCACTGCTAAATTATGCTGATATAGCCCCTTGGGTGGCATCTTTTGCTTTTGCACTTCCACCTGCATTATTCTGGAGTTATGATGACCTGCTGTTTCCAACCATAAATTACAGATTGTTTCAATCCCTAGCTCGTAATTTAGCATTGGTAAGCTTTGGTATCGTCTTCTATGTCCTGTCTTTTCGTTGGGTCTGGGACTCTCCAGATTATAGCTATAATCAGCCAACGACTTTGACAAACTTGTTCGAGTCTCTGCCGATAATTGATTTGGGAATTCTCAGCGGCTTAGCGGTGTTGCAGTGGTTGTTTCTCCTGCGTCAAAGAAATAATCCTCCCCGCCGCGAAGTGATTTTTACGACTGCTGTCATCACTACTTTTCTTGTCTTTATTGCCTTAGTACCTTTTTGGCATCAAACTATCAGCCGAATTGATGAACTTGGGGTTTTTATTTTCAATGTACTTCTAGCAACATTAGCCTGGGGACTAATTCAAGAAGGATTGAAATTAAATAACAGAAGTTCCTTTTGGGGAGGTATGCTGTTAGTAACACTCCAAATTATCAGCCGGGTACAGGAGTATGATACCGACTTACTTTTTAAGTCCCTGGTTTTCGTTTTATGCGGTTCAGCTTTAATTAGTGCTGGGCTTTGGTTTGAACGCCGCCAACCTGGTACATCTAAGGCTACAAGTCAGAAGTAGTGGAAGAAAGAATTCAGAATTCAGAATTCAGAATTCAGTAAAAATTTGGAACTTTAGATTTGAGATTTTTTCTTCAATCTAAAATCTAAAATCTAAAATTGTTAAAGTTTCTCTGCGTTAGTCCTAATCTCGTTACTTTTGTCCTCCTCATCACCCCCTGCTTTTTAGGACTACGCTCATGACAAGTAATTCCTCTGAATCTAAAAATAAATCCTTGTCTCCCGAAGCTGAATTTTCCAAGACGGTGACTTTTCGGGATTACCTGATTGCTACTGAACAAAAATCAAATAAGCCCTTACCTGTTTGGCGGTTACTAGCACCATTGGCGGTGCAAACAGCGCTAATTATGGCAGTACCAGCCCAAGCGCTTTACACAGATATGACGGGCAAGACGGTGATTTTGCAAACCGCGCCTGTAAACCCTAATGATGTCCTACAAGGAAACAGCCTAGCCCTGGACTATAATATATCCCGGACTGCTAATTTGAGCAGATTGCCTGGTTGGCAGACCTTAGTCAGTAAAGGTCGTGGAAGTGGTAGAAGATTGCCTGAAGGAACCAACATCTACGTGACTTTACAAGAACAAGTATCTTCTGGTCGTGGTGTTCCTAGAGCTTGGAGACCATTACGAGTAAGTAGCTCGCGCCCCACTTCCCTAAGAGCTAATCAAGTAGCCTTAAGAGGCGTCTATGAAGATGGTTCCATCAACTACGGTTTAGAAACATATTACATCCCAGAAAACCAACGGCAGCAGATTCGGAACGATTTGCAAGCCCAACGCGCTAGGAGAGGACAAGTACCACCCATCGTGGTGAAGGCGAAAGTCGATCCCCAAGGAAACGCACTACCGATTAGTATGTGGGTACGCGATCGCAACTATCGCTTTTAGGTTATCACGCGATTGATTAAGACGTTTACGCCTTCTGGCATCTTTCATCCCTTGCCTGAAGTACGAAATACGGTTTCCACTCTCCTGTTCCTCAACGATTTCGAGATAGCCTTTCTTGGTATTCAACCGAGATATAACCGTGGCAAGTGTCCAGAATTAGCCGCCATCTAAGGACACTTGCTTTTTAAGCATAAAAACTATAAAGAAAACTCCAGCCACAGGCTACTGGCTGGGGTTCACCTTATGGGTGACTCAATTGGGCGCATATTAGTAATGTCAGCTGTCATTTGTCATTTGTCATTTGTCTAAAACTAATGCCCCATGCCCAATGCCCAATGCCCGATGCCCGATGCCCAATGCCTAATGACTCTTTTGATGACGTACTTCAACTACGGTATGAACATTGCCGCGAGGGGTGAAATCTGTTTTTACGGTAACTTCTAACGGGTCACAAGCGGCGACAAAATCATCCAAAATTTGATTAGCAGATTCTTCGTGAGAAATATAGCGATCGCGGTAACTGTTAATATAAAGCTTGAGTGCCTTCAACTCCACTACTCGTTCATCAGGCACATAGGTAATATAAATAGTCGCAAAATCAGGATACCCGGAAAACGGACATTTACAAGTAAATTCCGGCAAAGTAATGTTAATGTCGTATCGCCTTCCCACACGGGGATTCGGAAAGGTAATTAGTTTGCCTTCCGCAATATCACGCTCGCCATACTTCATTTCTTGGCTTAGCCCAGATACACTTTCGGGTAAATTGTTATTAGTCATTTGTTATTAGTCATTTGTCATTTATCATTTGATTATTCTCCGCGTCAGAGCGTCCCCCATCTCCCCATCTCTCCTCAACCCTCCTCCTTTTCCCAGTCTGGACAATTCTCATCTTCATAACCGTGGGGATGCATGGCACAAACTAACAAGTTACCGCCATAAACTTGACCGTGGTAGTGAGTACAACCCATGCAAGCTGGATTTCTTTCGGCTGTGGGTTCGACTGAATACGGAAAACCAGGATCTACGTCTGCTACAACGTCTTCTAACTCCCAGTAAGCTTCCATCATTGGTTCAGCTAAATCTTGTAAATACTGATCTACTTCAGTGACAATATTACTGTGTACTTGCTCAGTAATTTCTTCCGTTAGCTCAAAAAAGGCGTCTACCATTTCACCCATTCCGAGGAAGAAACGCTCTACTTCATCTGCCACTGTTTCTACGATTTCTACTAAATCTTTTTGCCATTGCTCCATAAACTTGATGCCTTTACAGGCTATAAACAGGACGTTTTGTGCTGTCTCATTTGAAGCACTAAAGTACACATTGGGCAATTTATCATATCAAGTTTGTATATATAGCACCATGTCACTCGCTTCGCTCGAATTCAAAATTCAAAATTCACGCATTCAAAATTACAATCCCCATAAATAAATTCAGGGGCTTGAAACAAGGACGTTATAAGCCTTGTACTTCGTATATCGGCTTATATATTTTTACCTTTTCCATAAATAAATTCAGGGGCTTGTATCCTTTTTTCTTTGGTCAAAATGCCAGTTATTAATCATTTAGAACTAAAACAATGCTTTTTAACTAATCGCGTTGCAATCGTTTTAACTCTTCTTGCAGTTCTAGCACTTGTTGGCGTAATTCATCCACGTTTTCACCTGATGTCTCTTTCACCGTTGGTTCTTCATCTTCCTCTAAAATTTCGATGCGGCGAGGTTCTGAAGTAGGCGTTTTTTCAGGGGTTTCACCAGATGCTTGCGGTTGTTGGGCTTGCTTCATCATATCTTCGACGAAGCGCCGGGCTTCTTCGGTGTTCATTTCGCCCTTGGCCACCATTTCGTCTGCCAGTTTTTGGACTTGCGATCGCACTTCCGCTAATTTTCCCCCTGCTTTTTCACCTGCGTAAGAAGCCAGTCCTACACCGAGGTAAAAAGCTTTTTGAACAATATCTCCAAAACCAGGCATTGCTCCTGAACGCTCCTAAAAATAGGGCGACCCGGAGACTACGCCTACCACAAGCCTCCCGTGTTGCTGCCACCTTCCGGTTCTGACAAGGTTTGGGTGTTGAAGTCGCATAGGTCCAGGTCTTATAAAAGCATAACATTAAAATTCAGTAAATGTGTGTTATTCCATAACAATCCGCCATTCATAAAGTTGGTAATCGACACAACCGTGTTGTACTAAGGGATCGCTGGCTACAATCGCTTCTGCTTGGTCCCTTGAGGCTGCCTCAAACAGCAACATCCCGCCTCGCGCTTCTGCCCAATAGCCTGTTCGCGCTTTGTGTCCTTTTGCAATCAACTCCTGAACGTAGGCTTTATGGGCAGGTATATATTGGTCAAAGGTAGATTTATCGACTTTCCCTTGTTCAATCTTGACAAATGTTGGCATTTACTCACTAGCTCCATGACAAAAGGCTTTTTACTCAAGTTATTACTATTTTGAGTAGCAATCAAAAATCTGGGCATACGGTAAATCAAGGCGGACAGTAGTGCGATCGCTGATTCGCTGTACCTATTAATCTGATAATTGGATTATTTATACACACATTGATTTTTCTGTTTTTATTGATACCGGAATGCTTAACCTCATATTCATAGCTTCTTAATATAAATGCAAAGAAAGTTAAGATATTTCATAATTAACTGTCTTAACTGTCTTAACTGTCTTAATTATTTTTTTTTAAGTGTCCTTGTATTGTTGCAACAACAATGAGAAGATACTAGCGTTGTAAACAGGGAAAACAAACGTATGTCTGAAATCAAAAAGCTTGGTCAATCATGGATATTTAACTGGTTCTTTGGTTTTACCGAGATTCCTACAGATGAGGATTGTTGCATTTATATGAAATCAGTTTTATGTTGTGCTAAAGGAGATGGAATTCTCTCCCCAGAAGAAAAAGATTGGGCTGTTGGATTCTGTGCATCTTGGGGAGTAGCAGACTGGGTGATTGAAGAGCTAAAAGCATATGAGGCAGATGAAGATTTAGAAGAAGTAATTGCTCGCTCTCCTCAGGTTTCCATAGCACAGAGAGATCTACTCCTCACGGCAATTAGGGCTTGTGCTGCTGATGGAGAATTTCATGAAAAGGAAAAGGCCAAAATTCGGCAAATGGCTTCTATTATAGGGGTCTCAGAAGAAGTAGTAGAACAGTTAGAGCAGCTACAAAAAGAAGAATTTGCACTACGCGAGAAGCGCGTTAAGCTCTTATATCCTGAGAAAAGTCCATATTAAGAATCTACTATATTAATTACAGCAGTTTTCATTTATTTGAACCACATCAGCCGTAGGGTCACAGCAATTCTGTGCCCCTACTGTGTGGTCTATTTACCTGAAAATTGCTGTAATTCGGCGCTAATATTTCCAGCTATATTAATAAACGTAAATGTGGCCTGTGTAAGGTGCGTTAGCCTACGGCGTAATGCACCATCAACAATTCATGGTGCGGCGTTAAAACAGCACAAGCTAGGCATCTGTGAATGTTACACCTCTAGGTGCGATCGCAGATCGTCCAGTGGAGATATCGAGTTAGTGGAAATCAGTGATTTTGTTGGTGTCGGCTTGTCAGGAACAAATTCAAAGCAAATTCTGAATTCTGGCTCCTGACTCCTGAATTCTGTTTGATAAAAAAATATGCCAAAATTTCTTGTGGTGCGGGCATCTTGCCCGCTAATACTAAAGGACGGGCAAGATGCCCATCCCACAATATTGGATAATTTATTTTCTGGTGTTCTCTAATTACTAAGGAATAAAAATAATTAATAATGAGCCGTTTTTTTATCGCCCTTCTACCACCGCAAGACATTCAAGACTACGCTAATGAGATTAAGCAGTATTTTGCTGATAATTATGCCAGTTGCGGGGCACAAAAGTCTCCGCCTCATATTACTCTACAACCGCCTTTTGAATGGGCAGATGCTAACATTTCATTGCTAGAAGCATCTGTGAGGGAATTTGCTAGCGAACAAAAGTCAATACCCATTACACTCAGCGGTTTTGCTGCTTTTCCACCCCGCGTTATATACATTGATGTGGTAAGAAGTCAAGAACTTTTGACTTTGCAAGCTGATTTAATGGCTGATGTAGAAAGCAAGTTGGGAATTGTTGACGAAGTTTCTAAAACCCGACCTTTTGCACCGCACATGACAGTTGCGTTTCGGGATTTAACAAAGCAGAACTTTAAAGCTGCTTGGCCAGAATTTGAAAAGCGTCAGTTATATTTTGAGTTTATGGCTGACAAATTAACTTTATTGCTTCACGACGGTAAGCGATGGAATATTAAATCCGAGTGGAATTTTTGCTCTGCTGGGTAATGAGTAGTCAATTGAAAGCAGAATTGGTGAATTCAGAATTGCGAAGGGTTTCAGGCCTATTTACCTTATTTTGCAGTTCATAATTTGAGTTTTCTAAACATGGCAGCTTATTCTAGTTTAGTTCCCAGGCTACTACCCAGGAACTAGAACTAGAATACAGCAAATTGCAACAGGCGTGAGATACAGATAATTGTAGGGGCACAACATTTTGTGCCCCTACCCCTGTACTTCATTTACCTGAAATACGCTGTAATTTTGCCCCGATTAAGCGTTAGAAAACATTGCCAGCATTATTAACACTACAACTAATGCAGTAATCCAAAGACCTAGCGATCCCCAAACAACTGAATCTTGTTGTAATCTCTGCCATAAATTAGTGACCGAGTTATTCCGAAATGCCATTTTATAACCTCCAATTTTTATGATGTTTTTAGTAACAGAATTCAGAACTCAGAATTCAGAATTCAGAATGGGTTACTATGCTGGAAATCAAACAAAACTTTACAAAAAGATATTTATTGATGCTTAACTTAATTCTCACATAGGTAACTGTTTACACTCCAGATAAGGAGGATTTTGAGAGGATTCTTAACATCATCTTAGTTATGTATAAAAAAGTGTATTTTTCAAATCATAACCACGGAAATATTGACTCTGTTTCTCTTTGACCAAAGAAAAAAAGGATACAAGCCCCTGAATTTATTTATGGGGATTGTAATTTTGAATTTTGAATTTTGAATTTTGAATTCGAGCGAAGCGAGTGACTCGTGTTTATCTGGAGTTAGCAATATATTAAAAATAGACACCTATTATCAGTGAGGTTAGCAAGTAAGTCATGGTGCAAGAAATCAGACAAAACGAACCTCAATATACCTGTATCATTCCAGTTGAAAAAATTACAGGTAACCAAGACGAAGAAATTATGACTTTTGGTGCATCTGCGGATGAGGCAAAAAATCAAGGTGAAGAATTATTAGCATCTACCTATGGTTGTAATCAATCCCAAGTTCGGGAATTGATGCAGCAAGCGCGAATTGAAACAATAGCTCAGTGGTGTGCCCCGAAACAGCGTCAAAATTAGTTCTCAGGGTCTTGGCAATAGCAGGTTTAGCAACCAAAATGGGTGCAAATATTCAGCTAATCGGTATCAAGGAGCATCAATCTATGACTGACGCCAAGCATACTTCCCCGCGCCGCCGTCGCTCTTGGGCAGAGCCGTATAAAATCAAGGTGGTTGAGCCATTAAAAATGACTACTCGTGCTGAGCGGGAACAAGCGATCGCCACAGCGGGTTACAATACTTTTCTGTTACGTTCTGAAGATGTCTACATTGATTTGTTGACTGATAGCGGCACCTCAGCCATGAGCGATTACCAATGGGCAGGGATGATGCTGGGTGATGAAGCTTATGCTGGTAGCAAGAACTTTTACAATTTAGAAGCAAACATTCAGAAATATTACGGCTATCGCCATATAGTGCCTACTCACCAAGGACGTGGTGCCGAAAACATTCTTTCTCAAATACTGATTAAGCCAGGTGATTACATACCTGGCAATATGTATTTCACCACAACCAGGCTGCATCAGGAGTTGGCTGGCGGCACATTTGTAGATGTGATTATTGATGAAGCCCACGATGCCGAATCATTGCATCCATTTAAGGGTAATGTAGATCTGCAAAAGCTCACAGACTTAATTGAGCGAGTTGGGGCAGAACGGATTCCGTATATCAGCGTCGCCGGAACTGTGAATATGGCTGGGGGACAGCCGATATCAATGGCTAATCTGCGCGCGGTACATCACTTAGCCCAAACTCACGGTATCCGGATTATTCTTGATGCTACCCGCGCCGTGGAAAACGCTTACTTTATCCAGCAGCGAGAGGAAAATTATTCCAATCAGGCGATCGCCACCATCTTACATGAATTTTGCTCCTATACCGACGGCTGCACCATGAGTGGTAAAAAGGATGCACTGGTGAACATCGGCGGTTGGCTAGCTGTCAATGACTATAATCTCTACGAGGAAGCACGTAATTTAATAGTAATTTATGAAGGTTTGCATACTTACGGAGGTATGGCTGGCCGGGATATGGAAGCTATGGCACGCGGTATCGAAGAGTCAGTTAAAGACGATCATATTCGTGCGCGTGTGGGGCAGGTTGAGTATTTGGGACAAAAGTTGTTAGATTGGGGTATTCCGATTGTTGTGCCCATTGGTGGACATGCGATTTATTTAGATGCCAAACGCTTTTTATCGCAAATTCCCCAAGAGGAATTTCCGGCACAACGCCTAGCAGCGGAACTGTATTTAGAGGCAGGTATTCGGGCAATGGAACGGGGTATTGTTTCGGCTGGGCGCAGTAAAGAAACAGGCGATAATTATTATCCAGAGTTGGAATTAGTGCGCCTGACTATTCCCCGACGAGTGTATACCCAGGCTCACATGGATTTGACTGCTGAAGCTGTTGAAGAAGTTTATTATAACCGCGATCGCCTACGCGGACTAAAGATGATTTACGAACCAAAATATCTCCGCTTCTTTCAGGCACGGTTTGAGCTGCTGTAGAGTTGGCAATGTTTGACGGCAAATTATCTCTTCGCCACTTTTTCAATAAGTCGAGGGAGGATCTGATTTTCTAAATCACAAAGACGCGATTTATCGCGTCTTTGTGATTCAAAATTTCACAAAATATCTGCCAACTTTACCAGCAGACTATTTGCTAAATCCATGAATCTGGTACTATCTGCATCATCAATATTTGCACCACCAGCTAATAGATTTGTCACAGCAGATAACCTATCATCTACTTCAGGACTTCTCCAATATTCTTCTAAACTTACTGCAAAATCAAACAGCGATCGCTCTCCTAGATACTGCCTTACTTTTACAGCTACATTATCATCACTTACCAAAAATTCTTTGATAGCATCTAATCGAGAATTACCTAAGATTTCGTCATGTCCCCAGGTTTCTAACCAGTCTCCATCTACATCTTCAACATAAAAATTGATAAAATCAACCCCATAAGTTAACCAGTTCTGCTGCATTTGTCTAGCTGTTGCTAAAGCTTGGGCAAAATTATTTACATTGTTGCAGGTGTGAGTTTCTCTTTTGTTAGCCATAAAAGCTGTAATGAGCAGGTAAGTATGTAGGCTAGAATACAAATCTTGTACATTAGAATCCGGAGATGATCAGGAAAATTTTAAATATTTCCCACCAGAAAGATAATCACTGTTATACAGCGCCACATTGACTAACTGGTTCACAAAATTAGCATCCTTGGGGTTGTAACTTAGGAACAGTCCTCTTTCTATTTCCCACGATCGCAGTGTATTTTGCCAAGCTTGGTACTTTTGTTGATTAAGTTCTTCACTGACACTGGTTATTTGAATGCAGAGTGGTTGGTTGTTACGACTACTAACAATTAAATCCGTTGCCATCGAAAGGTCGGCAATATAACGCTGCCAAAAACTACCTTCTCGTTGAACAATATCTTGGGCTATATTTCTAATAATATCATCATCACCCTGATTAAATTCACCTGCCATCAATTTTTGTTTCCAAATATAAAACTTGGAATCATTTGCATTAATCCATTTCGGAAAAAGGTAACCGTACCAATATCTCTCAATGGGCGTCATTTGCTCAAATTGTGCTTTTCTTTCTTCTTCCGAATGTGAGGATTTTATGATCAACCAAATTGTCGAATCGGTAATTACTTCTAGGAGAAAAGCAAGGACAAAAGGTTTAGCCGTGAGGGAACCCGGTTTGATATTCTTTACCCAACGGTTGATTTCATCTAATCTTCTCGCTAAATTAGGATCTATCGAGGAAGCTTGCTCGATGAGGGATTTTAATTTATCCTTAATCTCTTTTGCTTGCAAACGATGCCCTACTTTCAGATACTAACGCTTTTTTAACACTGACTCAGTTACCAATAGTCAGTTTTGCACTTTGGGTATAAGAGTATGTTTGTCAAGTGTAGAGTTGTATCGATATGCCCTCGCATAAAAAGCGGGGAATAAACTTCTCAAGGTCATCCTTCTTCAGGAGGATCTTAAGTTTTGGATACATCGGCTACCACTTTTCAAACATCCTCTAAGTCCCCTTTGATAGGTCTTAGCTGACTGTTCGCTGAACACTCTTTCAACAAATTCATATCTAATTTTAACTGTAAAGTGTCTATGTGAATTCGAGCGCGATCAAATATTATCAGGGTTAATGCCCTGTGTACGCAAAAGTTCACGCAGTCTAGCAATTTCTTGTTCTGCTTGTTGGGCACGTTCTTCTGCTTGTTGGGCACGTAAGCTTTCTTGTTGGGCTAGTTCTTCAGATGATGGTATCATTTGATTTTCAGTAGTAAAGAATCTTAATTTACCTTCATAAACTCCCAAGTAAAGTTCTAACTGTTGACTCCATAAACGTCCATCAGTGGTGGGTTGAATTTCTTGATACTTGCCATCTACTAAATGAAATCCCTGAAATTCCATTGTTACCGGATCGAACCAGAAATAATCGGGTGTACGGAAAGTATCTTGGTAAACTTGTATTTTCAAGCCTTTGTCAACTGCTGCTGTTGAATTCGACAAAATCTCTACAATCACATTTGGATATTTGCCGTCTTCTTGCCAAACTACCCAACTTTTACGGTCTTTTTTCTCGGTTCCCAAAACTACAAAAAAGTCTGGGCCTCGGAAGTATTCTGATTTTTTCTGGTTAGGACTGTAATAAATTGTCAAATTACCAGAAGCATAAAAATCTTGTTTTTCTCGCCACCAGAATTTCAGTAGGCGAATCAGCAAATCGATTTGGTCTCGGTGTAGGTCACTTTCCAAGGGTGGTTCGTCACTCAGTATATCGCCAGGAGGGAAAATAACTCGATCTTCTAAAGTATCATCAGAGATGACTTCTAAGGTAGCAGGTTCAGACATAAGCGATCGCCCCGCAATGATACATTCATTATTTTTCAAAATTTACTAACTGGCAGATGCTTTTAAGAACTTGTAATAACTCAATTGCCCCGGCAGATTCATTGAGATTTAATAATGGCATTAATTGATAAGTCGGCTGTTGTTCGCGTTTTAAATAAACAAATTGATAACGCAGTCCGTTAGTTGCCAAACCCCAAACTGATGGTTGTTGGTCTAAACTTTTAAAAGCATAAGTGAGTAATTGAGGTAAACCCTCACCCACTTCAACCGCACTATTTTTCGTTTCAATTACTACAACCCAAAAAGGCGGCGCAATATTACTTTGAGGATTGTTGATTGCTAAAATATCCATCCGCCCAGTAATTCTTCTGTCTTCATCTTCAACTGCGATCGCAACGCTATCTTCCATTGTCAACCGAATCGGCACATCGTAAAATCCAGCTAATCGCATTAATGGCGCAATAGTTAAAAATTTAACCAACCCTTCAGAAATTTTCCCTGCGCTTAAATAACGATCGAAGTCGTTTCTGATTCGCAATAAATCCTGCTGTTCAAACTCAGAGAGTGGTTCTAGAGTTAAGAAGTCTGTAAATGAACCATTTAAAAGCTTTTCGAGTTTCAGAAAGCGATGAACATCGTTGAGAGATAGGCTACTGGCTTCGAGAATAAGTGGCATGGTTTTAGGAAAAGGGAGTCGGGAGTGGGGGAGATGGGGGAGATGAGGGAGGTGAGGGAGACGCAAGGACGCGGGGAATGACAAATAACTCGGCAATTTCCACCCTGCTTAACGAAAATCTAAACACGGTACACCGTAACTGGGCTAAGAATAGTTTTTAGGTAACAATAGCGATCGCGCTCATAAACTATGTCTCAACCAACCATAGAATCAATCCTACAAGAGAATCGCCTTTTTCATCCTAGTTCGGAGTTTTCGCAAAACGCCCAAATCAAAAGCCTGGAAGACTATAAGCGACTTTACGACAAAGCCAAAGCCGATCCGCAGCAATTTTGGGCAGATTTGGCGACAACGGAATTAGCATGGTTCCAAAAATGGGATACAGTCCTAGATTGGCAACCGCCTTTTGCTAAGTGGTTTGTTGGCGGTAAGATGAATATTTCTTACAACTGCCTTGACAGACACCTGACTACTTGGCGCAAAAATAAAGCAGCACTCATTTGGGAAGGTGAACCAGGAGACTCGCGCACTCTCACCTATGCCCAACTACATCGGGAAGTTTGCCAGTTTGCCAATGTGTTGAAGCAACTGGGCGTACAAAAAGGCGATCGCGTTGGTATTTATATGCCAATGATTCCGGAAGCCGCCATTGCCATGTTAGCCTGTGCCAGAATTGGCGCACCCCACAGCGTGGTATTTGGTGGTTTTAGTGCCGAAGCTTTACGCGATCGCTTAATTGATGCGAAAGCCAAATTGGTAATTACTGCTGATGGTGGTTGGCGCAAAGATGCGATCGTTCCCCTCAAGGAACAGGTAGATAAAGCCTTAGCTGATGGTGCTGTTCCCAGTGTCGAAAATGTCCTGGTTGTCAAGCGCACCGGACAAGAAACTTATATGCAACTGGGGGGACGCGATCATTGGTGGCATGATTTACAAAAAACTGCATCGGCTGATTGTCCCGCCGAACCAATGGACAGCGAAGATATGTTGTTTGTCCTCTACACTTCTGGCAGTACAGGCAAACCGAAGGGTGTGGTGCATACAACTGCTGGCTATAATTTGTATACCCACATGACCACTAAGTGGATCTTTGACCTGCAAGACACAGATGTATACTGGTGTACCGCCGATGTAGGTTGGATTACGGGACATAGCTACATCGTCTACGGTCCCCTTTCCAACGGTGCAACAACGGTGATGTATGAAGGTGCGCCCCGTGCTTCTAATCCTGGGTGTTTCTGGGATGTGATTGAAAAATACGGCGTCAATATTTTTTATACTGCACCTACGGCAATTCGGGCATTTATTAAGATGGGCGAACATCATCCCAAGGCGCGGAACTTGTCTTCCTTGCGGTTGCTGGGAACCGTCGGCGAACCGATTAACCCAGAGGCTTGGATGTGGTATCAGAAAGTAATTGGTGGCGATCGCTGTCCAATTGTGGACACGTGGTGGCAAACTGAAACTGGCGGTATCATGATTACACCGCTACCAGGGGCAATTCCTACTAAACCAGGTTCGGCGACTCTTCCCTTCCCTGGAATTCTTGCAGACATCGTGGATTTAGAAGGAAATTCCGTACCCAACAACGAAGGTGGTTATCTCGCAGTCCGCTACCCTTGGCCGGGAATGATGCGGACAGTCTACGGCGATCCGGAACGCTTCCGCCGCACCTATTGGGAACATATCCCTCCCAAAGATGGTAACTATACTTATTTTGCTGGTGATGGCGCCAGACGCGATGAAGATGGTTACTTCTGGGTAATGGGTCGCGTCGATGACGTATTGAATGTATCAGGACATCGACTCGGTACAATGGAAGTCGAATCAGCCTTAGTTTCCCATCCAGCAGTTGCAGAAGCAGCGGTAGTGGGTAAGCCAGATGAACTCAAAGGTGAAGAAGTAGTTGCTTTTGTAACATTAGAAGGCACTTATCAGGGAAGTGAAGAATTGAGTAAAGAACTCAAAGAACACGTTGTCAAAGAAATCGGTGCCATCGCCCGTCCCGGAGAAATTCGTTTTACCGACGCTTTACCCAAAACGCGATCGGGTAAGATTATGCGGCGATTATTGCGAAATCTGGCTGCGGGACAAGAAGTATCTGGTGATACTTCAACTTTAGAAGATAGAACTGTGTTGGATAAGTTACGGGAAGGCGCGTAGCAATTTTGGATTAATCGTGGTGCGTTACCGTGTAACGCACCCGCAATTTATCATAGGTATTAGAACACTATTAAGGCATTCAGGGCGATGAAACTGAACAGCAAACTGAAATCAGCATTTGTTCAATCTTTTAGCTGCATGACACTGAGTATTATCACTGCGATTGGTCTATCACCATCGGTGTTAGCGGTTTCTGGAAAAGTTTCTTTAGATTCGCCTCAACAGTATCCTCAGAGACAATCACAGAAACTAGCGCAATTTTCCGACACAGGACCATCAGAGCGATCGCAGATTCTCCAACAAGCCAATGCTTTGTACAATCAAGGAGACATGAAAGGTGCAGAGGAAAATTTACGCAAATTAATTAAACAATTCCCCAAAGATACCTTTGGACACTTTCAACTGGGAAACGTGCTTTTTCGGCAACAGAAATCAGAAGAAGCAATTAACGCCTACCGAGAAGCCATTCGCCTCCAGCCAAAATATGCTTTAGCTTATAATGCGATCGGTATGGTTTACGCTAGCGAAAATCGCTGGCAGGAAGCTATTACTGAATATCAAAAAGCTTTAGAAATTAATCCTAATTATGCTGAAGCACTGACTAATTTTGCTCTGGCAATGTGGCAAACAAATAAAAAAGACGAAGCCCTAGTTTCTCTAGAAAAAGCTTTAAATATCTTCAAACAACAGAATAGAAATGAAAGGGTTAATCAAGTTGAGCGAATATTGCAAGAGATTAAAAAATCAGACGATTCTAGTATTTCTTGAAAATTATGTGTCATTGTGATTATGTTTGAAGCTTTCACCTAAAGAGATTGTAAACCGCAGCAATTTGACCACCAGATACTTCTTGTGGTTTTTTCTCATGTCCATCACGAATATAAAGCTTGTCTCCGTACCATATCGGCATTAACTTTACCTGACCACACTCAGTTACCAGACTCAGATGGTACATTTGTGAAAAATCTTCAGCAGCATCCGCAAAGTATTTTAATTACAGATTCAATTAAACCTGTTCTAGAACAACGCCATCCTGATGGACAATATTGTATTGGACAAAATTTAGGTATTTACTGGGGATTGACAGATCCTCCTGATAAAGGGATCTCGGCACCAGATTGGTTTTATATACCGAATATACCACCAACTCTTGAAGGTAAAACGCGGCGTTCTTATGTGCTCTGGGAAGAATCTCTCGCACCTTTAATTGTGTTGCAATTTGTCTCTGGAGATGGTTCAGAAGAACGAGATAAAACGCCGCCATCGCAAGCAGAAAGTGGGAATGTTGGTAAATTTTGGGTTTATGAACAGGCAATTCGAGTGCCTTATTATGGAATTTATGAAGTAGCAAAAGCCCAGGTTGAGGTGTATCATCTAATCGATTCTACCTATCAACTGATGAAACCCAATGAAAGAGGACATTACCCAATTAGTCCTTTAGGGGTAGAGTTGGGAATTTGGCAGGGTTTGTATCAGAATGCAGAGTTACCTTGGTTGCGGTGGTGGGATGCACAAGGAAATATACTGCTAACAGGTGAAGAACGTGCTGAAGTTGAACGACAAAAGCGGCTATCAATTACTGACAAGTTGCGTAATCTCTCTGTTGAACAACTTAATGCTTTAGGAATTGACCCAGAAATGTTGGATTAGGAAACATTATCCTCTACTAATGATACATCTTCAATTTGGGCTTTCATATCTAACATGTAGACACGGAAACCACTACCCCGGAGATGGTTTGGCAGTAACATAGATACATTCATGCTAACTGTAACATGACCATCACTCGCCCCCGCCATTGCGTAAACTTGCCCATCAATATACTCGTGTTTAATTTCACTTACTTTCTCGCCTTCTAGATATTCTTCTGGGGAGATATAGTACTCACTTTGGCTAATAACCATCTTAGTACCTGAGTAGTTTTATCATACGTTACTATAGCATTTATCGCTTTGGTGAGGTAAAAGCTAGGGGCGCATAGCTATCATTGGTGTCAACTTAACGTGAAACCCTCGTCCCACAGACGTTTTACCCCCCTTAATCCCCCCGATGGATTGGGGGGAAAAAGGAATTTAGTTCCCTCCCCAATACATCGAAGAGGGTTAGGGTGGGGTAAAGCGTATGTGGGACAAGCATTTGAGCTTAAGTTGACACCAATGCATAGCTATGCGCCCCTACAAATTTATGTACCTCATGTAATTGATAACCGCTATATAGTTTTTCTGGCGTTGCATAATTGCGGGATGATTTATCGGGCTACGCCCCGCTTCTCTACGAGACGCACTCGCGTTCGCTAACACGCAGAGGCGCCCAGACACAGAGAGAATAAGGAGTTTAAGATTTCAATGCGTACAAACAGCTACATCATAGGCCGCTTTGGCTGTGTCTAACTGCTGACGAGCGATCGCACCTGATTTGTACAATTCGTTGTAACGATTGTAATCTGCTTGGGCTTTTTCCGTTTCGCTGGAACTTCTTGTTCATTGGGAGTTACAACAGGTGCTTCTGCTGTCTCTACAGCTTCTAAAGTCTCTGAATCTGTAATCAATTGTTCTTTTAAAACTGGGGTTTTGTTTTCCTTGCGTCCGTTCAAAGTACTAGCGCCCATAATTTTCAACTCCTTGCAGTTTGATTAAATATCGTTTATTTAGAATGCGTAATATTTACTTACGAGCCTTTGCTTGGCTTTTATTTAGTATGCGTATTATATTCTCAAAATAAATCTTAATGTTGCTTCCTCCGGTTGGGTGATTGTGGGAGGATCTTTAGGAGAGGTTAGCGATCGCCCGATTCAAAATTTCGGAAAATAATTCTTGGTCAGCAAGGGAAATACCGCCCATTGCTTCATCACGTACTGCTGAGGCGATTGGAGGTAAGACGCTTTGTAGTTCTCTACCTGCATCCGTTAGCCAGATTCGCCAGATGCGGCGATCGTGAGTGTCCCGTTCTCGGCGCACCAAGCCGCGTTCTTCCATACGGTCTAATACCCCCGTTAAAGTACCACCCACTTGTTTGAGTTTATCCCCAATACTAGAAGTAGGTAAACCATCTTCTTGCCAAAGACAGCACAACACCAACCAGTGAAACGGCGTCAATCCAAAGGGTTCTAGTCTATCAGTAAACTTACGTCCAAGGAGTTGCGAGAGTAATTTGATTCTGTAGCCCATATTATATGGTGCAAGATTTTGCTGCCACGGCTCTAAGGGTAGGGATTGATTAGATGTAGAAACCATTTCTCAAAATGTTTAGTATGCGTAATATTCATATACTATCTAAATTAAGGTGTTTTGGCAATAGCTGTTTTTTCGGGACTGGGGATTGGAGGAGATGAGGGAGATGAGGGGACACCGCGAATAACCAATAACCAATGACAAATGACAAATGACAAAAATTACTGAAGTAGTTGAATAAATTGGTACTCTTTGACAGTAGCAAGAACGCGATGAGGTCTGGATAATTGAGGGGATTGATCTTCAGAAGTCCAAACATAGCTATTAGCTGGTACTTCGGAAAATGAGGCTACTCGTTTGTCGTCAATAGCAATATAGAAATCGAGCAGTACTTGGACTTTATCATCTATTTGTACAAAGTATATCGGATTAGTTTTCAAAATAGAAGCGATCGCACTTTGTTGCAGAAAAACTCTTAAAGCTGGATTATAGTCACTTAACAGACCTATGGTGCCCATCGCCGCCAAAGCTAGCCAACAAGGAACTAACCAACCTGCAATCCAATAACGAGTTGTGAGAAACTTTTTGCCAAAGTGATAACGACCAATCCACACCACGGGTAAAATTAACCAACCCAATCCCATACCCAAGCCAATAATTGCATACTTGCGGATATCAGAACCACCCCAACCAAGAACCACAATACTGGCGATGACAAGTAAAATACCGAACCCGCCAAAACCATAACTGAGGTTTCGCACAAGATTCTGCTTGGCAAAAAAGTTTAATAGATTTTTTTTACCTTTTTGAAGACGGGATTGCGAGGGAATTCCTAACTCGTAAATTTTGCCTAGCCAGCTTAAACCCACAGATGCAAACAAAGCGACGAACGGATAAAGGCAAAGACTATAGTGAGAGAAACGAGTCGTAAAAATACTAATTTCAATAAATAAGACCAGTGGAAATCCAACTAATAACAATTGGTAGCGAAAGGGGCGACGGATAGCCAAAATTAGTCCTAAAATTCCGAAAAAAGCCCAAGGAAATGCTTTGAGGGCAATATTCCATACATAGAATAGAAAATTAGTTTGATAATGGTCATTACCATTACTACCTTGATATAGAACAAATTTGTACAACTCCTCAAAACTTTGATTTCCATAATGTAACCAACTCAGCCACAGCCAAATGAAACTAGGAATTAAACCGACGAAAAACCCCAAATATAACATTGGGTTATTCAGATGACGATGACGGCGATGATCCCAAATTAAATAAGGCAACAAAGCTATGATTGGTACAAAAATCATAAAACTTCTGAGTAAGAATCCTAAACCTAAACTTAAACCAGCAATAAAACTCCAAAATGAGCGATTTACAGGATTTAATTCTGCTTTAATAAAAGACAAAATAGCTAAAAGTACTAATAAAACTAGAGGCACATCAGGCGTACTTAAACGACAATATTGTAACCAGAGAAATTCCACACTTAAAATTGCAGCACCAAGCCAAGCTAATTTTTTCCCCAGGATAATTTTGCCGATTTCATATACAAGCCATAAGCAGAAAATCCCTGTAATCATGCTAGGAAGACGGGCACTCATATCATTGATACCAAACAGCTTATAGGAACTGGCAATTAACCAATAAGGTCCCGGTGTTTTATGATGTGCCTTTTCCCAAGGTGCTATCCAATTACCAGAATCAAACATGAGACGTGCCCGTGAAGCATAAAGCGCTTCATCATGTGCTATCAGGCTGTTATACCCAGAAGTAAATAGTAATAAAGGTAGTATCCAAACTAACAAACTAAAATATGGCAATGATGCTAACAGCAAGATTTTGCGCCAAATATACTGCAAAACGTGTAATTTGTAGAACATTGAATTTAGAAAAAATGAATGCTGCAATGTGGATTTATTTATGACGAATTTCCAAGGCAAGTGAAATACACGGACTTTGAGAATTCAGAATTCTCCCGCATGTGTCTTCCTGTTATTAAAATATGTTACATAGTGCTTGTTTCAAAATACCTGAAATTGCCGCAATTTTGGAAAAAAGTTATCCACACGAGAGATTTATGCAGCTAAGACCGAATCAACGTCTAAAATTAGACGACACAGACGATCGGCTATTCTATGCTTATCCGCGCTTCGTCACCCATGTTGATGAAGGATTTATTCAACAGCTAACAGATTTATACCGCGATCGCCTCCAACCCGACACCCGCATCTTTGATATGATGAGCAGCTGGGTGTCTCATCTCCCAGAAGAAATGCAATTTTCCCATATCGAGGGACACGGACTCAACGCCGAAGAACTAGCACGTAATCCCCGCCTAAATCATTACTTTGTCCAAAATCTCAACGAAAATCCGCAATTTCCCTTGCCAAATGAAGATTTTGACGCGGTTCTCAATTGCGTATCTGTGCAGTATGTCCAATATCCAGAAGCAATATTTTCCGAAATCCGCCGCATCCTCAAACCCGGTGGTGTCGCCATTATCAGCTTTTCTAACCGGATGTTCTTTCAAAAGGCGATTCAAGCTTGGCGAGAAGCACCAGAATCACAGAGAGTGGAATTAGTCAAGGGTTACTTTGCTTCAGTACCAGGATTTACCACCCCGGAAGTTATCGTTCAAAAATCAACATTACCGAATTTTTTACAGTGGTTGGGCGCACCTGGAGGAGATCCGTTTTATGCTGTCATAGCTTATCGTGACAACAGTATTTAGAGAACAAAAATATGACACTTGGGTAAGTCCCATAATTTACAACCTACGCAATAATTATCGAAAAGTAAATTTTCTGGGTCAAAATTACAAGCAGCGCAGATAATTGCGTCAAAGCTCAAGTATCAGGAGAACCCAAAAATGATTTTACACCGTGGGCGTAGAGTTGTAGCTGCGTTGTTACTGTCAATATTACTACTGACAGCATCTTGTTCTGCAAAAACACCTGGACGTTTTGACCAGGCGCAACAAGATAGCACTAAGCAAAAAAGCGGTCAAGCTGTGGCTAAGACCGCTACTCAAGGTAGCGAATTTAACAAATTGTTCCCAGATGCTAGTGATGGCTACCAGCGCGTCTATACCCAAGAGAAAAAAGGTTTTGCTGAAGCGAAGTTGAAAAAAGGCGGTAAAGATATCGCGTTGCTGTCTATTTCCGATACCAGCAGCACACCAGCAACAGCAGCAAAGTTCTCGAAAAGCACCAAAAAAATTGGCGGTTATCCGGCAGTAGAAATAGGTAACACGCAAACTGCAATTTTAGTAGGTAAGTACCAAGTAAAAGTACTTTCCCGCGATCCGTCATTTACAGCTAGCGATCGCGCAGCTTGGCTAGAAAAATTTAATCTCAATGGACTAGCTAAACTCAAATGAGCCGCATTGCCAATATCAACATAATAAAACTTAGATCAGGAGATTTTTGTGAGCAAATCAATTTTTGAGTTGGTAGATCAATTGCCAACCAGCGGCTTGACTATTTCTTTGTTAAATTCCCTCGATTTTGTTGCCCCTGGCCAGTGGCAAAATACCGTTGGCTTTGTTAACACTATTAAGGCAGTTACTCTCGAAACCGACGAAGATTTAATTCAGCAAATTGGCGAACGAGCAATTTATCTATTCAACGATAAATCTCAGGGATATCAAACAGCTTTGTGGCTATATCAAACCGTTGATAATACAGATAAAGCCCTTGGTGCAGCAGCTTTAGCTAACAAAGTCGGCGAGAAAATTCCCTTGTTGGGTTTTTTAAACTCTGTCACTCCCAAACCTGACAAAGCCCAAACCATCGATTTGACATTAAAATTAGTCGCCGAATTGGTAGCTTTCTGCCAAATTAACGGCATTCCTGGAGATAGTATCGGGGATTTTGTCGCTTCTTTGGGAGAATATAGCGGTGAGTCACTCATCCGCATGGTGGCGTTAGTTTGTGTTGATGGTTTGATACCTCTAGGCCCAGACTTCATCAGCAAAGCCATATCCGGGCTGAATCAGACAAATCCCCAAGAGTTAGAACAAAACTCAACTTTCCAAAACATCAAAGATGTGATTCCAGGCAACAACGCCGGCAGTAAACTCAACTTTATCGGCGAAAGCTTTGACTCAGTTAAAGGTTGGATGAGTGGGCTAGTTAGCGCCAATAATTTAACACCCCAAAAAGTTGTCCACAACTTGCAAACTTTTGCGGATATTGCCGATGACAAGTTAGACTACCTCGCGGCGTTCCTGGATGTAGCAACCAATTATTATGAACACACAGGTACGCAAACTTTGGCGCGTCGCTTAATTGAACGGGCGGTGGCTGAGATTTAGGTTGATGGCTCAATGGTGACTGGGGCGTGTTTTCAAACCATACAAAATTTTGAAAACACGCCCTAAATTGCAAAGACGCGATAAATCGCCGTCTCTACAAAGGATTGATTATTGTAGGGACGGCGGTTTATCGCGTCTGTTGTGTTAACCGAGTAGTATTGTCACAGTTCTCATCTGTTGCCCTGTTTTGGTGAATTAGTATAACTCCCAACCCTTAACTTAGCACTCAGCACTTTGCTATAACATTAGATTCGGCGTGTTTACTATTCAGGAGTGCCAAAATGTCTAAACAGCTGGGTCAAAAAATCGCACCCACACCCATATCTAATGATATTAATGTGGTGGATTTGATTGATAAATACTTCACCGCCTACAATTCAGCCCGTTTGCGGGAAATCTGCCAACTACTGAGTCGTGATGTGCTGACGCAAGGTGTCACTGTGGGAGTTAGCCTTTCCGGTGCTATGACGCCGGCAGGATTTGGAGTTTCAGCGCTTGCACCCTTAATTCGCAACGGCTTTATTGACTGGATGATTAGCACTGGTGCAAATCTTTACCATGACATGCATTATGGTTTGGGTTTTGAATTGTTTGCTGGTAATCCGTTTTTGGATGATGTGAAACTGCGTCAACAAGGCACCATCCGGATTTATGACATTATCTTTGGCTACGATGTGCTGCTGGAAACCGATGCTTTTATCCGCAAAATTCTGCAAGCAGAACCTTTCCAAAAACGCATGGGAACCGCTGAGTTTCACTATTTATTAGGTAAGTATGTCCGGGAAGTAGAAAAGCAATTGGGTGTGGAGAATTCTTGCTTACTGGCTACCGCTTATGAATATGGCGTACCGATTTATACGTCTTCCCCTGGAGATAGTTCCATTGGAATGAACGTAGCAGCTTTGGCCTTGGAAGGCTCACAATTAATATTAGATCCTGCAATTGATGTCAATGAGACAGCAGCGATCGCTTACAATGCTCGTGAATCTGAAGGTAAAAGTGCCGCTGTCATTCTTGGTGGTGGCAGTCCCAAAAACTTTTTGCTACAAACACAACCGCAAATTCACGAAGTCTTAGGACTAGAAGAACGCGGACATGATTACTTTGTGCAATTTACCGATGCTCGTCCAGATACAGGTGGTTTGTCTGGGGCAACCCCATCGGAAGCCGTCAGCTGGGGTAAGATTGACCCAGAGGAATTACCTAACACAATTGTTTGTTACACAGATAGCACGATCGCCTTACCACTGGTAACAGCATACGTCCTGAATAAGTGTCAACCTCGTCCCCTCAAACGTTTGTATGACAGACGCGAAGCCATTTTAGAAAAACTGCAAACAGATTATCTAGCAGCCAAAAACCAACCATCAGATCGAGTTCCAGCAGCGGTGGCTGAAAATCCTGCACAGCCAACAGCGACTTATCCTTGCGGTAGGTTGATTCCGAATACGTAGGGAGTGGGGGGTGGGGAGTAGGGGGGCAGGGGAGGCAGGGGAGGCAGGGGAGGCAGGGGGGCAGGGGAGGCAGGGGGGCAGGGGAGTAGGGGAGCAGGGGAGCAGGGGAGGCAGGGGAGGCAGGGGAGGCAGGGGGGCAGGGGAGGCAAGGGGGCAGGGGAGTAGGGGAGCAGGGGAGCAGAGGAGAGTTCAATGTGCCAAGTTCAATCCCCTCTGCCCCGCTGCCCCTCTGCCCCTCTGCCCCTCTGCCCCTCTGCCCCTCTGCCCCTCTGCCCCTCTGCCCCTCTGCCCCTCTGCCCCTTTGCCCCTCTGCCCCTCTGCCCCTCTGCCCCTCTGCCCCTCTGCCCCTACGCCCCATGCCCCATGCCCCATGCCCCATGCCCTATGCCCTATTCCCAATTAACCAATAAGTCGTCATTTTCCCTTTACCTTTAACTTCGATTTCGCCCCGCTTTTCAAACAAAAATTCATTACACAAGGATTTATAAGTATTTTCTGTTACCTGGATTTTGCCAGCAATGCCTTGAGACTCCATGCGGCTGGCGATGTTTACCGTGTCTCCCCAGAGGTCGTAAGTAAACTTTTTCAGCCCAATGACTCCGGCAACTACGGAACCGCTATGAATACCGATACGGATGCTAAAATTTTGGTTGTTCTCAGCGTTAAATAAAGCGATCGCTGTCTGCATATCCAGTGCCATAAGGGCAATGGCTTGAGCATGATCTGGGCGTCCTGTGGGCAAGCCGCCGACTACCATATAAGCATCGCCAATGGTTTTGATTTTTTCTAAATTATGTTGTTCGGTGAGGCGATCGAAAGCTGAAAAAATCGGGTTGAGTAGGTTTACTAGTTGAATCGCACTCATGGAAGCCGCGATTTGGCTGAAGCCAACGATATCTGCAAATAAAACTGTGACATCAGCAAAATCTTCGGTGATGCTGGCTGGTTCTTCTTTCAAGCGTTTGGAAATTGCTGCTGGCAAAATATTCAGCAACAAACGTTCGGTTTGTTCCTGTTGATGGCGCAGTGCTTTTTCTGCTGCTAATCGCTGGGTAACATTGCGAAAAATTCCATGAGTAGCAACTGGATGACCTTCAAGAAATTTACCGCTAATGTTACCTTCCAAAAAGATTGTTTCACGGTTTTTGGTAATGAATCCGGCTTTAATTTGCTCCTGCTTTTCTCCGGAAAGCACGCGATAAAACTTTTGCCAACAGTATTGTCTAAATTCTGGATGTATAATATCAAAAACATTCAAAGAAGCAATTTCAGCTTCGCTATATCCCAAAGTTTCTCGCCATGCGCGATTGACATACAAAAAACGACCATAGGCATTAACAGCTTGAATCAAATCGTTAGCATTTTCAAATAAATCTCGATATCGTTGTTCGCTTTCGACAAGAGCGATTTCTGCTTGTTTGCGTTTGATAAACTGGGCGATTTGGCTACCAATAGAACTTACCATTTCCAACAGATCTGGATCTTTTGGTTGGATGTCTCGGCTAAAGAAAACCATCACCCCTAAGATTTCATTATCGTCTAAAATGGGGAAACCAAAAGCTGCGTGCAATCCAGCTTCGGCAGCAGATTGCGATCGCCTTTTGTCTCCATCTTGTGTGATATCCTCAGTCCACAGGGGCGATCGTCCAATCCAAATTTCACCAGGTAACCCAACACCAGCAGTATAAGTAGTTTGCCACGTAACTGCTTTAAACTCTCTGGCAGAAACTACTCGACTTGACCAAATTTCCACACACCTTAATACTGCATTGATACAGTGTCTTTTTACTGAAGTACCGATATATTGACTCGGTGTCCAAAGTTCGCCTAAATCCCATCCCAGATTTTGACAAATCGACTGCAAAATTTGGGGAATTACCTGTTTTATACTCTGGGATTCTGATAAAATGCGTGTGATAGCATACTGGGTATTTGTACGTTGTTCCCGGTGCTGCCGAGCAGTGATATCCCGACCAATGTAAACAATATCTTCTGACCCTTCTGTTGCTTTGGGAATCACCGAACAAGAAAAAGCAATCAAGCGTTTTTCTCGATTTTTAGTTCTACAAACTACCTCTAAATTTTGAAAATTTTGTTTAGTAGCAAAATGCTGGTGAATTGCTTTTATTACTACTCGATCGTCAATTATCAATGATATAGATTGATTAATTAATTCTTCTTCAGTAAAACCAAATAATTCTTCAGCAGCATGATTTATTTTGATGATTTTTCCCAAGTTACTAGTTACCAAAAAAGCATCTGCCATTGAAGTGATTACTCGATCCATGTAACTTTTACAAGTTATTAAAGCACTAGATAGTAGATTCGCTTCATTAGCTTGCTGTGCTAACTGTTGTTTTAAAACAATTTTGTCGGTAACATCCTCAATCAGTAGGATTAATCTATTTTCAAATTTTTCATGTTGTTCAGCGATAATATATATATCTATGTATACATGAGATTTCTGGTTTGAACCTCGTTTAATCCCTTGTAATTCAAACAGTTCTTGCTTTCCGTACAAAATAGCTTTTAAAATATCCTCAAGTCCGAGCAGCTCAGGAAAGCTTAGCCGGATATCTTTACCCCGTGTCACCTCCTCAGGGCTATGTGCAAACCGTTCCACTTGCTCGGATGTATCTATAATGCAAAAATTATCATCCAGTTCCAAGCGTTCAAATTTATGTGGGAAAGAAGGTTTATTAAAAATCCGGTCTAATACTTGGTCTTTCATTGTGGTGGGCAGCAGACTTGAGATTTATCTTTTAAAGGAACATCGAAAAACGAGATTTCAGGGGATAATAAGAAAAAAATTCAAATTATTTATCTAACAGTATCACTTTGCCGATAACTCAGAAGTCAGCAATAATAATTAGTAATCTAGCACTACTGATGGATAATTCTCTAAGCTATTGTTTCAAATATTTCATCGATATACAAGCCTGTTGGGGCAGAATTTGTAGAGCTTGTTAATACTCAGTTTTTTTACTGATATTAATATTATTTTATGAAATATCAGATTTTTCTGCTTTAACTCATTGTATTTGAGCAAAAATGAGGAGTAGCAAGCTTTTGATTTAGTCGATCGCAATTAAGTAAGTCACCTTAAATAAACTTAACATTTATATATTCTGTCTTTTGGAGGATTGACAAACGAATAGTATCAGGAATTACGCAAAAGATAACGAAAGTAGCGGTAATTCATGAATTACCGCTACGTAAGAATAAGGTTTTCGGTCATGTCTTGCGTAAGTCCTGAGTATTTTGATGAGACTCAGGAGATTATATTCAATAGCGCGATTTGTAAGCGATCGCCAGTTTAACAAAACCACTGCTCTGCAATCCAGTGCCGGGTAAGAAAACTCACAAAGCTAGAGATAAGTTTTGGCTATTAAAATCGAATATGGCGATCGCTATTCCCAAGCCAAAACCCACCATAGTTGACGACTAGATTACCAGAGTGATGGGGCGATGTTATTTAACAAAGGCGCGATCGTTATAAAGTGAAGGAATAACAGCATTCCTGAATATGGCGATCGCACCTACAACAATGCAGATTACCCAAAGTCTCCACACAGCAATTCTTGTAACTGACTTAGAACGCTCCGAACACTTTTATGGCAAAGTCTTAGGATTAGCCAAAATAGATCGTTCTCTGAAATACGCTGGTGCATGGTATCAAGTCGGCAACTACCAAATTCACCTAATAGTTGCACCGACTGTCCCCACCGAAAACCAAAACGAAAAATGGGGACGCAATCCCCACTTCGCCTTCTGTGTTGCTGACTTAGAAACCGCTAAACAAGAGCTACTCAATCATAATTATCCCATTCAACCCAGCGCCTCAGGCCGCCCTGCCCTCTTCACTCAAGACCCTGATGGGAATATTGTTGAATTGAGTCAACAGTGAGGGGCACACGGGCAGGGGAAGTAGCTATAATTTAGCGAATTGGATAAATATGATTCGTGAATGAGTCTTTGATACTCATTAATCCACCTCAGAACTCCATTAATGAGTCTTTGATACTCATTAATCCACCTCAGAACTCCATTAATGAGTCTTTGATACTCGTTAATCCACCTCAGAACTCCATTAATGAGTCTTTGATACTCGTTAATGAACCTCAGAACTCCATTAATGAGTCTTTGATACTCGTGAACCAGTATAAAAACTCCACTCTCTTTTGCCCCTGTGCCCCTTCCCATGCCCAATAACAAATGACAAATGACAAATAACAAATGACAAATGACAAATGACAAATGAAAATAATTGCCTACTCTTACACCGATCCTCTACTAGAATCTTCTCCCGAAGAAAGCAGTTGGGGATGGGAAGTCGATCGAGTTTATCAAGATTTGGGCAAGGGAGAGTGCTCTAAATACGCTACGCGAGAGTCCTCCGGACACGCTACGCGAACGCAACTACAACAATTACTCACAGATTGCCAAACCCAAGGTGCAGATTATCTGTTGGTTCGTCGGTTGGAAGAATTGGGGGATACTGTAGAGGAAGTAAGCGATCGCCTTCATGAACTCGAAGCAATGGGAGTGGCGGTAATTGCCACAGAACAACCCTACACTTCAGAAAATTCTCCTCTCCGGGCTGACTTGCTGAGTTTACTACATGCAATCCAACGCGAACAACGCAGTCGTCGCATCCGCCAAGGACACGCCCGCAATCGTCTAGACGCTGCACCGCCACCCGGTAAGGTTCCCTACGGCTACCGCAGAGGTAAGGGAAAATATACCATCGACCGCAGCACCTCACCAGTGGTAAAGGATTTTTTTGACCATTTTTTACTCTATGGTTCCTTACGGGGTTCAGTCCGCTACTTGGCGAAAAAATACGGCAAGAAAATCTCTGTTACCACTGGACGCCGCTGGTTAACTAATCCAGTTTATCGTGGCAATACAGCTTACCAAAATGGTGAGATTATCTCCGATACCCATATTCCCATCATTTCCAAGGAAGAAGCTGCCCAAGTTGACCGACTTTTGCGCCGTAACAGCCGTTTACCATCTCGCACTGCTAGTGCGCCACGTTCTTTAGCAGGGTTGATTGTTTGTGGCGAATGTCGATCGCATCTAACGGTTACCCGTGTCACCCAACGCAACCAAGACAAAGAGTATCTGTATTTACGTTGTATTAGCTGTCCCCGACGCCCCAAATGTCCGGCTATTCCCTACCAAGAGGTTTTAGAACAGACAATTGAAACAGTTTGCCGTGACTTACCCTTAGCTGTAGCCGGAATGAATTTTCCGCAGTTGGATGCAGTCAAAAATAGTTTAAGCCAAGCGATCGCTCGTCAGCAAGAAGTACTCGCTCAGTTACCCGCTTTAATTGAAAATGGAATTTTAGATACCGAAACAGCAAAATTAAGAGCTTATAAACTCCGCACAGAAATTTCTGCACTCGAAGCCAAGTTGGCAATTCTTCCTCCCGTTAATTTGCGTTCTGTTGCTGTTGCTGTTTCCATTCCACAATTCTGGTTAGATTTGTCCGAAACAGAACGACGATTTTACTTTCGAGAATTCATTAAAGAAATTGAAATTGTTCGCCAAGAGCAAAAATGGAACTTGCAAGTTATTTTTATTTTTTAATAATTCAGAAGTCAGGAGTCAGAATTCAGGAGTCAGAATTCAGGAGTCAGAATTATAATAGGCTTTTTGCCTAGCTACTAGACATAAATAGCGTACTTCACTTTCGTTGATGCTGTATTTTATTTTTGAAATATACGTAGGTTATTTTATGTCAAAGGCTAACGCACTAACCAAAGGTTTTGATTTTTTGTATAGTACTCTTGGCGATCGCACAACTCTTGAGTCTGAATTATAACGGTTCCTGCATGGGTGAGGTAGAGAAAAAATAGATCCTCGTAGGTTAGCACAGCTGTCATTGGTGTCAACTTAAGCTCAAAAAGTTGTCCCACAAACGTTTTACCCCACCCCCAACCCCTCCCCTTACTAAGGGGAGGGGCGGTTTTGGCTTTAGACAAAACCGGGGTGGGGTGACGCGGTGAGTAGCGCTAAGTGAATGAACCCTATATCATATCTTGACAAGCGTTTCACGTTAAGTTGAAAGCTATGCACAGCGGTGCTACCCTACCCATGTACCTCATTCAAATGAGAATCGCTATATGAATTCTGACTCCTGAATTCTGAATTCTGAATTCTGCTATGTAATACTATCATCCTATTAGTAACAAAAAAGCCGGATAAAATATCAGGCAATGTAGATTTATTTACAGAGTCGTCAAAAGTATTTAGCCAGTTTTTATACGTCTTATTTTTATTATTTATCTATAAAAATGATCGTTAAATAATTCAGATAAATTTCCCGGAAAAATAGTACTAATTAGAGAAAGTTGAGTTAATCTTGGAAACTAGCAATCGTTAAGAACAGACGTTGTTACTGGGCCACAACATTGGAGATTCGCTTTGGTCTCTATGTAATCAAACCAGCAAGTAAAATGATTACCAGAGAATATGCAAGAAGGAAGCTTTATTTGGGGTCATCTAGAAAAACAGCATCGCACAGTTGGCAGATGGGTTGATTGGGTATGGCTTCTCGTGTTGTTTTTAGCAGCAGTGTTACTGTTTAGCGTCAATCTGGGGGGATTACCCCTGCGAGATTGGGATGAAGGTACAGTGGCACAAGTCGCTAGGGAAATTTGGCAAGCACCAGCAGACTCAATGCGCTGGCTTTACCCAACTCTAGGAGGCGAACCATACCATAACAAGCCGCCTTTAATGCATTTGCTAATTGCTTGGGCTTATTCTCTAGGAGGCGAGAATGAATTCACTACGCGGCTTCCCGGAGCAATTTTAACATCAAGTTCAGTACCTTTACTGTATTGTATTGGTCGAGAATTATTTCGCCAGCGTTGGGCAGCTATTTATAGCGCCTTGATTTATCTAACAATGCTACCCGTGGTGCGTCATGGACGTTTGGCAATGTTAGATGGGGCGGTGGTCAGTTTTTTGATGGTGATGATGTTGTGCGTATTGCGATCGCGCCGGGATTTACGTTATTGCCTTGGTGTTGGCATCGGTTTTGGGTTGATTTGCCTGACTCAAGGCTTGGTGGGTATATTGCTAGGTGCGATCGCCATTGTATTTTTATTTTGGGATACACCACGGCTACTCACCTGTTACTATCTGTGGATAGCTATTTTCATTGGCATTTTACCTGTGATTGGTTGGTACGGTGCCCAACTAATTCACTATGGTTATACTTTCGCCCAAGTTGGCCTTGTAAATTCATCCAGCCGAATTGGCACAGTTGCAGAGATAAATTTTGAACCACCTTGGTACTACGTTATTGAACTTCTCAAGTACACATGGCCGTGGCTATTATTCTTACCGCAAACTGTACGTTTAACCTGGGAAAATCGCAACCTTAGCTGGGCAAAACTAGTACTAGCGTGGAGTGGTGTTTATCTGGTAGTAATTTCCTTGATGATTACCAAACTTCCCTGGTATGTATTCCCGATTTATCCCAGCTTAGCCTTAGCTTTTGGTATCCAGTTAGCAGAGACAGAAAATTCGCCTTTAGTGTCATCCTATCCCCGTACTTGGGTAGCAGGTTTAGCAATTTTGGCTGTAGTCGCTTCTGCCGGCAGCATTTATTTTAGTTGGGGTACAACATCGAAAACAGACTTACAGCTAATTTTTGCAGCAGTAGCTTTAACAATGACCTTAGCAGCTATTTTGGCAGAGCGAGGCGACGGGCAATTTCTGAAGATTTTGTTCTGGGGAAGTTATGTTTCGCTGCTACTGTTAATGAAATCCAATTACTGGGTTTGGGAATTATCTGAGGCTTATCCAGTTAAACCAGTAGCTGCGATGATCGTGCGGGCAAATCCAGCTACGAAAAAGATTTATACATCTTTTCCCTACTCTCGTCCCTCGTTGGATTATTACAGCGATCGCACCATTATTCCCGCTTCTGTTGGTGAACTGCAATATTATTGGCACTACAACGGGCAACCCTACTTTCTGCTTCATACATCTGTTTTCAACAATCTTCAACTAGAGTCAATCAAGCTAATTGACCAAGCTGAAGGTTGGAAATTAGTTACCAAAGATACAAATCGATTGTAAACGCAGAACAGGCGTGGGGCATTGCTTCCTCATCTCCCCCTGCCTCCCCTGCGTTGACAACTGGGAGTGTAGGTATAGCGGTTCCCATTCAGATGCGGTACAACATTATATCCCCAGGTGTAGGGGCACTGCCCATTGGTGTCAACTTAACGTGAAACCCTAGTTAAGACGTGATATTGAGTTCACTCACTGACCATCACTCAACGCGTTACCCCACCCTAACCCTCCCCTTATAAAGGGGAGGGAACTGGATTTTCCGGTCTCCCCCCAATATATCGGGGGGATTAAGGGGGGTAAAATGCCTGTGGGACAAACATTTGAGCTTAAGTTGACACGTATGGGCACTGCCGTGCCCCTACAGGTGTATCTCAGTAGGTCGGGAAACGCTATAGTTCACTAAGGCTATATATAAAACAGTGTTCTATTTGTTGGGTACATCTAGAACACTGTTTTAAATAAATATAAGGGACTTGCAAAATTAAAGAGAGTAAAGTAAAATCTCATTGACCGCAGGGGTCATGTCCATACTATGGGAATTTTTCCTCTGGTTTTTTAATTTGCTCTGTAGGAAGTACATGGCGATCTGAGTTCGTGGTTTCCTGGGTAATAGCAATCATACTAAGAACAATGGCACTTCCTACAGCAAAGGCCACCATAGGACGCTTAAGCAGGACGAAATCCCTGATAATTCTGGCTAAAGGTCGGCTTTGACGACGAAGCGCCGAGGAAATCATCATTTGCCTCCAAGTAAACGGATCGCGGACGTAATGACCGCTTTGGCAAACAACTAGCCGTTCTTGGCAATAGGGACAACAAAACAAGCCAATGCGCGTTTTAATTGGTTTGGGCGTGGCATTTCTTTGGCAAATTGGGCAAGTAACATAATGATTATCAAAGGTGTGTATATTCATTTACTCGCTCTATAACAATAGCTATATTGAATTCGGGTCAACGAAGAGGACAAACAGACAAGGAGAAGGGAGACAAAGGGGAGGGGGTTTCTTATTCCTTTTGTCTCCTTGTTCCCTTGTCTCCCCCTCCGCCTACTTCTAATGTATAGTTTTACATTAGTACTAAATCACACATACATTCTATTACCACCAAGGATGGCTCAATGGTCGCAACACGAGTATAGCTAGATTTAGGCGAAAATGACTTCTCATTAATGCTTGTGGCTCACAGTACCTCTATTGTCTCTAGAGAGAATAGGGTTGACTAGTACCTCATCAGCGTAGGCTAGCATTTACCGTAGGCATCGCCGACCCCCAGATAATAATTGTCTCCCATTTAACTATTCTCCCCACAAAAATTTTGCTAAAGCTTTGTAAATCGAGCAAATAAAGTCTACTTGTCTGGTTGCTAAATAATGGCTCACAATTGAGTTGTAACAGATAAAAATTTAAATTTTTTCTTACATTTACCCCGCCTCTCAATGACTCTCTTGCCTCCCACTCAACTGAGGAAGGTAACGGAACAACCTGCCTTTCCTACACCTTCTGCCCGCTTAGCTCACCTAATAAACCGTTTTCAACCATCCCCAGAAACCCTTGTGCTGTTTTTAGCCATGTTAATTGGCGGTGGCACTGGTATGGGTGTAGTCACTTTTCACTATTTGATCGAGCTGATCCACCGTTTAATGCTAGAAAATTTGATGGGTGAGATCGGTGTCTGGGGTGCTTGGACTCTAGCTTGCGTTCCTACCCTTGGCGGATTAATTGTTGGCTTGATGCGCTGGCGTACTCAAGACTTCGGCCCTGGACTTTCATCTCTCATTGCCGCTTCTCACGAAACAGAGATTAGGCGACCACTACGACCAGTTACCAAAATGCTAGCCGCATCTGTTTCTTTGGGAAGTGGTGCTTCTTTAGGACCAGAGGGGCCGAGTGTAGAAATTGGTGCAAATTTTGGCATGTTGTTGTCTGTGATCCTAAATGTATCTCAGGAACAACGACGTTTACTTTTGGGTGCTGGCGCTGCTGCTGGATTAGCGGCTGGATTTAATGCTCCCATTGCCGGAGTATTTTTTGCCTTAGAGGTGGTGATGGGAGCTACATCTTTTGCTACTTCTGCTGTCAGTGTGGTGCTGCTGGCGGCGGTAGTAGCAGCGTTAATTGCTCAAATTGGTTTAGGGGCACAACCTGCTTTTGATTTACCGGCTTACCAAGTCCGCAGTCCTTTAGAATTACCCCTTTATCTGGGCTTGGGTTTAGGGGCTAGCCTAATCTCTCTAACTTATACTCAATCAATTCGTTTGGCTAAAGCGTGCTTCACTGGTCAGGTTCCAGGCTTTCAATTTTTGGGACGAATTCCTCAGCCAATTCATCCAATTATTGGCGGTGTCATTGTTGGCGCAGTTGCTTTGCACTTCCCGCAAATTCTGGGCGTTGGTTATGAAACTGTGGAAGCTATGCTTCAGGATGTGAAGTTTTCACTGCACTTGTTAGTTGTGCTGTTGGTGGTGAAGCTACTAATGACTGCAATTAGTGCAGGTAGTGGTTTTGTCGGCGGTTTATTCGCACCTGCTATGTTTCTAGGTGCTTCTTTTGGTTCGGCTTATGCCAAAATTTTAGCTGTGGTATTCCCGGCAATTTGTGACCAAATGGCAGCTCCTCCAGCTTATGCGATGGTAGGAATGGCAGCAGTCTTGGCTGCAAGTGTCAGGGCACCGTTGACCGCTATTTTAATGCTGTTTGAATTAACCCGCGACTACCGGATTGTTTTACCGCTGATGGCCGCTGTCGGTTTGAGTGTCTGGTTAGTGGAAAGGATTAAACCGACTTTTAACTCTAACTCTAATCTACAACAAATTGGTCTTTCGGAATTGAAAGATGAACGAGCGGAAATTATGCAGCAAATTTTGGTAGAAGACGCTATGCATCCTTATCCCAAAAAATTACCTGCAACTTTGAGTGTGTTAGAAGCAGCGGTGGAAATGATCCGCGATCGCACACGAAGTGCTTTAGTAATTGATCAAGCAGAGCAATTAGTTGGTATCCTTTCTTTAGAAGATATTAACCGTGCCCTTGCTCTTTGGCAAACTTACCCAAATTCAACAACTGAAATTTCAGATAATTTATCCAGTCAAACTCTCAAGGACATTTGTACTACTGAAATTGTTTACGCATGGCAGGATGAACTATTATCTGAAGCTTTAGACCGCATGAGTGTTCGAGGTTTGCATCAATTACCAGTGGTAACACGAGACAAACCCGATCGCATTTTAGGTTTACTAGAAAAAGAGCAAATTGCATTAACCTGCAATTTAGCAGTTACGCGCAAAGCACTGCGCCACTATTTACCATATTAGTCATTGGTCATTAGTCATTGGTCATTAGTCATTGGTTTTCACAAATGACTAATGACGAAAAACAAAGGACAAATGACTATTGACAATTGACTAATGACTATTTATTAAGCCGTGGCTTCTAGAGTTTCATCGTCTTCCCGGTCTTCTGGATCTACCTGTCTCAAACGAATGTGCTTTTTACCTAAAGTGATGAGAAACTCATCTCCTGGTTTGAGATTCATCTGTTTTGTATAAGCTGAACCGATAAGCAAGTTACCATTGGATTGCACACTAATCCTATAGCTAGCACTACGTCCACCACGCCCATTAGCACTGGGTGTACTGTCCAACTGAATGCCTTCGGCATCGATTAGGGCATTTAAGAACTTCATCATATTGACGCGCTCTATACCATTTTTGGTAACGGTATAGTAGCCGCACTTCTTGGCTTTGTCTTCCTTGCTCTCGTTCTCTAGCTCTTTGACTTTTTTGAGCAGTTCTTCGCCGACTAGGGGTTCAATTTTTTTCTGTTTAGGCATCAACTTAGGTCGAAAACGAATGTTTGAAGTGTTTGAATCGATTTTATTTTAGCTTCTGTTGAGCTAATAGGAAGATAATCCTTTAGTTTTTATCTCAACATAGCCAAGTATATTACACTCACAGCCAGAATTGTTATGCGAATACCAAATATTTCCCAGGCAATTTATTTTCTAGAATGCTGGCAATGCTGATAACTATATATATAGTTTGTGAATTACTGCTAAACTATATTTGTTTAAGTTTTCTAAACTAACCTTTAAAAGGTTGTCTAGTTGCTGAAGATGATAACTGAGTCACAGAATGATAAGCAAAACTGATCCTTGGTCATTAGTCATTGGTCATTAGTCATTAGTCATTGGTCTAAATAAATGACAAAGGACAACTGACAAAGTGCAAAGCCACCAGTGCCGATTTCCGGCACTCAAAACTTTGTAACAGAGGACAAAGGACAAAAGACAAAGGACAAACAACAAACAACAATGAAACTAACTACCAGAGGACATTACAGTGTGAAGGCGTTGCTAGATTTAAGTTTACAGCCAAAATATGGGCCTGTATCTGTAAAAGCGATCGCCAAACGCCAAGATATCCCAGCTCCTTACCTCGAAAAACTACTAATAGAAATGCGTCGTGCATCTTTAGTGAATTCAATTCGTGGTAGCATTGGTGGATATCAATTGGCAAGAGAACCTATACAAATATCTATAGGGCAAATTTTAGAAGCAGTCGGTGAGAGCATTACTCATTTACCCCATCACACTCCAGCACCCACACAAGCTGAAGATTGGGTAACATTTACCCTTTGGCAAAGGCTCAATCAAAAGCTCAAAGAAGCTTTGTACACTATTACTCTGGCAGACCTTTATTACGATGCTCGTAGTTGGCAAGCTTCCCTTGGGGAAGAAGCTAGTTTTGTGGTTTAGTCATTTGTCATTGGTCATTGGTCATTGGTCATTAGACCTATTGCATAAATAATTTTTTGTCGGGCTACGCCCCGCTTCGCTAACACGCAAAGGCTCAAAGAAGGCGAAAAGAAGGACTTTTGCAAGAGGTATATTGGTCATTGATTTTCACAAAGGACAAATGACAAATGACTATTGACTATTGACAAATGACATCGACTATTGTTTTAATCATTGCCGCACTTTTAGATTACTTAATTGGCGATCCTTGGGGTTGGCCTCATCCTGTGCAATTTATGGGGTGGGTAATTTCTCGGCTGACCAAGTTTTCTCTGCAATTGTGTCAACATTCTCTAACACAACGTCTAGCTGGAATTTTACTAGGCATTATCGTCATAATTGGTAGCGGTGTTGTCGGTTTTTTGCTCGTTCAAAGTGCCAGATGGGTGCATCCAGTGTTGGGAATTGCTTTAGAAAGTATTCTTTTGGCTAGTTGTTTTGCTAGCAGAAGTTTGCGAACAGCAGCAGTGGCTGTTTTACAACCCTTAACAGCAGGAGATTTACCAGAAGCTCGTCAGATTTTAAGTAATTATGTTGGTCGAGATACACAAAATCTCTCAGAAGCAGAAATTTTGCGAGCCGTTTTAGAAACAGTCACGGAAAATGCTACTGATGCGGTAATGGCTCCACTTTTTTATGCAATTATTGGTGTCTTTGTGCCAATTGTGGGGTCAATTCCCTTAGCTTTAGCATACAAAGCCAGTAGTACTCTTGATTCAATGGTGGGTTACCGGGAAGCACCTTATACTTATTTTGGGTGGTTTAGTGCGCGATTGGAAGATTGTTTGACTTGGCTACCTTGCCGATTAACAGTTATCACTCTGGCAGTGTTATCGGGTAAACCGATGCATGTTTGGCGAATTTGTCGCCGGGATGCAATTACCGATCCTAGTCCCAATTCCGGCTGGAGTGAGTGCGCCTACGCTGCTATTTTAGGTGTACAAATGGGGGGTAAAAATTGGTATCGTGGGGTAGCTAAACACAAACCATTGCTAGGAGACGCTATTTATCCCATTACCTCAAATTCTATTTATAATGCTTTGCAACTGACTCGATATTGTTTTTTACTATGGTTAGGAATAGCGATCGCTATCTTCTTAATATTCTCAAGTAGGGCATGGGGCATGGGGAGATGAGGGGGATGGGGGGGTGTGGGGGGATGGGGGAGTGTGGGGAGATTAGAAAAAACCTCCCACACCTCTCACACCTCCCACACCCCCCACACCTCTCACACCTCCCACACCCCCCACACCTCTCACACTCCCCACTCCCCACTCCCCTAAAGATACCTATGTCTGCAAAAGTAGTTGAGATCCTCTCATCAGAAGAAATTCGTCGTACTTTGACTCGCCTTGCCTCTCAAATTGTGGAAAGGTCGCGTGATTTGTCCCAATTAGTGCTTCTTGGTATATATACTAGGGGTGCTGTATTAGCACAATTGTTGGCGCGTCAGATTGAGACACTCGAAGGTGTAGCCGTTTCCGTCGGCGCTTTGGATATTACATTTTATCGAGATGACCTTGACAAAATTGGTTTGCGGACTCCGGCCAAAAGCGATATTCCTTTTGATCTGACGGGGAAAACCGTTGTACTCGTGGATGATGTGATTTTCAAAGGACGGACAATTCGTGCTGCTTTGAATGCTGTAAATGAGTACGGAAGACCAGAGGTAATTCGTTTAGCTGTGTTGGTAGACAGGGGTCATCGTGAGTTACCAATTCACCCAGATTTTATTGGTAAGCAGCTGCCTACCGCTAAGGAAGAAATTGTCAAAGTTTACTTACAAGATTGTGATGGACGAGATGCAGTAGAGTTGATGGGAGATTAGTTATTTGTCATTTGTCATTTGTCATTGCTTTTTCTTTGCTTCACCGTGTCCCCGCGTCCCCCTCATCCCCACACTCACCGCAAAATCGGACTCCCGTGATGATGAACTAAATACCACTTTCCACCGAGAAACTGAAATATGTTTGTAGCTGTTGATTGTGCTTCAAGTCTTCTCCCATTTACGACTTGAAATACATTTTCTATCAGCACAACATAAGCGATATTATCAGTTAATTCTGTAGCAATTACATCTGTGTTTATTTCGATGTAAGCAGTGTTTTTAAATATCTGCTCCCAAGAGGTGCGAATCTCTTTCCAACCTCGCAACACTCTACTTCCAGGATGAATACAAAAACTACCAGTTCCTTGTGACCAGATTGCACTCATCGCCTCAATATCTTTTCTTTCAAAAGCTCGATAAAAAGCTGCGTTAGCGGCTAGAATTTCATCGTTGGTCATGGGGAGTTAAATAGTTAGGAGTTAGGAGTTGAGAGTTAGGAGTTACTAAATTATAACTCTCAAGTTGCAATTAATTAGTTGATTTATCAAGTCTCATTACGGCTTTAGCCTAACGCACCGTATTATTTAGCAGTGCCTTAGGGACTACCAAATAAAAAAATAATCAATCCCTTGGGTGAGCAGGGGGAGCAGGGGGAGCAGGGGAGGCAGGGGGAGAATAAATTGCATACTAGTGTTGGATGCAGGAATTGATTAATTTAATTCTTGGATGTCCCTTATGCGATCGTGTCATGTTTTTTATGGCCAATCATCTCTAAATATGTACATAACACATCTTACAAGGATTTTAATTTTATTAACTCCTAACTCCTAACTCTAACTCTTTTTAACTGTACTAATAGTTTGTAATAATTGGTTAGCTGTATAAGGTTTAGACAAAAAGGCTTTGATACCTATGTCATAAGCTGCATCAACTTTATCTGCTGAACTCAGTCCACTGACGGCAATAATTTTGACATCTGGGTTAATTTTTCGCAGGGTACGGATGGTAGTTAGCCCATCCATTGATGGCATGAGCATATCAGTTAATACAAGAGATATTTCATTTCGGTGTTCTGCATATAAGGCTATGGCTTCAATGCCATCACTGGCTGTAATTGCTTTATAATTATGACTTTCTAGAGATGTTTTTGTGACATCTCGAATGGCTGCTTCGTCATCTACAACTAAAATTAATTCTCCTTGACCTGGAGGTAATTCTTCCTGTTGTTCTTCTATGGTTTCCACTGCATCTTGTGCTGGCAAATATACCTTAAATTGGCTACCTTTTCCGGCTTCACTGTATACGTTGATAAAACCAGCGTGGCTTTTAATGATGCCAAGTACTGTAGACAGACCAAGACCAGTACCTTTGCCAACTTCTTTAGTAGTAAAAAATGGCTCAAATATCCGATCTAATATTTCTGATTGAATACCAATTCCCCCATCAGCAACGGTAATCACAATATGATGACCAACTTTAGCATCAATATGCATCTTGGTAAAATTTTCATCAATGAAAAGGTTCTCGGCAGAAATTTTTAGAGTTCCGCCATTTGGCATAGCATCACGAGCATTGACACACAGATTCATCAGTACTTGATGCAGTTGGGTGGCATCACCGCATACAGTCCAAAGATTTTGGGGAATTTGGGTAAAAACTTCTATGGATTTGGGAAAAGTTTCTTTAATAATTTGTTGAATTTCAATTATTAAATGCTTTAATTGTAAAATTGTGCGATCGCCTTCCAGCCCACGAGTAAACGATAATACTTGCTTGACTAGGTTTGCCCCCCGTTTAGCGTTAGCAATCAATATTGGCAGCAGTCGCCGAGAACGCTCGTCATGAACTTGTGCTTCTAACAGTTGAGCTGTCATCAAAATCGGCGCCAGGACGTTATTCAAATCGTGGGCGATACCACTGGCTAAGGTGCCAATGCTTTCCAATCGCTGGGCGCGGAGAAATTGGGCTTCTAGTTGTTTTTTTTGTGTGATGCCAGTGTTAACAACTAGAATAGTTTGTATTTTTTTACTAAATTCATGTACTAATGTCCAACGGCTTTCAACAATAATTTCTTTACCTGATTTTGTTTTTTGATGTAACTCTCCTTCCCAAGAACCATTTTTCATCAAAATACTGAGTGCTTCTTGAACTTGAAATGCCTGTTTTTCCTGCCAGAGAATTCGTGTCTTTTTATTGATAGCTTCTTCTTTTTTCCAACCGTACAGATGCTCAGCAGCTTTATTCCAAAATAAAATTTTATCGTCTAGATCGCGCACAAAAATTGCATCGGTGGCAACATCCAGTAAAGCGGCTTGTTCACGAATTTTTTGTTCTGTTTGTTTGCGTTCAATGGCGTAGCGAATAGAACGCTCTAATAAAGGTGCCGTTAATTGGCTTTTTTCCAAATAATCTGCGGCTCCGGCTTTCATGGCTTCTAGGTCTATTTCCCAGTCGCCCTGACCTGTGAGTAAAATTATCGGAGAATAACAGCCGTTGGCAATTGCTTCGCGCAATAGTTCTAGTCCGTTGTGCGGCCCCAAACGGTAGTCTACAAGATAAATGTCATGTTGGTGGAGAGCGATCGCACTTCTGGCTGCTTCATAATTATCCACCCATTGCAGCTCGCAGTCTGCTACCTGGAATTCACTAAACCAATAACGAGTCAAAATATAATCATCTTCATCATCGTCAACGAACAGAACTTTGATGGGGCTGTTGTCCATGTTTGTCTCCCATTGCTTCTGCTGGCAGTTGCACAATTTCAAACCAGTATTTTCCTAGAGTCTTCATCACCTCAACTAATAAGGTAAAAGTCACTGGCTTAATGATGAAAGAGTTCGCACCCAAATCGTAGGTATTATATATATCTTCTTGGGCACTTGATGTTGACAGCATGACAACAGGAATTTGCCGCAGTTGTGGGTCAGTTTTGATTTCTTTGAGCGCCTCAAGACCGCCTTTTTTCGGCATATTCAAATCTAACAAAATTAACCCTGGATGCAGTTTACTGCTGTTGTCAGCATATCGACCACGGTGGTATAAATAATCCATCAACTCTTCACCATTACCAACGATGTATAGTTCAATTGGCAATTGACTTTCTGCCAACGCCTCACGAACCAACACGCCGTCGTCTTCATCATCATCAGCCATTAAAATTGTGACGTTTGTTTCTCGACCCTTCACTATGCATCGTCTCCTTTGCATTGGTTTATTAGTATGAATCAAGTTATTAACTTGGCACAGATGGCAACTTGCACATTGACAAAAATAATCAAATATGCAATTCATATATTGAGCTATGAAAGCTTTATTTGTTCACTATTACGAGGGATATCTAACAACCAACCGTATGTTGTAGTTGTCGTCTAAAGCCGGAAATAATCGAATCTTATTAAGAGTAGGACTTACGCATTGACATAAAAGCAAAAATGGCAGATAGAGTTTTCAAAGCTTTTATCTAGGTTTTTCAATCATATTTTGGCGATCGCCAGCAATCAAAAGCAACCTCCAAAAGCCTGGAACAACGTATTTACGTTGATACACAAAATAGTTCTTTTGTACAGTGCGTAAGTCCTAAAGAGTTAACATAAAGGTCGATTTGTACAATAGACACGTCCTAGAAATTAGAGGGCACAGTTGTACAATTAAGCTAATTTTTTGGTCTGGTCTTAATCCCTCTCTAGGAAGAAAAATTAAGGATGAGAATTAGCTGATAATGTGACAAAAAACTTTGATCCTTGCCCTGGTTTACTTTGGGCTGTGATTCTTCCATGATGACGCTCGGTAATTTTCCGACAGATAGCTAAACCGATACCAGTACCTTCGTATTCAATATTACTATGTAAACGTTGAAAAACGTTAAAAATGCGATCGAGATACTTTTCTTCAAAACCAATGCCGTTATCCTCTACAACGATTTGACAAATGTGAGAATCATCATGTGTGTTATTTGCTTGACTGTTTAAAATATTACCATAAATTTTGATCGCAGGTGGTACTTGCGGGCGGTGGAATTTCAGGGCATTACCGATGAGATTTTGCAGCAATTGGCGCATCTGTAGAGGATCGGCTTTGATGGTGGGTAATTCTTGGATTTCGATACTTGCGCCAGTTTGCTGGACATAGACTTCTAAATCAGACAATACCTCTTGGGCAATCTTGGCGAGATTTACTGTTACAAAAGGCTGGGCCCTAGTAGTAACTCGTGAAAGTGTCAGCAAGTCTTCAACCAATGTCTGCATTCTGGTGGCGGCATTCTGCATTCGTTCTAAGTAATCACGTCCCTGTTCGGTTAATGCGTCGGCACAAGAAGCTTTGAGGCGATCGCCAAAGGTTTTAATTTTACGCAGTGGCTCTTGCAAATCATGGGAGGCGACAAATGCAAATTCTTGCAATTCTTTATTGGAACGGGCGAGTTCTTGTCGCTGGCGAGTTTCTTGTTCTAGAATTTGGCTCTGAGCTAAAGCAATGCCTATTTGATCTGCCAGCTGTTGCAAAAGTTCAATTTCCCAGCTTGTCCACTCGCGGGAATGGGCACACTGATGGGCAATTAGCAGCCCCCAGAGTTCATTTTTCAGGAAAATTGGCACTACAAGGTTGGCTTTGATGGAAAATCGTTGCAGCATTTCGACGTGACAAGGCTGGATATCTGCTTCCCTGATGTCCCTAATGGAACTAATTCGCCCTTGACGGTAATGCTTGATGTATTCGTCACGAAAGCAAGAGTCAGTAATTTGCTGTCCCATAACAACAGGTAAACCCGGAACTACTGCTTCTTGAAGCGCTATAAAAGAGCCATTTGGCTCTAGGCGCAAGATTAATACACGGTCGGCAAGCAGTAGCTTTTGCACCTCTACGACGCTGGTTTGCAGAATTTCATTGATTTGTAAAGATTGACGAATTTTCAGGGTGATATTAGCCAACAGTCGCGATCGCATATTTTGGTTTTGTAATTCTGCTTGGGCGCGGTTGCGTTCCTGTAGCGCGGCTTGCTTTTCGCTAATATCCATCATTGCGCCGATCATTCGCACTGGCTTACCTGTGTGGTCATGGACAACATAACCGCGATCAAAAACGTAGGCATAAGAACCGTTGCTGCGGCGAAAGCGGTATTCATTTGACCAGAATTTTTCACCGCTATTTATAAGTGCAACCGTTTCCGAGCCGATTCTCTGCCTGTCGTCTGGATGTATTTGTTCATACCACCAATTAACGTCAAATCTTATTTGCTCTATGGAGTAACCAAGGAGTGTTTGTACAGCTTGATTCCACCACACCTCATCAGTCTGCAAATCCCAGTCCCATAAAATATCATTACTAGCACGCCCAACTATCTGGAAACGTTCTTCGCTTTGACGCAATTGTTCTTCTGCTAATTTACGTTCAGTGATGTCAGTATGACAATTTGTCATCCGCACTACATTATCATTTTCGTCCCAGACTGCCTGACCGCGATTCAAAACCCATTTGTAAGTGCCATCTTTACACCGAATTCGATGTTCGCTGATGAAAAAGGGGTTAATTTTGGCAAAGTGATCCGCGATCGCTTGTCTGACAAATCCCATATCATCTGGATGCACTCGTGTTGACCATTCATCTAAATGATTGGAAATTTCATCTTCTTCATAACCGAGCATTTCCTTCCAGCGAGTTGAAAAAAATACTTGATTATTTTTAACATTCCAGTCCCAAATGCCATCATTATTACCCCGCAGCACTAACCGACAACGTTCTTCGCTTTCTTTGAGTGCGTTTTCCACCCGTTGACGCTCAACAGCAGCAGCTAGAATATTAGCAATACATTGGAGAAAATAAATTTCATCTTTGGTGAAGATTTGGTGTCTAGTTGTGTGTGCCCCTAAGACACCAAAAGGACGCTCTTTGCCATGAATCACCACACTAATCCCGCTCACTACTTGATGGTCATGTAGCAGCGGTGGCCCATTGAATCGCGTTTCGGTTCGCAGGTCATCGACAATCACCGGGCCGCTGGAAAGCAGGGTATAGCCAGCTTGGGAATTCATCAGAGCGCTGACGGTGGCCTTTCCCACCAAACCAGGCTGCCAACCAACTCCAGCCCGTAGCAGTAATGCATTACCATTTGGCAGTAGTTCTAAAACTTTAGAATACTCAACTTTTAGACATTGGGCGACGATGTTTACGCATAAGTTCATCAGTGTAGTCAAGTCTGTACCAGCTAGGGCTATTTGACTGAGTTCTGCCACCATCGCCTGTTGGTTAGCATGAACTTCTAGCGTCTCCTCTGCTTGTTTGCGCTTAGTAATGTCTATGTCTATTGCAGACATTCCCACAGCCACAGAGGACGCATCTCGACAGACAACTCCTTTGCTTGCTAAATAGCGAATGCTACCATCGAGCAAAATGACTCGAAATTCAATGTCATATTCTACATTGTCCCCAATAGCTTGCTGATGCGATCGCCTGACAAAATCGCGGTCTTGGGGATGAACGCGGTTGAGAAAAGCATCATAAGTGACTTTTTCCCAGCCACAAAGTGCTTCTAAGTTACCTGAGTAAGTAATTTTGTTAGTCAGAATATCCCAGTTCCAAATACCCATGCCAGCAGACTCCAACGCTATCCTCAGCTGTGCTTCTTGCAGTTGTGCTTGGGCTGTTTGTTGTTGTAATTGCTGCTTCACACAATGAGCTTCCAGCAAACGGCGCAATCTCTGGCGTAATATCGGCCATTGAATCGGCTTAGTAATAAAATCAGTTGCACCCACAGCAAAAGCTTTTTCCACAGATTCCCGATCGTCAAAAGCTGTAATCATTAACACTGGTGTGTATTTCCCATCGGGGAGTGCTTGCAGTTGAGCGCAGCAGTCAAATCCATCCATCTGTGGCATGATCGCATCCAACAGTACTATATCTGGGTGTAAGCGAGTGTAGGTAGCGATCGCCTCTAAACCGTTACTCGCTTCTACCACCTGATACCCTGCTTCTTTCAATAGCTCACACAGATACATTCGGATTAAATGGTCGTCGTCTACAACCAGAATCAGGTTAGTCATTTGTCGTTTGTTTTTTGTGATTACAGCAGTTTTCATGTATTTAGACCACAGTCTTGTTTCTTATTTTCTTCCTTTGCGCCTTTGCGTCTTTGCGTGAGATAAAAATAGTGTGGTTCATTTACCTGAAAATTGCTGTAAGCAACGACTGTGCCAATTTTTAGATGTTTGATTTTGGATTCCAGAAAAATTTCCACCCTCAACTCCAAATAATCAGCCAATTATGTCACAAGCGTTGTGCTGAGTCCCCAGTTATGATTCCAACCCCCTCACTTTTAATACCATTTCATGAAAATCTTGATACATACACATTTTCTCTAGGGGCAGACAGATGTGCCCCCTTACTAAGGTATTTGTATCAATCTGAAAGTGAAACGGTATAAGACTTTGAAAACACACCTAAACTTTATTGTACTGAGTACAATTATTAATTTTCCCATCGCTTTTTTATGACTCTGATGAAAGAAAAAAAATGGTTTTGTTGGGTAACGCATTACCTCAACCTAACAAAAACAACGACTTTTCGTGTTGGGTTTTGTCCCTCAATTAAACCTACCGGTAAATTTATCAAAGCCTTAAAAATCAGGGACTCTGATTTTTATTTAACGAGAGTAATAGAAGAGCCTTATTCACCACTCCCCCCTCACAAGTCCTTTGTGGATTAGGGTTAGGACTTACGCAAAAGTACACGCTGTAGGGGCAATTCATGAATTGCCCCTACGTGAAAATAAGGGTTTTGGCTATTGTTTGCGTAAGTCCTGAGGGTCTTGGGCTAGCCGGAAAAGAATGTCATGATTCTCTGATATTTTTTGTTCCGCACAAGATGTTTCAGGTTAAAATATCAGGAAATCATGACATAATGATCCCACGAGGCCTGATAAATTCGTGAAATAGCCAAAAAATCTGTTCCAACCCCTTGATCCCTACATATGCTTAGTGGTTAATATTGACTTAACAAATACAACTCCTGCGATCCCAAAGAAATGCTAATTTTGGCATAGCTAAAGGAAATGATAGGAAATGACTTCAATTTAAAAAAGACTAAAAAACTTAAAAACTGGGCAAAACCAGGAGTCAGGAATAAGAAATTCATCTGGAGTGGATGACATTTAATATCGCATTCTTTAACCAGGGGAAATCATTTACCGCTTAAACTACTGGAGGCCAAACTAATGGCAAAAGAACGCCCGCCACTAGAGGAGATGACCTTACGGCAACTACGTAGAGTTGCCAGCGAATATAGCATCTCTCGCTATAGCCGAATGCGTAAATCCCAACTGCTGGCATCAATTCAAGAAGTCCAGCGCAGCAAAATTTCGCTCAGTCCATCTCGTTCATTGGAGGCACAAGAAACCGTGGAAGCAGCTAAGTTTGAATTAGGTCAGGAAGATCGTAATGGTGGATCTCTTGCTGATGTTGATGAAGGACTCCCAGATCTGCCCTCTGGTTATGGTGACAGCCGGATTGTACTTTTACCCCGCGATCCTCAATGGGCTTACACCTACTGGGATGTTCCCAATGAACATAAAGAAGAACTGCGTCGCCAAGGCGGACAACAGCTGGCACTCCGGATTTATGATGTTACCGACATCGATATCGATTTTCAAAGCCCCCACAGCATCCAAGAATATCCTGCTGATGAGCTAGCAAGAGAATGGTATCTACCAATTCCAGTTAGCGATCGCGATTATGTCATTGATATCGGTTATCGTGCTGTTGATGGTCGCTGGTTAATACTCGCTCGTTCTGCGAGAGTACATATTCCCCCCGTATATCCTTCTGACTGGATTGAAGATGTCTTCATCACCGTCAACTTTGAAGAAGATTTACGCGGCAAAACTCAATACGAACTCGTTCCACCCGCCAAGAAAGTTGCAACCGCTGCAAATGGTGTAAATGGCAACCCCATCTACGACCAAATCTTTGGCCTAGCGGAATCTGCCGAAGCACAACGCGTTGCTGGTTCTCTGTTCGGCTCCATGCAGCAAGTACCAGGTTCAGCACGCCCCGAACAAGCCATCAGTTCCTACATTTTCCCGTCTGGTGTAGGTGCGTGGGCAGTTCCCACCGCATCAGGTTTAACCATGTCCGGTGTTGGAATGTCAGGTGTTGGCTTCTCGGCTTCCGCCGTCCCAGTGCGTCCCCGCAAGTTCTGGTTAATAGCCGATGCTGAATTGATTGTTTACGGTGCAACCGAACCCGATGCTACCGTCACCATTGGCGGCCGTCCAATTAAACTGAATCCAGATGGTACATTCCGCTTCCAAATGTCCTTCCAAGATGGTTTAATTGACTATCCAATTCTGGCTGTGGCTGCTGATGGTGAACAAACTCGGTCAATTCAGATGAAATTTAACCGTGAAACACCATCCCGGAATACTAACACCAAAGAAGAAGCTGTTCTAGAATGGTTCTCTTAAGAGTAAGAATTCAGAATTCAGAAGACTTTGAGATTCAAGCTGAATAATTTTATTCAAATTATTCAGCTATAGCAGCCTTGATATTGTAACCCCAAGCCTGGTTTTGAATCCTGACATTTTAAATTATTCCCCGCTATAGTAATTCTGTAGCGGGTTTTATGTATGATTATGTCTAGAAAAAGATTACTTTTGTTATTTATGGCGATCGCAGCTGCAAGTTTGTTACCAGGTTGTCAAAAAATTGCAGCTAATTCAGTACCAAAAGCATCTAAAATTTGTCCTGGAAAAGATTCCAAATTCAGTATTGATTTTTTTAAAACTAATAATCAAGGACAGAAAAATTCCAGAGGTATTAACCATGTGATTATTTTTAATCCTAAATCAGCAGAATTAGATTTTAAAGTTAATCTTGGTTTATCTCATCAACTCTACGCCAAAGATCGTCAGGGAAAATTACGGAAAGAATATGTACCAAAACAGTTTGGTGAACTTATCGTTGGTGATAACGCCAAATTAAATGGACGGCTACCCATTGCTGCAATTAACGCCGATTATATAGATACCGATGATAAACCACAAGGCTTAAATATTTCTCGTGGCGTAGAATATTCAGGAGCATTTAAAAATAAGCGTTCTTCCTTTGGTATATCAGGAGGTTCACCCACACAACGACAAGCTACTATCCAAGCTGGTAGAAGAAAAAGCGATGTTCTCAATTACAATTTAGTAGGCGGTAATGGCAGATTTTATCGTCAGGGTCAATTTAAAAATATTTGTCAAGATTTGGGAGAATTTGCTTGCAAAAGTGCAACTAATCGCTCTATGGCAGCTATCACTAATCAAGGATATGTAATATTATTAGTTAATGACGCGAAAGCTAATTCCGAGATTGAACTATCTGAAATTAATCAAGAGTTACTACCAGATAAATTTGATAATGTCTTGGAAGGCATTGCTAGCAAGAACTGTTTAGGGAAAATTCAAGAAGGAATTTTATTTGATGGAGGTATGTCTCCAGGATTGTATTACAACCAAAAAACCTATGTAGAAAATTATGGACCGATTGGTTCAGTTTTTTTGATTTATAAAAAATAAATTATTCAATTTTGTAGGGTGGGCATCTTGTCCGCCCTACAATAAATAGTTGGATATTTTTTAATTTGAAACTCGCTGACTAAATAACAGTGAAAACTGACACAATTTTTTATAGCCTATTTCAGGCATTTCCTAGCATCTTCTTTGAACTGATTAACCAGTCGCCAGCAGAAGCAATTACTTATAATTTTACTTCCTGCGAAGTTAAACAACTTGCCTTTCGCCTGGATGGTTTGTTTTTACCAATTGCCAACGAGCGAAAAAAACCTCTATATAAAGTTTATCAAGAAGCCTTAGAAGAAGGTAAACAGCAAGGTAAGCAGCAAGGAAAGTTAGAAGCAATACCGCGTATGATAGAGTTTGGATTGAGCTTAGAAGCGATGTCTGCGACGGGCTACGCCTACGCTCAATTATTAGATTTACCTCTAGAAGTCGTCCAGCAAGCAGCACAGCATTTTAATGAATAAGTTGATGCCCACCTTTGCTAATCTAGAGCCTAGCTTTAACAAACACATATGACACCTGAAGAAATTACGGCTACACTCACAGAGTTATTTGGCACAAATGTTGGTGCGTTGGCCCCTGGTTCGTGGGAAGTAAACACTTCTACTTTTCGGCTCTTGGTGCTACTGTCGAAAGATAACACTTGGCTGCGAGTTTTACTGCCAATATCACCATTACAAGAAGCCGAATCATTTTTAGCAGAGTTTTTGTCAGCTAACTTTGATGAAACTCAGGAAGTGCGGTATGCTTTGCATGATGGGCAAATTTGGGCAGTGTTTCACCATAACAGTACCACTTTGGTAAAAGTGGATTTTGAAAGAGCGATCGCTCGACTAGTCTCTCTACATGAAACAGGTATAGATAATGCCTTCAATCGATTAGTTGAAAGCCGCATCCGCCAAGTTATCCAAGTAGCAAAACTGCAAGGACAATCTCTGCAAGCTACCATCCAAAACTTAGAACGCTTTTATGCAGAAGGAATCATGGGTGAAATGAACCAAAGCCCAGAAGCCCGAGAAGAAACCTTAGCTGCTTGGCGGCGTCAGTTAGAACGTCTATGGAATGAGGTATAAATTTGAATAAGAATACAGAATTCAGAATTCAGGAGTCAAAATTGATCGATTGGTGAATATTCTACCCATAAAGCGATAGAGTTTTAAGGCGAGAATATTTAATACTAGTTTCGCCCGTCAGAGGCGTTAGTCTGGCGGGACGAGTCCGGTTTTAAACCAATATTCACCAAAGAATCGCACAAAATTCATTCTGAATTCTGAATTCTGACTCCTGAATTCTTCTTAATAAATTATGGATATCATTGAAATTCTCAAAGAAGACTATCAAAGATTCCCAGTCAATCAAACTTATAGCATTTATGCTCCAGACGTTTATTTTCAAGATCCAATGAATAAATTTCGTGGAGTTAAACGCTACAAAGAAATGATTAATTTTATCCAGACTTGGTTTTTAAATCCCAAGATGGATTTACATAATATTCAACGTTTGGGAAACACAATTAAAACAGAGTGGACACTCAGTTGGAATACCCCTGTCCCTTGGAAACCACGTATTTCCATCCCTGGTTGGAGTGAATTAGGTCTTAATTCTGATGGTTTGATTATCTCCCATGTTGATTATTGGAACTGTTCGCGCCTAGACGTGGTGAAGCAGCATTTTTCATCTTCAAAAAATTGATATTGAAACAACTCAATAGCAGATTACTATTACACTAGAGGTAACAACAAAAGCCATGAATCTTTATGACGGCTGCCAAGAATCCTGAAATATCTGGTGAATTAACTATACATACGGAAGCAGAAGATATTATCATTCCACCTAGTGATTTATGGAGTGATGAGCCTCCTTTGGAAAGCGATCTGCACCGTGACCAAATCGAGCTACTATTGGCTTGTCTGAAGTGGTGGTGGCGTAACCGTACTGATTTTTATGCTACAGGAAATTTAACGATTTATTATAGCCCAGAACAAATTACCACGCGAGAATTTAGAGGGCCAGATTTTTTTGTTGTCCTGGGATGTGAAAATCGCCCCCGCAAAAGTTGGGTATTATGGGCGGAACAAGGAAAGTATCCGAATGTGATTATTGAATTACTTTCTAATAGCACTGCTAAAGTTGACAAAGGTCTGAAGTTTGAACTTTACCAAGAGACTTTTCGCACGCCGGAATATTTTTGGTTTCACCCCGATACTTTGGAGTTTAAAGGGTTTCGTTTAGTGGGTGGTAAGTATCAACCTTTGGAAGCAAATGCTGATGGGTGGCTGTGGAGTCAGCAGTTAGAGTTATTTGTGGGAGTTTATGAGTCAAAATTACGATTTTTTAACGCGGATAAGCAGTTAGTAGCGACTCCAGAAGAAAGGGCGCAAGCCTCAGAATGAGAAGCTGAAATAGCACATCAGCAAGTGGAAGAACTGAAGGCCAAATTGAAGGCGTTGGGAGTTGATACTGATAGGTTAGAGTCGTAGGCAAAATAGAGATTTTCCTTTGAATCAGCTATGGCGTTTCCCAACAAGCGTGAGGTATACCTGTAGGGGCACGGCAGTGCCCATTGGTGTCAACTTAACGTGAAACCCTTATGAAGACGTGATATTGAGTTCACTCACTGACCATCACTCAACGTGTTACCCCACCCTAACCCTCCCCTTATAAAGGGGAGGGAACTGCATTTCTTTTTCCCCCCAATATATCCGGGGGACTAAGGGGGGTAAAACGCCTGTGGGATAAGCATTTGAGCTTAAGTTGACACCACTGGGCAGTGCCGTGCCCCTACACCTTGCGATATGATGTTGTACCCCATCTGAATGGGAACCGCTATACACGGAGCGCACAGCTGTGCGCCCCTACGAAGATTTATATTTATCTGTGGTTAATTATTTTTTCTATACTATACGTATGCGGAAGCCGTTATAAGCACTACTTCTCACTCTCTTCATCAAGTGCTTTTTGGATAGCACGACGGCAAAATTCTGGAGGATCGTCTTTAGCTTTTACCTCTTCCTTCATTTCCTTGGTAACTCGCAAATGTATGTATTCAGTCAATGGTTTATCTCTGTCAGTTTTAAAACCATGATTTTTAATTTCTGGATTGCCACGATTATCTTTAGACACTTTACGTTACTTAATAAAACTGGATTAATTGATATACATATTGAATAATGATTTATTAGTGGGTATTTTGCCTGAGAAACTAGATACCCACTAAATATCCACATACAGCAAATTTCAAGTTACTAACTGACACCATCTAGCTCTGGTAGCTAGCAACAGAGCCGATTCTAATTCAGAATTCAGAATTCTGAATTCTGCTGTAAATATTGAGTTTGGCGATCGCTCTATTCAACCTACAACTTATGATCAATAATAAACTCAACTTCAAAGTGCGATCGCAATGACTGATAAAGAACTCAAACATCTAATTGAGACTAATGCTAAAACAGTCCAAGCTATGTTAGATGAAATAGCTGAAGCCCGACAGGAACGCCAAGAACTCCGAGAAGGAATGATCCAACTTCAGAATGCAGTGGCACAATTAATCAACATACAAGATAAAATAACTAATTTACTAATTTCTGTTGATGGCGATCGCCCCACAATTCTCAAAAAACTCTCAGCACTTGAAACGAAGCTCGATCAACTACTACAGCAAAACCCAACAGATGAGTTAGGGTAAATATTCTATTCTGAATTCTGACTCCTGAATTCTCCTTTAGTGCATTTACTTAGTAAGAAAGGTTACTCCAAAACTCCCACCAAAATCTTGACTATCTCTGCCAAATCATCCGGCAAAGTATACGATGTAATATCTCGTGTAATGGTATGTATATTCTGCTCCAAAGTCCCAAATACCCACACGTCTCCCATCGTCACAGCACCATATACTATATTTGGTGCATCTTTCAACATCGACAGCGCAATCATTTCTACTGCTAATTGAGTAAATCCGCGTGTCAAGTCATCCCGTTTTGCTTCAACTACAACTAAGTTGTGTTCCGATTGAATGAAATAATCCAGATTCCCTTGGAGTAAATTATTTATCTTCAAGGGGTATTCAATTCGCAGCAGTCGCTTACAAATAACCGCTACCCGACTTAAGACTGGTGCAACCAAAATTTCCCTTTTGGCAGTTTCGCTGCTAAGAGTAACATAGGGGATAGTATCTTCAAGTTGTTGTCGAAGTTCATCAAGTCCCTCTAGTTGATTACTCGTTCTAGGAAGTTGCAAACGTCTACGGACAAAAGCATAGTCAAACTCTGCTAAAACTTCATCTGTATCACTGGAAAACTCAAAGTATGAACGAAATGAATAGTTCCCATCCGGTTGGAGAATTTTTGGTTTTGACATTATTGCCTCCTACCGTATTTTCTGAATCCACTACCATATAAATAGCAGTCAAAATGGGAATATGGCTGGATTATTCCCTATACTTTTATTCAAATGTTTGCGCCTAAACGTGCTAAGGCAGCATTTATTTTCCTTAAACAGTCGATAATTGTAAATAAATGTAAAAAATCCTCAGGCAGGAAAGAACTATCCATGCGTGTAATTTTAATGACTGGTAAAGGCGGCGTGGGTAAAACCTCTGTTGCTGCTGCAACTGGACTTCGTTGTGCAGAATTAGGCTATCAGACGTTGGTTTTAAGTACAGATCCCGCCCACTCCCTGGCAGACAGTTTTGACATGGAAATGGGACATGCACCCCGAAAAATTCGCCCAAATTTGTGGGGTGCAGAATTAGACGCACTGCAAGAACTAGAGGGAAACTGGGGTGCTGTGAAACGTTACATTACCCAAGTTTTACAAGCAAGGGGTTTAGAAGGAGTACAAGCGGAAGAATTGGCAATTTTACCAGGCATGGATGAGATTTTTGGCTTGGTAAGGATGAAACGCCACTACGATGAAGGTGAGTTTGATGTTTTGATTATCGACTCAGCCCCCACCGGCACAGCACTGCGCTTGCTGAGTTTACCTGAAGTCGGCGGCTGGTATATGCGCCGCTTTTACAAACCATTTCAAAATATCTCAGTGGCACTCCGGCCTTTGGTTGAACCTCTTTTTAGACCAATTGCTGGTTTTTCGCTACCAGATAAAGAGGTAATGGATGCGCCTTATGAATTTTACGAACAAATTGAAGCTTTGGAAAAAGTATTAACAGACAATACTCAAACCTCAGTGCGTCTTGTGACTAATCCCGAAAAAATGGTGATTAAAGAATCTCTCCGTGCCCATGCTTATTTGAGTTTATATAATGTTGCTACAGATTTAGTTGTGGCTAATCGCATTATTCCCAGAGAGGTACAAGACCCATTTTTTCAACGTTGGAAGGAAAGTCAGGAGCAATATCGCCAGGAAATTCATGATAATTTCCACCCTCTACCTGTGAAAGAAGTTCCGCTATTCTCTGAAGAAATGTGCGGATTGGCTTCATTAGAACGCTTGAAAGAAACGCTTTATAAAGATGAAGATCCAACTCAGGTTTATTACAAAGAAACGACTATTCGAGTCGTGCAAGAGCAAAATCAATACAGTTTAGAACTTTACTTACCTGGTATTCCTAAAAGCCAGGTTCAACTGAGTAAAACTGGGGACGAATTGAATATTACTATTGGCAATCACCGTCGTAACTTAGTTTTGCCACAAGCCTTAGCAGCACTACAACCAGCAGGAGCAAAGATGGAAGATGACTATCTGAAAATCAGCTTTGCTCCAATGTAAGAATTTAATTTTGTTTGACATTTACGTGTCAACAAAAAGTTAAAACTCAAAAGCAAAAATATTTTTTCATAGCTGATAAAGACGCAATTATCCTTGCGTCTTTTTTTGAATTTTTTCTAAATTTATTTAGTCATTTGCCGTAGTTTTACTGAAGACAAATTTATGAAATAAATTCAAAAATGTCATTATAATTAATGTAAATTCAGGAGCCAGTAGTTAGAATAATTGAAAAATCAATGATTGTATACTGCTTGATTTTGTTGAAATTATCAAGTTTGGGTATCTAAGCCTTATTAATTCTGGATTCTGGATTCTGAATTCTGAATTCTGGATTCTGGATTCTGAATTCTGAATTCTGACGATTTAATCATGTGTGTTGACGAATTATTAATTAAAGATATTATCAGCAATGACCTCGAACTCTGAACCAGATTGGCGAGAAACTTGCCATCAAGAAAGTTTACTACATCGGATTACAAACCGTATCCGACGAAGCTTAGAATTAGAAGAGATTATCACAGTAACAACGGCAGAGGTGCGATCGCTACTGCAAACTGACAGAGTGATGATTTACAAATTTCATCCCGATGATAGTGGTCAGGTTATTGCTGAGTCGATTTATAACAATCATTTACCATCCCTACTAGGACTGAATTTCCCTGCTGATGATATTCCACCCAGCGCCCGTGAACTTTTTCTCAAATCACGGGTGCGTTCTGTTGTAAATGTTGATACTCAAGAAATCGGTCAAAGTCAACTGCATGATTTGGAAGATGGAGAAACCATCTCAGAGGAAATCCGTTACCGGACTGTAGATTCATGCCATATTGAATATTTGCAGGCAATGGGGGTAAAGTCCACCATCGTAGCTCCTATTCTTTACGAAAATCAACTCTGGGGACTGTTGGTGTCTCATAATTCTGAGGCGCGTTTGATTTCAAAATCAGAACTAGAAGCATTACAAATAGTAGTCGATCAACTGTCAGTAGCGATCGCTCAAAGTACCCTCCTGAGTCAAGTCCGCAAAACAGCCGAACAACAAGCCGTCATTAACCGCATTGCTACTCTGCTACATTCGCTCCCGACAATTGTATTACAGCCAGCCCTAGAAGCCGCCGTTGCTGCCTTGGATGGTGTTGGTGGTCGGCTTTGCATCAGAAATGCAGCTTTTGATTTCCACAATGGCAGCATTGCCAGCTTCACAGAATGCTTAATACCCGGAAATACTTGCATTAAACTTTATACCTGTGGTCAACAACCTCTAATCCAAGAACAGACCATATATCCACTCATAGAGCAGTATAGGGCTTGGCAGGAACACTACAAATCCGGTGAAGAATATGATGTTTGGGCGATTTTAGATATCTATCAAACTCCAGGCTGGCGAAGTTTGCAAGTTGCTTTTGAACCAACTAAAATTCGCAGTGTGTTGGTGATTCCGCTCCAGTATCGTCAGCAATTGTTGGGTTATTTAAGTATTTTCCGCAACGAAATAGATACAGAAACTTTATGGGCGGGACAGTATGACAGCGACAAGAGGCAATTATACCCCCGGCGATCGTTTGAAGTTTGGCGAGAATCGAAAAAAGCACAAGTCCGGCCGTGGACGGCTGAAGAAATTGAACTGGCTAGAAGCCTCGGTAAACACTTTGCTTCCGCAGTTCAGCAGTATGAATTATACCAACAAGTACAAGTCTTCAATGAAAATTTAGAACATCAAGTAAAAAGACGCACAATCGAATTACAACGGACAGCGGAACAACAACAAGCTGTGTTTAAAGTGATTGCCGAGATTCGGGAATCTTTGGACACAGACACGATTTTTCAAACAACTACTAAAGAAGTTTGTCAATTAATCAAAGCCGATCGCGTTTCTGTTTATCGTTTCGATGCTGATTGGGGTGGTGAATTTGTTGGGGATTTTGAGGCTGCTAGTCCATACTGGTCGAATGAGTCCGAACTAGGTATTAATACAATTTGGAATGATACTTATTTACAAGATACACAGGGAGGACGCTACCGCCACAACCAAACATTTGCAGTTGATGACATCTATAAAATGGGGTTTTCTCAGTGTCATATCGACAATTTAGAACAGTTTCAAATTCACGCTTTTGTGCTTGCTCCGATCTTTGTTGGGCAACAACTTTGGGGTTTACTGGCAAGTTATCAACACTCTGGGCCTCGTCAATGGAAAACTTCTGAAATCGACTTTCTCAGTCAGATTGGTGCTCAAATGGGGGTAGCACTCCAGCAAGCTCAATTACTGACTCAGACACGAGAACAGACTTTAGATTTGCAACAAGCAGCAGAACAACAACGGGTATTGTTTGAAGTTGTGACGAAAGTTAGGGAATCTCTGGATTTAGATGCAATTTTTCAGACAACTACTCAAGAAATCTGTAAATCACTAGAAGCGGATCGAGTTGCAGTCTACCGCTTCCAAGCTGATTGGAGTGGTGAATATATTGCTGAGTTTGTGGGTGAGGGTTGGATAAAATTGGTAAATTATAATACTAATACAGTTTGGCGAGATAGCTATTTGCAGGAAACCCAGGGCGGGCGATATCGCCACAATGAAACCTTTGTAGTTAATAACATCTATCAAGCTGGTCACTCAGAGTGTCACATTGCGATTCTAGAGAAAATTCAAGCAAAGGCCTATGCGATCGCACCAATATTTATTGGACAACAACTTTGGGGTTTACTAGCAGCTTACCAAAACTCTGCACCCCGTCAGTGGGAAAGTTCAGAAATTACATTTATTACTCAAATTGCCAATCAGCTTGGGGTTGCACTCCAACAAGCCCAATTGCATAATCAGACTAAGGAGCAGACAGAAAAGCTAGCTACAGCTTTGCATGATTTAAAGCAAACTCAAACCCAACTGATTCAAACAGAAAAAATGTCTTCATTGGGTCAATTGGTAGCTGGTATTGCCCACGAAATTAATAATCCAGTAAACTTCATTTATGGCAATATCAATCATGTCAGCGAATACGCCCAAGATTTACTCGGTATCTTAGATTTGTATTTACAAAACTGCTCTAATCCCAACCCAGAGATTCGCGATCGCGCAGAAGAAATAGACTTAGAATTTCTCACTGAAGATTTGCCTAAAACTCTATCCTCAATGAAAATTGGCATCGATCGCATCCGCCAAATTGTCTTAGGTTTACGGAATTTTTCCCGCCTTGACCAAGCAGAAAAAAAGCCAGTTGATATTCACGAAGGCATTGATAGCACCTTACTAATTTTGCAGCATCGCTTGAAAGCAAAACCCGAAAGTCCGGCGATTAAATTAGTCAAAGAATATGGCGAACTTCCTTTGATAGAATGCTATGCCGGACCATTGAATCAGGTATTTATGAATGTTTTAAGCAATGCGATCGACGCCTTAGAAGATTACAGGGACTCTAAATCAAAAACTCATACCAGTCAAATTACCATCTCTACTGCTTTTGGGGAAATAGAAGGTAATATCAAGAGTGTAGTAATTCGCATAAAAGACAATGGCCCAGGAATACCCGAAGACCTGAAAGCAAGAATCTGCGACCCATTTTTCACTACTAAACCAGTAGGAAAAGGCACTGGCTTGGGGTTATCAATTAGTTACCAAATTATAGTCGATAAGCACAATGGTGTATTTAAATGTGATTCTCAGCCAGGGTTAGGTACAGAATTTTGGATTGAAATTCCGATTACACAAATCACTAAATTTCACCATCAACTCCCCTAGATTGGCAAAAGCCAGAAAATCCTTAGTTAATGCAATTTATCAGAATTAATTATTGTGCAGAAAAATATTGCAACAATAAATAAATATAATCAGAAGCCGACTTTATCCCACTCAGAGCAGAACCAAACGTGTTTTATCTGTTGTCAAAATCTTACAACTCTGTTATTGCCGATTTTTATAGTCCAAATCAACGAACGCATTAGTAATATTTGCACTCTAGCTAGAGAGTAGACTAGGGCAACGGGGAGCATCCCAATTTGGCAAAAATAAGCGAAGAAACATTATTCGCGAGGTTCCATCGCGAATAATGTGGGAATTCAATCTTGTGGCTCTTCCTCTTCTTGCTCAGATCCAGAACTAATATCTAGT
>JAHHHB010000003.1 GCA_019359545.1 Desmonostoc geniculatum HA4340-LM1 | reverse complement strand
CTTTTTCGATTAGCAAAACTGATATCTTGTTTGATTACAGGCAACAAAAACTTATCTTTGCTCTTCCCTAACTACTGAGTCAATTTCTCTCTTGCCTTGGAATGACTTTTTCAGCAAACCCTACTTCAGCAAACCTCAAAGGCTCAAATTTGAATCAGGCAAATTTAGAACAAACTAACTTAACTGCGGCTCAATTGAGTCAAGCAAATTTGACCGAAGCAAAATTAATTAAAACAAATTTAATCGGTGCTGATCTAAGTTCTGTAAATTTAGTAGGGGCGATTTTTAAGTATCCAGAACTTAATGGTGCAAACTTGAGTGAAGTTAATCTTTGTGGTGCTGGTCTAGACCAAGAAAATTTAAGTGGAGTAAATCTAACTTCAGCCGACTTGCGTGGGGCAGACTTGAGTAATGCAAATCTAGAAAAAGCTAACCTGACAAACGCAAATCTTCTTGGTGCAAATTTAGAAGATACAAATCTTGCTGGTGCTATTATGCCAGATGGTACAACCCACGATTAGACTTTGATGCATTTTAACAAAAAAGCGATCGCCACTCACTCACCAAAATGCGATTGCCCTCTCCTTCCTCTGTGTTCTCTGCGCCTCTGCGGTTCGTTAAAAAGAGCGATCGCACTTCAAAACTCCACAGTGCGATCGCTTGCTTTTTGTTGAAACGCGACTTGGACTCGTCTTGGAGTATCACATTCTCCGATATGCTGTAAGTGCGATATCTTGGGATTAATTAAGCGTCTAGACCTGACAATGCCAAAGAAAATCAGGGAACTCAAACAAATGTTGCTAAGAGCGAATTTTACAGAAATCCCAGGTAAAGGAAGTCATACAAACTGGATACATCCTTTATATGCAGGAAAACTCACGGTTTCTGGTAAAGACAGTTCAGACGCAAAACGCTATCAAGAGAAAGACGTTCAACAAGCAATTCAAGAAATAGAAGAAAAACAGCGAGACAATCAAGAAGATGAGCAAATTTAAATATCAAATGCTAATTCAATGGTCTGATGAAGACAACTGCTTTTTAGTTGGATTTCCCGATTTCCCTGGACAGCCTTTTCGGACGCATGGCGATACTTATGAGGAAGCTGTTGCAAATGGTACTCAAGCATTGGAGTCACTAATAATGGCTTACGAAGCCACAGGAGAAGCACTTCCAAAACCGACCGTTTGTAAAGTAGCTTAAATGGTTAGTGCGTTGACAAAGTGATTATCGCCTAACCTGATTTTATAAACTAGGCGATCGCTAACTTTTTATTGAAATGCGATCGCCCTGTTCTGTTCCTTTGCGCCTCTGGGTGAGATATAAAAGCGATCGCCTAACTCCACAGTGCGTAGGCGAAGCCCGCCGTTGGCGTAGCGTCTTGTAGAGAAGGCATCGCCCTTTGGTTCTTCTGTGTACTCTTTGCCTGGAGTGGTTCGTTAAAAAGAGCGATCGCCAAAACTCCACGGTGCGATCGCTCTGGCAATATAATTAAGACTGCGGTGTAACACTGCATGGATCAACAACTACAATTTCAGAAAAACGTTTAAAGTCATTAATATTAAATGTAAGTAGATGTGTAATCTGGTGCGTTATCATCGCCGCGACTAAACGTGTATCGTGTACCTGTTTTCCCATGACTTGGTATTTTACAATTAGAGATTCCCACCCACAAAAAATTTCAGGTGTATCAAGGTGTAGTATAAATATCTTCTTAAGTTTCTCAGTTTCTTGTAATGCTTGAGCCGTGGATAAACCTAAACCATTACTATTAATTGCTCTTGTAGCAACAGCCCAAAACTCAATGAGATTCTGTGGAATTATATATAATAATTCACCTTGTCTCTTAAGCATCAAGATCGCTCTTTGAGTATCAGAGTGCATTGGGCTATTCTTCTGCACCAGACGCAGCAAAATATTAGTATCCACCAAATAGCTCATAACATTTCATCTTCTCTGGTGTAAATACTCTCTCGACTAATCGCTGTATCTGAAAGTACTGGTGTCAAAGAAAAAGCAGGACTATTTATTAAATCTGTTAATGTAGCTTCCCATTCTTCCTGAGTTGATACTTGATAAAAAGATTTTTCTTCCTGACTGGTTAAACTGTCTTCAATCAGAGATGTAAGATAAGCTTCTACCGATAAACCTTGTGCAGTAGCTTCAGCAATGAGACGAGCCTCTATTTCTGGTTTCAATTGTAGCTGTATAGTCATTTGTTCTCTCCTAAATGCCTTGCAAGTACATATAGATATTAATTTTAAATATTAATTTTTTTTCGATATTTGAAACTTCCAAAGAGCGATCGCCAAATCTATATTGTGCGATTATGATTAATTTGGGAAGAAGTCAGAATCTAAGGTTTCATCAACAGAAAAAGCATAGTCTTTAGGAAAAATAGACAGAGGAAGCCCTGTTTCAATAGATGCTTCTTTTCTAGCGTGTTGGTAACAACTGTCAAAAACTTCCGTGTAATAGTATTTTAAGCTAGGACTATCTATAAATGCTTCTTGTAATCTTTGACGATGTTCATAGATTGTATATAACCAGCTATTAGATCGGTTCTGGGGTTGAAATTTGTATTTGAGAAGGTGCATTAAAAGCACTCTAAGATTACTCCTTAAAGCATTTTTATCACTTCTACCCATACTTTCAATTTCTTCAATTAAATTTTCTAATTCTAATTCTAAAAACTTTTTGTTTTTTAATAAATCTACAGTGTGTTCTAACCATAAGTGATAATCTTGTGCATAGAGACTATTGGTTTGAGGAACAGATTGATTGGTCATAATCTTCTCCTTTATGCATATATAATTTTAACATTACTTTTGTTATTTCTCTGTCCCGACAGTTGGATCTAATTTAGATTACTAGAAGAAAAACAGCCAGAGAATCGAGAAGATGAGCAAATTTAAATATCAAATGCTAATTCAATGGTCTGATGAAGACAACTGCTTTTTAGTTGGATTTCCCGATTTCCCTGGACGTTTCTATATTAATTCATAGAGGCTATTATACTACTAATTCCCTCTTGCTCTGCGTCCTCTGCGCCTCTGCGTGAGATAAAAAACCGATCGCTCATCAATCAAAGACATGATATAAATTTGACATGATAGACCACGATCGCTTATTCAAATACGTTGCAGTTAGATCCAGCGCGGATGCAATTGATTTCTGGCTTTATTGACACCTACCTACGACTAAATGCCCAAGAAACAGAAATTTTCCAGGCTGAAATTGCTCAATTTGAACCAACTCAACAAGAGGTAGTTATGCAAATTGTCACCAGTTGGATGGAAGAAGGAATACAACAAGGAGAATTGAAAATCATCCAGCGTCAATTAACAAGACGAATCGGTGTAATTACTCCAGAATTACAACAGCAGCTGAGTGGGTTATCGTTAACTCAGTTAGAAGACTTAGCGGAAGCCTTACTAGATTTTTCCACTGAAGCTGATTTAGTGTCATGGTTGCAACAGCACCAATAAAATATGTATTCTGTCAACGATCGCTATTTTTTTAGTTTTTGTAGTTGATTTATAACACCGCTGATACAGCAATAACAAAAGCAAGGTACTTGTGACCTTGCTTTTGTTGGAGATGTTGCACTACATTTATGCTATAAAAGATTACCGAGACCTATTACCACCTGAAATTTCAGCAGATTTTGCTTCTTGAAGTAACTGTGGCATGTGCTGCTCAATCTTTTGAGCTGTCTGTTCTTCCTGCTGCAAGTTTTGCTGTAGCAGTCGCACGACTTCGTTTTGCCCCATCTCCTGGGCACCTTTAATTAAGCCGCGATAGCAAGCAATTTCCAATTGTTCTACCTTAGCCTGGGCTGCTGCCATTATCAGCTCGACAATTTTAGGATTATCAGCAGCCAATAGTGTTAATTTTTGAGCATCACTAATCAAACCAGCCGCAGCATCACAAGTCACCCGCTGTGGTTGCTGTCCCAAGCTGCTAAATGACTGCTCCAGATTTCTAATTTGCTGCTCGGTTTCCCGAATATGGGTTTCGAGCAAGGACTTCAACTGGTTATGGTGGCTACACTGCCACATTAGCTGCTGAGCTTCCAAAAAGCGATGTTCAGCATCGTACATCGCACCAAGTTCATAGATGAACTTATCGTGCAAATTTGTGATTTTTTTGGTGCCGGGACGTTCGCTAAGTTGAACCATCGTGATTCTCCTAAAGGTTAACGCTGTATTTCACAGTCACACCCTTAACCTACGTCCCTTACCAAGTCTTCTCTTCATACCTCAGGCACAGCTAAGTGTTAAATCTTACTGCTAAATTCAATACACAATCTCGCGGTCAGTAACATTTATTTATTTTTGACTCATAATCGAGCTATTTTGTAAAGTCGCCAAACTCCTACTTCACTGTGGCGACAGCGTGATGAAGGGATCAGGTAAATTAAGATAAGTAAAGAAAACGTTTTGAACTAAATGACAGCTTTAAGCATAGAAGAAATTTCTACTCAGTTAGAAAGTCCGAATCTGCGCGATCGCATGGTAGCCCTTGCTAATCTGCGTCATGTTCCTCCTGAGGATGCAGTACCTTTGATTAAAAAAGTACTAGATGACGAATCTTTGCAACTGCGATCGATGGCAATATTTGCCCTTGGAGTCAAGCCTACGCCAGAATGTTATCAAATTTTGGTGCAAATTCTGGAAAATGACCCAGATTATGGCATTCGTGCTGATGCTGCTGGTGCTTTAGGATATTTGGGTGATGCCAGAGCATTTGAGGTACTCTCACGGGCGTTTTATGAAGATACTGATTGGTTAGTGCGCTTTAGTGCAGCCGTATCTCTCGGTAACATTAAAGACCCCCGTGCCCGTCAAGTTCTGCTGCAAGCCCTCGATAGCAAAGAACTAGTATTGCAAGAGGCTGCAATCTCTGCACTCGGAGAAATTCGAGACGTTGAGTCTGTCGATAGTATCTTGCGGTTTGCCCAATCCGATGATTGGTTAGTTAGGCAGCGTCTGGCAGAAGCTTTGGGCAATCTTCCCACTCCCAAGAGCGTCTCAGCTTTGAAATACATGGAAAAAGACAGTCATTCCAACGTTTCCGAAGCAGCGAGAATTAGCCTCAAGAGGCTTGAGGAAATAGGTAATCAAGCTTAATATTAAAGCTTCCTCTTACCTTTTAATAATAATTAAGTGGGAATTTTTGCATTTTGATGCAGGGTAATTTCATTCATGAATATTGAAGAATTTTTTGAGTTAAGTACTGGTAAATGGTTTTCCCATCGTACTATTCATCATTTAGCTTTGAATCAATCTGAACATGGCAAGTCAGACATCATCATTAAGACACTAGCCGCAGATCATCCAGAAGTGAGCAAATTGTGTCAACAGTACGGAATTAATCCTAGTTCCACCTCCTATGGTCTCAAAGTCACCTGGAATGGCACGATGGAACGGGAGCAAGTAAAACATAGTGGCTCAAGTGTCTTAGTTTCAATACCTGATGCTGATAATCCAGCCCAAGGCAAGTTATTGAGGCAAATAGTTGATGGCGAGAAAACTCCAGCTCCCGGACGCTATCAGATAGATAGTGATGATGCTTTGACTCTAATTACAGAAGATGAAACCATGAAGTCTGAGGAGCGTCTGTGGTTTGCTAGTCCCAATTTGCGAATGCGGGTGAATGTCTTAAAGCGCTCTGGTGGATTTAGTATCACTTCCTTCACTTCTGAGATTCGCTTGGGTGGCTTTCCACCTGCTGCCAAAACTTCCGAGGCGGCTAGTTCGGTATCGAGTTAGTTTGAAGACAATATATAGACAACATATTCCCCCTTTTTTTGGGGGAATTAAATTCGTCATTATTCATTGGTCACTGACTTTTGATAACGGCAAAGGACAAATGAAAAATGACAAATTTTAAATTTGCAAAAAGTTGGCGATCGCCTGCGGTAATGGCAGTACAATAACAACCAACAAGGCCATTGCTAACAATCCCCAAACGTCACGTCTATTATCTAATTCAGTGACATCATTCAGTGCCGGTTCATCAATCAATGGCATAAATAATAAGATAATTGCCCACAACAAAAATTCTTCTCGAACTAAAGAAAGTAATAATAAGAGTACGCGAGCAATTTGACCAATTACAACTGCGGTTCGTTGTCCAAACATTGCATGAACAATGTGACCTCCGTCTAGTTGTCCCACAGGCATTAAATTTAAAGCTGTGACAACTAATCCGAGAAAGCCTGCTACTGCTACTGGATGCAAATCAAGAGCCGATTTTGCTGTTAATCCACTTCCCAAAGCTAACTTAGAAAGTAGTGCTAATAAAATAGAATACTTGGGATTGAGAGCATCGGGATTCAAAAGTCGGGTTTTTTCAGTCAGGGGAACCACATCAGAATGAGCCAATCCCCAAATTAGTATCGGCAAAGTGACAACAAAGCCCGCAAGAGGACCAGCGATACTAATGTCAAATAAAGCTTTGCGGTTAGGAATGGGACTACGCATTTGAATGAATGCGCCAAAAGTTCCCAAGAAAAAAGGCACGGGAATAAAGTAAGGCAACGTCGAGCGAATATTGTAGAATTTAGCTGTTAAATAATGTCCAAGTTCATGAGTGCCCAAAATCGTCAATAATCCTAAAGCATAGGGTAAACCCTTGAGCAAGACATCTGAACTAGATAGAACTTTCAACAAGGAGCCAATTTCTGATGTTCGTGGGAGAGAAACATCAGCAATTTCCACTCCTACCAAAGTAGTTGTTACCAAAGTAGCGAATAGGAGTAAAAGTGCTAATCCTGGTCGAGTCAACTGTTGTTGGTCGCGTTGTGGTGTATTTGTCTGTTTAGCAGCTTGAGTGTTGGGAACTAGTACAAAGAAAGGTTTGCCATTGAAACCTTCTTGAAAGATTAGCAGAAAGCGATCGCCAAATTGTGCTTCAATATTAGTCTTAATCTGCTGATAAGCATTGCTGGCTTTGGTTCGCAACTGACCGCGACAAATTACCGCTTGTGGTCGATACTCAATATTTTGCACGTAGTATACAGACCAAGGAAAACAATTTCGCAGTTGAGTTTCTTCTCTGGGTTCAATTGGACGCACTATTGTTTCTGCGGTAGGCTGAATAATTGGCTGTGATTCTGAGGCTTGGGTTTGGGCTTCAGTCTGTGTATCTCTTGGTATTCGACGCCCCCATTGAAACAAGATCCAGTAGAATACTACGCAGATAAATAAAGACCACATGAACAACCCTACTGGCGGAGGTTGTTTCGCCCCGTACATCAGCATCCACCCAATCAACAGCAATGCTGGTGTCATTAGAACCAACCACAACAACCATACTGGCGTCCGGGTGATCTGAGCGACGCTGTGCTGCACCATTAGATAAGTAGCTAGCCCCAGTAGGAGGAGAAACAAAAACCAAAATTCCATATTATCTTCAGTATTTTTGACACAACGCCCCACCAGTAGCTTTAGCACATCGCCTTAACTACAAGGCAGACCTCAAACCCCAATTTTTTACCAACGGTTAACGCTTCAGTTTCAATCCTTGAGAATTTTTACACTTTAACCAGATTATCCACAACTGCTCAGTTTCGGTTCTTTACATTATGTCCCCTTTACCTCAACAACCAAGTTCTACAACCAACCCACCACGGGCTGTGTTCCTTAACGAAATTCCTAGCAAAGATTCTCTACCAACGGACTTCCCGCAAGAGAGCATTTTTGCTTTTCCACCCAATCGGGACACATTAGGAGGAACCTCTTATTTTATTGTAAGAAATGAAAGCAATATCCTCATAGACTGCCCCGCCCTAGACCAAACAAATCAAGATTTTTTAGCAGCGCATGGAGGCGTGGGTTGGTTATTTCTTACCCATCGAGGCGCTATTGGTAAGACCGCTGAAATTCAGCAAATTTTTGATTGCAAAGTTCTTATTCAAGAACAAGAAGCTTATTTATTACCAGGCTTAACCGTAACTAGTTTTAGTAAAGAATTTACTATTGATCCAAAAACACAAGTGATTTGGACACCAGGTCATTCTCCCGGCTCATCTTGTTTATACTACAGCAAACTTGGAGGCATTTTATTTTCTGGTCGCCATTTACTCCCCAATCAGCAAGGTCAACCAGTACCATTACGTACAGCTAAAACTTTTCACTGGCCGCGACAAATTAACAGTCTTCGATCGCTATTAGAACGTTTTACACCAGAGAGTCTTGAGTATATTTGTCCCGGAGCCAATACAGGTTTCTTAAGAGGCAAGCGTGTGATAGATCGAGCTTATCAACACTTAGCCTCTCTAGATTTACCAGCTTTGCTGGAGTTACAGCCCGTACTTTAGAGGCTCGATTTTCCCATGTTTGTTAACCAGGATGCTTGTCTGGGGAATTCTAAAGCTGAGACTAGGAATTCCGGTAAAAATTTATGAGCGCGAAAGTTGTTGAAACTGTAAAGATCGCTAACTATGAAATTGTGGAACAACTTTATTCAGGTTCTCGTACTCAAGTGTATCGGGCAGTGCGAGAATGCGTAGGCGCAGCCCAACCCAGGCATCGCCAGCCAGTTGTCATTAAGCTCCTAAAACGAGAATACCCGACTTTGGGCGAATTATTACAGTTTCGCAACCAATATGCGATCGCCAAAAACCTAGATATTCCCGGCATCATTAAACCCTACAGCCTCGAACCCTATTACAATGGCTACGCTCTGGTAATGGAGGACTTTGGTGGTGTTTCCCTACGAGAATTTACTTCCGGAAAACCACTAATATTACAGGAATTCCTACCCATTGCCCTGCAACTGCTAGAAATTTTACACCAGTTACACCAACAACGCGTCATTCACAAGGACATTAAACCAGCCAATATCCTAATTCACCCCGACACCAAACAAATCAAACTGATTGACTTCAGTATTGCTTCACTTTTACCAAGAGAAACTCAGGAAATTCAGAGCATCAATGGACTGCAAGGAACGCTGGCCTATTTGTCCCCAGAGCAAACTGGGCGGATGAACCGAGGCATTGACTACCGCAGTGACTTTTATTCATTAGGTGTGACATTCTTTGAGCTACTGAGCGGACAACTGCCTTTTACATCCGACGAGCCAATGGAGTTGGTGTATTGCCATATCGCTAAACAGCCCAACTCCATTTGCGATCTCAACCCAGAAATTCCTTTAATGCTAGGAGAAATTGTTTACAAGTTGATGGCGAAGAACGCTGAAGACCGCTATCAAAGTGCATTGGGACTGAAATATGATATAGAGAAATGTTGCCAAGAATGGCAAGCAACAGGCAAGAATAGTTGGTTTGATTTAGGACAAAATGATATCAGCGATCGCTTTCTCATCCCAGAAAAACTCTATGGACGAGAGCAAGAAGCACAAACCCTGCTAGAAGCATTTGGCCGAGTTGCCAATGGAGCAGCCGAACTGATGTTGGTGGCTGGCTTCTCTGGCATTGGTAAAACGGCTGTGGTAAATGAAGTACATAAGCCCATTGTCCGGTGGAATGGGTATTTCATCAAAGGTAAGTATGACCAGTTCAACCGCAATATTCCCTTGTCTGCCTTTGTCCAAGCCTTCCGCAATTTGATAGCACAATTGCTCAGTGAAACTGACAGCCAACTGGGGCAGTGGCGAAATCAAATTCTGTCTGCTGTGGGTGAGAGTGGACAGGTGATAATTGACGTAATTCCAGAATTAGAACGGATTATTGGCAAACAACCGCCGACACCAGAACTATCAGGTAGTGCTGCCCAGAACCGCTTCAATCTGATGTTTGTCAAATTTATTCAGGTATTCACTACACCAGAACATCCGTTGGTAGTGTTCCTAGACGATTTGCAGTGGGCAGATTCGGCATCGCTGAATTTGCTGAAGCTGTTGATGGATGAAACCTTGAAGGGCTATCTGTTGATTATTGGTGCATACCGCGATAACGAAGTGTTTGCGGCTCATCCGTTGCTGCTGACACTCCAAGAGATTGAGAAGGTGGCGACGGTTAACACTCTAACCTTGACTACCTTGAGTCAAGTTGATGTTAATAGTTTGATTGCAGACACCTTGAGTTGTACAACAGAAATTGCCCTGCCGCTGACCGAACTAGTTTATCAAAAAGCCCAAGGTAATCCGTTTTTTACAACTCAGTTTCTCAAGGCATTACATGAGGAGGGACGAATTACCTTTGATTGGCATACAGGTTTTTGGCAGTGTGATGTAGCACAAGTGCGATCGCTTGCCCTCACAGATGATGTCGTTGAGTTTATGGCAATTCAACTTTTAAAGTTGCCGCTCAAAACTCAGGAAGTTCTGAAACTGGCAGCCTGTATTGGTAATCAGTTTGATTTGAGTACATTGGCGATCGTTTATCAAAAGTCCCAGACAGAAACCGCTGCGGATTTGTGGAAAGCATTACAAGAAGGATTTGTAATTCCCACCAATGAAGTTTACAAATTTTATCAAGATTCTTCATTAGCCCTTGGCGATTTGCAAACGACAAATGACAACGGACAACTGACAGGTTACAAATTTTTGCACGATCGCGTCCAACAAGCAGCCTACTCTCTGATTCCAAAGGAGCAAAAACAGGTCACTCACCTGAAAATTGGTCAACTTTTGCGGAACCATACGCCAGCCGCAGATCAGGATGAAAAACTATTTGAGATTGTTAATCAACTGAATATCGGTAATAGCTTAATTGTCGATCTAGATCAGAAAACAGAACTCGCTCAACTCAATTTACAAGCTGCACAAAAAGCAATAGCTGCAATAGCATACGCCGCCGCATTTGAGTATGCCACTATAGGTATTGCAATGCTTGCACAGGAACGGTGGCAAACACAATATGAACTAACCTTGAAACTTTATGAAGCTGCCACCGAAGCAGCTTACCTAAGTGGCAACTTTGAGCAGATGGCAGAATTTCCAGCAGTCATTTTGGAAAATGCTAGAACGTTATTGGATACCGTTAAAGTCTATGAAATCCAAATCCAAGCCGCTCAAGCCCAACATCAATTTCTCCAGGGCGTGGAGTTGGCTCTCCAGATTTTAGAGCAGTTAGGAATTCATTTTCCCAAGCAACCAGGTAAATCAGATATTGCATCGGCTTTCGAGGTAACCAAATCCATCTTAGCTGGCAGGCAACCGCCAGATTTAATCGATTTACCTCAGATGATCGAGCCAGACAAATTAGCCGCTATGCGGATTCTTGTAGGTGTCTCTTCTTCTGCCTATGTTGCTGCTCCAGCACTCTTACCATTTATTACTCTTGAGCAAGTAAATTTATCTCTTGAGTACGGCAATACCTCATACTCTACAAATGGTTATGCCTACTATGGACTGCTGCTTTGTGGGGCGGTAGGAGACATTGAATGTGGCTATCAGTTTGGACAACTGGCACTCACATTACTCGAACAGTTGAATGCCAAAAAATTGAAAGCCAAAACCTATGTCGGAGTATGTTGTTGTGTATTGCATTGGCAAGAGCCGCTCAGGAACACCTTAGCGCTTTTTCGGGAAGGCTATCAAATTGGACTGGAAACGGGAGATTTAGAATCAGCTACCATTTGTGCAGTCGTTTACGTCATGCACTGTTTGTTTGTCGGTAAAGAACTGGGGGAGTTAAGTCGGGAAAGTGATGCTTTTTGCCTTCAACTCACTCAACTCAAACAAACAGGACTTCTCACCCAGATGACTATTTTTCAGCAAGCGGTTTTGAATTTAATCGGCGATGGTGCCCAAGTATGGGAACTAATTGGAAAGGCTTTCAATCAAGAGCAAATGCTGCCGATCATCCAGGACTCAGGCGATCGAACTGCGCTGTACTATTTCTATGTAAGTAAACTTTTTCTCGGTTATCTGTTTGGGAAGTTTGAACTAGCAGTGACAGAGGCGATCGCTACTGAAAATTATCTAGGCAGTGTCATCGGATTATTTGTGGTTCCAATCTTCCACACCTATGATTCTCTAGCTCATCTGGCAATCTATTCCCAAGTTTCCGAAACAGAACAACAACACATTCTTGGGCGGGTGAGCAAAAATCAGGAAAAGATCAAAACTTGGGCTAGCTATATTCCAGCTAATCATTTACACAAGTTTTATTTGGTTGAAGCAGAACGGTATCGGGTTCTAGGACAGAAATCAGAGGCGCTAGAATTCTACGATCGCGCCATAACTCTAGCCAAAGAACACGGCTACACCCAAGAAGAAGCACTTGCCAACGAATTAGCCGCTAAGTTTTACCTGGATTGGGGTAAACAGCGCATTGCCCAAGAATACATGACCGAAGCTTACTATGGCTATGCTCGTTGGGGTGCCAAAGCCAAAGTCGCCGACTTAGAAAAACGCTATCCCCAACTACTCGCCCCCATCCTCCAGCAAACCCATTCTCCGCTCTCCACTTACGAAAGTATCTTCAACTTAGGGACTGTCACTTCCACCAGTTCCGCCAGTTCCAGTAGTAGCAGCATCTCTGTTGCTTTAGATTTAGCTGCCGTTCTCAAAGCTTCTCAAATCCTTTCTGGCGAAATCGAACTGGAAAAACTGCTCTCGACATTGCTGCATATTCTTATTGAAAATTCTGGAGCCGAGAAATGTGTGTTATTGCTGTCCCATGAAGAACAGTTAATGGTGCAATCCGTCACTTATAGCGATTTTTGTCCAATGCTGCTGAAGCCACAATTTCTGGAAGACAGCGAGGATGTGCCGATTAGTTTGATTAATACCGTCAAACGCAGCTTACAACCTGTGGTAATTACTGATTCCAGGGTGCATCCACAATTCATTAACGATCCTTATATTCAGCGACAGCAGCCCAAGAGTATCTTGTGCAGCCCAATTTTGCATCAGAATAAGTTGCTTGGTGTATTGTACCTGGAAAACAATCTTGTGACTGGAGCCTTTACTAGCGATCGCGTTGAACTGCTAAATTTACTCTGCGCTCAAGCTGCCATTTCCCTAGAAAATGCCCGACTTTATAGCAATTCTCAGAACTATGCTCACCAGTTAACACAATCTTTAGCAAAATTGCAGGCTAGTGAAATCCGCTTCCAAAATTTGGCAAATAATATTCCTGGTATGGTGTACCAATTCCATTTGGCGGCGGATGGTTCAACTTCAACACCCTACGTTAGTTCTGGCTGTTTAGACTTGTACGGGTTAGAGCCAGAATCGGTGATGGCGGGGACACATAGCATTTACGCCATGCATCATCCTGACGATGAGCCAGCTATTGTACAAGCAATGATCTACTCTGCCCAAACTTTGACACCTTTTGAACAAGAATGGCGGATTATTCTGCCTTCTGGAACCGTGAAATGGATTCAATCTGCTGCTCGTCCACAGCGACAAGCTGATGGTGCAATTTTATGGGACGGGGTAGTAATTGATATTAGCGGCCGCAAAAAAGCAGAACTTGCCTTGCAGCAAAAATCCCTTGATTTAGAACAAGCCCTAACTAACCTGCAAAACGCCCAATTACAAATGATCCAAAGTGAAAAAATGTCGGCTTTGGGTAATTTAGTTGCTGGTGTTGCTCACGAAATGAATAACCCCCTTGGTTTTATTGCTGCCACACTCCAACAAGCTCAACCCAGTATTGCTGATGTTGTTGAACATCTCAGACTTTATCAAGAAAGTTTACCCGACAAAAGTGAAGAAATTCTTGACCATGCCGAAGAAATTGACTTGGATTATACCTTAGAAGACTTACCCAAGATGATTGATGCTATGACGATGGCGTGTGACAGGCTAAAAAATATTAGCGCCAGTCTCCGCACTTTCTCTCGTGCCGATCGAGATTACAAAGTTCCGTTTAATATCCACCAAGGCATTGACAGCACGATTTTAATTTTAAAACATCGACTGAAAGCCAATGAACAACGTCCCGTCATTGAAGTATTAACTGAATATGGTAATCTACCTAAAATTGAATGTTTTCCGGGGCAATTAAATCAAGTATTTATGAATATTTTAGCCAATGCTATTGATGCCTTGGAAGAATCAAATCATGGACGCAGCTTTGATGAAATTCAGATCAATCCCAATTTAATTAAAATTACAACTTCCCTAGAAAATAACTGTGTGAAAATTATTATTGCTGATAATGGCCAGGGAATGAGCGAAGAAGTGAAACAAAAGATTTTTGACCATTTATTTACTACGAAAGGTGTTGGTAAAGGTACAGGTTTGGGGTTAGCGATCGCCCGTCAAATTATTGTGGAAAAACATGGCGGGGCGATCGAGGTAAATTCTCAACCTGGCGAAGGAACTGAATTTGTGATTCAGCTACCACTTTTGCAAGCGGTAAGTGTGGGCTTCTCAACCAATCCGACTATTGCTTAGAAAGCGTTGAGCTTTAAGTCTTTCCCGCCACAACGGAATTTTCTCTCAATAGTTCCAGTGCTGCTTGATATTGCAGATCCGCAGTTGTACCAATCTGTTCGCGGTTGAGGATTGCTTGGGAAATCACTTTATCTGGCTTAATACCGAGTTTGTTAATATCCCGATGTTGAGGAGTTTCATACTTAGCAATTGTTACAGCTAAACCCGAACCATCTGATAATTCAAACAAAGATTGAATTAAACCTTTGCCAAAAGTAGTTTCACCTACAAGTTGGGCACGCCCATTATCTTGGAGTGCGCCGGCAAGAATTTCACTAGCACTGGCAGTTCCTTGATTCACCAAAATCACCAGAGGATCGCTCGTCAGGGCTGGGCCAGACGCTTCAAAACTACCTTGAATGCCTTGTCGGTTAACAGTGTAGACAATAGTGCCGGAGTCTAACCACAGACGGGCGATTTCAATTCCGGCTTGTAATAGCCCCCCAGGATTGTTTCGCAAATCTAGAATATAGGCAGCAGCGCCTTTTTTTTCTAGACTAGAAATAGCGTTTGCCAATTCCGTGGAGGCGTTGGCATTGAATTGAGTCAGCCGAAGATAGCCAATGGGCGTGCCCTGCTCAGAAACACGCAATTCGGAAACCACAGGATTAAGAGCAATGCGATCGCGCGTCAATCTAATTTCTGTTTCTGGCTCTCCGTCTCGTTCGATGACGAGAGTCACAAGGCTGCCACTCGGCCCGCGCATTTTCGTCGCAGCTTCATCAAGAGTGAGATTTTCAGTAGGAACACCTTCAATTTTGAGAATGCGATCGCGTGGTCTAATCCCCGCTTTTTCTGCTGGCGAACCTGCGATGGGAGCCACTACTTCCAACTTACCAGTTTCAGTATTGAGAGCAATTTGTAATCCCACCCCCGTCAGTTCTCCAGAAGTGTTGACCTGTAAGCTGCGGTACTGTTCCGGGTCTAAAAAGCGGGTAAAAGGGTCGTCAAGGCTCTTGAGCATCGTCTGAATGGCCGTATAAGCCGCATTGGAATCGCTAAGCGGCTTCTCCAGAACTTTTTGCCGGACTGTCGCCCAATTTTGATGATTAAACGTCTCATCCAGATAAGTACGATTGACAATTCGCCAAACTTCAGAAACCAGCTTTTGTTGTGCTGTCAAAGCCAGTGCCGGCTGAGTAATTGTACTCAAGGCCAAGCAAAACGCCATTACCAGTGAAAATCCAACTCGAAAAAACTGTTTGTTCATGAACCCCATTATCAATTCCACCTCAACCCAAATTGCCTAGAAATGCCCAGTTGTCCTGTTGTTGATGAAATCTATCTCTCGATTATGTTACTTTTTTTATAGAAGTGGTGCATTCTTCTCATCAAGTTGTTTACTCAACCGATGCAGTTCATCCCACTCAGCAAAGGATAAAATCTACTTTGTGTCCACCATTTTGTGTGTTGGAGCATAACGAGATCGCAATACATTCCATCTTTACAGAGTGTAAAGTTTCTGAAAACTCCTACCACCCTGAAAGCTGACAAAACAAAAAAGCCCCCTTTACTAAAATCCCAAAATTGCTCATTGGGAGAGAAGTCACGACTCGGCGGCTTCAAGAAAGTCCACAAAGGATTATGCTGCTACTCTAGCCTGTGGCATCTGGTGGGGGAACACCTAAAGCCGAACTCGCAAGATGCCGAGGCTTGAAACCCTTAAAACTTTCGTCGCCGATTTAGCACTTCGGAATTTATCAAACGCAACCGATTCTTAGGAACTTGAGATTGTATGGCCAACGTTTACGACTGGTTTGAAGAACGCCTGGAGATTCAAGCGATCGCCGAAGACGTTACTAGCAAGTACGTCCCTCCCCACGTCAATATCTTTTACTGCCTGGGTGGAATTACCCTGGTTTGCTTTCTGGTCCAGTTTGCCACTGGATTTGCCATGACGTTCTACTACAAGCCAACAGTCGCTGAAGCTTTTTCCTCAGTTCAGTACATTATGACTGAAGTGAACTTCGGTTGGCTAATTCGCTCCATCCACCGCTGGTCTGCCAGCATGATGGTATTGATGATGATTTTGCACGTCTTCCGGGTTTACCTGACTGGTGGTTTCAAAAAGCCCCGCGAACTGACCTGGGTCAGTGGTGTCATCCTGGCTGTAATCACAGTTTCCTTTGGAGTTACTGGCTACTCCCTGCCTTGGGACCAAGTTGGCTACTGGGCTGTGAAAATTGTAAGCGGTGTACCAGAAGCAATTCCCGTGGTTGGTGTTCTGATCTCCGACCTCCTGCGTGGTGGTTCTAGTGTTGGTCAAGCAACGCTGACTCGTTACTACAGCGCACACACCTTTGTTTTGCCTTGGTTAATTGCAGTCTTCATGCTGTTTCACTTCTTGATGATCCGCAAGCAAGGCATTTCCGGTCCTTTGTAATCTCAGAGATTAGCAAAAGGCAACATTTGTCAGTTTCCAGATCGAGTTGTTTGTTCTAAACTTATGAAACACAAGAAATTAGTTGTACATAAGTTACAAAAAAACAAACACTTGCATACCTTGCCAAAAGCTTTAGACGCCCTCTAGGCGGCTGACCGTAGACAGACACAACGCTGCTTGCCGCTTGTTAGGGTTGCCTAGTAGCCGATGGCTTTCACAAATGCTTTAATTCAACTTAAGCAGGAGAGCACATTTAAAAATGGCAACACAGAAAAAACCTGACCTCAGCGATCCCCAGTTAAGAGCCAAACTGGCTAAAGGTATGGGGCACAACTACTATGGTGAACCAGCTTGGCCTAATGACCTACTTTACGTGTTTCCCATCGTGATCATGGGTTCATTCGCAGCGATTGTGGCTCTAGCTGTGCTAGACCCCGCGATGACCGGTGAACCAGCAAATCCTTTCGCCACACCATTGGAAATCTTACCAGAGTGGTACTTATATCCAGTTTTCCAAATTTTGCGATCGCTTCCTAATAAACTTTTAGGAGTGTTAGCAATGGCTTCCGTACCCTTGGGGCTAATCCTCGTTCCTTTTATTGAGAACGTCAATAAATTCCAAAACCCCTTCCGCCGCCCAGTTGCAACCACAGTGTTTCTCTTTGGCACTCTTGTCACCCTGTGGCTGGGTATTGGTGCTGCCTTGCCATTGGACAAATCTTTGACTTTGGGACTATTCTAAATTAGTCTCAAAAAAGTGCTTTGACGCCTGTGAATTTTGAAAGCATATGCAGATGTGCTTTTGAAAAAATAAACAGGCGTCAATTTTAATAATCCACCTTGAATCTTGGATTTGAAATTTTGGATGGAAAAGCCCCTTAATTGGGCATCCACGAATCTCAAATCACTAAAGTCAATCAATTTTGGATTTTGCATGGTAGGTCGAAGCAAGCTACGCGTAGCGTGTCAGAGACAAAAGTTGAGCCAGTAAGTTGGGCGGGTTTCCTCACTTGTGCCAACTTATATCCAGCGCCAGCTTCCCACCAACAAACCTTTATCAAGACCGATCGCCTATTTTGGATTGACCCCAACCACTCTGAGTGGGGTCTTGAAGATTTTAAATTTTGGATGAAAAGATTTGTTACACCCACTAGAGTATGGGCACGGCATCAACCGAAATAATTTTTAATCTAAAATCTGAAGTCTAAAATCTAAAATTGGCAAGGTCAACAAATACAAACATTTTTCATTTACTCCCACGTAAGTTGCTAGTTACAACCCTCGGAATACCAAAATTGTTCATGTTTTGTATTTTGTTACGCAGAATATGTCAATTTAGATTTTTAGATGTCAGAGAAATTTTGCAAAAAGCACAAAATTTAACCGCTACTAACTTGGGTTTACTTTTATTCAAGTCACAGTTAGTGCCTACCATAGTGCTGCAAGATCATCTTACAGTTAAGAGCGAACTCACACTCTCCGACCAAGTGCAAGATTGGTTTAAGCAATTTTGGCTGCAACATTTATCTCAACTTGGTTGGTCGCAAACTCAACTCGAACGCCTCAATTTAGCATTAGCAGAGGGCTTTACCAATGCTGTTCGTCATGCTCATCGAGCTTTACCACCGGAAACAACCATTGATATTGACGTTTATCTGTGGGTTGACCGCCTAGAAATTAGAATTTGGGATTATGGAAAACCTTTCAATCCTGATAGCATCCCAGAGCCAAAGCCAGATAAACCGCAAGAAGGCGGGTATGGATGGTTGATTCTCAGGCGTTCAACTGACCGTGTTGTCTACGAGCGTGTTGCAGATGGTAGAAATTGTCTGCTCATCGTCAAATATGCTGCAAAAGTACGAAAGCCAAAGTGAAACATTCAAGGATATACCAAGGCAAAAATGCTTTTGATACCAATTCAAGATTTGGTGGAAAGTACGTAGCAATAGCCTCGGCTTAAGGCAGTGTTTCTGCAAACATTAAGAGTGAAGAGACAGCATTTGCTACCTTGAGGGTTCCCAAAATTTAGTATTAAGGTAAGTGCCTCATGGGAAAAATCACGGCAGTTGCTACCTTTCCCTGTTTACAAGATCCCTAGAAGGGGTAACGCCAAGATTGGTTTTGGCTGCTGTTAAGCCATCTATATTGCAAATAGAAGTGTTACTATAAACCGTAGTTGCTTGTACATGCAGTTATTTGACTGATAGGAGTATACTACTTTTTCAATAATATGTGAATTAGACTAATATGTTTTTTCGGTGAAATTGCTTAACTATTATGATCTTTTGGTGAAAACTCAAAGAGTATTCTTGTATAAAAAGAATTAGTAAATACAGTAAAGACAGCATTCGAGTTATAGAACCTCCTTTGTTAATATTTGTCAGCAGTGTTGAGAGTCTTATTTTTGTTCTCCAACAAGTGCCATTTAGTGCTTAAAGAGATAGAAGACACAGGGGACAAAATATGACTAAGACAGCCCTAATTACAGGAATTACTGGTCAAGATGGCTACTATCTCAGCCATTTACTCCTCAACCGGAGTTATCGAGTTGTAGGATTAGTACCCCCGCACCGACAACCGAATTTGACAAAATTGGGAACACTGGCAAATCAGGTAGAAATTTTTACCGTAGACTTGAGGGATAGCATGGCGCTGTTGACCGCTGTTGAACAACTGCGTCCCCAAGAAATTTATAATTTGGCAGCTCCGAGTTTTGTACCAGATTCCTGGAATGACCCGTTGGGAACCCTAGATCTGATAACTGGTACGGCCACCAGGCTCTTAGAAGCAGTACGACAGGTTGGTTTGTCTACCAGATTTTATCAAGCCAGCAGTTCAGAAATGTTTGGCGATGTCTTGTCTTCACCTCAAGATGAGGAAACTCCTTTTCGTCCGAAAAATCCCTATGCTGCGGCCAAGATGCACGCCCACTGGACAATGGTGCATCACAGACAGCGCTATGGACTATTTGCCTGTAGCGGAATTTTATATAATCATGAGTCTCCTCTACGCGCACCTCAGTTTGTCACACGCAAAGTTTCTTTAGCAGTTGCATCGATTAAATTGGGTTTGACTGACACCTTAGAAATGGGTAACCTAGATGCCAAACGGGATTGGGGCTTTGCTGGAGATTATGTAGAAGCAATGTGGCGAATGTTGCAAGTAGACGAACCTGAAGAATACGTGATTGGCACAGGTAAGCTACACAGCGTCAGAGACTTAGTGGCCACAGCCTTTGAATCTGTAGGATTGGATTGGAAGAACCATGTAGTTATTGATACTAATTTATTGCGGCAAGATGAGCATTTTCAATTAGTTGGCAATCCCGGTAAAGCTAAAAGAAACCTTGGTTGGGAACCTGAAGTCAGCTTTGAGGAACTTTTAGAAACAATGGTAAAAACAGATTTAGAACGATTAGAAAGCGGTGCTATCGCTCCCTTGCCACGAGTATAAATAATCAAACATGCTCATTACTACAGTGACAGAAAACCTAAAATTAGGTAATAAAGTTAACAAAAAAACTAACCACGTCTTCGTGTTCTTAGAAATTTTTGCTCAGGAAGGTGGTATTCAATCATACATAAAAGATATTTTTCGAGCTTATCTGAAATTAAATCAAGGCTACAAGGCGGAAGTCTTTTTACTGCGAGATAATCAGAATTGCTTAAATTATTTTGAAGACGAAAATTTAAAATTTCATTACTTTAAAAATCATTCTCCCCAATTGGGGAGAGTCAAAATGGCAGCAGCCTTACTCAAGTGTCTATTGCAAAACCGTCCGCAACAAGTTTTCTGCGGTCACATTAACTTAGCAGTATTAATCCAAACCCTTTGCCAACCTCTGGGGATTCCCTACACCGTGCTAACTTACGGTAAAGAAGTCTGGGAACCGCTGAAAAATCAAGAACGTCGCGCCCTAGCATCAGCAGCAAAAATTTGGACAATTAGTCGGTACAGCCGCGATCGCGCTTGTGTTGCTAATGGTCTAGATCCCAAAACGATCCAGATGATGCCTTGTGCGATTGATGGGGATAAATTCACCCCTGGTGACAAACAGCCAGAATTAGTTGAAAAGTATAACTTAAGTGGTGCTAAGGTGTTAATGACAGTGGCGCGGCTGTGGTCAGGGGATATTTACAAAGGTGTGGATGTGACGATTCGCGCTTTACCACAAATCGCCGAAGTTTTCCCAGAAGTAAAATATTTGGTAATTGGTCGTGGTGATGACCAACCGCGATTAGCTCAACTTGCTGCATATTTAGGAGTGAGCGATCGCGTTGTGTTTGCGGGTTTCGTTGCCACAGAAGAATTAATGGAACATTATCGCCTTGCTGATGCCTATATTATGCCTTCCCAAGAAGGCTTCGGCATCGTTTATTTAGAGGCAATGGCTTGTGAAGTACCTGTGTTATCAGGTGACGAGGATGGATCGGCTGACCCCTTGCAGGATGGTAAGCTGGGATGGCGAGTACCACACCGCAATCCGGAAGCTGTAGCAGCAGCTTGTATAGAAATGCTCCAAGGCAATGACCAGCGCTGTGATGGGCAGTGGTTACGAGAACAAGCGATCGCTCTGTTTGGCTTGGATGCGTTTAGGTTGAACTTGCAACACCTGCTTCAATCCTCAGTTTTGAGTCATAATGACAAATGACTAATGGCCAAAATCGCTATCCTAGAGGGAGAGCAGGACGATATTTAAAAAATGAGCTTTAAGTCATTCCAATTGAATCTTTTAAATCTCCGCCCCTGGCTTACTCTGCTAGCAGTTTTTTGGTTGCTAGCATCACTGGGTCTAGGTTGGTTAGTTAATTCATTGCTAATTATTTTTGGGTTGCTGTTCTTGGCACCCATTGTGGCTTTCTTTGGTTTTCGTTGGTGGCTGCAACGCAACTTGGTTGCTGATCAGTGTCCAGTATGTGGATATGAATTTACAGGTTTAAATAACAGCCAGGTGCAGTGTCCTAACTGTGGTGAGTCGTTGCTAGTACAAAATAGTCATTTTCAGCGCCTCACACCAGCAGGCACTATTGATGTTAAAGCAGTTGAAGTCCCAACCCAATCATTAGAAGATTAGTCATTGGTCATTGGGCATTGGTCATTGGGCATTGGGCATTGGTTATTCTTCTTTCTCACTCCCTCATGCCCCTCATTTCCCCATACCTCATACCCCATGATAAATGACTATTTTTTTTGTTGCGAGATTGAGAGGACGTAGTTATACTGTTGCCCAGAGAGTTCGCCTACATGCAGTGAGTAGATTCCTGCCTGCCAGTAACCAGAAAGCTCTGGCTTGCCTCCAGAGTAACTATCTGCTTGTACACAAAACTTTCCTCCAGGACCGTCAATCAACAGCGTTGGTTTCCCTTGGCTTTCTACTGTTAATCGTAAATAAGGCAGTGACTCTGTAACCTGAATAATTTGATTGGGTGCAGTGGTGATATTACCACAGTTGCTTTTGACAGATCCCCCAGACTTTCCGTTCAAAATTACCGGATCTGGTTGCAAATTCCGATTAATTTCAATCTGTGGTGTCTGTGCTAAATTAACTTCAGCGATCGTCAAACTCATCGCCAAAGCTGTAGGAACAATTGTCAGTAGCCTAAGCGTCTTCATTTTATTCATGCTCCAGATTTTTCTAGAGCAATATAGTTATATATACTCTGATTCGATGGACGACAGCAATTTCTACTTTGTTCCAAAAGCTGCCGTATCCTTTAATACTCTTGAATTGAGGATTGTTTATAGAAATTTAGAAAAGTCTGAGCTATAAATGCATCGTTCATGAATTGATTTAATCAGTCATTATTAATAATGTGGTAAATTTAACACTTCATCACTAGGAAAACTTGTACTTATCACGTCTTTTACATTTTGCGTAAGTAAAAATACTATACAAAGAAAGTAGGCTAGAAAATAACAAGAAAAAAACATAATTTTCCCCTACCGAAAAAGGTCTTGCACACACAGACATTAGCTAAAATCACTAACACAACCACCAAAATAGAATTAGATTGGTATGTTGTTGAACAAGTGTCCTAGCTGAGGTAGAAAAAATTGATGAATCCTCAAAGAGAAGAAGACTTACAGCGTCGCCTCGATAAGCTAGAGGCAGAGATTAATTCGTTACCTGAGGTGGTTCCCCAATCACCAGAACAAAAACAGACATCTGAGTTTAGTTTTGCTAACTTCAACTTGCAACTGGAGCGATTTCGGATCTGGTTTGGCAGTTTATCAGGGACAAAAAAACTGGTGGTTTCGGGTGTAGCAGTGCTATTGGGCTTGGCGATCGCGCAAGCAGTGTTTAAACTGGTTGCATCTGTAATCAGTCTGGCACTTTTAGCAGTGTTAGTGTATGTTGGATACAAATTTTTTGTGTCTAATAGCTTTCAACGTAAGCAATAGTCTATTTTAATTTGGCCAATAAAGGCGTAGAAATAATGTCAAAGGGAATTATGCAATGACGACACCAACTGTGAGGAGAAGTAATCAATCTGGTCAGTCACAAGAACCGGAAAGAGCCAATTCGCTACTGCTAACTGGCAGGCGTTTTGCTGCTTGGGCGGCTGAAATCACACTAGTGGTTACCAGTGGGTTGATTCCCTTTGGCATTGGTGTCTATGTCAATTCGAGAAGCGATCTCAACCGAGTGCCGCTGAACCCGGTGCTGGTAACAATGGAAAGAGCGATCGCCAGGCCATTGGCTCTGCCTGTTAGCTATGGTATCCGTAACGTAGCATGGCCGACTAATTTTTTGTGGACAATTGCGGTATTAGCGCCTGTAACCCTTTCTTGGTGGCAATTGTATTTACTGGCTAAGACTGGTAGGACAATTCCCAAACGTTGGTTAGGAGTGCGGGTTGTCAACGAGCAAGGAGCGCCCCCTGGTTTGGGAGCAGTTGTAATTAGAGAAGGAGTTGGTCGTTGGACTGTACCCGTTTCCATCGCTTATTTGCTGTGGCGCTACAGCTTTGCTTTTCCTAATTTAGGATTATTCACATTTTTGGCTGTGTTAATGGTGCTGGGTGAAGGAATAGCTTTACCGTCCCGCCGGGGGCGTCGCGCCCTCCACGATCAACTCGCAAGCACTTACAGTGTAGATGCTACTCGCCCCTTGCCATCTTCACTTTTTCCGAACAAACAAGTTCAGTCTGGTGGGGACAGCGATCAAGCAGAGGAATGGCAGGAAGCCGCAGCCCCAACCAAAGCACCTCATATATGGCGGCGGATACAGCAAAATCCCAATCTGACTTTGTTTGGGGTAGGGCTGACGAGCATGACTGCTGTGCTGGCAACTTTAATAGGTACTCAAGTCTATATCCAAATTCAACAATCCCAGCGAGCAACCAAGCAAATCAACAGCCAACAGTTCCTAGAACTTGTCAAACAATTGAGTCCCGACTCTGTAGCTACCAATGAGCAACGCCAAAGTGCAATTTTGGCGTTGGGTGGTCTCAAAGACCCACAATCCATTCAATTTCTGGCGGATCTCTTGGTGAAGGAAAACAACCCCAGTCTCGTGGATACGATTCAACAAGCTTTAACAAGTGCTGGTCCTAAAGCCATCCCCGAATTAAAAAATAAGAATCAATTTCTGGTGAGTGAACTAGAGTCTTTGAACAGCAGTGCAACCCAAGAACGAGAACTGCGCCAAGGGCGGCTACAAAGAAACCAGCGGACAATCAATAAAATTCTCTCTGTTTACAGTGGAAAAATTGAGGGTGTTGACCTGAGTCGCATCCAATTAGGTCAAAGCGGTACTCCAGGCAGTTCCTTATTCAATTTGGTACTAGACAATATTGATTTGTCAGGAGTGAAATTAAAATCTGCAAATCTGAACCAAGCCAGTTTTAAGGGTAGCCGCTTCCGGGGCGTGGGTGAGGATGGACGCTGGGATACCTTCGATGATGTGATGGCTGATTTAAGCCAAGCTCAGTTGCAGCAAGCCAATCTCACTGATGCCAACCTCAGCCGAGTTTTGATGAATCGTACTGATTTGAGCCGCGCCACCCTCAACAGAGCCAACTTATCCAACGCTCGTTTATATGAGGCTAAGCTCAACAGCACCCAGCTAGTGGGAGCCGATCTACGAAACGCAGTTTTGGAACAAGCCAGCTTAACTGGAGCAGATTTAGGTGACGCCAAGTTGAACGAAGCGAATTTGTACGCTGCACGTTTAGGTCGGGTCAGTGCCATAGGAACACAATTATCCTTTGCCAACTTAACTAATACCGATTGGGAAGGGGCAGATTTATCAGGAGCATATTTAGATCGAGCTAATCTCAGCAATGCCAACCTGAGTGCCACTCGTCTGACTGGTGCAGTTTTGCGTTCTGCTCAGATGGAAAACGTGAACTTGCAAAATGCCGACCTCAGTCTTGCAGATTTACGGGGAGCGAATGTAGCAGGAGCAAATTTTCAAGGAACAATTCTCGCCCCCAGCAAACAAGATCCAGCCGATCAATTTGTCCAAACCCCAGATTTAGGCTCAGTATCCGCCGTAGTTCAAGGCGTTGATTTTTCTCAAGCCAAAAATTTAGATGCCAAGCAACTAGCGTATATTTGTACACAGGGAGGCATTCATCCCCGTTGCCCGTAGAATGGAATGGGGACTGGGGAATGGGGAATGGGGAATGGGGAATGGGGAAGAGTTTTCCTAAGTAAATGCCCAATGCCCAATGCCCCATGCCCGATGACAAACCACAAATGACAGATTGGTGTGAGGAATTGGGTTATGAAGTATGTTCCATATTTGGCATCAGTTTTGGGGGCTGGCTTGGTTTGGAGTTTGGCTCAGCCAGCGCAAGCTCAAGTAGCCTATGGCAGTTATATTGGTATCGGACCGAGTGTTGGTATTACTGATGGTGTCCAAATTGGGGGGGTGATAGCTGGGCGCTACAAGCTTTTGGAAGCACCAATTTCTCTGCGTGCCCAAGTGTTAATTGGTAATGGTACCGCAGTTGTACCAACGGTTTCTTATGATGTGCCTCTGAACTGGCAAACGGATGCCTATTTGGGTGCTGGGTTGGTGTTTGCTGGTGATGATTCTCCTGTGGGCGACAAAATTAGTTTTGCTTTACAGCCAGGAATTGATTATATGATTCCAAATAGCAATACTGTGCTTTTTGGCAACGCTATCATCGCTTTTGATGCCTATCGTGATAGCGGTGGTACAGCTATCTCTGTGCAAGGTGGTATTGGTTTGAGATTTTGATGGTCTGGCGTTGGCGTAGCCCGTGGTAGAGATGGCTATCTCTAAAGAAGCGTTAAACTTCATTGCGAATTAAAAAGTTAGTCCAAACAACGTGATAACTTTTGATGATGAAGAGAGACAGCACAGGATTAACACAGGAGAACACAGTGGCAATGGAATCAAATTTATTAACGGATGCGATCGCAGATGAAATGAATCAAGATTTCAGTGAATATGTCGCTAACCTACAACTGCATATGACTCTGCAAGCTCGCAATCTTGTTCCACCCCTGAAACAAACACTCTTCGATAGTCGCCAGCAACTACTCCATCAAACCCAAGCCCACTTTGAAAAGCTAGTTTCTCGACAAGGCTTATAAATATACACATACTTTAATCAAAATTCAAATAAAATAAAGGCAGATGTTGTTGGGTCAATGCCAATGGTGTTCTCACAATATCTGCTTTTTCTGCTTTTTTAAGTATTAAGTTACTAAAATCACCCTTTTGGCGCAATAGTCAAGAGCAGAAAGTAGTTAAGATGATTGCAGCACTTCCGACAAAGAGCAGTTAGTTAAGGCTAAATGGCGGCTGGAATAAAAATGACTTCATTACTTCCCCGAAATCTCAGCGTTGTCATCCGACCAGTCCAATACCGGGATCTGGACGGAATTGAGCGCATCACTCAAGAGTCATTCGCAGCCCTTACTCCCAAGGGAGCAAATTTTGCCATCAGCCAGATGCAAAGGCTGCGTCGCTGGTATGGATTACTCAAATTTTTGAGTTGGTTTCCTAACCCGCTACAGTATGGCCTCTGCGCTTATGTAGCAGAGCAAGGGCGGATGCTTCTAGGGATGATTCAAGTGTCACCTTTTAACCGCACACGCAGTACTTGGCGCATCGATCAAGTGCTACTAGAACGTGGTGCGGATAAACAAGGAATTGGCTCCCAGCTTTTGCGTCACTGCTTTGAATCGATTTTGGAAGCTCGCACTTGGCTACTGGAAGTTAACATCAATGACATAGAAGCGCTGGCACTGTATCGACAAAATGGATTTCAGCGTTTGGCAGAAATGACATACTGGGAAATCGAGCCTCAATTGCTTGTTGAATTAGCACAAGCAGAGCCAGATTTACCCAACCTCTTGCCAGTGAGCAATGCTGATGCCCAGCTGTTATATCAATTAGATACGGCATCAATGCCGCCTTTGGTACGTCAAGTTTTTGACCGCAATACCCGCGACTTTAAAACCAGTTTGTTCGGCGCTTTAACTGATGCCGTCAAGCAATGGGTAACCAAAACAGAAGTAGTAAGTGGTTACGTATTTGAACCCCAACGCAAAGCCGCCATCGGCTATTTTCAGGTGCAACTCGATCGGAAGGGCGAAGTACCCCACGTTGCAACGCTGACGGTTCATCCTGCTTACACTTGGCTGTATCCAGAATTACTATCTCAACTGGCTCGTATTGCCCAAGATTTTCCTCAACAAGGCTTACAATTAGCTTCTTCAGATTATCAGGCAGAGCGAGAAGAGTATTTGGAGCGAATCGGGGCAAAACGTATAGAACATACGCTAATTATGTCTCGCTCTGTGTGGCACAAGCTACGGGAGTCAAAATTCGTTTCCTTAGAAGGAATTCAGTGGACTGATATGCTACAAGGTCTACAACCGGCTCGGAAACCCATACCGGGAGGAATGTCGTGGGTACAACCAGGAAAGTCACCATCGTCAGATAGACCACAGCCAAGCAAACCAGAACCGATTAATTTTTCGGTAAAAAACACCAGCATGGAAGCATCGCCGATTCCGGAATCAGCAGATGCACAGCAGGAGAATTAGTGTGATACCCCAAGAGCAAGCAAAACCGTTTATTTCAGCTTTGGGATTAGATTTCGGTAGCAAGCGGATTGGTGTTGCTGGGTGCGATGGCACGGGTTTGATTGCTACAGGTATCACCACAATTGAGCGTACATCTTTTGAGCAGGATGTCCAGCAAATCCGGCAAATCATTAATGAACGTCGGGTGCAAATCCTGATTATGGGTTTACCTTATTCAATGGATGGCTCACTAGGATTTCAGGCACGTCAAGTGCAAAAGTTTGCCAAAAGACTTGGAAAGGCGCTGAATTTGCCTGTGGAATACGTAGATGAACGATTAACTTCATTTCAAGCAGAACAACTGCTCATAGCTGAGAATCGCTCCCCATCACGCCATAAAGGTTTGATTGACCGCAAGGCAGCCTCTTTGATTTTGCAACAATGGCTCGATACTAGGCGTGCTAATTCCCGCAGTTCAGTGGCAGCTATTGACTATTGATACCTTTTAACATGATATTCTGAAAACGATTACCCAGCATTTGGATCTACGTGTAAAGCTATTTGATAGTTAAACGATTTACAAGCTTGCTGGTATTTATTAAAGTTCTACATTTGGCCATGTCTTTCTCTCCATTTCCTGAAGAAAATGATAACGCTCATGCGGGTTCCATCACTTTAACCGATGACAAAGGGCGATCGCTCGAATGTTACATCGAGCATTCCCTTGAGGTAGATGGACAAGAATATGTTTTACTTCTTCCTGTAGACTCACCTGTAGAAATTTTTTCCTGGCAAGGTGAAGATGAGGAAGAAGAAGCAGTTCTTGTAGAAGATGACGCCATTATTGAGCAAATTTTTAGCACTGCCCAAGCTGTACTATCTGAGCAAAACTTGACACTGAAGAATACAGCTTATGCTCTGACAGTTGCAGGTGATTTACCGCCAGTTGAAGAATCAGAACTCTTTACTTTAGAAATCGAAGACGAAGAAGCAGATTTAGAGCCGGAGCAATTACAGCTATTGGCTAGCTTCTACGATGAACATCAGGAGTATGCAATCTATACACCCCTCGATCCGCTGTTGTTTTTTGCACGAATAACGAAAACAGGTGAACCTGAATTACTTTCTCCAGAGGAGTTCCGTCAAGTACAACCGCTTTTAGAGGAACATCTTTTTAATGAAGTAGAGTAAGATGAAAAATTTTTGAATTTTTTAATTGGGACTACCTAATTTTTTTCTCATGCCCAATTAAATTGATACGAAATGGAAAAAAGTAGTGTTGTTGAAGGTTCTGCAAAAAAGACTCAGGCAAGGATCTTCAATCTAAGATCCAAAATCTAAAATCCAAAATTGCTATGAGGTGCTGAAAATGGCTTATAGCGACTTTACACTAAGTAAATTTAAAAAGTCATTCAGCATCCGTATTGATGAAAACAGTGATTTGTGTGCCAATGTAGAACCTTTACAGGCAAGTGAAAAACTTACAAATACTTTAGAAGAAACCACAGAACTTGCTTTAGCAATTAATACTGAAAAAGCACGTTCAGAAATGATTATTACACCAATATTATTGGAGGTAAGACGTAGGGCTAATTATCCAATTAGCTTATTTTCTGGAACAGACTTTAATGTAGATGCAGAAAAAGGTCTGAATGGCTATTGTGATTTTATTATCAGTCGTTCTAAAGAGCAACTAACAATTAATGTGCCTGTGGTGATTATTATTGAAGCAAAAAATGAAAATATTAAAGGTGGATTAGGTCAATGTGCGGCGGCAATGTTGGCAGCACAATTGTTTAATCAACAGGAAGGAAATGAAATTAAAAAAATTTATGGCGCGGTGACAACGGGGGATATTTGGAAGTTTTTGAAGTTAGAAGAAAGTGGGATATTTATTGATTTGAATAATTATTACATCAAAGAAATAGATAAAATTTTAGGGATTTTATCTCAAAGTGTTCGTGGAGATATTCCAGGATAGAGTTCGACTAACTAAACTGTATTGGGTTATGCTCTTTTGTCTAGAGCTATTTACATTCGCCTGTTGACTATGACCTGGAACAATCTTTTACAGCCTGACTTAATTTTAGAAGGTTCAGTATTAAATCTGACACCAGATATTATCCAACAATACGGTCTCAAGGGGCTGGTGTTGGATGTGGATGAAACTTTGGTACCCTTTAGGGTGGGGATGGCTTCCCCAGAACTACAAAGCTGGGTAGAGGAAATTCGTGCTTGTACTGCGTTGTGGTTGGTGAGCAATAACTTGAGTGAAGCGCGAATTGGTGGAATTGCGCGATCGCTCAATTTACCTTACTACTTGGGTGCAGCTAAGCCTTCCCGACGTAAAATTAGGGCAGCACTGCAAGCAATGAATCTACCAGTGCATCAAGTAGGGATGGTAGGCGATCGCTTATTTACCGATGTTTTAGCAGGTAATCGCTTGGGAATGTTTACCATTTTGGTTGAACCAATTATCCATCCAGATGCCGCTCTGCGCTCTCATCCCATCCGGAATTTTGAAGTTTGGGTATCTGAAATACTCGGAGCCTCTATCACCCCCAAGAAAACCAAAATTCACAAAACTTGAAAAATCATCAGGAAAGTAAATCTAAAGAAATGATTAAGGAATCTTACTGGAATCCAAAAATCGGGGATCATAGGTATTAATAATATGGAGTCAGCTAAAAAAGACTCTAGCGCATACTAAATAAATATAAACTCGTAAAGCGCCGGCGTTCACTTATAGAACGGCTGGCGCTTTACAAATTGGGGCGTTAGGAGTTTGGAGTTTGGAGTTAGGAGTTAGGAGTTTGGAGTTTGGAGTTAGGAGTTTTGAATTCTCACCTCTGCTAAGAGCTCCCTGCCCCCTGCCTGTTCATCTCCCTCATCTCCCTCATCTCCATTACAGCAGTTTTCATGTATTTGAACCACATCTGTCGTAAGGGCACAGCATTGCTGTGCCCCTACCGCGTGGTCTATTTACCTGAAAATAGCTGTAAGTCTATATTACATGTATCCCACCAAGCATTTCGTGTGCTACATAAAAGTGGTACTATATTACCTAATTTCACTTAAATTGCTATTGAATAATGTTACAACAAAATCCTTTTATTGTCGGAAAACCAGTACGTCCAGAGCATTTCGCAGGGAGAGCATCAGAAATTGCCGCTGCCTTCGATCAAATTTACAACCGCAGTCACCTAGCGATTTGGGGAGGTCCAGGGATGGGGAAAACCTCTTTTTTGCAGAAACTAGAATCATCCCAAGCTTGGGAAGACCACGGAATGGACTCATCTCAAGCTGTAATTGTTCGTTTTAGTTGCGAGAATATTACTCCTTTCACTCCCTCGGATTTTTGGCGAGAAATACTGAACCATGTTAAAGAAAAATTAGCAGGTCAATCTGCATTTGAGGCTGAAATTGATACAATTCTCCAAGCAGTAAAGCCGATGACTAAAGATAGCCTGCGACAAATATTAAAAAAGCTGAAAGTACAAGATAAATATCTCGTGTTGCTAATAGATGACTTTCATGTAGCACTCGATACTAACCAGGAATACGATGAAGATGCGATGCAAAAGTTTTTGAGCGAGTGCCGTAATTTGGCTGTTCACTCTGCGGAAGGACAAAATATGTCGATGATTGTTACTTCCCTGAAGCGTCTCAATGAACTAGGACTAAAGCTCAATCCGAATGCTTCACCGTGGTACAACCATTATCTATTTTTACGACTTAAAACATTTAATAATACTGAAATTGACGACATATTTAAAATATTAAGAGTACCAGATTTACGGGAAGCAATTAAAGAAATTACAGGTGGACATCCATCTATGCTACAAATATCTGGTTTTCTACTTCATAGAGATTTATTGACTGCAAAGGCGCCAAGTGTAGATAATTTTGTTAAAGAGTTTGAAAGTGCGACACAACAGATTTTTGACAATATTTGGGAAAGATGTACTAACGTAGAACAAACTTTATTGATGCTGATGGCTCTTTCAGCTTTAAAAGGTCGCTTGCATAAACAAAAACAATTTGATGTCAGTGGTATTGAATTAATTTTTAGCCAAAGAGAAGCAGAACTGACAAAACTGGAAGAGCAAGGTGTAGTGACTCACACTGTTCATGAAGAGAAAAACATTTACTCTTTCACTTCATTAACAATGGAGCGTTGGGTAATTCAACAACTTTGGAAAACAGATGATAAGTGGTTGCAAGCACAAGAAAAAGTTTTTCTCAATTTGATGAGTAGACAACAAATGGATAAATTCATTACAGCTGTGAAGTGGCTATGGAAAAACAAAGACAAAATTCCACAGATTATGGAGTGGTTTGGAAAGTTAGTCGCTGCTTTACCCAAAGGACTTATTTTACCAAGTAATTAATATGGGTAATTAAAATGATAAATGCTAAAAGAAATCCTTACATTATTGGTCGTGCAATACATGAACGCAATAAATTTTTTGGTCGTGACAGTCTATTCCATTTTATTGAAGATAATCTCAGCCAAGGTGTAAAAGTTATCTTGCTACATGGTCAAAGACGCATTGGTAAGTCTTCTGTACTGAAACAAGTTTCAAATTTTATTCAATCTAATGACTTTATTTTTGTTGAATTTGACCTGCAACATCAAAGTCAGTCAAGTCTAAGTAATATTATCTATGACTTGGCCATGACGATTATTGATAAACTTGGCATAGATGCAAATAGATTACAAACACCAACTAATGCACAATTAGAAGAAAATATAAATTTATTTTCTGAAGTTTTTTTACTGAATGTTTATCGAGAAATACAGGATCAAAAAATAGTATTACTACTTGATGAATTCGATGTTGCAAGTCATGATAACAGTGAGATAAATATTGTTGAGCAACAAACATTATTCCCCTACTTAAAAAAACTTTTAAAAGATCAAGATAAATTATTTATTATTCCAGTAATTGGAAGGTATCTTAATGACTTACCAAGTTTGTTGAATTTATTTAAGGATGCACCAAACCAAAATATTGGTTTGCTAGATGAGAGTAGTGCTGAACGAATGATCGTTGAACCTGCTAAAGGAATTTTAACATATCGAAATGAAGCAATAAAAGAAATTTTACAATTCTCAGCAGGACATCCATGTTTTACTCAAGTTATTTGCTTTACTATTTTTGAACAAGCAAGAGAAAATGAAAAGTGGATTGTTGAACGTGCTGATGTAGAAGACATTTTAAAAAAAGCAATTGAAAAAGCTGATTCTTTCTTACTAAGTTTTTGGCAGGTACTTACGGTAGAAGAAAGAATCATTATGTCAGCTGTAGCTGAGGCTCAAAAGATAGCTATTGAGCAGGGAAGAAGATTTCCAGAAGAACCATTAGATTTGCTTGGTAGAAATGGTATAAATCAGACACAGGAGTTATCTGAGTCTTGGGACAGGTTAATAGAAAACCATTATTTATCTGATGACGGACGTAAAATCACCGTAGAATTAATTCGTCAATGGTTACTAGAATATCATTCACTACAAAATGAAATACAAAATTTAACAACACAGAAATTAAAAACCCAAGAAAATGAAAACGTTCAAGAGATTGTTAAATACCTGACTGAAGTAGCAAATTTCTGGTCTGAACAGGGAAAACACGACCTGGCAATACAGCATTATGAGCAGGCTTTAGAAAGAGACTCCAGTAATTCTAATATTGCAGCATCTTTGGCTGAAGAGTATTTAAAAGCAAAAGATTTTGAGAAATCTCTAGAACTGCACAAGAAACTTTTTCAAGTGGATGATAAGTCTGATAAAGAAGGATATTTAGATGCTTTGTCAGAATATGGGCATAATTTAATTATTCAAGGTGAATACCCACTAGCCAAGGAAAAATATAACAAAATTTTAGAAATTGAACCGAAGACAAAAGCAGCTATACAGAAAATTTTAGAAATCGAGACTTATGAGAATAATAAAATTACGACCCCACAAGCAAATGATTCTCTCAGTAACCAGAGAACAAGAAATCAGAGGAATTTAAATCTCAAAAAAATACTGGCAGTAATCACATCTTTGGTCATGGTGAGTGTAGGTTATGGTGCTTACCGCTTTTCTTCTCAGTGTCCCCCAGGGAAGCAGAAAGAATTTGGTCTTTTATGTATAGAAGATAAGAGTAGAATTAGTAATGGCGATCACACTTTATTTCCTACTATTAAAAATAGCTACCGCGACCAAGGAATTCAAGCCTTTAAACAACAAAAATATCAAGAATCCAGCAACCTATTTGCAGAAGCTGTAAAAGTCGATCGCAAAGATCCAGAAGTATTAATTTATCATAACAACGCTCGTGCTAAACAAAAAGGAAATCCTTTTACCTTGGCGGTAGCTGTTCCAGCAAATAATCGTGATTTAGCTCAAGAAATATTGCGTGGCGTAGCACAAGCACAGCACGAATTTAATCAAAATGATGGTTTAAGCGGTCGGTTGCTGGAGATTAAAATTGCCAACGATGCAAATCAATTGGAACAAGCCACAGAAGTAGCTGCACAGTTGGTGAAAGATTCTTCGATTTTAGGAATTATTGGTCACAATAGCTCTGACTCTACCAAAGCAGCTTTGCATGAGTACAGCAAAACAGAAATACCTGTCATTTCTCCCACTAGCACCAGCACGCAATTACTGGGTAAAAAGAATTTTTTTAGAAGTTTGCCTTCTGATGCTGCTGGAGGTAAGAAATTAGCGGAATATGCCTTCAAGAAATTGGAGATTAAAACAGTAGCCATTTTTTCTAACCCTGACAGTTCATACAGCGACAGCATGAGAGAGGAATTTAGCAAAACATTTGAAAATCTGGGAGGTAAAGTGCTGAAACCAGAAATTAACTTAGCAGATAAGTCACTGGATATGGATGCACAAGTTTCTAGAAGTCTTTTTAGACACGAAGCACAAGCAGCTGTATTAATTCCAGACAGAGAACGCATTAATACTGCTCTGGAAATTGCTAAGTTAAACCAGGATGTAGTTAATAGAGCCAGAAATCGAAACAGAAACATATCGGGAATGAAGCTTTTAGGTGGAGACACGCTTTACAGTTATGACACTTTAAGTAAAGGTGGAACTGTAGAAGGCCTGATTGTAGTCGTTCCTTGGTTTCGTGAAGCTCAGCAAGCAAAAGACTTTAGCAAAAAAGCAAAAGAGCAATGGCGAGGAGAAGTGAGTTGGCGAACAGCAACCAGCTACGACGCTACCCAAGCGCTTATTCATGCTTTGTCTGCGAATTCTACAAGGACAACAGTTATCGAGAATTTAAAAAATAATTTTGTTGTAAATAATACAAAAACTTCTGGAGATACACTCCAATTTAATCCTCAGGGAGAACGACAAACGGAGCCAATTTTAGTTCAAATACAAGGTGGAAGGTGGGTTATGCCATCCCAATAGCAGAAAACAACAAAACAGTCAAATATGCAACAGAAATTAATCAAATTTTTGTGTAAAATAGGATACAATACCCTAGTAGTATACTCTTAAGGCCATGGCAAAGTTAGTATCTCGGAGAAACCCTTATATAATCGGTCGTCCAATCGATGACCCAAAACTACTTTTTGGACGGCAAGATTTATTTCATGTTCTGAAAAATAATCTCAGCCAAGATATAAAAGTTACTTTGTTGCATGGTCAAAGACGTATCGGTAAGTCGTCAATCATTCGTAACATTGCAAAATCTGTTGAATTAGAAGACTTTGTTTTTATTGCTTTCAATTTAGAAGATTATACTCGTGAGAATCTTGGCAAAATCTTAGCAGATCTGGCTCAAGAAATTATTGAACAACTGGAAATAGATGACCAAAAAATTAAGCCGCCTACTATTCAAGATTTAGGTAAAGAACCATATATTTTTTACAGTCAATTTTTGGCGAAAGTTCTCAACGAATTAGATGGTAAAAAGTTAGTTTTTTTATTAGATGAGTTTGAAGCATTAAGCGATAAATATTCTAATTCACTTTTGGAGAACTTTTTCATTTACTTGCATTCTTTAATTGAAGTAGAACAAAAGCTATTTTTAGTTATATTTGCTGGTAGGCAATCAGCAAATATGCCAAATTTACTCAATTCTTTTGAAGATGCTGATATTCATGAAATTGATTTTTTAGATGAAGATACTGCTACACAGCTAATTACTCAGCCTGCTCAGGGAATTTTAGAGTATAGCCAGGAAGCGATTAAAGCCATTATTGAACTATCAGCGGGACATCCTTATTTTATTCAAGTCATCTGTTTTGCTATTTTTGTAAGAGCGAGAGAATTAGACGAATCACGTATTGGTATTGAAGATATAGATAATATTGTTGATAAAGCAATTGAAAATGCAGAAGCCGGTCTAGCATGGTTTTGGGATGGTTTGAATGTTCCAGAAAAAGCAGTGTTTTCTGCGGTGGCAGAGTCTCAGAAAATAGCTCCAGTTATAGAAACTCCATTTCAAATATTGGAGAAATATGGAATATTTCAGAGGGAAGTTATAGAAAAAGCTCTAAAAGAGCTTGTTACTCATAAATTTTTAGATGCGGAAGGAAAGAAAATAAAAATTGAGTTAGTGCGTCGTTGGTTGCTGCAACGTCATCCATTGCGACAAGAAATTAAGGAATTAGAAAAACTCAACGAAGAACACCATTATTTCACTGACGAACACAAAAAACAGTATTCATTAGAGGAAAAAAAACAGAATAATTTCAATGATGACACTACTTTAGGTTCGATTCCTAAAAAATATCCCTTAGCTGTACTTGAAAGACAAAGATCCTTTGATTTACAGGAGGAAAATTACTCTAAAGCTTTAGAACCTGTAAGATTTTCTATACAAACTAAGACCCAAAAAAAGGAAATTTCAGAAGAGGAAGCAAAGGATCGAAGTATCTCGAATATAGAAGTATATTCTCCAGTAAAATCTAGGTTATCTAAAGGTATTCGTTACCTTGCAGCAGCAGGAGTAATGACAATTGTTGCTGCCTTAGTAGGCACTGGTATTGGTAATTTGTCAGCACGATGCTTGGCAAGCGACAATAAAATATTAGGTGTTTTTTGTGTAGACAATCCAAGTATTAATTTAAGTAGTGGCGATCGCACTTTTTTTCCTATTAAAAATAACACATATCGAGACCAAGCGATTGAAAGTTTTCAACTCGCTAATTATTCAACTGCTACTGAATTATTTGCAGAAGCAAGAAAAAGCGATCGCACAGATCCAGAAGTATTAATTTACTATAATAATGCTCGCGCTAAGCAAACAGAAAATCCTTTTCTTTTAGCAGTAGTTGTTCCTACAAATAATACTGATTTTGCTCAGGAAATATTGCGCGGTGTGGCACAGGCGCAACAAGAATTTAATGATAAAAATGGCTTAAATGGTAGACTGCTTTCTGTGATCGTTGCTAATGATGGTGACGGCAAAGAACCAGAAAAAGCCAAACAAGTTGCTGCTGAGTTGGTAAAAAATCAATCTCTATTAGGAGTAATTGGACATAATTTTAGTGAGGCAACACAAGCAGCTTTAACAGAATATCAAAAGGAAGGAATACCAATTATATCTCCTGCTAGTAGTACTACTTCATTACACGACAATAGTGTTTTCTTTAGGACTATACCTTCAAATGCGGCAATGGGAGATAAATTAGCCAAATATGCGATTAATAACTTGCGTTTAACAAGAGTAGTCATCTTTAACTCGACAAGTTTATTTAGTCAAAGTATGACGGAAGAATTTGAAAAGAAATTTCAGGAGCTAGGAGGTAAAATTATCGACCAAGTAGATTTAACAAAAAGGACGCTAAATGCCGAAAAAGAAGTTAATCTCAGTTTAGATAAGCAAGCACAGGGAGCAGTTTTAATTACAGATCAACAATATAGTAATGTTGCTTTAGACATTGCTAAAGCAAATAATAGTTTAACTAATTACAACCAAAAGAAAGGAAGATTAAAATTATTAAGTACTAATCCTCTATATAGCGATGAAATATTAAGTCAAGGTGGAAAGGCAGTAGAAGGTTTAATTACAGTCGTTCCTTGGTTTAGAGACGCAGAAAAAGCCAAAAAATTCGCTCAAACAGCTAAAAAATTATGGACAATTGATGTCAGTTGGCGTACTGCTAGTAGCTATGATGCTACACAAGCTTTTATTCAACATTTTTCTGCTAATTCTAACCCCAAAACAACTCTCGCAAGTTTGGTAAATGCCAATTTGTCAGTCAAACAAACTTCAGGTGAATCACTCAAATTCAGTTCTCAAAGAGAACGAGAAACTGAGCCAATTTTATTAGAGATAAAAGATGGGAAGTATGTTGCAGTACCATGAAGAAGAATACAGAATTCAGAATCAATTGATGAGAGGTTTAAATTCCCAACTATATTGAAGATCGGTAAATCAAATATTTAGTGGTAAGCTTAATTGCAGTACCATAATGAGTTATGATGACAATTTTGGATTTTAGATTGCAGAAAAAATCTAAAATCTAAAATGTAAAATTCAATGACTCCTAACTTTTGTGATGTCACTTACGATTGTTGTCAAAATTGGTACTTCTAGCCTTACCAAACCAGAAACAGGACAATTAGCACTTTCTACCATCGCCACCTTGGCGGAGACACTCTGTCATTTAAAACGCCAGGGACACCGAGTGATTTTGGTGTCCTCTGGCGCTGTGGGGGTGGGTTGTGCGCGGTTAGGCTTAACCGAACGTCCCAAAGCCATCGCTCTTAAACAGGCTGTAGCAGCCGTTGGACAAGGTAGGTTAATCCGTGTATATGATGATCTTTTTAATACACTACAACAACCGATCGCTCAAGTATTATTAACTCGCAGCGACTTGGTACAGCGTAGCCGCTATCTCAATGCCTACAACACTTTTCAAGAGTTGCTGGGATTGGGAGTAATTCCCATAGTCAACGAAAATGATACCGTAGCAGTAGAGGAACTAAAATTTGGCGACAATGACACCCTTTCGGCATTGGTTGCGAGTTTAGTAGAAGCCGATTGGTTATTTTTGCTCACCGATGTCGATCGCCTCTACTCAGCCGATCCGCGTTCCGTACCAGACGCACGACCGATCGCTTTAGTTAGTAGCATTAAAGAATTAGCTCAATTACAAATACAAACAGGTTCCCAAGGTTCTCAATGGGGTACCGGCGGTATGTTAACAAAAATTTCGGCTGCGAGAATTGCGATCGCGGCTGGAGTGCGGACTGTAATTACCCAAGGAAGATTTCCCCAAAATATAGAAAAAATTATCCAAGGTGAATTGATTGGGACGCATTTTGAACCGCAACCTGAACCAACTTCTGCGCGTAAACGTTGGATAGCTTACGGCCTTGTACCTGCGGGAAAATTGCATTTAGATGAAGGTGCGATCGCGGCAATTTCTTTGGCAGGAAAATCGTTATTAGCAGCTGGAATTAAAGCAGTAGAAGGAGAGTTTGAGACACAAGATGCGGTGCAATTGTGTGACACTAATGGTCAAGAAATTGCCAGAGGACTTGTGAATTATAACAGCGATGAACTCCAAAAAATTCGCGGACATCATTCACGAGAAATTTCCACAATTTTAGGCTACGCCGGCGCGGAAACTGTGATTCACCGGGATAATTTGGTTTTGATTTAGGATAGGAATAAGTGACTACTAACTGGGAGGTTGTTTGAAAAGTCATGATTGATGTATCAAATATTTTTTACCCCACCCTAACCCTCCCCTTGCAAAGGGGAGGGAACCGTATTTTTCTTGTTTCCCCCCCTTTATGTGGATTAAGGGGGGTGATTAAAATCACAGTCAACTACTTTGAAATATTGTGATTTTGAGTTATGCATACCGAACCACTATCAACATAAAATATCCAGTTTGTAAATTGCTCAATCGATCGCATCCCCTCAAACCAAATTTCAAACTAGCATAGAAGCGATCGCCACAGCCCCCCATAAAGGCGCATCGTCACCCAACGCCGCTGGTACAACTTCAAAATCAACCTCTGGCAAAGCCGTCTCCCGCGCCACTTGACGCACCACCCGCCAAAAATCCTCCCCCGCCTTCGTCACACCACCCCCCAGCACAAAGCGCTGCGGATTCATCAAGTTCGCCACATTCCCAATACCCACACCCAGCGCCCAAGCAGCTTTGTGTAATACTTCCTTAGCCACATCATCCCCAGCCGCCGCCGCTTCACTTACCAACTGTCCCGTCAGTAACGTTAAATCATCCCTCACCAAACCCCTCAACACCTGGCCGCGCCTGTGCGGTTCGTTTTCCAAAACTTCCTTAGCATTTTGCGCCATATAAGGCCCTGAAGCTAAACGTTCTACACATCCTCGCTTCCCACACAAACAAACCAGCCCAGCGGGATCTACAACCATGTGTCCAATTTCGCCAGCCATTCCACCTACACCCCGCCAAGGCTGGCCATTGAGTATCCAACCACCACCCACGCCGGTGCTGACAGTCATATAAAATAAACTATCGTAACCTTGTCCCGCCCCAAAACGATGTTCTCCCAAAGCCGCAACGTTAGCATCGTTGTCTACACCAACACTCACACCAAACTCTTTCTCCAACAAGTCTTTGAGAGGAATATTTTCCCATCCAGCGACATGATGAGATAGTCGCACCGTCCCCGTGGAAGCATCTACAGGGCCACCAAAGCTAACACCGATCGCACTCGGTTTTGTATCTTGTAGTAGAGAGTAAATTAGCGATCGCATTATTTCCAAGTCAGTGCTAGCATTTGCATTTGCTGGCGAGAGGCGGCGTTCATAACGCAACCATTCTCTCGCACCGATGTTTACTAATGCAGCCGCTAATTTAGTTCCGCCAAAATCGAGAGCTAAAATTAATGTCATTCACTCACCTGTTTTTGAATCAAGTACTCCATCAATAAACTGTTGCAATCGTTCATAATGTGAACCTTTCCAATAAATGCGATCGCAACTTTGACAGCGCTGAAATTCCTCAACCTGCGATCGGAGTAGAAATTGGATAGACATTGATAATATCTCCATCCGCAACAATGTAAGAAAAATCTACATATTCATCATTAACTTTTATACAATCAACTTCTGGATGAGGAACACCCAAAGATTCAATCATGTCCTTAATAGAGGCTCTCTCATCAAAAGAATGGGAAATTCTCAGTTGCTTTTGATGCCGTGGTAAAAAATGATTCAATTCTGCGTGGAAGTAGAAGTATGCGATCGCCATAGCCAGACAATTTTGGATTTTAGATTTTGGATTTTGGATTGCCCCCACGGATAAATCCGCTTGCTGTCTACCATCAAGGAATCATACCAAATCCGGTTTTCAAACCCCCAAAAAAGTGTATTTTATAATCACAACGGAAAAACTGGTTCAAATGAGTGGTTAAACCGTAAGGGCACAACATTGTTGTGCCCTTACCTGTACTTCATTTACCTGAAATACTTTGTCAATGCGATGTCTACGACGGGCGTAGCTGCGGCACTTTTGGTGATGGGGTTGATGTGGGCGATGTCTACGACTAGCTACGCCTACGCACTCTGAGCAACTGTGTCAAATTAGCGATGTCTACGACGGGCTACGCCTACAGACTTTTGGTGATGGGATTGATGTGGGCGATCGCTCTAATCCAAATTGTAGTTATTTGAGCAAGTAGAGGTTTGTTGAGGCAAATAGAATAAAATAAAAACAACACATTAAACTTAATTTTATGGATTTGCAATCCCGAATTGTTATAGATCCTAACGTCCTTGTCGGCAAACCAATTATTAAAGGTACTCGTCTTTCTGTTGAGTTTATCATTGACCTTCTTGCTCAAGGCTGGACAAATGACGAAATTCTCCGCAACTACCCTGGTATTACCCTCGAAGATATTCAAGCTTGTTTAGGCTATGCTAGTGCCAGCCTTAAAGCTGAAAAATTTCCAACTTTTAGCAGCATTTTATAGAGGCTATTCTCTAGTTAGCTTATTTTCCCAAGCGATGTCTGGCGACAAGCCGATGCAGCGTCTACGCACGCTTCGCAGCTGTGTCCAATCAGCGATGTCTACGACGGGCGTAGCTGCGGCACTTTTGATGATGGGGTTAATGTGTGCGATGTCTACGACGGGCTACGCCTACGCTCTGATTTGTTGCGGATACGAATTATTCATAGTTAATGGTTTAGCATAAAAGCATAACTTAACTTAATAGACTTTTTGGAATCTTAAGATGACTTATGGAGTTAAAGCAGAATATTAGAGCAGTAATTCATCCAGGTGAACAGCACGGATACGTAGCAGAATGTCTAGAAGTTTCCGTAGTAACTCAGGGAGAGACTCTGGATGAAGTTGTTCATAACCTTCGTGAAGCAGTCGCTTTGCATTTAGAAGACGAAGATCCAACTCAATTTGGCTTAGTAGATAAACCTTCTCTAATGGTAACTTTTGAACTCCAACTAAAATATGCCTAGACTCAAAAGATTATCAGGTGCTGAGATTGTTGATATTTTGGGTGAGTTTGGCTTTGAAGTACACAGCCAAAAAGGCAGTCATATTAAGCTGCGTCGTTCTGGTGTAGAACAAAAAGAGACTTTAACAATACCATTACATCGGCAGTTAGATACAGGAACTTGCAAAGCTATTTTTAGACAGGCAAGTAAATACATTCCTGAAGAACAACTTTTTCCATTCTTTTACGAGTAAAGTAACGTGAGTTCGATGGGTTGAAAAAGGCAAAAAGCTTGCTATGTATGGATTTGCAAAACTGGGTATACAAAAAGGCGATGCCTGCACAGTTGAGCAAATTCATATCTAGCAACCTTTTTGGGCTTTTCTATCCATCGAACTCACGTTAAGAGAAAAGCGATCGCCAAAATTTATGTAGCCTATAATACTTTAATTACTTAATCTTTAACCACCAGACATAGTATCCATCAAGGAACCGTTGGTCATTATATACACAGCTATACACCCTGAGCGCATTTGTCATAATTGAGAAAAATTTCTATTATATAGAAAGTACCAATCTCTGCTATAGTAATACCTCCCGACGATGAAATGCCCATTTACCTTAATTTAACCAAACTCTTGGAGACGAGAAAATGTAAATAAAATATAAAGATTATCAAGTACTTGCATTTCTTATTGACTTGCTGTTACAGTCAAGGCAGATGCCTAAAATCAAATCCCAATCGGATTTTCAGGAAGTTAGATTGGGTAACAGGGTAAACACTAAATTTGTTAATGTTGATATTAGTGATGCTGCTAAATAATCAGTCACTAGTCTTCATCGTTAACATGTCAGGCATGGAGTACAGGGTACTAAAGCATTTATCGCTGAATTAACTACTTGGCATTGCTGAATCTAGGGGTGATTATCGCGGGGTAAGCATTTTGCCCGCATTGAAACTTGCGTTGGCGAAGCCTACCAAAGGTATCGCCACAAGTCAGCAGGCTACATCAAACCCAGTTATTTTTATTATTCTCAAAATATTGAGAATAATAAAAATATCTATACATAGATAGATATATTAGAATATTTGATTTTGCTAAAAAAATTAAGTTTACAAAAGCCGAGTTTCAGCAAGGGAAAATTTATGAGATACCAAATAACAATAAAACTAAATACAAAATTAATGCTGTTGGTACGGAAAAATATGTCTTGACACTGTTTATCTCTATTGTGGAGAATTGATTAACTGTCAAGAGGTTAATCAATAATGATGTTATAAAGCGCCTACCTAGTTTTAACTGGGAAATGCATATTGTTCTTTTTTATTCCCTTGAATCAAGGATATTGTAACGAAGAACACAACTGTATTTAGCAACACATTTTGTCCATAAAATACACTAATGAGTATAGTTAGATGAATACCTTTTTTTGTTCTGATTATTCGCGGCAAGCAGGAGAAGATATTATTGGTAGCGCCACCAATTACCAAACTTATATTTTAATTGAGTGTCCTCCGCCTTGGACATCAGAAGCGTTGAATTCTAAATGGGTGCCGGAGAATTTGAGGATTTTAGTAGACGAAGTGAAGCGTGCTAAACTACCGATTAGATTCCTCTTAATTGCTAATGATTTATCTCATAAAGTTAACCACACTACACTTTTGATTTATCAAAAAAAAGAGGGTTTGAGTAATGGATATGATAAGCAAGAGTTTATACTGTCAAATATTGACCAAGTAGCAGCAGTTGTCCAAAAATGGTTATGGGGTATTGGCTCTAATTCTGAGGTTGAAACTAGTGCAACTAGAGATATTTTAGTGTGTACCCACGGTAGCCATGATAAGTGCTGTGCCAGATACGGAAATCCCTTTTATTTTCATGCTACAGCAACTATTTCTGATTTGGACTTAGACAATGTGCGGATTTGGAAATCATCACACTTTGGTGGACATCGGTTTGCACCAACTGTTATAGACTTGCCAGAAGGAAGATACTACGGCGCTCTCGATCGAGATTCGTTCAAATCGATTTTGACTCGTACTGGCGAGATTCAATGCTTGCAAAAAGTCTATCGAGGTTCGGGAATTTTGCCACCTGCACTTCAGATTTTGGAAAGAGAATTAATCCTCAGTGAAGGGTGGGATTGGTTTAATTACAAAATTGCAGGCAAAATATTAGAGCAAAGTTTAGACAATAATACTATTTTAGCTGAGCTAAGTTTTGAAAAAAGTTCTGGTTCTCTCTACACTTACCAAGCTAAACTTGTGAAAGATGTAACCAAGACTCAAAAACTTAAGAGTTCATGCAATGCTGCACAAGAGTCAGTGATTACTAAATATGCTCTATCTAGTGTCTGGCTTACTTCTACTAAGGTAATGACTTATAGTACATGAATAGAATTCAGAATTCAGAATTCAGTCAGGATTTAGTATTTGTAGGGCGCGTTACGCGAAACGCTAACGCACCCTACGTATCTTATTTATCTGCCAGTCATAGATAATTTCTTCTGAATTCTGAATTCTGACTCCTGAATTCTTATTAAACCATATTTAAGACTTTTCGTAACAGTGCTTGGTCTTCTAATTTGACTTTTAGACGACCATTTTCGATATCTCGAATCCAGCTTTGGCTTTTACCTGCTAGCTTTGCTAATTCTCTCTGGGAGAGATTCAAATTTTTTCGCGCTTCTAAAATTTGTTCGCCCAATAAATCGTTCGTGGCTGTGGACTTTCTTTTATTCTTAACAGCTCGCCGCTGCTTTTTCTGTGATTCTGAAATTTGTTGTTCCCATTCTGGTGGTAGTTCAAAAGCCAAAATTCGGGCATTCATTAGCAGATTCCACTTACCACGAGGGCCTGTATCTGTGAGGCGAGTTTCGGCACCGCCGTCATTAGTCCAAAATTCCAATGCTTCATCTGGATCTTCGGGAATATCCATTAACTTCGCCCACAAAGGTTGAATTTCTGGTGGGTAGGTAACTGGGTCGAAAATTGGTTTCATTCCATAATGATTGAGAATTTCCAAATCGCTTTCAAAAGTTCGCAGCAGACGTTTGCGTTCTTCGCGTTGTCTGGATGCGAGGGCGACTTTTTCTTCACCGTAAGCAACACGCAGCAAAGTAGGAATGGTGATACGTTGTTCTTTGCCCATTTTGGTTTTAAACAACAACCACAACATGAGTCGGACTGCTCCTTCATGTTGTTGCCAAATGCTCATGACTGTGGTTGGCAGGGTTTTGGGGAGACTGCCATATTGATAAAATGCGGTTCGCTCTTTACATGCTTGTTTGTTTAAGAAATATTGTGACCAAATACCGGCTTTGACTTTAAAAGTTAGCCCAATTAGATATTTGCATCCGAGAGCGTCTTCTTGAAAGTGGTGCTGAATGTCCACTAAGTGCCATAAACGGCTTTGTTTAACAGAGAATCCGTTAATTCGCCCTTGTTGAGGCCAATCGATGGAGATAATTAGTGAGCAAGCTTGTTGGACAAGATTTTTCATTAAAGCTAGCTTGGCTGCTTTGTTTAAGTCTTTGCGTTTCTCCATTCCCAAATATTTTTCAATTTGGCGTTCATCGATCGCAAATTCTTGCTCCCAAGGTTGATCTAAAGCTGTAGCATAAGCTGCAAAAATTAGATGTATGCAAGCGGCTCTAATATCCAGTCCCTCAATTGCGGCTAAATCTCTGGCCTTGTCGTTCACCTGAAATGGATCTTGGATGTGAAAAGCGATCGCTCCTCTACCTTGGTTGATTTGTCTGCCATAAGACAAGTAACCTTGTTCATCGGTTTCCCAATGTAAGGATGTGCGCTGCGCCAGTACGTTACAAGCTTCCCAAATGGCGATCGCTGAAGCAAATGGGTTATTCTTTCCATTAGAAAATAAGTCTAAACTGGTAGCATCTCTCGGTTCAACTTTACATCTGCCCTTTTTCGCTTGCCAAGGAATGGGAGAATTAGTTGGACAAGCTATTACACATTGCGGTTTTGCGTAATAGCCTTCACAATTGTTACAAAGACAAGGATCGATCCAGTATTCATTGTCTTCTATTTTGATTGCACCCGTAGGACATTGGGGACGGCAATTGTCACATCCAACGCAACTGTTGTTAGGAATTGTATAAGGCATATGGCTCTTTTCCCACTCTAATCGTTGAGATGTCTGGCTCAGGTCTCCCCTGGATGAGTCCTGTTTATTCATCACTCGCTACCACATTATGTTTTTGGCGAGAATAGTCTTTTCTCACCCTCAGCTAAAACACATATTTACTTTATTTGTCATTTGTCATTTGTCCTTTGTCATTTACTAATGACTAATGACCAATGACTAATAACCAATGACTAATGACCAATGACCAATGACTAATGACAGGCTTAACCAGAGAACATGTAGCTTGGATGCATACTAGCTTACTAACTCCCCACATCCATATGCTTGACTTTGCATCCAAATTTCAAGCTCTTTAAAACTTTCAAACCGAGCCTAATATTACTTCTTTATTAAATATACATTTCATGAATTAAATAATTAAGTTGTTCGTAATGAGCTTAGAAAAAAATCTTAACATTTATTTAATTGTGTACTTAAGGAACATTCGATCTTTTACCGGAAAACCTTACTCAAAGTATTTTTAGCCAACATTTAACTTGATTAGAATTATCTTTCATCTGATTTATTAATAATTTTAATATTTAATGCCCGATCTGATTCTGCTATAAAAATTACACTTCTTTCACAATTAAGTCCTTTTGATTCAGTGAGCTAAGGAAAAACAATAGTATTTACTTTATCAGCTTTTATCTAAATTTTGAAATCAAAACTAAATCATAAATTGTTGCTTTTAAAAATACATATTGCATATATCAGAATGTAATTAATAAACATTAGATTTAGTATATATAGATACTTTTTGTATATATTTATGCCGCTGAATTTCAAAGTATTTGAAAAAAAATATCATTACATTAGGTTCTATTTGCTATAAATATTAGTCAGTTATCTATTCTTTTAGTAACACCTGGTTAGGGTAGCACTGCTGTGTCACCCTACATGCACGATAATTGTTAGCAATAAATTGCATCTATAAAATGTCACTAATAAATAATGTAAATACTAATTTAAAGTCATCGAATTTTGATGACAAAAAAATAATTATTGAATATCAAAAAAGCAAAATATTAGGATAATATAATGATTAAAGTAAGAACAAATTGCAAGGCAAAATTGCCGAGGATTCATTCATGGCACAACTAACAGGTTTGACATTTGGTGGTAATACTTGGACACCGAAATTTGCTCAAGAAATTGACAAAGATAAATGTATCGGCTGTGGCAGATGTATTAAGGTATGCGGCTACAATGTACTAGGTTTGAAAGCGCTCAACGAAGAAGGGGAATTTGTAGAAGATGAAGATGATGAAGAAATTGAACGGAAAGTGATGACAGTTAGCTATCCAGAAAACTGTATTGGTTGTGAAGCTTGTTCCCGGATTTGTCCCAAGAACTGCTACACCCATGTTGCATTAAAAAATTAAGCTTTTTGGGGTTAGTGAATATTGTTGTTCGTCCAAGGAGGCACTGTTTGTAGAAAGGGCAAATCGTCCCAGCAAGGTAACTAGAGGGGAATATATATCTTTACTTGAACTCCTAAAAAGTTCATAGTAGACAAATGCGTAAATCGTAATATGTTAGTTATTGACAAATTTAAACTTGCTGCTAGTGTAGCCCGATCGATATTAGGACTAACAGTGTCCTCCAGAACAACTAGCTTTTCTGGAAAGAGTGCTGAGTGCTGTTAGCAGTAACGGGGCTTTTAGCCTGTAAGAAGTAATGAGTAAAAAGTAGTACTTATGAATCTTTCACTCTAAGCCGAGGCACTCACTACTTAAAAATAATTTGATGCTTAGTAGGTCTAATTTTAATTTTTACTCAGCACTGTTTTTAGCTTCCTTTGTCATAGGAGTTGAAATATAATTGATAATTTTCTGGGGGGAAGATATGAAAAAAATCTGGAAGTTTCCCCCATTTTTTATAGCTGCACGTTAGAAAGTTAATTAAGTGAAAACAAAAAACACTGCCCTGTGAAAGGGAATGGGGAATAGGGAATGGGGAATGGGGAATGGGGAATAGATAACAATGCCCAATACCCAGAAAATCACACCTTAAAAGACGGTTTACAGAGCAGGTAGTATGTATGCAACAAGTTCCTGTTTCACTATGGACTCTGGTTGCTGGGATAGTAGTCACAGCAATTAGCATTTGGATTGGTCAAAACCACACTCTACTACCGGAACAAGCATCGCAACAAGCGCCTTTGGTAGACGGTTTTTTCAACGTTATGTTTACCATTGCGATCGCTCTCTTCTTAGTAGTAGAAGGAACAATTGTGATTTTTTTGGTTAAGTATCGTCGGCGTCGAGGAGATGACACCGATGGCTTACCAGTGGAAGGCAACTTGCCTTTAGAAATTTTTTGGACAGCAATTCCAACAGTTATTGTTGTGTGTTTGGGCATCTACAGTGTAGATGTTTTTAACCGTATGGGAGGCTTTGAACCTGCGGGTCATCCCCATTCAGTAGCTCATGTTAATCATATGAGTGGAACCGCTCTTGCAGCTACTCTAAATGATACCGCCGAAGCAACAACAGCTCCAACAATTGCCCCAACAATTGGAATTGGCGCGTCTCCTAAAACCCAAGGCAAACCAGCTGACTTAGTTGTTGATGTCAAAGGCATACAGTATGCTTGGATATTTAACTATCCTGAAAGTGGCATTACTTCTGGGGAATTGCACGTTCCCGTCGGTGCTGATGTGCAACTCAACCTTTCAGCAGACGATGTAATTCACTCATTTTGGGTGCCAAACTTCCGCCTGAAGCAAGATGCGCTTCCCGGAATTCCCACCGAACTACGATTTGTCGCCACCAAACCAGGTGCATATCCTGTAGTTTGTGCTGAATTGTGCGGTGGTTATCACGGCTCAATGCGGACACAGGTAATTGTCCACACACCAGAAGAATATCAAACCTGGTTGACAGAAAACCAAGTTGCTCAAAAGCAGCATCAAGTCGTTGCAATTAACCCTGTTGAGTTATCAACGTCAGAGTTTCTCGCCCCTCATATCCATGATATGGGGATTAGTGCTGCAACTCTAAAGTCAGTAGTCATGAGTCATTAGTCATTGGTCATTAGTTATTGGTCATTAGTTATTGGTCATTAGTCATTGGTCATTAGTCATTGGTCATTAGTAAATGACAAATGACAACGGACAAATGACAACAGACAAAAGACGAAAGGCAAATGACAACGGACAAACGACAAACGACAAACAACAAATGACAAATGACAAACGACAAAGGACAAAAATATGACACAGGTAGAATTTCCACCCAACACTCCACCAGAAGAGAAGATCGCCCACACCTCTCATCAACAAGCGTGGAAGTGGCAGGATTATTTCACATTTAACATTGACCACAAGGTTATTGGTATTCAATATCTTGTGACGGCGTTTGTGTTCTATCTCATCGGCGGATTGATGGCGATCGCTATTCGTGCCGAATTAGCAACACCTGATGCAGATTTACTCGACCCCAATCTGTATAACGCTTTCATGACCAACCACGGGACGATTATGATCTTCCTGTGGATTGTCCCCAGTGCCATTGGGGGATTTGGTAACTTTTTGGTACCTTTGATGGTTGGTGCTAGGGACATGGCTTTCCCGAAGCTGAATGCGATCGCCTTTTGGTTAAACCCACCAGCAGGTGCGCTGATATTAGGTAGTTTCCTGTTTGGCGGTTCGCAATCAGGTTGGACAGCTTACCCACCTTTGAGCTTGGTGACAGCACCAATAGCTCAAACTATGTGGATATTAGCGATCGTTTTGGTGGGAACTTCTTCAATTTTGGGTTCACTGAACTTTGTGATCACCATTTTGATGATGAAGGTTCCCAGCATGAAATGGGATCAAGTACCCCTGTTTTGCTGGGCAATCTTGGCAACCTCCATTCTGGCGCTTCTCTCCACACCTGTATTAGCAGCGGGTTTAATTCTGCTGTTGTTTGACCTCAACTTGGGCACCTCCTTCTTTAAACCAGATGCAGGCGGTAACGTTGTTATTTATCAACACTTGTTCTGGTTTTATTCTCACCCGGCAGTATATTTAATGATTCTGCCCATCTTCGGCATTATGTCGGAGGTGATTCCAGTACATGCGCGGAAGCCAATTTTTGGTTATAAAGCGATCGCTTATTCCAGTGTAGCCATCTGCGTCGTCGGTTTATTCGTCTGGGTACACCACATGTTTACCAGCGGTACACCCGGTTGGATGCGGATGTTCTTCACCATCTCCACCTTACTTGTTGCCGTTCCCACTGGCGTGAAGATTTTCGGCTGGGTTGCTACCCTTTGGGGTGGTAAGATTCGCTTCACCAGCGCCATGCTTTTCGCCATTGGTTTGTTATCGATGTTCGTCATGGGCGGCTTAAGCGGCGTGACAATGGGAACAGCCCCCTTTGATATTCACGTCCACGACACATATTATGTGGTAGGACATTTCCACTACGTTCTGTTTGGCGGTTCCGTGTTTGGCATTTACGCCGGTATTTATCACTGGTTCCCCAAAATGACCGGACGGATGTTGAATGAAACCTGGGGACGCATTCACTTTTTCCTCACCTTCATCGGCACGAATTTAACTTTCCTACCCATGCACGAATTGGGTTTGAAAGGAATGCCACGAAGAGTAGCAATGTATGACCCCCAATTTATCGACCTCAATCAAATTTGTACCTTTGGTTCATTTGTTTTGGGGATATCAGTAATTCCCTTCGCCATCAACATTATTCAAAGTTGGTTGAAGGGACCCAAGGCAGGTGATAATCCTTGGCAAGCTTTGACCCTAGAATGGACAACTAGCTCACCACCAGCCATTGAAAACTGGGAAGTGTTGCCAGTTGTCACTCATGGCCCTTATGACTACGGCAATGGTCATAGTACTGAAGTGCAGCCAGCAGGGACACCGGAAGCTAGTGTTTAGTGGAGCTTTCGTGGCGAATTGAGGGTTTAATTTTAAACGCAAAGGGGCGCAGAGTATAGCGCAGAGGAGCGCAAAGTTATTCGTTAGCACTTAGTAAATTCTCTGCGTACCTTTGCGTTTACTTTGCGTTCCTCTGCGTTTAAAAACACACGCAACGGGTAATATTGTCAAGAAATCTATGACTATAGCTACAACAGAACATGAAAGCGCAGGACATCACGAAGAACATCCAGATTTAAGAGTTTGGGGACTGTTAACATTCCTCGTCTCTGAATCCCTGATGTTCGGCGGATTTTTTGCCACCTATTTGTTTTTCCGCGGCACTACAGCTGTTTGGCCTCCGGAAGGAACAGAAGTAGAGTTATTGTTGCCGACGATTAACACCATTATTCTGGTGTCTAGCAGTTTCGTGATTCACTTCGGCGATACGGCGATTAAAAAGAATAATGTCAAGGGAATGCAACTGTGGTACACAATTACCGCCATCATGGGAGCAATTTTCTTGATTGGTCAGGCTTATGAGTACGCAACTTTAGGATATGGTCTGACTACCAATGTCTTCGCCAACTGCTTTTATTTGATGACAGGATTCCACGGTTTACACGTTTTTGTGGGACTGTTATTCATATTAGCTGTGTTGTGGCGATCGCGCCGTCCCGGTCAATATTCTGCAACAAATCACACCTTCATCGAAATGGCAGAAATTTACTGGCACTTCGTAGACATTATTTGGATTGTTCTTTTCACTTTGGTGTACATTCTTACACTGTTTTAAAAGTGAGTGGGGAGTAGGGAGTGGGGAGTTAGGAGTTAGGAGTTAGGAGTTAAGAGTTAGGAATTATTTTCACTCCCTCATCTCCCTCATCTCCCTACTCCCCACTCCCCATTCAGGAGTTAATTATGCAAGTCAATACAAATAAATTCTCATGGTTTCAAGTTCCTGATGATGTCAAAAATTTATTGATTCTAGCAGCACAAAACTGGGAAAATACATCAGAATCGGAAAAATATATTCAACAAGCCTTAGCCAAAACTGGTGAAAATACAGATGTTTTGGTAGCAGCATATAGATTTTTCTACTATAAAAATAATTATTCTCTTGCACTACAAACAACAATCAAATTATTAGATAAAATTAAAGAACTAGAAAAATTACCTGACGAGTGGGAGCAACTTCAGCCGATATTAGTCAATCGCAAAGAAGACCCACAAATTCGATTGTACTTGAATGCCTATGCTGCTTCTGGATTGGTTCTAGCAAAGTTAGGAGCAATAGACGAGGCAAAAGAAATCAGCGCCAGAGTCAAAGAGATAGACGAAAAGCATGATTTTGGAGCCGGAATTCTCCTGGATATTTTGACACGTCCGGCAGAAGAAGACGATTAATTAATGTGTGGGGAGTGGGGAGATGAGGGAGATGAGGGAGATGAGGGAGAATTATTCTTAACTCCTAACTCCTAACTCCTAACTCCCCACTCCCCACTCCCCACTCCCCCTTTTTCAATCAAGGTGAAGACTCATGAACAATTGGTTATCTACTTCGTCTTACTCTCTCTTAGGAACTGCGAGTAATAATAACCCTATCTTTCCTCCGATTTACATACCTACTACACCACCTGTAGGCAGTCTTCCTAATATTTCACCGATCGTTGTCATTCAATCTTCTCAAATGAGATTTTAAAAGTTATGAAAGGTAGGGATTGGCTGGTAACGGGAGACGGTCAGTATCAAGCCTGTAAATCTGTGAGAGCATGGGATTTATTGAGGGATAATTACCGCGTTTATCGGTTTTTAACTGAGGTGGAAGATGTTCTCAATAGTGTGGAAGATGAATCAAGTTGTTTGCCGGAAATTCGGATGCTCGTCAGGCGCTTGTTCGTCAATTCCTACTGGGTGCGGAGTCAGCATTTAGAACCTTCTCCGAAAACGGGAACCTCTGTTTTACTCCTATATGATGAATTGGGTTTTCCGTTGACTGTGCAAACAGTAACATTTGCACCGGGAACCCGATCGACTATTCATAATCACGGGACGTGGGGAGTAGTGGCGGTGTTAAAAGGTCAGGAAAAAAATACTTTTTGGCAACGCACTCATAGCTCAGAATCTCAAGACAAAATTGAATGTACGGGAGAAATAATTCTGTCTCCAGGAGATATTATCAGCTTTACTCCCGATGCAATTCACTGTGTAGAAGCACTGGGTAATGAACCAACTGTGACTTTTAATGTTTACGGTGAAACCGATCCAAAAGAAAGATTTGAGTTTGACTTTCTTACCCATAAGGCTAAGAATTTTTAAAAGAGAATTCTGAATTCAGAATTCTTTGTAGAGACGCGATTCATCGCGTCTTCATCCAAGAACGTGTTGCGTTCTTAATTACGAATTACGAATTACGAATTACGAATTTGTATAAGAGGTAGTAGCATGGCAAGAGTAATTTTTTATGGAAAACCAGGCTGTAAAGGTGGTACTAAGCAAAAAGTTTTGCTCACAGCTGCTGGTCATGAGGTGGTAGAGTACAATTTGCTAACAGAACCTTGGACAGTTGAACGGTTGCGTTCATTTTTTGGCGATCGCCCCGTAGCCGAATGGTTTAATCGTTCCGCCCCACGAGTAAAATCTGGTGAGATAGTTCCGGAAAAAATTGATGCCCAAACTGCTTTGGTGCAGATGTTGCAAGATCCGCTGTTGATTCGCCGTCCTTTGTTAGAAGTAAGCGATACCTCCGGTGGGCAAAGCCTACGCCGTGAAGTAGGATTTGAGGTTGAAAAGATTGATGCTTGGATTGGCTTAAAGCCTGTGGATGAATCCTTCCGAGAAATGAGCGAAAATCTGATGAACCAGGATTTGCAAGGCTGCTCCCACAGTGGCGATCGCAATCATCATCATCATCAGCAAGGTGGCTGTAAGCATCATGGTGAAGAACACCAAAAGCAAGGCAGCTCTAGCCATTAGTTATCTAAAAATATGAGGGCACAGCATTGCTGTGCCCCTACCCTCTATTGTTTTTAACGGACGCCGGCAGTTTCTAAGGATAAGTCTTGAAACATGGGTGTGCTGAGGTAGCGTTCGCCGAAGGAAGGCTGAATCATCACGATTAAACGTCCGGCATTTTCTGGACGTTTACCTACTTGAATGGCGGCGCATAAAGCTGCACCGGAGGATATTCCAGATAATAAACCTTCTTCTTTTGCTATGCGTCGCCCAAATGCGATCGCTTGTTCGTCGCTGACTCTAATTACTTCATCAATTAATTCTAAGCGGAGAACATCGGGGACAAAACCAGCGCCAATGCCTTGAATTCTATGGGGCCCGGCTTCACCGCCTGAGAGGACTGGGCTGTTGCTGGGTTCAACTGCGATCGCCTGAAAACTCGGTTTGCGGCTTTTAATTACCTCTGCAATCCCAGTAATCGTCCCACCAGTACCTACTCCCGCAATGACGATATCCACTTCCCCGTCTGTATCCGCCCAAATTTCTTCAGCGGTGGTTTCGCGGTGAATTTTGGGATTGGCGGGGTTGCGGAATTGTTGCAGCATCAAAGCATTGGGAGTATTCGCTACAATTTCTTCGGCTTTGCGAATTGCTCCCCGCATCCCCTCAGCCCCCGGTGTCAACTCCAAAGATGCACCATAAGCTCTGAGCATAGCCCGTCGTTCATGGCTCATGGTTTCCGGCATTGTCAAAATTAAATCGTAGCCCCGCGCCGCTGCTACCATTGCTAGAGCAATTCCTGTATTACCTGAGGTAGGCTCTACTAAAATGGTTTTTCCTGGCTCAATTAAACCCTCTGCTTCTGCCGAGAGTACCATACTTAAGCCAATGCGGTCTTTCACTGAAGCCGCCGGGTTCATACCTTCGAGTTTGACAACTATTCTTGCTACTACTCCTTCAGCTTGAGGAATTTTGTTCAGTTCAACTAAAGGAGTTCGTCCAATAAGTTCTGTTACGTCTTTAGCAATCCGCATTATTTAACTCCTAAAATTCTAAATCTTAGTGCAGAGTATCTATTTATAACAATAAGCTTTTGTGTATTGATTTTGTAGTTGAGCGATCGGAATTCAAAAGCCAAAATTCAGAAATCAGAACAGTTACATAATCAGCATAAAACTTGATGAATCAATATGCCAATCGTAGTAAATTTCTGAGAGGTTGTTTGAAAAGTGGTATGTTGTTGTGATTTTAATCGAATTATTACCCCCCTTAATCCCCCCGATATATTGCGGGAAACAAGAAAATCCGGTTCCCTCCCCTTTACAAGGGGAGAGTTAGGGTGGGGTAAAAATATTTGATACATCAATCATGACTTTTCAAACATCCTCTGAGAAATTCTGAATTTTCAATATCAGTTGCTCGTTTGTGGAATCAAAAATACTGCACTGTCTCTTCCTTTATGATGAGTGTATGTACTATGTATTTTAACTCATCGGCAAAATATATAAGTTTAAGAAGAACTTTTCAAATAACAATCTAGATATTAATCGCTATAATTCAATTTGTTATGGAAATATGAGTTATCAAATAAAATTTAATTGCTTTTTATATTGATTCACTCTATCCTTATCAAAAGACATCGATATTTTGTTTTGAGTACAGATTTTTGAAAAACAAAATTTTGCAAAAACAGTCTTTAATCCTTGCCTACATTGCTTTGAGGTTGAGTACTCCACACACCAGAACCCCACCTCGAAAACACTAGAACCCTGCCTGAAAAATACTAGCACCTCTACCCCAATGAATTTTTAAAATACTTATCAGGCAACAATTACAGGCGTTGAGTACTATTGTAATGAATTTAATAATCTTAATAGGGCTGGGGTAAACTGTTTTGTGGAGAGGCGACTGATATAAATCGTATAGGATTTACGCAGAGATTCCCCTCTACCCCCCAACATTCCTAAGCGAAAGCTTAGTGAACTAGGGGGGACTTCTTAATCTCTCTTTTGAGAATCAACAGTCATTAGTCATTGATCGTTTACAAATAACAAATGACAAAGGAAAAATAACATTAGTCGTTAGTCATTAGTCATTTACAAATGACTAATGACAAATAAAAAATGACAAATCTTACTAGGTGCATACTACCTAGCAAGGGAGAGCCAAGATGAAAGCCAAATTTTTAAATGTCCTTACAGTTTGCGTCGTTACCTTAGCAGTGCTTTCTCCGGGGCTAGTAGTATTTGGCATAATTTGGGAGCGACATCTTGAATTATTAGAATCACAGAATTTAGCCTGCGAAGTTAAAAAAACTGATGTGGCGATCGCTGTGACTCCCCAGACAGAAAATACACCATTATCTCAGACTAACATCAAAACCTCTGAGCAGAATGTGGTTAATCAAATGCTGAATCTTGCTGAGCAATATAAATTTGGCACTATCCTACAATGGTTCTTCTTGTTAACCCCGATTTGTGTTGGGTTAGGTATTATCTTTTACGACAGATATCTTGTTTATCGTGCTGCTGTTTTAAGAGAACAAGTTGAAATGTTGGAAAGGTTGTGGCAACAAAGTATTGAGCAGTAAGCAATCAGACATTATTAGAGTTATTAAGAGATTTTCAACTCTCTATCTACGCTACAAAATTGTTCATTCAAATCAAAAAAATCACCATGACAGAACAACGCCAACACTTGTATTTTAACCTGATTGATGAGCTACTGAAATGCCCTAACGGTCAGGAACCAGAAATTTTAGAAAGTCAGCCAGAATTAGTTGATTCTGGCTTAGTAGAAACAATGTTACAAGTGGCAACTATGTTCGCCCATGAAGGCAATCAAGATGGTGCAAAATTTTTATTTTTTGTAGCGCGTGAGTTAGCTAAACAACTGGGTTTATATCCTGAAGTTCCTGAAGTTTCCAACTCGGAAGTTGCTAATAAGGAGTAAAAATGCTATTGACTTCAACTGATGCCGGACAAATAGCTTTAGAGCTACTCATGGCAGATTGGAACATTTCAGAAGAAAATAGAGAGTGGTTTACAATCTTTAACTCTCGTCTGATTGGCGAGAGTTGGTACATTGTAGAACTAGGTGTAGAAGGATTTCCAGATCGGTGGTTTATCCAAGTGTATGACAATGGAGTGTGCGATCCAAACTACACATTTATTTCACCGATTCGTGGCTCTGAAGGATTTACAGACTTTGTAAATCTCCCGGATATTGTGGCAGAGGTTTTAGTCTGTGAACGCAATGCTCGATAATAAGAATTAAAAATTAAAAATCAGAATTCAGAATTCAGAATTCAGGAATCAGAATGAATTAGAGGTGTACCAAATCAGGTATACCTTTTTTTGTATAAAATGCAGCAAAATTTAAAATTCAGGAGTAAGAAAATGTAGAGTGCATTACCCTAGAGCATAACGCAGCATCAACAATTCAAGGTGCTTATATCGGCGCGACAACGTACCCTAAATATTGCTGAATTCTGTTAGCGCAGCGGGGCGTAGTCCATTCTGAGTTCTGAATTCTGAATTCTGAATTCTCTTTTAATATTTTATTTCAGTTAAATAAAGTAAATTGTTATATTTAACTGACAAAATTATGTTATATTAAATAGAGTGATGAACGCTACAGAAATATCAGTTAAAATGATTGCTGAAGACATCTTAGCTAAAGAATTCACAAGAGTCGTCAACCACTACTATCCACAAGTTGGGGAATTACTGGACGGGTGTCATATAAAAGTCATCACCTGTTTTTGGGGACGACCTGCTAGACGCTTGCAATATATAGGAATTTATTGCTCCGATGAAATGATTTCCTATGTGCAAGCCCAAAAAGAAATACTTCGAGAAGTAGCAGACAACATGGGTCTAATGCAGGTAGTCTGCATAAATGCCAAGCGATTATTGCGCGATCCAATGTCGAAGCTCAAACAGAACAATCCACGCCTATGGTTGGAGTTGCAGTGGGTTGCTACCTAACAGGAGTTGACGCGGGGACGCGGGGACGCGGAGAGATTTTAATCACAAGTGATTAGTTGGACATGAAATCAGAATTTATCAGGAGTCCAATACGATCGGTATATTCATTCATCATCATGTTCTCCTGATTTTTGAACTATTCTGAATTCTGACTCCCGAATTCTGAATTCTGACTCCTGACTAGACTACTAAAATAGCCAGCACAGACGGTGGGTAAAAAGTATCAACGCAAGTAATGAAAACTGGAATTTTCTGCAATTACGAAAATCATCACCAAGATGCTCGTCGTGCCATTTTTGAGCAAGTAACCCTGATCGAACAGGCAGAAAGCTTAGGGTTTGAGGAGGCTTGGGTGAGTGAGCATCATTTTAGTGAATCCAATCTTAGCCCATCTATGTTAGTGTTAATGGCACACTTGGCGGGATTGACTTCAACTATCAAATTAGGCACGGCGGCGGTGTTACTGCCATTTCATAACCCGATTAGGGTAGCAGAGGACATCGCCACTTTGGATAACTTGTGCAATGGGCGATTATTATTTGGAGTTGCCAAAGGAGGGCCTTTCCCCCAACAAAACAAGCATTTTGCGACATCAACGAGTGAATCGCGTCCCAAAATGCTAGAGGCGATGGCATTGATTGAGAAGCTTTTATATGAAACTAACGTATCATTTAATGGGCAATATTATCAATGCGATCGCCTGACAATTTACCCCAAACCATTGCAGCAAAAAATTCCCGTGTATGTTGCCACTGGTGGTGATGATGGTATCGAGTTTGCCGCCAAACATTCCTTTAGTTTGATGGGTGGCCCACCGTTTTCTCTACCGAGATTGAAGAATACCATTGCCAAATATCAAGCATTAAATGCTAGTGGTGCCGAAAACTTAGTGCTGGCACGCTTTTTTTATGTTGGCAAAACAGATCATGAGGCAGTGAGTGAAGCGTTACCTTTTATTCGCCAATTTAGCCAGAAAATGAAAGCTAATTCTGCCCAAGTATTGCAGAAGAGTGCGAATCCCAACCAAAAACCATTCGATCGCACAAACATTTGTTTCGATGAAGATTATTTGATTGAGAACTCAATTATCGGTGATGTGGAGACTTGTCGAGACAAAATCAAAAAATTTCAGGACGAATTAAATTTAGGTACGCTAGCACTCAAACCCTCATCTTTAGATGTACAAAAAAACCTGGAGAGTTTGACGCGCTACAACCAAGAGGTGCGAAATTATGTCGTCTAAATTATACCTGCTGCCTCCCGATGATTTACCTCCACCTGAGGTAACAAGAGAGGATGGAATGTTGCAGATGGAGTTAGAACAGTCCACTGGCAGATGCTTTTATCAAGCTTGCGATCGCATTACGCGAGTGCTGTTATCTAATTGTCAGTGGTATCTGACAACAAATGCCGACATTCTCACATTAATTATTGACTGCCCTGACATAGTATCTTACTGGCATATTGTCAGCAATATTCCCCAGCTAGGTAATCGGTTAGAGAGGTTTTCTACTAACGCCAAAATTCGCGTTTATCCACCATTTGGTAAAGGAATGCCCTTTGAAATTGGTGTCAACGAAATCTCAGCTTACCGAGATTGGCTTTGAGATCAAGAAACATCATATTTTGTCACACTCTGTACTCTGAGAGTGCAGGGTGTTGCAATTTTATAATAGTTATTTACTTTGATATTCTTAGTTTTTAAATTTAGATATAATTGATTATTAAAGTATAAAAATACAAAACTTTACTTGAATTTTACCCATTCTCAAAGGTGGCGAAAACGAAGTTATAATTCGAGAAGCCTTGCAAATTCTGCGTCAGGATGAACAATTAAATCAACTTGAAACAGTTTTGGCTTTTTTTGCTACGTTTGTAATAGAGAGTGCCCTAGTCCAAGAAATCATGAGGTGGGATATGGCTGTGTTGCGTGAGTCGCCTTGGTATCAAGAAATTTTACGTGAAGGAGAAGCACGCGGGGAAGCACGCGGGGAAACACGCGGACGACGAGAGGAATTATATTCAGGTATTGAATTGGCACTGGAGATTAAATTTGAGACCCCTGGCTTAGATTTAATGCCAATCATTTACCAAATCACAGATTTACAGCGATTAAAAGTAATTCAGCAGGCGATTAAAACGCTAAACACAGTTGAAGAATTACAGCGAATTTGTGATTAATTTGCTAGTTAAAAAAGCTGGTGGTTCATTTTGTAGTTCCACCAAAAATGTTCAGGCTTAGCATTCACGCGGTAATTGCTGCTGACATATTTGCGATCTTTTCAGTCAGCCATTTATACCAACTATCTAACCCTGTACCAGTAGTTGCAGAAACTTGAAAAATCTGAATTTTCGGATTAACTTGCTTCGCATATTCCATGCACTTTTGTATATCAAATTGCACGTAGGGTAGCAAATCAATTTTAGTCAAAATCATGATGTCACTAGCGCGGAACATGTGGGGGTATTTTATTGGCTTATCTTCGCCTTCCGTGACAGAGAGAATTACAACTTTGAAAAGTTCTCCTAAATCAAATAAAGCTGGACAAACCAAATTTCCCACATTTTCAATCATCACAACTGAATTCAACGGTGGATTTAGTTGTTGTAAACCCCTGTCTATCATTGATGCATCTAAATGACAGCCTGTTCCGGTGTTAATTTGGATGACTTTACAACCTGTTTCTTGAATTTTTTTAGCATCATTAGTAGTTTCTTGGTCGCCTTCAATTACACTAATAGATAACTGATGCTTTAAATCATTGATAGTGCGAGTTAAAAGAGTTGTTTTCCCAGCACCAGGAGAACTCATTAAATTTAAAGCAAGAATATTTCGACCTTTAAACCAGCCTCGATTTTGGGCTGCTATTAAATTATTTTTGGCTAATATATCCTGTTCTAATGATATAATTGTGCCATGTATTTGGGCATGAATTTGAGATGCTTCTGTGTAAGTATCGTGACTGTGGAAATGGGTAATCACAGTGCCATCAGCTAAAGTATGAGTATGGTGATGGTGATTGTGTTCAGCTTCACTCACTTCCAAATTGGTAATTTTGGTTTCCCCATCATCAGAACAACCGCAGGTTACACACATAATTCCTCTATTTCGATTTCTTTAATTTTGAGTTCTTCACCAGATATTAAATCTAATTCCACGCTACCGCAGTTACAGATACCAAATGGTTTATCTAGATAAATTTCTGCATTGCATTGGCGACATTTCGCTAAACCGGGAATTTCTAAAATTTCTAATGTTGCCCCTTGTAAAACTGTACCTTGAGTGCAAATATCAAAACAAAATCGGATAGCATCGGGCATAATAGCTGAAAGTTTGCCAATTTCTAATACAACTCGTTGTACTTTTGCACCTTTGGTATGTTCAGCTACAATTGCGACAATATTTTGAGTAATTCCTAATTCATGCATATAAAAATATCTTAAATATTAACAAATTCGTGGCAATTGGTCGCCTACTAACATATCAACAATACGTTCAGTACCAAAAATTGTTTTTAACAATACAATACCTGGAGGTGAGGTAATAACTTCACCGATAATACAAGCATCTTTTCCTGCTGGGTGAGATTTCATCGCTGATAAAATAGATTCAGCAGACTCTCTTTTTGCCACTACAACTAACTTACCTTCATTAGCTAAATACAATGAATCTAAACCCAAAATTTCGCAAAAACCTTTTACCTCTTCACGCACTGGAATAGATTCTTCGTAGAGGCGAATTCCTACATTGGAATTAAAGGCAAATTCATTTAAAACTGTCGCTAAACCTCCGCGTGTCACATCCCGCATTGCATGAACTTGGGGACAGATATTCAGGATAGTTTCTACTAAATCATGTAACGGCTGACAGTCACTTTCAATATTAGTTTCTAAAGCTAATTCTCCACGGGCAATTAAAATTGCTGCCCCATGATTGCCTAATTCGCCATTAATAATTACAACATCACCAGGTTGAATATTTTGGGCAGAAATGTTAACTCCTCTTGGGATGATGCCAATACCAGCAGTATTAATAAACAGTTTATCGGCAGCACCGCGATGTACAACTTTTGTGTCACCAGTGACAATTTGAATACCTGCTTTTGTTGCGGCTGCTTTCATGCTGGCTACAACACGTCGCAAAGTTTCTACTGGTAATCCTTCTTCTAAAATAACGCTACAAGTTATATATAAGGGTTTAGCACCACTGACGGCTAAATCATTAACTGTGCCGTTGATGGCTAATTCTCCGATATCACTACCGGGGAAAAATAAAGGGTCTACAACATAGGAATCTGTGGTAAAAGCGAGTCTGTCTCCTTGTTGTAAAAGCGGGGCTAAGTTGAAGGTTGCTTGGTCTTCTAATTGGGAGAGAATTGGATTATCAAAAGTATTAACAAAGATATCGTCAATTAAATCGCGCATGGCTTTACCACCGCTACCATGTGCAAGAGTTATATGAGTGTCTTGGATTTTATGGCGGCGGTAAAGAGGCTTTTTTATTTGGTTATTGGGGGGGAAGTGCATTTATTTAAGGTGGATTTTTAAGGGAATATCACGCACGAGGCAAGAGAGGCGCTGAGGGAGGAATGGAGGAGTTTTATCTACCTTTTTCTTCGTGTCTACCAGTATGTTTGTCAGAATGTAGTTGTCCTCCAACTGCCCAATTTTCACGTTCAAATTCATGGATGTGAATGGTTATCCATTCTGGCTTGGAATTCAAAGTGGCGACAAGTGCATCGGTGATGGCTTGAACTAGTTGGCGCTTTTTTTCGATGGAGTGTCCTTTGGCAATTTGGACTGTAATAAATGGCATGGAAGTTATCCTCTAATGGTGTAGTTGTGGAATATAAACTCTTAATCTAAAGAGAAACCACAGGCGGGGAGAGGTTCTTGGGTTATGGTTATTTTTGGTTTTTCAGCTATTAATTTTTTAGCCATAGTAGAGAGTCTTCCATATTTGTAATAAGCTGCACAAGCACCTTCAGAAGATACCATACAAGTGCCAATGGGTGTTTCGGGTGTGCAAGCTGTCCCGAATACTTTGCATTCCCAAGGTTTTAATACTCCTTTGAGAATTTCTCCACATTTACAAGCTTTATGGTCGGCTACTTTGAGATTAGGAATGGTAAATTTAAGTTCGGCGTCAAATTGAGCATATTCAGGTTGAATTTTTAATCCTGAAGAGGGAATATCGCCCAAGCCGCGCCAATCGAAACTCTCTCGTACAGCAAAAACTTTATTGATGGCTTCTAGTGCTACTTTATTCCCGGCTTTTTGGACAATTCGATTATATTGGTTTTCGACTTCGCAACGATTTTCTACTAGCTGCTGCAACAGCATCCAAATTGATTGGAGAATATCTATAGGTTCAAATCCTGAAACCACAATTGGCTTATTATATTGTTGGGAAATAAATTCGTAAGGCTCAGTACCAATTACCATGCTGACATGACCAGGCCCAACAAATCCATCAAGTTGTAAATCGGGATTATCTAATAGTGCTTTGAGGGCGGGAATCACAAGGACGTGATTGCAAAACATACTGAAGTTAGGAATTTCTTCGGCTGTGGCTTGCAGGATGGTAAAGGCGGTGCTGGGGGCTGTGGTTTCAAAGCCTAAGGCGAAGAAAACTACTTCTTTGTTGGGGTTATCTTTGGCAATTTGCAGGCTATCTAGGGGAGAGTACACCATACGGATGTCTGCGCCTTGTGCCCTGGCTTGCAGTAAGCTTGTTGTGGAACCAGGAACCCGCATGGCATCGCCAAAGGTGGCAAAGATAACGTTAGAATTTTGAGAGATAGCGATCGCATCATCTAATCTCCCTTTTGGCATCACACATACTGGACAACCAGGCCCATGAATTAGTTCAATGCGATCGGGTAAAATTTCTTCAATGCCATATTTAAATATAGAATGGGTATGCCCGCCGCACACTTCCATAATTTTGATAGGTTTTTCTAGTCCGTCGCATAATTTTGCAATTTCCCGACGTAAAACTTCAGCTTTTTCTCTTTCGCGGAATTCATCAACGTATTTCATAGGAATAAAACCATAGTTTTTTGAAACAAACCGCAAAGGAAGAAAAGAACTAAGTTTTAGAACTAGTAAACTAAGTCTCTCTTTTCTCTCTGCGCCTCTGCGTCTCTGCGTGAGAAAAAAGTCTATTATTTAACTACTAATCTCCACTTGTACTGCTGCTAATTCTCGCAACAACTCTAGTGTTTCTGCTGCTTCCTCTCCATTAATTCGATTCATCGCAAAGCCAACATGCACCAATACCCAATCTCCAATACATGCTTCAGGCGGATGTTGTTCATCCACAATACAAGCAATATTGACTTCGCGCTTAACCCCACCAACATTAACAATAGCTAACTTATGATTAACGTTGGTAATTTCTATAATTTGACCAGGAATTCCTAAACACATTTTTATCTTCTTTGCGCCTTTGCGCCTTTGCGTGAAATAAATTTATACTTTTAATTGTGCAGCCGTAATCACTGCTTGCCCTAGAGATAATCCCCCATCATTCGCTGGAAATAAACTGTGAGTCAACACTTTTATTCCCCAACTTTGTAAGGATTTACTAACTTCCTCTAACAATATACAATTTTGAAATACTCCTCCCGTTAAAACAACCTGATGAATCAGATTTTCTTGACAAAGACGTTTAACCATCTCCACAATCGCATTAGCTAAACCTTTGTGAAATTTAGTCGCTATAATTTGTTGTGGAATCTGTTGTTGCAAGTCATGCAGTAAAGCTTGCCACATTGGACGCGGGTCTATACAATAAATACTATCTGAAAAGCTAAATTCAAAAGGATATATTAGCATTTCTTTATCATTATTTAAGCTATTAACATTGACTAGAGCTTCCATTGCGATCGCAGCTTGTCCTTCATAGCTACATTCATCTCTATAAATACCGATAGCTGCTGCCACCGCATCGAACAATCTCCCTACTGAAGACGCTGGAGGAGAGTTAATTCTTTTCTCAATCAGTTGATTAAGTAATTTGATTGGCTTATTTTTCAGAAATTTAATTATTTCTAAATCGGCATATTTTTCTTCACATTCATTCCAGAGATTAGCAGTCATTAATTGGGCATAAGTATTGCGCCACGGCTGATATATTGCTTGTTCGCCGCCAATCATTGCCACTGGTTGAAATGTTGCAAGTCTCTGGAATTTGCGATAATCTGCTAACATAAATTCTCCACCCCACAGATTACCATCTTCGCCATAACCCAAACCATCTAAAGCAATACCTAATACTGGAGGCGAATCTAGAGGAATATTATTTTCCGCCATACAAGCGGCAATGTGGGCGTGATGATGTTGAATTGAACTAATTTTAATTTGATTTTTATCAGCAATTTCTTTCCCAATTTTACTGGAAAGATATTCAGGGTGTTTATCAATGGCAATTACTTTTGGTTCGTGTTCAAATAAATTTAAGTATAAACTCAAAGCTTTTTGATAACTATAAAAAGCCGCACCATTTTCTAAATCTCCCAGATGTTGCGAAACAATTGCTTCATTTTCTCGTAACAAACAGAAGGTATTCTTTAACTCACTACCCATTGCTAAAATTGGCGGCACATTCTCAAATCCTGGTGGTAAAATAATCGCTGCTGGTGCGTATCCTCTAGCACGTCGAATTGTTTGAACTCTATCACCAACAACCCGGACCACCGAATCATCTACCCGATTAATAATGTCCCGATTATGGAAAATAAAATAATCAGCTATTGTTCCTAACTTTTCCCTTGCGTCATCATTATCAATACATTGTGGTTCATCAGCAATATTGCCGCTAGTTAAAACAATTGGACGATTCATCCGCCGCAAAATTAAATGATGTAACGGCGTATAAGGTAGCATAAAACCAAGGGTATTTTGCCCCGGTGCTACTGAAACTACAATATTAAAATTCGCAGAATGTGAAAGTTTTTCCCCCACCTCTATTCCCACTCCCCACTCCCCACTCCCCACTCCCTTCTTCCGTAATAAAACAATGGGTGCAGCAGGACTTGTTAATAATTCTTTTTCCTTAGCGTTTACAGTACAATATCGTTCAATTACTTCAATATCTCGTGCCATTAAAGCAAAAGGTTTATGATAACGTCTTTTACGATATCGCAATTTTTGTACAGCAATTTCTTGAGTTGCATCGCAAGCTAAATGAAAACCACCCAAACCTTTAATTGCGACAATTTCACCTTTTTGCAATAGGGTACAAACTGCATCAACATCATCTAACATCGAGAACATAGAAGCAGTAACTGCTTTTCCATCAGCGCGTTCTAACCAAGCTGAAGCACCGCAAGCATGACAAGCTACAGGTTGGGCATGAAAACGGCGATTTTCGGCATCGTGGTATTCCTTTGCACATTCGGAACACATAACAAACGCAGACATACTGGTATTGCATCTGTCATAAGGAATGGCACGAATAATACTCAACCGAGGGCCACAATGAGTACAGTTAGTAAAAGGGTAACGGTAAAAGCGGCTAAAAGGGTCGAATATTTCCTTTTGACATTGTGGACAAGTCGCTGCATCAGGGGCAATTTGTGTTTTAATTGCACTATTGACGCTACTATAAATCACAAAATCATCAACGTTTAATTTGCCTGTGTAAGGAGTTCTTATTAGTTCATTAATTCTTGCCAACGGTGGACATTCTGTTTGTAATTTGGCGACGAATTCGGTTATTGCTTCTTCACTACCAGATACGCGAATTAAAACACCTTCACCATCATTACAAACATCTCCACCCAAACCACAAACTTTAGCAAGACGATATACAGTAGGGCGAAATCCTACTCCTTGAACAGTACCGCGAACTCTGATTTCTTCACTCACCATAGTTAAACTGCCACAGCAAAATTCGATTATTTCCAGAATCAGCTATTACTGCCGTCTTGCCACAAAATTTTATGCCGTAACACCAATTTAAACTATCTCGTTTTGGTAATCCGAAATTACGATTTTCACCTTTACTTTGAAAATTAATTTGTCCGGTAACCGCATCTGCCGTTGCACCTTGCAGTGATAAAATTGATTCTGGCTTTCTCCATCCTAACAGCCGAGAATTTGCAGTATCCGCAACTACTAACCACTCCCCAGCTATTCCAACACCATAAGGCATACTCAAGCTACTAGCATTAGGATAATAAACCCCTTGATTCATTTCCACACAATCAAAGCTTTTTTGCCCTAAAACCACTGCACAAGGGGTATTATTTTCCGTGGGTATTCCTTGCCAAATCATGACACGGTTATTGCCCGCATCGCTGACAACCAAATTTTCTCCCCAAAAAGTGATATCGTGACACCAACGCATACTCGCTGCGGTTGGAGAACCACCGCCATTTTCATTGCGAGATATCATATCCGGTTGTCCCAAAACTAAATCAGCAGGTTGGCAGTTTTCTCTTGGTAATTGATGCCAAATTAATACCCTACGATTTCCTGTATCAGCAACAAATAGCCGTCCTTGGTGATAGAAAACACCATAAGGCCAGTGCATTGTACTGGCAGATGCTTGTTGACTTCCCCTATTTGGTTCGTTATCAATAAAATTCGCTTGCCCTAATACTAAATCTGCTGGTACATTGCTATCTTCTGGTAAACTTTTCCAAATTAAAACTCGATGATTCCAAGCATCTGCTACAGCTAAACCTTCGCCACAACTACAAATTCCAGTTGGTACATTTAAAGTACTTCTTCCAGTTATACCTTTAGCATTTTGTCCTTCATGATAAAAGTCAGGTTGCCCAATTACCCAATCAGCCGCTTGACTATCTTTAGTAGGTAAATTCCGCCATCCCAATAATCGATGATGTCCTGTATCCGACACCCACAATAACCCATTTGAGAACAAACAAGCACCACGAGGCCCAAACATTGTAGTCGGATTGGGTGCTACAGGTATCACTAATTGTTCTGCTTGAATAATATTACCTAAAATTACCTCTGCACCTTGAGATGAAAAAGGTAAGTTTTCAGGAATTGCTGTTGCTTCTGGCGGTAATTGTGATATGGGATGAATTGTAATTGGGATATCCATGAACCGCAAATAGAGGCTGATAAATATTTAAAAACATTAATCCTTAACAGCATGTAACAACAGTAACATTATGAAGTTTTTGATATAAAATAATTAATGAACTTTTTGCAAAAGTCTTTCTTTGCGTTCTCCTCTCTGCGCCTCTCTTGCCTCGTGCGTGATAAAAAAAATTTGATAAATGCGATCGCAGGTATAATTCAGTTCACAGTCAAAAGTCAAAAGCCGATGTTTTTGACTCTTGATTTTTGAATTATTTCAACCTCTACGAACAAAAATATGACACTTGAGTAAGTCCTATACATGTCAAAATTTTTGCAGTTTCACAAAGACCTTATCACCTTTAATCTTTACTGGATATGGCTGAAGCGAAACATCAGGTGCAGTTAAACATTCACCCGTCTCTAAATTGTACTGAAATCCGTGGTAAGGACAAGTAAGAATACCATTTTCAACCTTACCTTCTTGTAAAGGATTGCCTAGATGAACGCAAGCATTACGGTAACAAGTAAACTTAACACCTTGGCGATGTAAAATTAGCGAAGTGCCAGCAAGTTGTACTGCTAACATACTCGATTCAGGAACAAGTTCCTGAGTTGCTACTTTTACCCAACTAGATGTTAACTGCCCAGAGAATGGACTGATCAAGCTAGAATTTGCAGTGTTAACAGTAGAGTTATGATTGACAGCGATAACCTTGGTGATTTCAGGACAATGGTTTTTAATTGCTTGTTCTACTCCCTGAGATAAAGTTAAAGTAGAAGCTGGACAACTGCTGCAAGTTCCTATTAACTTAACTTCTACCGTATCTGGTGGTTTAATTGCCACTAATTCTATATCCCCGTTATGGCTTTTTAGCCCTGGGCGAACTTCTTCAAGGGCTGTCTGAATGCGCTGCGCTAGTGGTGGTTTTGGTGGTTTAACTAATTCGTGATAAAGCAATACTGCATATATTACTTCATCACTAACAGCATGGCGCAAAGCTGGCATTGCTTCTTGTTTGAGGTTTTTAATCAAATTAGTTAATGCTGCTTTGTGCAAAGCTTCAATTGCTCTTTTTAAGCCTACTGCTACACACCGTTGGCTTTCATCCCACTCGGATATAATTGCCTCAAAGCGGTTAATTTCCTGAACTAATTCTTCAAGGTTGGACATGGAATTTTAGATTTTGGATTTTGGATTTTGGATTGAACAAAAATTGCAAATCCAAAAGTGCGGATGGGGCATGGCTCATTGGTTATTTACAAATGACCAATGACCAATGATTATTGACAGACAATTCACTTCATTTTGAAATCTTTGAGAAGAAATGGCATAATCATCCCTGTCACTAAACTAGATAATGTTACTGGTAAGCAGAAGGGAATTTCCGCTTGTGCAAATAACACTAGCAGTAGCGCACCTACAGCGGTAGCAATAGCAGTTCGCTGGATAAAATATATGGGGTCGCGCAGTAGCTTTCCCTTGAAAAATAACTTGGCAGAAAACCAGCCAATTTCTAACATTTTTCCTCCTAATAATTGGTAAATAAATTTAGTATGACTAGCCCTAAAATAATGGCGGGAATTACCCCAGCAGGAGCAAATAACGCACCAAGCATTGCTGAGAACTGATAACCTATATCTTTCCCAGCTAATAGCATCCCACCAATAGCACCGCCAATCATAGATAAAACTGTTGCTGTGACTAGCCAAACTAATTCTGTTGCTATGTTCAGATTGCCTGCTGCTAAACTTGTGAGAAAATCTCTGATAGTATGGCTTGTCAAAATTTCTTGCATTCTCTGTTTTCCTCCTTAATTAAGTTAGGGGAGTGGGGAGTTAGGAGTGAGGAGTTAGGAGTTAAGTTAGATGAAAAATTCATAACTCATAACTCATAACTCATAACTTCTAACTCTTAATTTCCGCTTCCAAGTCTTGTAATGCTTTAGCTACTATTTCTGCTTGTTCCATTTGTTGATGTATGGTAAAAATTTCTAAAGCTTGTTGATAGTATGCACGCGCTTGTAAGAGATTTTTGGGATTACCAGCTTCTGCTTTTTCTGGATCGTCGGGTAAGTTGAATAAGGCGTTGGCTTTGTTGGAAATTGTGTTAGCGTACTCTAGGGGTGTATCTTTAGAGTTACGAACTTTTAGGGCTTCGTTATAAGCTACGATCGCTCTTAAGTTATTCTCCACAGGATGGGAACTCACTAAATATTGCAAAGCGTTACCCAAATTATTTTGCAACATCGCATATTCTCTGGGATGGTCAATCAGATTAATATGCTTTAGCGCCACCTCAAATGATTGCACTGCTAGCCCTTGACGCAAGTATTCTCTTTCCGATGCTAAGGGCATGGAAAGATAAGCGATCGCAATATTGTTGTATAAAATGGCATATTCTTGCGGATAATCCTGCCATGTAAATATCCGCAAAGCCTCATGATAAGCTTGGATACTATCAGTTATCCGCGCTAAATTATACGGTACAAGTGACTGTAAGACCAGCCCAAAATTCATCTGTGTCTCTGCCACTTCCTCCGGCGAAGCTAATTGTTGTAAAATCGGTAGCGCTTCTTCATAACCTATTTTCGCTTGCAGCAGCAGTTGTGTGCTAACATCCGGTATTGCCTGTAACGTTCCTGACATCCCCACTTGCGCCCTGGCTTTTAATAGGGGGAACTCCTCACCACACATCTCATAAGCCCGGTAATATAAGCTAACTGCATTCCGCAAATCTTGGGCTGTTTTGGGCTTTTTTTGAAAGCCTTGGGCGATCTCAATCAGCATTTGGATTTTTTCATCTGCTGAGGCTGACTCCGATGCAACAGCCGCGATCGCAGCCTTAACTGCTGAATCTGTAATGCTAGGGGTCATAACTCTGCCGTACTCTAGCCAATTGGGTATTGAGTCTCTTGACACCCACGAATGATTAAGACGCGATCAATCGCATCTCATCACGGGCCATACTGATTTACGCAGGCTTCGAGTCCTTTTGGCGGAATTCCCCTTTTTTGTCCGAGGCTAGGGATTAGGGACTACGGTTAGGGAAGAAACTCAATGCCCCATGCCCAATGCCCAATGCCCCATGCCCAATAAATATAAAACACCCTATTTCTCAAATTCTAGGGGGAAATTGCCAATATTAATGTCAGCTTTAAACACCTGATATTTTCAAAATATTTTTTGTATCATCATCTAACACAATCCAAATATTCTTTATGGAATTGTTGACATACATATATGCAATATCTTTATAGGCAACTTTTATGACATTGGATAATGTACTACGATTGGGTAGAATCCACAATTCGCAACAAATGGTACAGCGCTTACATTAGCTATCCCGAACGGTTGTTGGGTACATTCGCCAACACCTTTGCAGAAGCCATAGCAGGCATTAGCAACATAGATAAACCCAAAGATAACGATTTCTTTACTCGCTCCCCAGTGAGTAGTGTACGCGATCGCTTTTAATAAGTGCCCAGTCCCAAAGGGACATGTTTGGCGAATTAGCATTGCCTCCCATTTTTTAGATGTTAGTCCTGGTTCCATGTATTGAAAAACATGACTACACTTTAAGCTAAAAGTGACAATGGAGATCGGCTATTTAAAAGGCTGGTCATGAACTTTTGCTGTAAAAAATAGGTATTCATAATTTATGAATCGGCACAAGCCAAAACGAAATCGTGGCGTTATACTCACTCGTGAAGGTTGGCGAAAGCTTCAAAAGGCGAAACTTGAAGGGGAACTTCGAGAAAAATCTGGCTCTAAGTACACCCTGGAAGAAATAAGTGAACGCGCTGGATTAACTTCAAATACAGTTGCAAAGATACTTACCAATCAAGAAGGGGTTGACAAACGAACGCTAGTTTATTTATTCATGGCGTTTAACTTAGAGCTAAATCCCCAAGACTATTTTAAGCTAAATACTAATTTGGAGAGACTTCAAGCCTTGGAAGTCCCCAAACGTGTTGATTGGGGAGAGATGGTGGATGTATCTGTTTTCTATGGACGCACAGATGAACTTACTCTACTAGAGCAATGGCTGATCCAGGAACGCTGTCGAATCGTGGCACTGTTGGGAATGGGAGGAATTGGTAAAACCTCTCTGGCTGCCAAGTTAGCACAAAAGGTTCAAGGATGGTTTGAGTACGTTATTTGGCGATCGCTCTACAATGCTCCCCCACTTTTTGACCTGCTGGCAAATTTAATTCAATTTTTCTCTAATGAGCAGGTTTTAGAAACTGACTTAGCAAAAACTGTAGATCGTAGGATATCACAACTAATTGAATATTTGCAACAACAGCGCTGTCTGATCGTATTAGATAATGTAGAGACTATTCTGCAAACAGGCGCTTATGCTGGATGCTATCGAGAAGGCTATGACGATTATGGCTTACTAATCAAACGATTGGGACAAGTTATGCATCAAAGTACCTTGGTGCTGACTTCACGTGAAAAACCCAAAGATATAGCGTCACTCGGAGGAGAAACACTGGCTGTTCGCTCATTACAACTGAGGGGTCTGAAAGAGGAAGAAGGAAAAAAAATTTTTCACCTCAAAGGTCTGTTTGGAGCAGAGTCCCAAGAGAAAGCACTGATTGAGCTTTATTCTGGTAATCCATTGGCTTTGAAGATAGTTGCAACGACTATTCAAGATGTCTTTAATGGTGATATTTGTGGGTTTTTGTCCCAAAAAACATCTGTTTTTGGCGATATCTGTGCTGTTTTAGAGCAGCAGTTTGAGCGTTTATCTAATTTAGAGCGTGTGGTTATGTACTGGCTGGCAATTAATCGTGAGTCAATTCCACTCTACAATTTGCAAGAAGATTTAACTTCATTAGTAATACCACACAAGTTATTAGAAGTTCTAGAGTCTTTGATCAGGCGAAGTCTCATCGACAAATTTCAGTCAACGCTAAGTGAAAAAAGTGGTTTACTCTTCACATTACACTCTGTAGTGATGGAGTATGTGACTAGCAAATTAATTCAGCAAACTTATCAAGAGATTGCAAATCAAGAGATTGTGCTTTTGAAGTATTATGCTTTGAGTAAAGCTCAGTCCAAAGACTACATTAGAGAAACTCAAAGACGCTTAATTCTTAAGCCCGTTATAGATGAACTTTTTACTATTTTTAAAACTCCAAGAAAACTAGAAAATCATTTAAATGAAATTTTAGTCAAGTTGCAAAGAGAATCTCCACTGGAACCTGGGTATACGAGCGGAAATATTCTCAACTTGCTTCGTCAGTTAAAGACAGATTTAAGAGGTTATGATTTTTCTAACCTCAGCGTTTGGCAAGTAGATATGCGGGGTGTAAGTTTACCTCAAGTGAATTTCCAAAACGCTAATTTATCTCAATCGGTTTTTACTAAAAATTTCAGTAACATTTCTGCGGTAGCATTCAGCCCCAACGGAAAAATTTTGGCGGCGAGTGACGCAAATGGCAAGATTTGCTTGTGGCGAGACTTTGCTGAGGGCGAACAACTTTTGACCTGTCTAGGACACATTGATTGGGTTCAAGCGATCGCCTTCAGTCCGAATGGTAGCACTCTTTGCAGTGGAGGTACTGACCAGAATGTGAAATTGTGGGATGTCAACACAGGTGAATGCTTGAAAACTTTAACAGGACATCCTCAGCGGGTACGAACTGTTGCCTTCAGTCCTCAAGGTGAAATTCTAGCTTCTGGCAGTGACGATCGGGCAGTGCGTTTGTGGAGTATTCCGGATAGTAAGTGTTACAAAATTTTAGAAGAACATACTGATTCAGTATTATCTGTAGTTTTTAGTCCTAAGGGTAAAATTCTCGCCAGTGCTAGTAGTGATAAAACCGTGAAGCTCTGGAATTTCCGCACAGGAGAATGCCTCAAAACTTTGCAAGGACACACCAGTTCGGTTTCCTCAGTTGCTTTCAATCCTCTAGGTAAGACCTTGATTAGTGCTGGTGATGACCAAACTGTGAAACTCTGGAGTATCTTCGATGGGAAGTGCCTGAGAACTTTCCAAGGACATAGTGACAGGGTTAGGTCAGTCGCCTTTGCTCCTAGTGGTAATCTCCTAGCTAGCGGCAGTGATGACCAAACTGTGAAGCTATGGAATTTCCGCACAGGAGAGTGCCTCAAAACTTTACAGGGACACACAAGTTTTATCTGTTCTGTTGTTTTTAGTCCAGATGGTCAAACTTTGGTCAGTGGTAGTGATGACCAAACTGTGAGGTTTTGGGATGTTAGCACTGGTCAAGCCTTAAGAAACTTACAGGGATACAATAATGGGGTGTGGTCTGTTGCCTTTGCTCCTGGTGGTCAGACCATAATTAGTAGCAGTAATGACCAAACCGTAAAGCTCTGGGATGTCGGGGATGGTAAATGCTACAAAACTTTGTGGGGACACCCCGATCGAGTCAGAACCGTTGCCTTTAGTCCTCAAGGTAATATCTTGGCAAGTGGCAGTTACGATCGACTTGTGAGGCTGTGGGATAGCAGCACCTGTCAATACTGTAACATCTTACGGGGACATACTGGCTGGGTAAAGTCAGTTGCCTTTGCTCCTGGAGGTAAAATTCTCGCCAGTGGCAGTGATGACAAAACTGTAAGGCTTTGGGATGTCAATACTGGTCAAGTTCTGAATATTTTGGAACATAGTCATGGGGTATGGTCGGTTGCTTTCAGTCCTGAAGGTAATATCCTGGCCAGTGGCAGTGACGATCAAACAGTCAAGCTCTGGGATATTCGCACAAGTGAATGTCTCAAAATTTTGTCGGGACATACAAGTTGGGTATTGTCCGTCGCTTTCAGTCCTGAAGGTAAGACCTTAGCCAGTAGCAGTAAAGATAAAACTGTGAAGCTTTGGCATGTTAGCACAGGTGAATGTCTCAAAATCTTGTTAGGACACACAAGCTGGGTATTGTCCGTTGCTTTTAGTCCTGAAGGTAAACTTCTGGCTAGTGGGAGTGTAGATCAAACGGTAAGGTTGTGGGATGTCCAATCCGGTCAATGTATCAAAACTTTGCATGGTCATACCCATTGGATAAGATCAGTTGCCTTTAGTCCAGATAGTCAAACTCTGGTAAGTGGCAGCGAAGATGAAACGGTAAAGTTGTGGGATGTTTTGACGGGTGAATGCCTAAAAACTTTAAGAAACGAAAGACCTTATGAGGGAATGAACATTACTGGTGTTACAGGTTTAACCCAAGCAACTATTACTTCTTTGAAAGTTTTGGGAGCAATCGAGAATTAACTCTCTCCCTGGTTTGACTTCGCTTCACTTTGTGTTGAGTCTGGAGCTAAGAGGCGGCTTTTAAATTTATTCGTTGCATAAGCAGCATTTTTTCTAGCCATTGTAATTGACTTTTAATGACTTCTCAATTACTATTATCTCGTAAACTACTAAGTAATAAAAATCAGCCTCAAATTAAAAACATTGAAGAAGAATTCAGGAGTCAGAATCAAGACGCTCGATGACTAGCTAACGCTTCTCTACGAGACGCTAAATGCGAACGCTATCAGTCGGTTATTCAGACGCCAGTCATACAGAAAATATTGCTGAATTCTGACGAATGACGCCTCTATTCTGTTCGATAAATTTTAATTCACTTCCATTAGACTAAATACCACTTACAGATTATCTAGCTCATTTTGTAACAACTCTAATTTACTGAGAAATACCTTTCCATACACACCAGGGGTAGAAGCTTACTACTCCAAATGCAATTGTTACTCAGAAATTATGAAACCAGAGAAACACAAACGCAATCGTGGGCTGATACTGACTCGTGAAGGCTGGCAAAAGCTTCAGAATGCCAAACTTGAGTGGGAATTTAGGGAAAACAATGGCTCCAAATCTACCTTAGAAGAATTAAGCGAACAAGCTGGGATCACTCCTGTAACCTTTAGAAAGGTAGTAACTCGCGAAACCGGAGTTGACAAACGGACACTTGTGCGTTTGTTTATGATGTTTAATTTAGAATTGGATGTAAGCGATTATACAAGCCGAGATTCTCATTTCAAAGGACAGGAAGACTTGAAGAACCCCAAGCGTGTTGATTGGGGAGAGATGGTCGATGTCTCTGTTTTCTATGGACGTATAGCTGAACTGACTCTGTTGGAGCAATGGCTCATTCAGGAACACTGTCGAGTAGTGGCGCTGTTAGGAATGGGAGGAATTGGTAAAACCTCTCTAGCTGCCAAGTTATCACAAAAGGTTCAAGGATGGTTTGAGTACGTTATTTGGCGATCGCTCTACAATGCTCCCCCACTTTTTGACCTGCTGGCAAATTTAATTCAATTTTTCTCTAATGAGCAGGTTTTAGAAACTGACTTAGCAAAAACTGTAGATCGTAGGATATCACAACTAATTGAATATTTGCAACAACAGCGCTGTCTGATCGTATTAGATAATGTAGAGACTATTCTGCAAACAGGCGCTTATGCTGGATGCTATCGAGAAGGCTATGAAGATTATGGCTTACTGATCAAACGATTGGGACAAGTTATGCATCAAAGTACCTTGGTGCTGACTTCTCGTGAAAAACCCAAAGATATAGCGTCACTCGGAGGAGAAACACTGGCTGTTCGCTCATTACAACTCAGTGGTTTAGAGGTAGTAGCAGGGCAGAAAATCTTTGAAGCCAAGGGATTTTCTGGCTCAGAGTCAGAATTACCAGCAGTCGTCGAGCGTTATGCAGGTAATGCCCTAGCTTTGAAGATAGTAGCGACAACGATCCAAGATGTTTTTGATGGTAATATTGGTGAATTTCTGCAACATTATACGGCTGTTTTTGGCAACATTCGCGATCTGCTAGACCAGCAGTTTTCGCGCTTGGCAAATTTAGAAAAGGATATAATTTACTGGCTAGCAATCAATCAGGAGCCAGTTTCGCTATCAGTAATACGAGAGGATATTGTATCACCAATACCACCACAAAACTTACTGGAGGCTCTGGAGTCTCTGGTAAGGCGCTCCTTAGTTGAGAAAAGCACAGCACTCTTTACACTACAACCTGTAGTCATGGAGTATGTGACTCAGCGATTAATAGAGATAGTTTGTGAAGAGATTGTCACTCAGAAACCTGATTTATTCAGGTGTCATGCTTTAATGAAGGCGACGGCGAAAGACTATGTGAAGGAAACTCAAATTCGCCTTATTGTTAAACCAGTTATAGATGGACTGCTTACAGTTTTTAGAACCAAAACAGGTGTTGAAAATGAGTTGTCTCAAATTTTGGTAAGGCTGCGAGAGGAATCGCCGCTAGAACCAGGGTATACAGGTGGAAATGTTATTAATTTGCTAAGGCAGCTGGGAACCGATTTAACTGGCTATGATTTTTCTTATTTAACTGTTTGGCAGGCAGACCTGCGAAAGATAAATTTACACAACGTCAACTTCAAAAATGCCGATCTCGCAAAGTCGGTTTTTTCCGAGACCTTTGGTGGAGTGATGTCTGTTGCCTTTAGCCCAGACGGGAAACTCCTAGCCGCAGGGGATAGCAATGGTGAAATTCACTTGTGGCGAGTGGCTGACAGTCAACAAATTCTCATCTTTCGAGGACACAGGAACTGGGTTGTGTCGCTTGCCTTCAGTCCTGATGGCAGGACTCTTGCCAGTGGGAGTAGTGACTGTACAGTAAGGCTGTGGGATGTGGGTACAGGTCGATGTCTTCACACCTTGGGCGAGCATGGTAATGAGGTTTGGTCAGTTGCCTTTAGTCCCAATGGTGACAGACTAGCTAGTGCCTGTGATGACCACCTAGTAAGGCTATGGGTTGTCAGCACTGGTGAATGCCTAAAAATTTTCCAAGGACATAAAAATTGGGTACTTTCAGTTACCTTTAGTCTGGATGGTCAGAAGTTGGTAAGCGGCAGTGATGACAACACAATTAGGTTGTGGGATATTAACAGTGGTGAGTGCCTGAAAATTTTGCAGGGGCATAGTGATGGAATACGGTCAATCAGCCTCAGTTGTGACGGTCAGATGCTAGCTAGTAGCAGTGATGACCAGACAATTAGGTTATGGAACTTCACTACTGGCGAATGCAAAAGAATTTTGCGGGGACATTCCAATCAGATATTGTCAGTCGCCTTCAGTCCACAAGGTGATATTCTGGCTAGTGGCAGTCATGACCAGACTGTAAGGTTGTGGGATGTCAATACTGGTGAATGTAAAAAAATTTTTCAGGAACATTCTAATTGGGTGTGTTCAGTTGCCTTCAGCCCAGACGGTGATATTTTAGCTAGTGGCAGTCGCGACCAGACTGTGAGACTATGGTATATTCCCACCAGTCAATGCCTCAAAACTTTCCAGGGACATACCAATCAAGTACTCTCAGTTGCTTTCAATCCTGACGGCAAGATCTTGGCAAGTGGTGGTCATAACCAAAAGGTGAGATTGTGGGATGTCCGTATCGGTCAAACTTTAAAGACTCTCGAAGGACACACCAATTGGGTATACTCAGTTGCCTTCAACCCACAAGGTGATACTTTGGTTAGTGGTAGTGCAGACAAAACGGTAAAGTTGTGGGATGTCAGCACTGGTCAATGCCTGAGAACTTGCCAGGGACATACTGCTGCGGTTTGGTCAGTTGCCCTCAGCCCTGACGGTCAAATGGTTGCAAGTAGCAGTGAAGACCAAACAATTAGGTTGTGGGATATCCGCACTGGTCAATCCTTGAGAACTTGCCAGGGACATACTGCTGCGGTTTGGTCAGTTGCCTTCAGTCCTCAAGGGACTGTCCTAGCGAGTGGCTCTTTGGACCAGACAGTCAAGTTGTGGGATGTCAACACAGGTGAATGCCTGAGAACATTAGAGGGGCATACGAGTTGGGCTTGGGCTGTTGCCTTCAGTCCGGATGGCGATCTGCTGGCTAGTACCAGTACAGATCGAACATTAAGATTGTGGAGTGTGCGTACTGGTGAATGCAAAAGAATTTTGCAGGTGGATACAGGTTGGCTACTCTCAGTTGCTTTTAGTCTGGACAATCAAACGCTAGCAACTAGCAGTCAAGATCACACAGTCAAGTTGTGGGATATCAACACTGGTGAATGTTTTAAAACTTTACCCGGACACTTGGCTTGGCTTTGGTCAGTCGCCTTTTGTCCGGATAATCAAACTCTGGTTAGCGGTGGCGAAGATGAAACAATTAGACTTTGGAATGTTAAAACTGGCGAATGCTTAAAGACTCTGGAAGCCGAAAAACCCTATGAGCTTTTGAATCTCACAGGGGTTACTGGTATAACAGAAGCAACGAGGGCGACGCTCAAAGATTTGGGGGCGGTTGATTAAACCTCTTTTGCCACTCTAGCTCAATATATTTGTTGTAGTTGCTATTACTTTATCTTCAGAACGGTTGGAAACAGATAACCAGAATGTATTAGATGCCTATGGGAGCGTAGGCTAAAAGTTCTTGCTTCAATTCATCGCCTAAAATGCCTTTCCACTCCTTTTTGAGATCGATCTCCTCTAAAACTATATCGCTCTCAAGGGAGCGGTTAACAGACTCCTGCCTCAAAGACTGCTGCTCGCTTGTTGGAGCAAAATCATCTTTCTTTGACCGCTGCTCGATCTCTATCATTACTGTAGATGCTGCGATCGCACAGACACTCACAAAAGTTAGGAGAGTGGGAGACTGCTTCTGATTTGCTGAGATTTTCTTCTTAGGTTGCATGATATTTTCCTCAAAGTTTTGTTTCAAAATCGGGTTGAAGACGTTAGGGAAAGGATAGGTTGTCCTTGCTCTGCGATTTATCGTGTGAGCAGGAGACAATCGGATTTCTCGTGTTGATATGGATGCAAAGCTAACGGTCTTAATATCTGCTGGAGTTCTTCATCGGATGGATAGCTTCTTTGGGGTGAGCTGAAGTACAACAGCGCGGTTTCATAACAGGCGATAGCGACGCGAGTGCGTTCTTCTGGAGTTAGCGCTGCCACCAGTGCAACGGTCTCCTCCACATGCTCCACATCGCTGCCAACACCACTATGTACACGCAGACATCGGGTGGCATTTGTACCAGGTGGCAACAGCGTTTCTACCGCCTGAATATACTCCTCGCCAATAGCGGTTGCCAGGCGTTCCAGCGTGTAAGAATAGCCCACGCAACTGAGTGGATCGTGGGCTTGCACACTACGAGTGAAGTAATCTAATAAAACCTTTGCCGATGGAGGAATGAGGACTTCCACCACTGTCTCAGCTTTGTATCCTAGCGACTGAATATCGAACAGGGCAAGTCGGTCGTGACCGCGTTCTTCAATGGCTTTTTGCGTTGCCCACTGCGCTAAACTTTCGCGATCTGCGGCAGCAAAGAGCTGGGCGGCTTCTTCCATCAGTAGTGGCGTGGAGTGGGTGAGATGGTATTGATTCGCCAAATACCAAATCCAGCGTGTAGGAGTTAAAGCTGGCAGTCGAACGCATGACTCGATTGAACGCTTTGCAAGCACGATGGAGGTATCGAGGAGCTTTTGGGTTGTGGCTATACTGCCTGCACCGCTTCTCGGTTGAGCTAAGAAATCACTGCTATCGCCAGAACTCGGTTGGTACAACCAAACCCGGTCAACCGTCGCCACCACTACTTTGTCAGGCGCAATACGTACCCATTCAATGTCAATTAAAAAGTCATTACGCATAGTTCGTTTCGTCACTTAGGGTTACTACAGAATTGGGGCAAGTCACTCGTGGCAATAACAAAGTTGTTGCGAAATAAGCTAAATAACCCATGAAATCTAGCGCAGCAAGCATTTCGCCAGATGGTTAAAATGTAGACAGTACAATGGGTTGAGCTATTTGAGGCGTTATTAAGCGACAATTCCAAAAAATCACCAGTCAAGTAACTAAATTGAACTGTGTTAAGTAAGTCGGTGCAATAAAACCAAACTGTGTAAAGAAAAGTAAATAAGGCTCAAACTCTTTCTCCCCCTGCTCCCTGCGTTACCCCAACAATAATTATTTACGCCGACCTACTTACAGCTTAGTTTCGCTGGACATTCGCAAAAAAAGAGGTAGTTAAAGATGACTTAGATGGCGAAAAAATCCCATACCCTTAGGACTTATGTATTGACAGAAACCTGATTGATAAACGGCTTCATTCGTGTATAAGGTTTAGGGAAACTAACAGGAAGCTTTTATGTTATGACTAACAAATGGATTGCACACAGGATGTGTTTTATTACCATCCTGCATATTTAATTAGAAGCAACGCTTATTTTGATCGGATAGCGTCAAACAAAGTCCAAACTGCCCTTTAGTTGCAGTGCTGGTGTAAGAAGCAAAGCATGGGCGCTGTCATCTGTCTTCCCTATTGCAAACCTCCGTGATAGAGGTATTCCACTTAGTGGCGAGAGAATTAGAAGTAAATACTCCTGCATCTTGTATCCTGCCAAAGTGCCTTGCTGGTAGTCAAAACCATTCGGTAGCAGACTCCATCTGCAACCGAAGGAGTTTGTCCAGAGGCAATGTAGACGAATCTAAAGTTTCGCACCATTGCTAATTACTCATCTTACGCACCTTCATTTATGTGGTTGGTTGACTGATGCCTGTTGCAGTTAAGTTTGCTAACTTTACAAAACTTTTGCAACTCAAGATAAGAAACTTAAGATAAAGATAAGTTCTTTTTTTCCTGTGACATTCTTCCCTTCAAATTTAAAGTTGCACAGACAAATGTACTATTTAGCCTAAAAAGCTTGATACGTGAGCAATAGCGCGATTTTATTTTTCAAAAACGTACATCTGTAAAAACTGGTTTGGCAAAGGATAACATCTTAGTGCAGCTTTGCATCAGTTCTTAGCGAATTAAATTTGGTAAGACTGTGCGTCCCCTTGGACTGACTTTGCATCTCCAGCGTACTCTTCCCTACGAGAGAGACCCCAGGGGCGAACAGGAAGCAAGCCACGCACAGTGTCTCCGACTTCTCTGTAAGTTTAAATTTCAACCCTCAACTGGCCACAAATGTACGAAACTACTTAGCACTCTTTTATGTACTTATTTACTAGGGTGATATTGGGGATAGCCGTTCTTGAACCCAATCAAACACCCCTGATGAGTTAAGCGGACAGTACATTAATTATACTCTCATGAGAGTAATAAAAGCTGTTTCCAGGCGATCGCCCCTGATAGATGTAAGGAAAGATTTATGTTTTTGAGGAGCAGGCGTACTGGCGGCGCACCACCCACTACGAATGAAATAAACAAGCCAAATCTTCTTCACTTTTGCCTCCTGCCTTGTTTCTTGAAACAGTGTTAGTAATGTTCAACCCAATTATCAAGAAATTTGCCCATTGTACCTGTACAAATACTTAAATAACGGGTTGCTTGAGAATAGTACAAGATGGAAATTTTAGCAAAGTTAACAAAACCTGTTATTTACATTTCCTATCGTCTAAAACCGCTTCAGTTGGAACTTTGCCTAAAATCGAACTGAAAAACGCAAACTTTTCCGCTTAAGTTTTCTATCTTAACTGGCTAAAAGCAATGTTGAAATAGATAATTATACGCAAAGCCCTTGAGAGAATTACTCACTCTCAAGGCCTCTTACCACTAACTTACTCGCTTATATCCCCCTATTGATGCATGGGGGCTTTCCCCTCTAATTTCGGTGGCTGCTATATGTAAACATTCTGGACAACAATGCTTTTGCTTTTCGATTCCTTTTTAGTAAGGAGCATACCCTTAGCAAAAACTTAAGTTGTTTTTTAACAGCATATTACGTCTAAGAATAAACATCATAATAGCGCTTCGAGGAAAAAAGTTAAAACTTTCTAAAAATTTTCTTGATCCATGTTGATGTTATGAACAGCCCTTTCAATAGGGTAAAATTTCTCCTAATTTTTTCAGTTTCAAGGCTTGTTGCACATGGATTTAGTGTTGTTAACAGCATCTAAAAGATTAAGTGCATACACAAAGAAAATTGGTTGAAGATTGTAGAGGCTTGAAATGTCGAAGCGAACCAACTACTACAACGATCTGTTAGGAGATTACTCCAAGGCAGAGCTAGTTTCTAATGAACTAGCAGTAAAACTACTTAGAGACGGAGAGACATATATTTCTCTACGTGAGAATACTCTACCTAAAATAACTCTAGAATACAGCTTAGAGCAAGTAGAACAGGAAAATAAATATTGGTGGCCAACCCACTGTGAAGCACTACGACAAGGACGGGGGGACATTTTAGCAGATGAGTATGCCAATAATCTTGTATATTTCTGTGCTGATGGACCTTTTTATGGTAGAACCGCAGCAACAAATAGAGAAGTAAATCGTTGGGCAATTCTTGCTCAACCAAGTGTAACAATAGCTTGGCCAATTATTATGTTCAATGGTGAAGTTATCTACTCTGAATGGAACTGTTTCGATGATGAAACGAACGAAATCATCGCCAAGGGAAACGAAACTTTGCTTCGACGTGGACATCGAGGTGCGTGCTACTTCAAATGCGAGCAACTTAGCTTTTATCGTGACGTTTATGCGTCTGATGAATTGCTGTATTGGATCAGGCGTTGACCAAATTAGTTATCAGTGAAAACTTATAAATAAATGAAGAAAAAGTATAACATTAAGCGAATTAATTTCTGGAGGTTAGCTTAACTGATAATTTACATTAAATGAGAAAGATTTAGACTCTACAGTAGTTCAGATAATCTGAGATGAAACCCAAGTGTATTTAATACAATAAATGAGGCTAAAGTGATGGACTCTAATTACTTATTAAATGGCATTGACTCTCATAACGTTAACATCGCTATTAATACGGCGATACTGACAAGTTTTGAAAAGTTCTTGCTTCAGTCCCAACCTTTGTTAAGCCATGTTTTTCGATTTATTGAGACAAATTATCATAATTCAATTAGTCTTAGAGAGGTGGCTGAGGCGGTCAGTCGATCCCCTGCCTACCTCACCGATCTTGTACGGCGAGAGACTGGAAAAACCGTACTCTGTTGGATTGTTGAGCGTCGTATGGTAGAGGCACGCCGTCTGCTTATCGAAACAGACCAGTCGGTAGAGCAGATTGCTGAAGCTGTGGGCTATCTAGATAGACGCCATTTCGGTCGTCAATTTCTTCGGCTCCACAATGCAACCCCGCAAACATGGCGAAGGTCGCATCGGAGTAAGAGCATCCCATGTTGGCAAAGAGTCCCACAAAAGGCAAACTCAAGCGAATTAATCAACCAGAAACCCACAACTGTAACTTTTGCAGAAGCTCAACGGTTGCAAGCCTGTATCCAAGAAATTGCTGCAATTTTTAATAAGAGTACTGTTGCTAATGAAGTACTTATGTTAAAAAGCGAAAATGGTTCGGTTGCAAAAATAGACAATGGTTTGATACACATAACCTTAGTTTCAACTTGCGAATCGTGTTGAAATCATTTTCGACTTTTATTTAAGTCTGGGAGATTTGCAGTTCAGCATTATCAAAGAATGATTTTTGAAATTGAACAAAACTAATCTATGATCGGGGTACTCCGAAGTCCTATTGGCATATGAATGGTTACGGCAGCCACACTTTTAAATGGATTAATACCCAAGGTGAAGCTGTTTGGATCAAGTATCACTTTAAAACTGAACAAGGCATTCAGAATTTTACCCGAGAAGAAGCTATTCAAATCGCAGGAGTTGACCCAGACTACACGACGCGAGAACTGTTTGAGGCGAGCGATCGCCAACAACGAACAAGCAGCCTGGAAAGTTTATGTCCAGATTATGCCGCTTGAAGATGCCAACTCTTACCGCTTCAATCCTTTTGATGTTACCAAGGTGTGGTCGCGTAAAGACTATCCCCTTATTCCCATTGGTCGTTTAGTTCTCAATCGAAATCCTGATAATCATTTTGCAGAAGTAGAACAAGTTGCTTTCTCACCTGCCAATGTGGTTCCAGGAATCGACTTCTCACCAGACAAGATGCTACAGGGGCGTCTGTTTGCCTATGCAGATGCCCTCTTTATCGTCTAGGAGGTAACTATGGGCTTATTACCCATCAACTGCCCTCACGCACGAAACGCAATAAATTATCAGCGGGATGGTGTCATGCGATTTGATGATAATGGTAGTAGCAGCGTCAACTATGAGCCTAATAGTTTTGGCGGTCCAAAGGAAGTACCACAATACAAAGAGCTGCCCTATAGTATTTCAGATCAAGACATCAAAGCAATAAGTCTATTGCTCGTCAGATTTAATCCCTAATTAATCAAAGCTTGAGAGCAATCAGCAGTTAAAAATCAACTCTCAACCAGCAGATCATATGAAAAATTGTCCTTGCTGCTCCCATTGGCTTCTACGACACATTAGTAATAACCAGGTGTACTGGTTCTGCCGAAGCTGCTGGCTGGAAATGCCTTTAGTAAAATTAGAAAGCTCAACTCAAGAAAAAGCTGAAAACTTAATTAAGTTCATCAAATTCGAGAAAAAAGAAGTAGTACAAGCACAGATAGTGAGAGTGAAGTTTTCCCATCAGTCTAGCAGCAATACCAAGCATAGTTAAAATAATAAAAATTACAAAATAAAATTTCAATCATTCTTATTGAAAAATCGCTCCTTGAAAATCTTTGTCTCAATGCATAAATTTTTTTTACCAATGGTTCTAAAGATATAAATTGAGGTGTTATAATTTCATCTAACGCATAATTTTAATAATGCATAGTTGTGAAGCATTTCCTCATTAGACATTGCTGTATTCCTACCCTTTTCATTGTTTTATAAACAGCCTTGAAGTTTTTAACCCTACAAATATGAGTACTAATTTAGTTGCTGCGGTAATTAAGAACAACCTTAAAGACGCTAAAAAATTCATTGAAACTGGCGTAAACGTTAACCAAACAGACAGTAGTGGAAATAGCCTCTTGCTTATCAGTTCTGCTAATGGGCAATCAGAAATGGTGAAACTACTCCTTGACGCTGGTGCTGATATTCACGCGGTTGACTCAAATATGAAGGCTACTGCACTCCATGCCTCTGCCTATTTGAGACATCCAGAGGTCATGAAAATTTTGATTGAATATGGGATTAATATAGATGCTCAAGGCCCTTATAACGGATATACTGCCCTACACGATGCAGTTTGGCAGCACAATATTGAAGGAGTCAGGCTCCTGGTAAACGCAGGTGCTCGCTTAGACATCAAAAGTAAGAACGGAGACACTCCTTTAGATATTGCCAAAAAAAGTGGGCGTAAAGAGATTGTTGCCATGCTTTCTGGGTAGGAAGCAGACTGTGCTTGAATCTCAAATTTATTGATTCTTGTATTTTTCTTCTAGAACACATCATTAATCAAATTTTATTAAAATGTTAGTCATGTTTAAAAGCCTGCAAAAAGCAGGATTTTTTGCATATATCCAAACTTCAGAATCCTGTTGTAATTCTGAAATTTTATATCATGTCCGTTTGATTATTTATTATCGGAACTCTCAGTAAAAGTCTTAATGATAAGTATTCATTCGGACTTGATATTTTTCTGAATAAACTGTTACCAAGGCAAAGGGAATGGGCCGCCAAACTTTCTCATTTCTGCAAAAAAGCCACCTTGAGAACCACCATCTGGCAGTGTAGCCAAATAAACAGCTGTTTCTGCACCTTCTTCTGCGGTCAAAGGCGCATCTGCTCCTCCAATATCAGTTTTCATCCATCCAGGAGAATAGTTATTGACTAAAATATTAGTGCCCTTCAACTCTTTAGCTAACAGACAAGCCACTCCATTTAAACTAATTTTTGACAGCCTATATGAAGGAGCAATAGAATAAAAATCATTACTTGTAAGACTTAAGGATGCCATTTCAGTAGATACATTGACAATGCGACCATAATTACGCTCTTTCATTAGAGGAATTAGTGCTTGACACATCCGTAATGCGCCTATTGTATTGACTGTAAATGACGACATAACCGTAGCCAATTTTGCTGTCAGTATACTGCTTTCTTCAGGCTCTTTTGTAGAATTGATGCCTGCATTATTGACTAATATATCTACCCTCCCATACTGTTTATTTAAGGCAGTGACAAAATTTTCAACACTTTTGTCATCAATTACATCAAGAGGTAGATAGTCAACTTTAATACCTTGTTGTACCAATTTACCACGAGCTTCCAATCCCTGTGCTTCGTCTCGACTGGACATGATAACTTGAACATTTTCTAGCTTCGCTAATTGTCTGGCAATCTCAAAACCAAGACCTTTGGAACTGCCTGTAATAACTGCGACTCTTTTTTCTGTTTTCATAATTAGTTTCCGAATCCAATCCCATCGGCTGAAACTCTTATTCTTTCGTCAAATTCCAACTACTGACTATCTCACACTCATCAATAACCTCAGCAGTAATTTAGCAGTGATACTCTATATGGTTATTAGTATTTGCATGACTTTGTTAACTAAATGACTTAGTTAAGCTTTATTTTGCAGATATGATAGGCTAACCGTTAATATCTTCTGCAATGATTTTGTCCATACAACGTTCTGCTAAAGCTGCAATTGTAAAAGAAGGATTTGTACAAGCTGTAGAGCCTGGAATCAGCGCACCATCAACAACATAAAGTCTAGGGTAACCATATACTCGCCCAAATGGATCGCAAGCTTTTCCCATAACGCAACCACCTAAAGGATGGCCAGTAATAGCAGCAGCGTTATTTTCAGATACAGCAGTATTATTTTGGTATCTTGATATCATCCCCTCTTGGGTTTTATGGCGAGGTTGTTTTCCAAAAGTATTAATGCTCCGATCTAGAGTTGCGAAAAGACGCTCTGTCTTTTTCACAATGCGATCGTCGGCAGATCCCGGCCACTCCAAATTAACACTATCTGTAGAGAAATTGTATGTAAACTTACCCTTTGAACGAGGAATACCTAAACCAAGACAAGATTGTATACCGTCAGGATTATTCCCCAGTTCAAGACTCTCTACAACTATAGGAGTCGGCCCATCAAGTTGCTCAATAACAGCACCTGCGGTTCCTCCATTACCTGTTACAGAGCCTAAACCCGATCTAATTGTAATGTTATCTCCATTAGTTCCCCATTCTTTACCAACGAAGTTATTTAATTGAGGTAGTGAGTTTTTTGCTTTAGCTTTAACTAAAAGTTTAGAAGTTGCGACAGAACCAGCTGCTATAAATAAATAGCGGCAGGTAAAAGTTTTCTTCCTGATAAGTTCTCCTGACTCATTAATTTCATTACAGAAAACACGGTAATTTCCTTGCCCGGGTATTTTAGCAATATCCGTAACTAAATGTAGAGTTAGAACATTTACTTTACCTGTGTTTTCAGCTTCAGGAAGATAGTTGTAATCTAAACTATTTTTTGCTCCACTATTAACACCCCACCAACATTGGCCATTTATAATAGAAGGTGTTTTTGAGCCATTAATTTCCTGACGAACTACATCCCAATCTACAGCTAGATCTAGTAAAAAACTTGGTAAGCCTGCCTTGTTTGCATTCTCCATGAAGAATCGGGTTTTACCATAGTAAGTTGTAGCTAAAACATCTTGTGGAATTGGTGATGGTTTTAACATTTTTTTGACTCGAGGATAGTAAATAGAATCCAACTCGTCATAATCAACAACAGAATAATCAAAAACCTTATAGAATATTTCACGCTTAGGTTTGTAAGTAATAGCGTTGTAAACTAATGACCCACCACCAAAACCAGCACCATTGACAACAATAATTCCTTTTTCTTGTAGTGTCTCAAAAACTCCTGTATACACATCTACAGGATCGTTAAATACAGATTTTTTACTCAGCCAAGCAGCTCTACCGTCAGGTTTATCGAAAGTTGCAAAAGTATTTTGATTGCGTGTAATCGGCCAACGCTTACCTCGCTCTAAAATCAACGTGTTAATACCAGCTTGCCCTAATCGTAAAGCAGCAATGGCTCCGCCAAAACCGCTACCAATTACTACTGCGTCTATATAATCATCGCTAGCACGGGTCTGATTTGGAAATGCAAATGAACCGGCTAAACCAGCAGAAAATAGTGCAGCACCCTGAATAAAGTAGCGGCGCTTAAAAGGCTTATGAATCATATAATTCTCCAAAATTTGATAATGTCCAGGTTTCTATAAAATAAATTTATACTAATAAATTAATATTTTCAATTCCCACTGTTTCAACTAAATGTTACAGTTATTTTTTCTACAGAATAAATATTTATTTAACATACAAATGTATTGATTGCTGATAAATAAAGTGGCGATTGAATTTTAATATCTCAATTTTTTGAGAAAAAACAATCGCCTAAATGTAGGTTTTGCTTTTTGAAAAAGCACACTAGTTGCTTATGGGGAAACCCCCGAAGCTCTGATAGTGGGAAGCCTCCGCTCAGACTTATCTTTGCAAAGCTTTGGCTCTTTTATTTTTCACATCAAGAGTTTTTGTTAAGTCCCTAATTACTTATCCAACTACTCCTGTTACTGTATTCATAGCTGGTTGTCGGAATCGCAATGAGGTATACCACCACCACAAACCATGTGATGCCTTCCACCATTCACCAACAGTCGCACGATCATCAAGTTTCTCAAGTTGGGGATTTTTGGGAAGAATAAAGTATATGACGTTTGAGGTTTCTTCTAATGACTGAATCTTTAAATCAGCAGGAAATGGTATTCCCATTTCTCCTTCAAATATCGATCTTGGATCGTTAAGGAGTTTTTGACGGAAGACTTCATTAGTCCAAGAACGAACTATCCATAACGCTTGTAAACACTCTCTGTAAGCTCTAGCTTTGGTAGCGCCGGCAAGTCGATAGTAAAAATACCAAAAAGTATCAATGATTGGCCACCAGCTAGCAAACTGTTCATATCTATACCAATGCTCTTCAACTGGTGGAGTTGCAGGAAGTACAAAGTAGAAAGTCTTCTCAGGTTCTTCTAAAACCTTAACCTCTAAATTTGCGGGAAATGCGATTCCTGTTTCCCTTTCAAACACAAATTTTGGATTGGTAAGTATTTCTTGCTTGAGTGATTCATCATTCCAAATGCGGTCAATTAGCCGCGCTTGTAAAGCCTCATAATAAGGTCCAAAATTCGTGATATCTACACCTGACCAAAGCTTTCTAACTTGGGGGAAATCAGTAGAGATATTTGTTAGCGAAGGATTTGTGGTTACCATTGTTAGGTAGTTCTTTAAACTCAAAAAAGTGGGTTTGATTGGAATAGTAAAGAAAAATTAAGTCCTATTAGGTGGATTTGGTATTACACTGGTTCAGCAGCTGGAACTACCAAAAGCCTGGGAATAAGGACGTTACCTGGCTGTTCTAAGATGAAACGAACACAACGAGCAATGTCTATTGGTTGCAGTACACCTCCTGAATAGATGAAATCCTTTTGCTGGTCTCCCCATTTGTCGTATAAGCCCGTATCTACAGTGCCTGGAGCAATGCTTGATACACGAATGTCAGTTCCTGCAAGTTCCACGCGGAGGGAATCTGTAAAGGCCTCAATCGCAAATTTAGTACCGCAGTAAGCACCTAGTTGGGGAACTGTTTTTAGCCCAGCAATACTTGAAGTATTGATTAAAAATCCACTACCAGATTGCTTGAAGTGCCGGAGTGCTGTGTAGCCAATCCTGTAAGCAGATTCTACGTTGACTCGAACCATTTGACAGATTGCTTCGATATCGACAGCTTCAATTGGCCCTACAGTCATCACGCCTGCATTGTTAAAAACTACGTCAAGTTGACCAAAAGTTTGGATGGCAAAATCTACCAATTTTTGTGGCAATTCGGGGTCTGTGATCTCACCGGGGACGATTTTAGCATGTTGCAAATTTGACGCGAGGCGTTCAAGTTTGTCTTGCGATCGCGCTGTGAGTACTAAACTCATGCCTGCTGCGTCTAGCTCCTTGGCAACTGCTTCGCCGATACCACCACTAGCCCCGGTGATAATAGCAACTTTATTTTGTAAACTCATGCACTTCTCCTTTAAGTCTGTCGATGAATATGTTAATTTGCACTTCGCCGATTCTAATCTTTTCTCCCTAATAATCTGGATTAATAGCAGAAAAACTGTAGTTACTTAGTACTTATTGTCTAAATAAAAATAACGAGAACCACAATTCTTTAGCTATTGTTGTTGTTCGCAACCTTGAATTTACTTTAGTCTAGAAATTACAAAACATAATTGCAAGGGTTAAATTTTTGAACGAAGTTTGTATTCTTTCGGTTATAGTGTCTGTCCAACTAGTCTTTAATAAAATTACTACCAGAATCTGCTGGTAATTATAATGAAATATACGTTTGAAGATTAGTGTATTCATTTTTGAATATAAGCCTATTTAAAACTTACATAAGATGTTTTTTTCTAAAAAAATCCTAATTTATCGAGTTTATATTTTGACAATACTCCGGACAATCCGGTGCTTGTTTGTTCTAATTAGCACCTTAATCGTTTGATAGCTTTCTTGTCGATTCCCTCAACTCAAAATTGTCCGAAGTATTAATTTGGATAAGTCTATCTTTCTTGTAAAGATGACCCTTTCGGCTTGGGTCGGATGTCTAATCCTGGCACGCCAATATCTAGACGGAATATCCCTCCATAACCGTCTTCTGCTTTTATGCCGCCGGTCACGAATAACTGGTCGAGCTTCGGGCCTGCAAAAGCACAATTACTACTGGTGAGATTACCAGTTGAATATCGACGGATCAGCTTGCCCTCAGGATTGAGAACCTCTACTTGACCCATACCATAGTGAGCCACGTAGAGGTTCCCCATTGCATCTTGACATATCCCGTCGGGCTGATTGTCGATTTGCTCTCCCTGTTTGACAGGAAGTTCAGCAAATACTTTCGATGAACTCACTTTTCCCGGTGAAAGTACGTTATAGACTAAAATTTGATTCTTATTGCTTTCGCTAACAAAGAGCCGTTTCCGATCTGGAGCCAAGTGGATGCCATTGGCAAAAGCTAATCCGGTAGCAACTAAGTTAATTTTACCTTTAGAATCCACGTAGTAGATAGCACCATTTGGAGTTTCAGAGTTTGATTTGCCGGAGTCAGTGAAGTAAAAACTTCCTTTTTGTGAATCAATAGTAATGTCATTCGGATACTGCAAGGGCTTGCCATTAAATTCCTTGGCAATCACTTTTAGCAGCTTACCATTGGTATCTAGCTGCAATACGGAGTTTTGGGCAGCGACAATATGAGTCCCATCTGGCATGATCTTGTGACCATTCGCGCCTGGGACTTTAGCCCAGATTTTAGTAAATCCTTCAGGAGTTAAAACTGTGATTGTCCCGGCTTTGGTTTGGGAGAAGTAGAGGTTACTGGCACTATCTAAGACAATTCCCTCGGAGTATTTATCACTTTGTATAACCTTTATTGGTGAAATGATATATGCTGGCGGCAGTATTACTTCAGGACTAGCAGCTACAGCTGTATCTGCGAGGTGTGTTTTCTTTGCAAAGGTAGATATGGCGTCTGTGGTGGGATAACGGCAAGAAGCCAGCAGCAAAATTTGTACACAGTTCAAAACAATCAAAGAAAATTTAGGCATAATAGAAAAACCTCTTTTTGTAGTATTTGTTTTATGAAATATATAAGTGCTTTAACTCAGGCGTTTTGGCTATTATTTTAGCCACCATATTCTTGCATAAAAAATGATTTTTGTTTATGGAAATAGCATTTTATATTTATGCCATTTGAATCTTTGTGTGGGTTTATTAGTAGATGCTAATAATCCTGTAAACAGCCTTTACAATCTCCTAACTAAGCCTTGGAGTCTACTCTGTTGAATATTTTAAAAGAAGAAACTTGTCCGCAAACTACCTGTAACAATCGTACCGTTGTTTTCCTGATTGGCAGGATTAGTGATAATTTGTACAAAAGGTGTGATCCGAATGTTATCGCTAATTGGGAAATTAAAAAACGCTTCGATGTTAGTCTGTGTGGCGTTGCCCACTGCACTTTCAATAAAAGGTTGAGCTGCGGCAATACCAGCTAAAGTGCCTGGCACAAAAAGATCTCGGAACGCAAACCCAGCCATCCAGTAAGTGGGCTGAATGTCACCAAAATCTGTGTCATTGTAAGTGCCATAGCCGTAACGACCAAAGATAGCCAGTTGTGGCGAGAGCGCTAATTCAACATTTGCCCCAAAGACATCAAACCGACCATCGAATAGATTACCACCACTGTACTGGAGGCGTATAGCGAAGGCAGTAAAGGGTGAATATTCCAGTTCAACGGTGCCTTGATAAGGATCTTTGAACAACCCACTTCTACCATCCCCATCGGAAAATAATAAGTTAATTAAAGGCGATACACTAGGACGAAGACTTTGGCCATTAGGGTTGGGGTTTGCACCATCCCCAGCCACATAAACTGCCCGCATGGTAAATGCCCCTGCCCCTGGGTTCCACTCAATGACTGCCCCAGCTCCCAAATCTAAAAAGGGCAGAAGAACATAGTTATTGGTTAATGCCAGAGTAGAAAAGTCAAAATAGCCCAGGTTAGCGTAGCTATTTTTGTCAATGAAGTCTGTGGTAGTAATTGTTGGACCCACAGTTACTTTAAAGTCCTCAAACAGGTTAAAGCTGTAGTACAGACGAGCGATCAGAACATCGTCGTTGACACCTGAGCGATAAGAAAAATCTAAGGCACTGCCAAAAGTAGGCTCCAAAAATCCGGCAGCATTATCGTTTCCTAGAGCGCTACCTGTGTCCAAACGAATTAGCAGCAGATCGGTGCCGTTAAAGCTGGTATTAAGATTTAGGGAAGCACGATAAACAAAGGTAGCATTTGGGTTCTCATTGGCAATTTCTGCACCTTTGGGATCGATAATGCGATCGCCACTAAAGCCCCCTCCAGTCAGAGCAGTTACAACTAGCCCTGTTAGCTTGGTGGTAGTGGAAAACTGATTGGCTTCTAGCTTTGCCGTATTAGCTTCCAGATTGTCTACACGACCTTGCAAAGTTGCCAGTTCGATCGCAAATTCTTGTTGTAGTTGTTCCAATGTTAACAAGTCTTCGCGAGTTACTTGCGTTTCTAGTCCAGATGCAATCAACTCTTGTACTCGCTCAAGCGCTGCGTTAATTCCGGCAGCAAACTCATAACGAGTCATAGTTGAATGGCCTCGGTAAGAGCCATCAGGATAGCCTGCAATCACACCATAGCGCTCAATCAAAGATTGGAGTGCCTGGAAAGCCCAGTCAGTAGGTTGTACATCTGCAAGCTGGCTTACAGAGGTAACTTGAGCCTCAGAAGAAATTTTCTGAGCAATCCGATCTTTAGGAATGGTTTCAGTCGCAGTCTGAGCCATCAGGGTAAGTATCTCTGAAGTAGGTTCCAATGCTTCAATGACATTAGTTCCTACTTCGAGAGCGGTAGGATCTACAACTGTCTCAGAACTGGTAGTAGGTTGTAACGTTTCAGCCAGAACAGAAGGGCTTTGTAAAGTTAGACAAAGGATGCTCAGACCCCGAACAAGGGATAAATAACTATTTTTCATTGCTTGTAGATCTAGATCTCCTAGCTGATAACCAATAAAAATACTTGCTTTTTTACCTAAAAACCAGGAAATCCTTTAGCGATCGAAATCTTGAAAACGCAGTTATGTCTTCCTAGCCCCTAGCTGCTACAAAGTGAGAATCACCGTTTCCTTGAAAAGAATATCTTCTATTGCGAATATCTTCGGCAATGATTTTCTCCATACAGCGTTCTGCTATAGCTGCAATAGTCAAGGATGGATTTGTACATGCAGTAGGACCAGGAATCAATGCACCATCAACAACATACAAACCTTGATAATTCAATACTCGACCGTATTGATCGCACACTTTACCCATGACAGCGCCTCCTAAAGGATGGGCGCAGATAGCGGCATTAATGTCTGTTGTTGGTCTTGTCGTAGGGGTAGTTATGGAACCATCAAGAGTTGTGTAAGTAACCTTTGCAGCTAATAAAGCATCTCTATTTTCTTGTTCGGGCCAGTGTAACTTGACATTATCTGTAGAGCGATCATAGGTGAAAAATCCTTTTGGTTTTGTCATAGCCAAAGTCAGACACCTTTGTGTTCCTGGCGCACCAGACCAATCTTCCAGATTCATCAGACTAATCGGATTTTGAGTATTATTAATGTTTTCCACAACGGCGCCTGATGGACCCCCTCTACCAATCACAGGCTTTGGTAAATTTGAACGTTCGGCAACCATGTCTCCATTATTATTCCAATTTTGTCCGACACTAGGTTTTAACCTAGATAATGTGCCTTTTTCTTTAGCCTTGAGCAAAAGTTTAGAAGTTCCCATTGAACCAGCTGCTAAAAATAAGTAGCGACAGGTAAAAGATTTTGACTTAATTACTTCTCCTCTTTCATTAATTTCATGACATTTAACTCGATAACCACGTCGTGGTAATTCCGAAATTTCTGTGACTATATGTAAGGGTAAAACCTTTACTAATCCAGTTTGTTCTGCTTGAAGTAAGTAATTGCGATCAAGACTATTTTTTGCTCCACTATTAATACCAAACCAATGTTCACCATTAATAGCAGAAGCAATCTTTTCTCCTCTGATTTCTTGACGAACTATATCCCAATTAACACCTAAATCTAATAAACGACTAGGTAAGCCTGCTTTCTTCCCGTTTTCCAGCAAAAATCGTGTTGTTTCATAATAATCAGTCTTTAAAATGTCGTCTGGTATTGGTGCAGCCGCTAACATTGAACGAACGCGAGGATAGTAAATTTCATTCATTTCCTTGTAGCTAATTGAACGAGGAAAAACTCGATAAAATAACTCGCGATTAGGTTGGTAAATAATAGCATTGTAAACTAGAGAACCGCCACCAACACCAGCACCAGCTAAAACAGTAACTCCATCTTCATTTAAAGTCTCTAAAACTCCTGTATACACATCTACAGACTGACCAAATAAATTTGTTGGACTTAGCCAAGCAGTTCGACCATCAGGATTACGGAAATTAGCAAAAGTGTTTCCATCAGAGCGAATATTCCAACGACGACCTCGCTCTAATACTAGTGTTTTAATACCAGCTTGTGCCAAACGTAGAGATGCAATAGCCCCACCAAAGCCACTACCTATAATTAGTGCTTCTGTATCCTCATAATTACTAGTAGCACTAGTCCGATAAATAGGAGTCCCTACTGAAACTGCTAAACCAGTGCCGAAAAGGGCAGCATTCTGAAGAAAACGACGACGACTATACAAATTATTAAGCATCTCTATATCCTGAATTAGTTAATTGCAATAATTGAGTAGTTTTATGAACTAAAAACTTACAGCGTCAATCTTTAAGCTTTAAAATCTTCGTTTATACAGCAGAATTCAGAATCCAGAAGTTAGAATTAGAATAGTCTCTGTGCCTGGTTTTGAGACTTAGATGGTCTACTTCATTAACTTGAAATCTGCTGTAAATATTGATTCAAAGCTAGTAGTAATAACATTGTGAAGTTTTTGGGATGAAAAGAAACGTCAGCAAACTCTATTTTTACTCCGGAAAGATAGATATTCAGGTAATAAACGAAGTATTTACCAGTCTCTGTGTTTAATTTTTGGGATAATTTTGTCCATAGCGCGCTCTGCTAAACCTGCAATGGTTAAGAAAGGATTTGCACCTCCGGCAGAACCAGGAAGAAGCGCACCATCTACGACATAAAGCCCTTTATAACCGAATACCCGCCCGTATTGATCGCAGGCTTTGCCAATAGTAGCTCCTCCTGAAGGATGAGCAACATTCTGGTAAACAAACTCTGTTGAGGGTTGTTTGCCATCTCTGTAATTGGCATTATCAAGGATTTTATACGTCAACTTGGTAGCATCTATATGTTGTTTATTGGTGTCAAGGTATGAAGGCCAGTATAAGTTCACTGAATCTGTGCTTGCATCGTATTTAAAGACCCCATTAGCTTTCGGTATACCCATACCAAGACATTCTTGCGATCCTATAGGATTGTTCCATTGTGGATAATTCATCAGGATAGTTGGACTTATAGGATTATCGTAGTGTTCAAGAATAGCACCTGCAAATCCTCCTAAATCCTTAATAGGTGGTAAATTTGAGCGATGGCCAACGGTATCGCCATTAGTTCCCCAATTTTTACCAACATGCTCGTTTAACTTAGGCAACTTGCCTGTGGCTTTAGCCTTAACTAAAAGTTTGGAAGTGCCTATAGAGCCAGCAGCTAAAAACAAATAGCGGCAGGTAATAGTTTTTGTTTCAAGAATTTGTCCTGAAGTATTTATCCGATTGTATGAAACTCGATAAAGTCTCTCGTGAGGTAATTGAGAGATTGCTGTTACTACGCACAGAGGCATAATCTCAACATATTTAGTCTGCTCAGCTAAAGGTATATAGTTGCGGTCTAGGCTTTTCTTAGCTCCGCTGTTGCAGCCAAACCAAATTTCTCCAATACTGGCAGAAGGTACTCTAGTTCCAGCTATTTCCTCACGAACTACATCCCAATCAACAGCCAAGTCTATTAGATAATTTCTAAATCCTGCCCTAGTTGCATGTTCTTGAAATAATCGGGTTGATTCATAGTATTTAGTAGCTAAAATGTCAGCTGGAATGGGATTTGGCTCCAGCATTTTACGAACACGACCAAAGTAAACATCAACCAATTCATCATAGTCAATTGAGCGAGGAAAGACTTGATAAAATACATAACGACTTTTGGGTACTACAACGCCAGCATTATTAACTAGTGACCCACCTCCAACTCCAGCACCACACAATGGATTTGCGCCGTATTCTCTTAAAGTTTCTAAAACTCCTGTATATGTATCTACGGAATCTCCGAATAAAGTTGTTGAACTAAGCCAAGCACCTCGACCATCAGGCTTACGATAAGTTGCAAAAATGTCTTGATTATTTTGAGATGGGATTTCCCAACGGCGACCGCGTTCTAGTACTACTGTTTGAATACCAGCTTGTCCTAAACGTAGAGCAGCAACAGCCCCACCATAGCCACTGCCGATAACAACGGCCTCTGAATAATCATCGCCAATAGTAGCTCCGGTACGATTTGAAGTAAGTACTGAAGTTGCTACGCTAGCACTGAATAGAGTGGCACTTTGAAGAAAATGACGACGGCTAAAAGATTTACGAAGCATAAATTCCCCACTTCACGATCGGACTTTTTATAAAGTAGTTGTACAGACTAGCTTTGAAGATTAAAGCTAAAATTTTATTTTTTTTCGAGAGTTACTATCAAGGCTGGGTAAATTTACAAGTAAATTCAAATCACCAAATATTTGATTGTAGGATAATTTTTTCCTAAAAAAATTGTATTTAAATTACAACTCTGGTTGCATCGGATATTAGCTAACCATGAAAGAATTTATAAAACATGCAATATAACCGCAATGGTTAAAATTTTGGTTAAAGGTTGCATTTTTTTGAATCTACTGATTTTTTATCTCAACATCATCATTTTTTCTATAAATTAAGAATAAGTTATGAGATAAACAGTCTGATTTTGATAATGATAGAGCGGTTCGACTGTAAAAAAGTTAGTATAAAATTAATGATATTTAATAAATAGTTAATTTTCAAAAATAGAGCAAAAAAATACAAACTATCTCCGAAAAATTAACCTTTGCATCTATGTTTTATCCCTCATAATCTTAGATATTAGAGTCAAAATTTATAGCGGTTCCCGCATGGATGAGGTAGAGAAAAATAGATCCTCGTAGGGGCACACAGCTGTCATAGGTGTCAACTTAACGCGAAACGGACGGTTAGAAACCGTGTCTACACAAACAAAACCCACCGACCTGGGTTTCAAACCCTTAATTTGACCTTAGGACAAGGGAGGCGGACGAAAGTCTGTGTAGCCAAGCCACTGCGTTGGGGAGCCAGCGCAGTCTTGGGGGTTTTACCCATGAGCTACTGGCGTCCAGCTCTGCCGACTTGAAGTGGCGCGCAAATTCTATTCGCCCTGGCTCTAAGTTGACACCAATGCACAGCTGTGCGCCCTTACCCATGTACCTTATTAAAATGAGAATCGCTATGTGCTTCTTCAAGTTCTGCATGAAACTAGTCAGCAGCGTTTATGAGTTCATATAGGCTCCTAATCCTCTGGTGGTAAGTTCTGTGAATTGTTTTATTTCCATTTCTTAAAATAGAGGTTTATTATGCCTTTTCCCAGATCTAGCGGGATTTTGCTACACCCTACTTCTTTTCCTAGTCAGTTTGGTATTGGTGACTTTGGATCGGAAGCTTATCGCTTTGTTGATTTTTTAGTAGAAAGCAAACAACAGCTTTGGCAGATATTACCATTGGGGCCTACCGGAGATACTAATTCTCCTTATGCTTCTTATTCAGCGATCGCCGGAAATCCACTGTTAATCAGCCCAGAACTACTGCAAAAGAAGGGCTTGCTAACTGAAGATAATTTCACAAATTTACCAAAGTTTTCCACTGAAAGAGTAGATTTTTCGCAGGTTATTCAAACGAAGATACCAATACTGCAAAAAGCCTGCAAAAACTTCAAAACTAGTGCAACATCAAGTCAGCGACAGGAATTTCAGGAGTTTTGCCAGAGTCAGGCTTACTGGCTAGATGATTATGCCCTGTTTATGGCGCTTAAGGATGCTCATAAAGGCGCTAGTTGGAATACTTGGGAGATGGCGATCGCTCAACGCAAACCAGAAGCGATCGAGCAATGGGAACAACGATTAGCAGATGAAGTTTTTTACCATAAATATCTACAGTTTGAGTTTTTCTGGCAATGGTCACAACTCAAGCGCTATGCTAACGAGCGTGGGATTCAAATACTAGGAGATATCGCAATTTATGTAGCTCACGATAGTGCTGACGTTTGGGCTAATCCCGGAAACTTTTGCCTTGATGAATTAACAGGTGAGCCAGCACTAATGGCAGGAACACCACCAGATTACTTCAGTGCCACTGGGCAACTTTGGGGTAACCCTGTCTATAACTGGGTGCGGCTACAGCAGGAGAACTTCAAATGGTGGGTGCAACGCTTCCAGTCCATGCTTAACTATGTAGACTTGATTCGCATCGATCATTTTCGCGGGTTTCAAGCTTTCTGGGCCGTAAAGCAGGGCGAAACAACTGCTATGAATGGTACGTGGATTGAAGCTCCTGGAGAGGCTTTCTTTGAGGTACTCAAACAAAAGTTAGGTAACCTGCCAATCATTGCTGAGGATTTGGGAGAAATTTCACCAGAGGTATATGCTCTGCGAGACAGATTTGAATTTCCCGGCATGAAAATTTTACAGTTTGCTTTTGGCGATGGTTCACAAGCTGAAAAGCGTTTTTTACCGTTCAATTATCAGTCTAATTGTATTGTATACACGGGTACTCATGATAATGACACTACAGTTGGCTGGTTCAATCAATTGTTACCCCCAGAAAAAGAACAAGTCTTAGGTTATTTGGGTTGTCAGAGTGAGTCTGGAATCCACTGGGATTTGATTCGATTGGCACTAAGTTCTGTAGCCAATCAGACGATTATTCCTCTACAGGACGTTTTGGGATTGGGCACCGGAGCTAGGATGAACTTTCCTGGCAAAACTGTAGGTGGCTGGGGTTGGCGATATCAGTCCGCAGCTTTAACGCCAGAGATTAGCGATCGCCTCAAAGCAATGACTGAAACTTATGGAAGGGTGACTCACCACCAATTAAATTAGAACAAACTAGCCGCAATACCCATTGATACACCACATCAAGAAGCTTGCGGCTGGGTCAATTTTAGTCAATTTCTAATGGTAAGGGGCGATCGCGTCCTTCAACTTTGAGGGTTGGCCACTTTGGATCGAAAGTTAGGTTTTCTAGCCCTCCATCCTTCTGGATGATGAAAGTGTCTTCAATCTTTGCTCCTGGTAAACTTGGGTTCCACGCTACAGCCGTGTTTTCCACTAAATTTTCGCTCGTAGTTGGATTAGCAATGATTTCACGAGATAGATAGCCTGTAGTTCCTCCTTGATGATGTTGACGAATTGCTTCGGGATAACCATGCCGCTCATAAGCCTGACCAAGCGCGTCATAAATTACGTTGATAGGCGTGCCAGGAACACATAAGTCCAAGGCTTCAGCTTCAATCTTATAGACATGAGAATGCAGAGATGCGAAATTTCGTGTCTCTGTATTGGCCTGCTCCAAACCAAAAAAGACAAATCTCGTCAGGTTCGCATATAGACCGTATCCCCGCGCACAAAAAACTAGCATTGCCGCACGTCCCAACGCCTCTTGTTTGGGCGTGGCATGACGGTATAGCGGGAGACGCCTTTCTCCAGCTACTAGCGTCAAAGCTGGATGTAGGCCTCTTGACCACAACGCCTCTGCACCCGCTCCAGCCAGTTGGTACTCTGTCCAGGTAGGCTGGGCTTTTAAAAGTACTTCGGTCATGGCTTCACTTGCTAAACGCCCCACTCGCCGATAGCGTTCCAGTTCTGTTGGCAGGATTACCCGCTTCTGATTTATGAGTGACAGAGGTAATCGGCTTTCATCGGCAGTAGGAATATCACTGAAAATCTTTCCCCCATTTGTCGCCTCACGGACGAAAGACTCGCGGGCAACCCTATCAGCCCAAGGATTAATGTGCAGCTTGTAAAGACGATCTGACGACTCATCCTTACCCGGAAGCTCTTCATCCTGTAAGCGTTGAGCTTCAATCTCATCAGTCAATATCCAGGCATCTTTAGCGGTTACTAAAACTTCCGCTACTCCAGTCTCACTAGCGAGTAACACAGTGTTAGAACCGCCAGCAGTAGCCCAAGCGAACCAATCTGAACCGCGCAATCGCACACCCATTGTATCAGTTTCGCTCAGAGCTTTTCGCATTAGCTCCAGCTTGTAATAAATTTCTTGGTTGATCGAATTCATAGTTAAGTCGAGATAAGTCTGTGAAAAATTGCCAATTATTATTGATAGTGGGAGAAAAATTCTGATTACATATAGTTCCGCAATCAGAAGTCAAAACTCAGAATTGATAAAAATATAATACGATTATTTATTTTCGTAAACTTATTATTTTTAAGTATTAAAATTTTATTAGTTCTGAATTATTACTTGCAGTATAAAGGTGATTTTGAGTATTTGTCGAGCCGTAATTACCAAAACAATACAACCTCATAACAAAAAATCAACCATTGTGATTTTATTTTAGGTTTTTTAAATTTACATAAAATCCCGCCAACAAAAAAAGTAACCTTTCTGCAAAACATTCACCCTTGTATTTATGTTTTAGTCTCTCTAAACTTTTTGCTAAAGACTTAAAAATAAGTCACGTACATTCCAAATTAAGAATCTAGTGACCCCAAGAATAGTGAACCAATATGATACCTAGATCCCTTGGTGGTAAAAAAATTGCAGTTCTTGTCGAAAGTGAGTTCATTCCTGAAGAAATCGAAGCTTATCAAAAGCGCTTCTCAGAACTCAAAGCAACAGTACATCTGATGTCTAGACTCTGGGACAAGCCAACCGTTCGTTTTTTCAGTGATGAAGATACAGGCAATACTCCTCGAACAATAGATGTAGACATTGATTTTCAAAACGTAGACGTTAACGACTACGCGGCTGTGATTATGACTGCTAACTATACCAGCGTGCGCCTCCGCTACTTCGATCTACTATCAACTCCCTTAGTCAATGCTGAACAAGTTCGTACTTCACCAGCTGTACAGTTTTATGCCAAGGCGATGGCAAATCCCAGGATTATTAAAGGTGCACTCTGCCACGGCCTGTGGATACTGACACCAGTACCTGAGTTACTCAAAGGCCGAAATGTTATCTGCCATGAGGTTGTCCTTGCAGATATTCTTAACGCTGGCGCAGTTTATACAACGTCATCTACAGGTGTTGTAGTGGACGGCGATCTTGTTACTGGTCGCTCAAAGCATGAGGTTGAACCATTCATTGACGCGATTACCGAACAAATCCAACAAATATCTATTGGTACTAATCGTTTCTCAACCAGAAGGCCTAGCCCCTCTGTTTCAACACTCAGAGCTGTAAGCTAACAATCTGAAAATAAATTCATCACTAGGAGACAATCTTGTGAAAAAGATTCTAATAATTTTATCGGAATATGGTTATTGGGGTGAAGAACTGGTAGGGCCCTTAGAAACTTTCGATGCTGCGGGGTATCAGGTTGACTTTGCAACTCCAACAGGAAAAAGGCCAGTAGCGCTTCCTCCCAGCATGGACGCTACTTATATTGACCCACCTTTAGGTCGGACAGTTGTCTCCCAAGAGATGGCGGAAAAAGTCAAGCGCTTAGAAGATCCTAAGAACCCACGATTGGATAATCCAATCATCCTGTCACAATGGTTGCCCGATCGCCCTTACTGGAGTGCTGAAAAATTCCTTCGGGAAATGGAAGCCTACAACAATGCAGTCGATGAAGTGCAGAAGGATTTGGAACAATACGATGCTCTACTGATAGTCGGTGGTAGTGGTCCTATTGTTGATTTAGTAAATAACCATCGGGTTCACGACCTGATCCTGAGTTTCTACAAAAAGGGTAAGGCGATCGCAGCAGAATGCTACGGTGTAACTTGTCTTGCCTTTGCTCGTGACCTAGCAGACCGCAAGAGCATTATTTGGGGCAAGCACGTCACAGGCCATTGCAAAGAATATGATTACAAAGATGGCACAGGATTTGTCGGCGCAGACATTAACATGGGGCCACCTCCCTATCCTCTAGAGTATATTCTCCAAGATGCCACAGGCCCAGATGGAGCATATCACGGTAATTTTGGCAAAGAAATCTCCGTGATTGTCGATTATCCATTTATCACAGGTCGGTCTACCGCAGATTCTTATACAACTGGTCAGAAGTTAGTGGAAGTTCTGGATAAAGGACTGAGGCGGTACGGATGGTAAGTTTGACCAAACAGAGCAACGAGAAGCCTTTGATGGCTAACAGAAATGGTCGCTTTGCAATGATCGAACAACTTCTGGCAGATGGTATAAATTACATGTTTGGCAACCCTGGCACTGTTGAGCAGGGGTTTCTAGACGCGTTAAAGGACTATTATCCAGAATTTAAATATATCTTTGCATTGCAAGAAACAATAGCAGTAGGTGCAGGCGATGGCTATGCCCGCGCCACCAAAAAGCCTACTATTGTGCAACTCCATAGCGGAGTGGGTTTGGGCAATGGCATCGGGATGATTTATCAGGCTATGCGCGGTCATGCACCATTAGTAGTACTGGCTGGTGAAGCTGGCATCTGCTACGATGCGATGGATGCCCAAATGGCAGCAGATTTAGTCAGTATGGCCAAGCCTGTAACAAAATGGTCAACTAGGGTAGTCGATCCTTCTTCTTTGTTACGCGTGCTACGCCGAGCCATCAAAATAGCTGCTACGCCGCCTATGGGGCCGGTGTTCGTCTCCCTGCCGATGGATATCCTTGATGCTCCTAATTATGAAGAGGTTGTCCCGACTTCTTTTCCAGTGACACGGGTTGCCCCCGAACCCGACCGACTGGCAACAGCAGCAACTTTATTGGCCGCCGCTAAACATCCCCTAATTATTATGGGCGATGGTGTAGCTTTTTCCGATGCCCAGGCTGAATTGACAGATGTAGCCGAACTCATCGGCGCACAAGTTTGGGGAGCAGATTCATCGGAAGCGAACATGAGTGCTACACATCCTCTGTTCGGAGGGCTGCTGGGTCATATGTTTGGGGATGATAGCCGTCGGATTACGTCACAAGCAGACGTGATATTGATTACTGGAACTTACGTTTTTCCAGAGGTATTTCCGGCGCTGTCTGGAGTTTTTGCTTCGTCAGCAAAAATAATTCACATTGACTTGAATACCTACGAAATAGCGAAGAATTTTCCGGTGGATCTGGGACTGCTTGGCGATCCGAAAATTAGTCTGAGCAAATTAGCGATCGCTCTTGAGTCCACTTTGACACCTGAACAGAAGCAAGAGGCTTCTCTTAGGGCTAGCCGGATAGCTGAAAACAAGAAGCGGGAATCGGCAGATCGATTGGAAGCTGATAAGGCGGTTCGGGATTCAGTACCTCTGCACATGACTCGTTTTGCAGAAGAATTAGCTGCCCATCTGCCAGCAGATGCCATTATTTTCGATGAAGCCATTACCAATTCTCCCGAACTTTGTCGGTACATACCACCGACAAAACTAGGACAATATTACCAAACACGAGGCGGTTCGCTAGGTGTTGGTATTCCTGGAGCGATCGGTATTAAGCTGGCTCATCCAGATAAAACTGTGGTTGGGTTCACGGGTGATGGCGGCAGTATGTATACCATCCAAGCCCTCTGGACTGCTGCCCACCACAATATAGATGCTAAATTTGTCATCTGCAATAATCGCAGCTATCAAATTCTCAAGCTCAACATTCTGCACTATTGGGGCGAGCAGCAAATACCAGAACACGATTACCCGTCTTCTTTTAACCTGTGCAACCCAAATATCGATTTCGCTGAATTAGCAAGGTCTTTAGGGGTTCAAGCTATTCGGGTAGAGAAGCCAGATCAGATTGCTCCAGCTATCCAAAAAGCATTGGATCATAACGGGCCATTTTTAATTGATTTGGTACTGACAAACGAAATTGTTGGTACAAAGATTGGCGTCAAGTGTGGCCAATAGTAGACCAGAATTTTTACTGAATTAAAAGGAAGAAAAACAATGACAGTAGCTAAAACAGCACCTTTAATACAATCAGAAATCAAACAACTAGCAACAGATTGGTATTTGAAACTAGATGTTCACGCTCCACTGGAAGATTATATTCCTTTCCTGGCTGAAGATGGTCTAGAAATGCGCTTTCCGGAAGCTACAGTTTATGGTTTTGATGGATTTAAAGGTTGGTACGAGCGCGTTATCGGAATTTTCTTTGATGAAGTCCATACATTAAAGCAAGTCAACGTTAAGCCTTCAGGAGACGAGGCGAGCGTTCAAGTCATCGTCAAATGGGAAGCTAGCGTGTGGAATCCACCAGCAGCTAAAAGCCAACGCATTGTTTTAGATGCTTATCAAACTTGGATTGTGAAGCGATCGCTTCAAACAGGTAAGCCAGTGATTGCAACCTACATTGTTGATTCACTTAATTACTATGAAGGATCTGCCCGTCTTTAAATAAGTTTGCAGACATCCGCGAAAAAATGAAGTTTTGGGGCGCACATAACCACCGCACAAATAATTATATGTAGTGATTAGCGCTCCATGCTCATAAGTTCTATCACAATTATAGGAGATATAAAAGTGGCGGTTTCAACAATTTCACCCGGACGGCAATTCTTTGACAAACATCTTGAGACTATTTCTGCGGGAAAAATCGATGAAATGGTAGATAGGGATTATGCAGAAGATGCTGTGTTAATCACCTTTTTCAATGGCTTTGAGAACACATCTGCACCTATCACAATTAAAGGTCGTGAAAATATCAAAACATTCTTTCACGACTACCTAAAAACAATTGAATATATTGATATCAAATCCCTGGACTTCACAGAAGCAGAAGACGCCATTTTTTTTCAAGCAAAATTCAACTGTAAACTTGGTCTAGTGTCAGTTGGAGATGCCTGGACTATGCGTAATGGACAAATTGCTTATCACTTTGGTTTTTGGGTTTAATAGAATAGCACAAATGTCAGGCTATACCTACAGCGGTAAACTACGCACTTATTTGTAGTTAGGAACTAGCGCCAACTACAAACGAGTTCACCTTAGTTTTGCTCACCTTCATTTGTATCCTCCGTCATCACTTTTTTCAGTCTTAATCCCCTACATATAGGACTACCATGAGTACACCAATAGAACAATTGCTTGTTTCTCCCATCAGCAAGCTCTATAAAGAACATATCGGTTTTATCAAAACTAAAAATGTTGATGGTTTGTTAAATCAGTATGCTGATGATGCTCTGCTCATTAGCACCTTAACTGAAGACCGCCAACCACTTTACGTACAAGGCCGTCAAGCACTCAAAGAGTTCTTTGAAGGTCGTATTTTCGGTTTAGAAGATTTTGAAATCAGGCTTAATCAATGGGCTGAAACTGAAAACACGTTGATGATGGTAGAGGAGTTAACAACCACAAGTAAGACCGGTGAAGTCGGTAGTGTTGAGTTTTACGATAACTGGTTTTTGCAAGATGGAAAAATTGCTATCCACTTTGCTGGCGTAATTCAGTATCCAGATAAAACTTATGTAAATGCAGGAACAATTAAAACAGAAGTACCTGCATCTCCATTGGGCAAGTTGTATAAAGAACATATCGGTTTCATCAAAGCTAAAAATGTTGATGGTTTACTCAACCAATATGCTGAAGATGTCTTGCTAATTAGCACCTTGACTGAAAACCGCAAACCGATTTACGTGCGCGGTCGCCAAGCACTCAAACAGTTCTTTGAAAGCCGTATCTTCAGTTTAGAAGATTTTGAGGTCAAGCTTCACCAGTGGGCTGAAACTGAGAACGCGCTGATGATAGTTGAAAACTTGAAAACCAAAAGCGTCAATGGCGATGTTGGCAAGGTGAGTTTTTATGATAACTGGGTGTTGCGCGATCGCAAAATCGCTGTTCACTTTGCTGGTGTAATTCAGTACCCCGATGGGTCATACGCATAACTAAATTCACTTTTTTGTGTCAGTAAGGACTGAAGTAATGGCTTTGCTAAAAGTTTCTCAAATGGCAATCAGCTGCAAAGATCCGATCGCAACTGAAAAGTTCTACACAAAATATTTCGGTTTTAAACGAGCAAGGGTTGCACCAGTTGGCAATAATGAGCAGATTGTCTTTCTGAAATTGGGTGATATGTACCTTGAACTCTTCCAAGCAAAAGGAGAAACCCCCATCCCTTTAGCCACCCAAGACGGGCCTACTTATCCAGCTTGGCGTCATTTTGGTTTTCAGGTTGATGATGTTGACGCTAAGCTGGCTGAAATTGGCAAAGACGCAAAAGTGACCCTTGGACCGCTCAACTTTGATAGTTTTATTCCTGGGTGGCGCACGGTTTGGGTATCCGATCCAGATGGCAATATCGTTGAAATTAGCCAGGGATACGTCGATCAGGAGAATCCACCACAATTGCCAGCAAATTGAGGGTAATTTCAACTGAGCTATATACAGCATTCCTCAATAGGAGATGAACAAGTTCAAAATCAAAATCGCTATAGATTAGCTAAATTTTGTTCAAAACTGAAATGGAATTGCTGTATATAGCTTAATTATTGATTGGCACACAGAAACTCATGAATACTTTCACAAATTGGAAAACCCTTAATTGGCCTGAATATGGTGCAGAATTGGTGGGAACTGCGTTCAATCTCTTGGTTGGATTCAGTATAATCACCTTCAATTTTGGTAAAGGCTTGCCTATGGAGCATCTCATCCCGGCAGTGAGTCCTCGTTTATTAATTAATGGTCTCATTTTTGCTGGAAGTGGTGCATTAATTAGCATTTCTCCTTTAGGAAAATTGAGTGGTTCGCACCTTAACCCTTGCTTATCATTGGCATTCTGGTTGCAAGGTAAAATGCATAAACATGACTTAATTGGATATATTTTTGGTCAATTTATTGGCGCAATTATTGGCACATATTTAGCATTAGTTTTGTGGGGTAAATATTTGATAAGTGTCAATTATTGCATTACCTCACCTGGGATAAACTATCCGTTGTGGTATGTATTTCTAGCTGAAGTTTTCATGACATTTCTGTTAGTGCTGTCCATTTTTATCTTCTTGAGTCATCATCAGCTATTGCGCTGGACACCTCTAATGGTATGGATTCTGGTGGCAACTATGGTTTGGTTGGGAGCGCCAATTTCTGGTACTAGTTTGAATACAGCACGCAGTGTTGGGCCTGCTTTCGTAGCATGGTCTTGGCAAAACCAATGGCTTTATTGTGTTGCATCTCCACTAGGTGCATTAACTGCTGTAGGAGTTTTTCAACTGATAGCTATGGGTGAACGCGAAGTTTTAACAGGGAAACTTTTTCATGTTCCCAATTATCGTTGTATTTTTAAAAATGTTAAAGTGCCACATTTGTCAAAACATCAGTAGATTTCAAGAACAATTCAGAATTATGACTCCTGAATTGTGAATAAAAATGAACAGGAATATACCCTTACACCCCACCAGTACAGACGCGATTAATTGCGTCTCTACTTTCTTTTTCAAGCTAGACTTTGCACTATATTGAAAACCACTAAATCTTCTCGTATCCGACACGATTTAGTGTGATGTTTAACCGCATATTCATCTGCCACTTGTGCTGAATTCTGTTAGCGTAGCGGGGCGTAGCCCATCCTGACTTTTGAATTCTGACTCCTTTTTATCAGACCTGAAAACATCAAAATACTCTAGAAGGAGAAAACCGATGAAGAAACTAGAAGGTAAGGTAGCTTTAGTAACTGGTAGTAGTGGAGGAATTGGCCAAGCTATTGCCGTACATCTCGCTGAACAAGGTGCAGATGTTGTGATTGATTACCGCTCTCATCCCGAAGGCGCCGAAGAAACTCTGTCGAAAGTAGAAGCTGCTGGCAGCAAAGGTTTAACTATTAAAGCTGATTTGAGTGTAATTAGTGACATCCGTCAACTTATAGACGAAGGTATTCAATACTTTGGCAAGTTAGACATTCTAGTGAACAACGCTGGGATCGACGGTCGGAATGCTGACTTCTGGAACGTCACCGAAGCCGACTACGATGCAGTGATTAATCTCAACCTCAAAGGCACATTTTTCGCAACTCAAGCGATAGTGCAGCACTTTATCGAAACTAAGCGAACTGGCAAAATCATCAATATCAGCTCTACCCATGAGGAAATAGCATTCCCACACTTCAGTGCCTATTGTGCCAGCAAGGGTGGTGTAAAAATGATGATGCGTAACCTAGCTGTTGAGCTTGGGCCTTTGGGAATTACAATTAACAACGTGGCTCCTGGAGCAATTGAGACACCAATTAATACTAAGCTGTTAAATGACCCAGAAAAATTAGCAGCCTTGTTAAAAAATATTCCCTTGGGTCGTTTAGGCAAGCCAGAGGATATCGCACCCATAGTTGCTTTCTTAGCCTCAGCTGATGCTGACTACATCACAGGGGCAACCTTCTATGTAGATGGGGGATTGAGCCGAAACTATCATGAGCAATAGGTAGTTTCCCCTTCGGGGCGGGTGTAGAGTGTGGGGGAAAAAGAATTGGTTCCCCGAATCATGGATACAAGAAAGAGCTTTCAAGTATAAAAAAAGAAAAATGTACTTCTAGGCACAATTAAAGCGTTAGCGTACTCCTACAGAGAAGCGGTACAAAATGCGAAATACAGCGTTCGGGAAGTAAAACCCCATTATTTAATTATGGGGTTCCCCACACCCTACCCCCTACACCCTGCCCTGAAGAGGTTCCATCTTTTCAAGCGTGACATTCGACTTTTAATCCAAAATCCTAAATCGCTATGACCCAAGAAGAAGCAAGATTGGCAGCAGACCGCGATCGCACAGCCTACTGGAAACGATGGGGTTCCTACCTGAGCGAACGGCAGTGGGGAACTGTGCGGGAAGACTATAGCCCTAATGGTACCGCCTGGGAATTCTTTCCCCACGACCATGCTCGCTCCCGCGCTTATCGCTGGGGAGAAGATGGGATTGCCGGAATTTCTGATAATCATCAGCGACTATGTTTTGCGATCGCTCTGTGGAATGGTGAAGATACAATTCTCAAAGAAAGGCTTTTCGGTCTCACAGGAAATGAGGGTAATCACGGGGAAGATGTTAAAGAATACTACTTCTACCTGGATAACACCCCGACTCATTCCTACATGAAATATCTTTATAAATATCCCCAAGCTGCTTTCCCATACAGTCAGCTGGTAGAAGAAAATCGCCACAGAGGTCGCCAAAGTCCAGAGTTTGAATTAATCGACACGGGTATATTTGACCAAGACCGCTATTTTGATGTCTTCATTGAGTATGCTAAGGCTTCACCCGACAACATTTTAATTGAGATCAGTGCAATTAACCGAGGTCCGGAAGCAAAAACGCTGCATTTGCTACCAACGCTTTGGTTTCGTAACACGTGGTCTTGGACTGGCGATGGAGAAGAAAAGCCCTGGTTAAAAATTAGCCAATCCAACTCTGACCTCAGCACCATCGAAGCTTATCACCCTTCTTTAGAAACTCGATGGCTGTATTGTAATGAAACTCCAGAACTATTATTTACAGAAAATGAGACTAATAATCAAAGATTGTTTGGGGTTAGCAATGCTTCGCCATACGTTAAAGATGGAATCAATAATTATGTAGTCAATGGGCAAAAAACGGCTGTCAATCCCAATCGTATTGGCACTAAGTTCGCAGCTAATTACAAATTACACATCGGTGCAGGCGAAACTAAGACAATACGATTGCGGTTAAGTGACGTGCAAAATTTAATTGCACCATTCGGGGCTGAATTTGATATAGTTTGGCAAGAACGCCAGCGCGAGGCGGACGAATTTTATCAGCGAATCTGTCCATTTTCGTTGTTAGAGGACAAGCGTAATGTGCAGCGGCAAGCATTTGCTGGGATGTTATGGAGCAAACAATTTTACTACTACGTAGCTGAGAAATGGCTAAAAGGCGATGCAACTGGCCCGCAACCGCCAACATCTCGGCTCAATGGCAGAAACCATGAATGGTTTCATTTATTTAACGATGATGTACTTTCTATGCCCGATAAATGGGAATACCCTTGGTTTGCGGCTTGGGATTTAGCTTTTCATGTAATTCCGCTGGCCATGATTGACCCGGATTTTGCCAAGCTGCAATTGAGCCGCTTGACACGGGAATGGTATATGCATCCTAACGGTCAACTACCAGCTTATGAATGGGCTTTTGGTGATGTGAATCCGCCGGTTCATGCTTGGGCAGCATGGCAAGTTTATCAGATTGAGCAAAAAATCTATGGTCGTGCGGATAAAAAATTTCTGGAGAGCGTTTTTCAGAAATTACTGCTGAACTTTACTTGGTGGGTTAACCGGAAAGATTTTGAGGGCAAAAATATCTTTCAGGGTGGCTTTCTCGGTATGGATAATATTGGTGTCTTCGATCGCAGCGTTCAACTACCAACTGGTGGATATTTACAACAAGCAGATGGCACAAGTTGGATGGCAATGTATTCTCTGAATATGTTGACCATCGCCCTAGAGTTAGCCAAAGAAAATTCTACCTACGAAGACATCGCCAGCAAGTTTTTTGAGCATTTCCTATACATTGCTGATGCCATGAACGGCGTTGGCGATGACGAAATAGCGTTATGGGATGAAATTGACGGTTTTTACTACGATGCTCTACATTTACCTGATAGTCATCAATTCCCAATGAAAGTGCGATCGCTGGTGGGGCTAATCCCATTATGTGCTGTAAGCATTTTAGAATCAGATACTTTAGAGCAACTCCCAGGCTTTAAGCAACGGACACAATGGTTTCTGAAAAATCGCCCTGACCTGACCCGAAATATTGCTTGTATGCAGAAACAAGGAATTGGTGAGCGCCGACTATTAGCGATCGCCTATCCAGATAAACTGCGTCGCATCCTAGAAAAAATGTTAGATGCAACAGAATTTTTTGGCCCTTATGGTATTCGCTCTGTTTCTAAAGTTCATGCGTCCCATCCTTACGTTTTGACCGTAGATGGCCAGCAGTATCGAGTAGATTACGAACCTGCTGAGTCTAGCACAGGAATGTTTGGTGGTAATTCCAACTGGCGCGGACCAATTTGGTTTCCCATTAATTATCTACTACTAGAATCGCTACAAAAGTTCTATCGCTACTTCGGCGACGATTTCAAAGTTGAGTGTCCCACCGGTTCAGGCCAAATGATGACACTTAAGGAAGTATCAATTGAATTAGCTCAAAGGCTGATCCAAATTTTTCTGACAGATGAGTCTGGTAGACGACCTTTTTATGGTGGGACAGAAAAATTCCAAACTGACCCGAATTGGCGCGACCTAATTCTGTTCAATGAATACTTTCATGGAGATAATGGCGCTGGTATTGGTGCTAGCCATCAAACTGGTTGGACAGGTTTAATCGCCAAATTAATCCAGCAATGTGCAGAACAAGTGTTGTCAGATTGATTTCTCAATTTTGATAAATCACTAATTTTCATTAACACTGGATGCGTTGGCTCAGGCTAACGCATCTTCAAATCTAAATATCTGAGACATTGTTTGAAAAGTCGTTGGCTGTGATTTTAATTGCATTCTTACCCCCCTTAATCCCCCTTATAAAGCAGGGCCGTTTCATTCGCTAGTCTGTGAGATTTGTCAAGGGGATATTCTCACGCAAAGACGCAAAGGCGCAAAGAAAAACAACATTATTTGGGCTTGAAGACGCAAAATTTTTTGCCCTAATTGTACGCTCGCCCTAAATTTTGATTTCTTTGACCCTTGCAATTTTAACCATTTTAGGGAATGAAACAGCCCTGCCCTTATAAAGAGGGGAAATCGGAAAATCTAGTTCCCTCCCCTTAAAAAGGTGTGGGTTAGGGTGGGGTAAAAAAATATTTGCTATCGACAAAATAACTTTTCAAATATCCTCTAAAATAATTTTTGAAAATCTTCTTGTTTATTTATTATCAAAAAAATGCAAACTTTAGCCAAAACTTAAACCCTTGCCACTCTAATTAAATACTTATTAAAATTATTATATCTAAACTACTTAACAGGCAATTAAATTACCTAAATGAGTAAAATCGACTTTATCTGCAAAGCTTTGGCTCAGGAATTACTGAATAGATGTATGAGTAGGTACTACAAACAATAAGCCGTATTAAGTGCAATATTGTAGTCAACAATCAAGGGGTAATTTCAGACAATTTTAGCCATTCATAAATTTTTGATAGCTGAAAACGTGCAAAATTACCTACTAACTAAATGCCATAAGGACAGAGAGAAAGAATGACTTTAACTACAGATAGATATCAGGTTGAACTAGAAATACCTGATTACCAATTAGAATCAGGATGTTCGCATCCTTTCGGTGCAGTGCCAGACAAAGATGGAGTAAACTTTTCCATCTTTTCAGAACATGCTACCTCCGTCGAACTCTTGTTGTTCGATCGAGATGATGCTCCGCAGCCAACAAAAATTATTCAGTTAAACCCAAAGTTCAATAAAACTTTCCACTTTTGGCATGTCTATGTGAGAGGCTTAAAACCAGGCGCTCACTATGCTTATCGAGTTAATGGTAATCCTGACTTACACCGAGCAGGACACCGCTTTAATAAAAATAAGGTACTGCTTGACCCTTATGCTAGAGGAAACACCAACGCTCTTTGGCAGCGCAATGATGCTTTAGGGTCAAAAGATAACGTGACTACATCTATGCGTAGTGTAGTTATTGATATATCTGATTATGACTGGGAAGGCGATCGCCCGCTCAACCGCTCGATGAGTGATACCACGATCTATGAGGTACACGTCGGCGGATTTACCAGATCGCCTTCTTCAGGTTGCAAATACCCCGGCACTTTTTCTGGAATTATCGAGAAAATTCCTTACCTCAAAGAGTTAGGAATCACAGCTGTTGAACTGCTGCCAATATTTGACTTTGACGAAAGGAACATTCTCCGAGAAGTCAACGGTAAGGAACTAAAAGACTACTGGGGATACAACCCCCACAGTTACTTTGCTCCAGAAGCTTCATATTGTGCTTTTCCTGATGTGGGAAATCATATCAGAGAATTTCGAGATCTGGTCAAGGCCTTACACAAAGAAGGGATTGAAGTCATTCTGGATGTTGTCTTTAACCACACCGACGAAGGCAACCATGAAGGCCCAACCATCAGCTTTAAAGGCCTTTTTAATGATATCTTTTATCACCTAGTACATTGGGATAAGCAGTACTACATGGACTACTCCGGGTGTGGCAATACTGTCAACTGCAACCACCCAATAGTAGAAAAGTTAATTGTAGATTGCCTAGAATTTTGGGTCAAAGAGATGCATGTCGATGGTTTCCGTTTTGATGAAGCCTCCATTTTATCTCGCAGCCAAGATGGAGTACCAATGATCCATCCGCCGGTGATTTGGCATATTGAAACATCGGAAACACTAGCTGACACCAAAATCATTGCTGAGGCTTGGGATGCTGGTGGGCTTTATCAAATTGGCGATTTCCCTGGATATCGTTGGGCAGAATGGAATGGACGTTTTCGAGACGATATCCGGCGCTTTGTCAAAGGAGATCCCGGAATGGTTGGGGCAGTCGCTTGGCGGATTGCTGGAAGTTCTGACCTTTATCAATCGAGCAGGCATTTACCGATTAACAGCATCAACTTCATTACCTGTCATGATGGATTTACCCTCAATGATTTAGTTTCGTATAACCACAAGCACAATGAAGCGAATGGTGAAAACAATCGGGATGGCATCAATGACAATTTGAGCTGGAATTGTGGTTTTGAAGGAGAGACTGATAACCCAGAAATTGATGGATTACGCCAACGACAGATTAAGAATTTTGCAGCTATTCTGATGCTCTCTCAAGGTGTACCCATGATTGTGGCTGGGGATGAAGTCAGACGTACCCAAAAGGGTAACAACAACGCCTACTGCCAAGATAACGAAATTAGTTGGTTCGATTGGAATCTTGTAGAGAAGAATGCTGATATTTTCCGGTTCTTCAAACAGATGATTCATTTCCGCAAGTGCTACTGCCATTCTGCTTTACGCCGTAGTAATTTTTTCACTGGTGAAGTTAATGAGCGTGGCTTTGCAGATATTGCTTGGCATGGCTGTAAGTTGTTCAAACCAGGTTGGCACGATTCTCATGCCAGAGTTCTTGCGTATACTCTCGGAGGGTTTGAAGGAGAAGCAGATATTCATGTCATGCTCAACATGTACTGGGAAGATCTCGACTTTGAAATTCCTCCTATTAAAGGTAGAAAATGGTTCAGAGTCATAGATACTGCTCTTGCTTCTCCAATGGATATTGTGGAACCAGGTGAAGAAACTGTAGTTTCAGGTAATGTCTATTCTGTCAAAGAGCGTAGCGTTGTTGTTTTAGTTTCCAAATGGTTTCCAGTTAATGAATTTCCAACTAGGAGTAAATTCGATGAGTAATATAGACTTTTCATTTGCGGATTTAATTGCTGGGTATGTTACTGCTTTTGACTCAAGTAAGGGAGATTCAGGTACTTTCGATATCAAAACGTCAGATGGCAGAAAATTTGAAGTAGCATTGACCTCAATGACTTATGCTGAGCTAGTACGCAATTTAGATGAGCCTTTCTTTGATTGCACTAGCCAAATAAATTCAATGCTCGTTCCTAATTGCTATCTTTTCGCATACGGCATTTTTTATCCTGAAGCAGGCGAACAGAAGTTTGAAGCTAAACACATAGTTTTTCTCGGTAGAACAGAAAACGAGTATCTTTTTGAAAGACCAGATTGGTGGGTCAAGCAGATACGAAGCCTTGGTAATTTTTACCTCAAAGCTCAGTTTGAAGATGGCGAAATTGATTATCGAAAATATCGCACTGGTATCGGTTTAGTTGGTTCTAAAGAAGATAGCACTCGTCAAGAAACTGACACGATTTCTCGTTTAGTTTACGGTTTTGCCACAGCCTACATGATGACTGGGGACGATCGCTATCTGGAAGCTGCCGAAAAAGGCACTGAATACCTCCGCCAACACATGCGCTTTCTAGATGAAGGCGAAGAAATTTGCTATTGGTATCATGGTGTTGATGTGAAACCAGGTGGTAGCGAGCAAAAAATATTCTCCTCAGAATTTGGGGATGATTATGACGCTATTCCAGCTTATGAGCAAATTTATGCCCTGGCTGGCCCTACCCAAACCTATCGGATAACAGGCGATCCACGCATCATCAAAGATATCGAGTTGACGATTAATCTGTTTGACAAGTATTTCTTGGACAAGACAGAGAAAGGAGGATTTTTCTCCCACATCGATCCGATTACTCTTAGCCCCCACTCCCAAACTCTAGGCCACAATCGCGCCAAGAAGAACTGGAACTCCGTAGGTGACCATGCCCCAGCTTATTTGATCAACCTTTGGCTAGCAACTGGCAAAGAAGAATACGCAAATTTCCTGGAGTACACCTTCGACACCATTGAAAAGCGGTTCCCAGATTATGACCGTAGCCCATTCGTTCAAGAACGTTTTTATGAGGACTGGAGCCACGATACAACTTGGGGATGGCAGCAGAATCGAGCAGTTGTAGGTCATAACCTAAAAATTGCTTGGAACTTAATGCGGATGAACCACCTGAAACCAAAAGAAAACTATGTGACTCTGGCAGAAAAGATTGCAGAAATCATGCCAGCAGTCGGTAGCGACCAACAGCGTGGGGGGTGGTACGATGTCGTGGAACGCACTTTAAAACCAGGGCAAGAGGTACACCGCTTTGTCTGGCATAACCGGAAAGCTTGGTGGCAGCAAGAACAAGCTATCTTAGCCTACCTGATTTTGAGTGGTTCCCTTGATAAGCCTGAATATCAACGCCAAGCCCGTGAAGCAGCAGCTTTCTATAATGCTTGGTTCCTCGATTACGTGGCTGGGGGTATCTACTTCAATGTTCTGTCAAATGGGATTCCCTACTTGCTAGGAACGGAACGAGGCAAGGGCAGCCACTCAATGAGCGGTTACCACTCGTTTGAATTGGCCTACTTAGCTTGCGTTTATACGAATCTGCTAATCACTAAACAGCCAATGGATTTGTACTTTAAACCAAAGCCAGGTGGCTTTAAGGACAACATCCTACGAGTTGCGCCAGATATCTTACCACCCGGCAGTGTGCGGATTGGAGATGTATGGATCGATGGGCAAAAGTATGCCGATTTTGATGCTGCAAACTTAACAGTCAAACTACCAGTTACTCAAGACGATGTGAAAGTTAGAGTCAGACTTCTTCCGACTCAAGTATCTTTCGACGCCACTCTGTTAGAGGTTAGTAATGGTATTGCCAAAATCTCTTTAACTGGGCTATTGGATGCTAATGGTGTGGTACATTTTCAAGAAGCGATCGCCAAAGCTACAGCACAGCCAATTACTCGTCTAGTCTTATTACTACGAGACTTAGAATGTATTACTACTGCTGGTTTACGGTCTCTGATTTTTGCTAAACAAAAACTGGGTTCTGATGTTGAACTCTACATGGTCGGCGCACCGGAGAACGTGAAACAATTCCTGATGATGAGTGCATTTTGCGACAGTGTAACCGTTTTGGATGAGTATGAAACTGTTCAGTTGGCAAGTGTCTAAGTTGCGTTAAAAGACATTTGAGTAGTCCTAATTAGATAAGAGATAAATAGCTCCGACAAAGGAACTGCGGTTTATCCACAGCTATTAGGACTACGCTCAATACAGTTCGGTGTACTGAAGTTATTTCTTAAAAGGAGTAATATCAAGTCCGGTTAATTACTTATGATTAACGCATCTGTGCAAAAACCCCAAAAGCCTCTTTCCCCTTGCTCCCTGCTCCCCTGCCATCTAAATGATAAGTCTTTAACCGGACACGATATAAAGGGAGCAGGGAGAGCGGGGGAAGTTTTTCTTTTCCAGCACACTTAGCCTCCCTTAATTATTCAACGTACTCTTATATACCTAAAAATATACAGTCTTTATGGCTAGTTAAATAATTGACAAATATCATCCCCAGAAAGGAGCTATTTTGGTTAATCCTGTACTACTTACTGTTGACGATGACCCCGGAGTTCTACGAGTAATAGAGCGAGATCTCCGACATGAGTATGGCGATCGCTTTCGGGTATTACGAGCCGATTCAGGTGCAAATGCTTTGAGAGTATTGCAACAAGTAAAATTACGTAACGAGGCAGTTGCGCTCTGTGTGGTAGACCAGCGGATGCCACAAATGTCGGGCGTGCAGTTCCTTGAACAGGCGATGCAAATTTTTCCGTCTGCAAAACGAGTTTTACTAACAGCTTATGCGGACACCGATGCTGCTATCTCTGCGATTAATACAGCAAAGATTGATTACTATCTTCTCAAACCCTGGGAGCCGCCACAAGATCTTCTGTATCCAGTTCTGAGCGATTTATTAGACGATTGGGTTTCGTCATACCGCCCACCCTTTGAAGGTATCCGCGTTATTGGCTCCCGTTGGTCGCCCAAGAGTCATCACATTAAGGACTTCTTGGCGCGCAATTATATGCCTTATCAGTGGTTAGACATTGAGATAGAGGAAGAAGCGCGTCAGTGGCTTAGTTATGCTCAATGTAATACCGCACATTTGCCACTACTAGTTTGCCCTGACGGTTCGTATCTCAAACAGCCAACGCACGCCGAAATTGCTGAAAAAATTGGGTTGAAGATGCAGCCCCAAATGCCCTTTTACGATTTGGTAATCGTGGGGGGTGGACCAGCTGGTTTGGCAGCAGCAGTTTATGGAGCTTCTGAAGGTCTACGCACAGTATTGATTGAAAAAGAGGCTCCAGGGGGGCAAGCAGGGACGAGTTCCCGGATCGAGAATTATTTAGGCTTTCCCCAAGGAATTGCTGGATCGGAATTAGCTCGTCGCGCAGTTACTCAAGCTAAACGATTTGGGGTAGAGATTCTCTCGCCTCAAGAAGTAATTGGCATTCGCTTGCAAGATTCTTATCGCATCATCAAGCTAAAAGATGGAACAGAATTAAGCTGTTATGCATTGCTAATTGCCACAGGTGTCTCATATCGCAAGCTCGATGTGCCTGGCATTGAGAATGTGACTGGAGCAGGTGTATATTACGGTGCAGCAATGACCGAAGCACTCTCCTGCCAAAACGAAGATGTTTATGTAGTTGGCGGAGCTAACTCAGCTGGACAGGCTGCGGTGTACATTTCTAAGTATGCTCGCCACGTCACTATGTTGGTGCGCGGCAACTCACTGGCTACAAGTATGTCAAAGTATTTGATAGACCGAATCTTAGCAACAGACAATATCAGCGTTAGGTTTCATTCCCACATTGTCGAGCTTCATGGCCACACTAACCTAGAGGGAATTACGATCGCTAACACTAAAACCCACCAACAGGAAACTATTCCCACAAAGTTGCTGTTCATTTTAATTGGTGCAAAGCCACATACTGATTGGCTGGGTGGGATTGTGGAGAGAGACGAACAAGGATTTATCTTAACCGGGCCAAGCTTGATACCCAATAAACGATGTTCAAAAGCATGGAAACTCGATCGCCAACCCTTCCTGCTGGAATCGAGTGTACCGGGCATATTTGTGGCTGGAGATGTGCGTAACGGCTCTGTCAAGCGAGTTGCTTCTGGCGTTGGTGAAGGTGCGATCGCTATTCAGTTCATCCATCAATATCTAGGTAAGGTGTAATTATGTTAGATGCTTTGCGTCAAGTGTCACTTTTTGCACAATTGACAGATGAGCAATTCCAATGGTTGTCTGAACACGGCGATGAACTATGGCTAGTTCCAGGAGAATATATAGCACTTGAGGGAGAACCAATAGAGAATTTCTACGTGCTGATAGAAGGCGAGATTGAGTTTAGAAAACAGGTCGGCAATGTAGAAAGGCACATAATGAGTTTTGGACCTGGAACATATACAGGTCACGAGCTGATTCTATTAGATGTTCCTCACTATCTCGTGAACGTGCGTGCTGTGAAACCAACTTATATGTTGAAATGGGACACAGATACTTTCTGGCAAATGCTGACAACCTGTCCGTCGATTACACGCGACCTTTTAATCATCACGGCGCAACGGGTACAAATGTTAGAGTCTATGTCACAACACCACCAAAAGCTAATTGCACTCGGTACTTTAGCAGCTGGTCTAGCCCATGAGTTAAACAACCCAGCAACAGCTGTTATCCGAGGTGCGAAGCATTTGCACAAAATCTTTCAACAATTGCCATATCTGGGACTCAAACTCAATTACAGGCAGATGACAAAAGAACAACTGCTGTTTCTTGACAATTTGCTGCACACAGTGATTGGACGTGCCGAAACACCCTGCGAGTTAGAAGATTTACTAGCCCAGAGCGATCGCGAGCAAGATCTGACAGCCTGGCTGGATTTACATAACGTGCCTGATGGCTGGAAAATTGTTTCTTCCTTAGTCCGGGGAGGACTGGATACTCAATCCCTGGATACTATTGTGGAACATTTATCCCCAGAATCACTTGCTGAAGTTCTAGCTTGGCTCGAGGCGACACTCACAGGAATTGAGCTATTGGACGAAATTGACCAAAGTTCCGGGCGCATTTCGGAACTAGTCAAAGCTATTAAAGAGTACTCGTATATGGATCAGGCTCCCATGCAGGAGGTGGATATACATCAGGGGCTTGAAAGTACACTGACTATTCTCGGTCACAAGCTCAAGGGCGGCATTACTCTAACACGCAATTATGACCAAAACCTACCACTAATCTCGGTCTATGGTAGCGAACTCAACCAGGTATGGACGAACTTGATTGACAATGCGATCGATGCAATGAGTGGACAAGGACAAATCAGGATTCGTACAGCACGAGAAAATAACTGTGTGTTAGTAGAAATTGCCAATAATGGTCCAGCTATTCCGCCAGAGATCCAAGAGCGAATATTCGAGCCGTTCTTTACTACTAAAGGTGTGGGTCAGGGAACAGGTTTAGGTCTAGTCATTAGTTACCGAATTGTTGAAAAGCATAAAGGCGAGATCCGCTTATTCTCCGAACCAGGAAACACACATTTTCAGGTGATTCTGCCCATGTCTTTGGCCGAAGTCACATCTGAATGCCATCAATGCCAATTTATACCATCCGGTAACACTATGCAATTTATACACAGTTGATTAAGGCGTGTGTAGCATGAATAAATGGTTAAAATCTCCTGAGTTACGTATTAGCGAAGGTAAAGAAGAAGAACGGCACGCAACGTGGTTGGAACTCTTTTTCGATTTATTTTTTGTGGTTGCGATTTCGGAGCTTGCTCACAATCTCAATCGAGATGTTTCACTATCAGGCTTCCTTAGTTTTCTGCTGCTCTTTGTGCCAATTTGGTGGTCTTGGATTGGCGCTACGTTTTACGCCAATCTCTTTGATACTGATGATTTGGGACACCGACTCCTGACCGCCTTACAAATGCTTGCAGTGGCAGCACTAGCAGTGAACGTACACGATGGGTTGGGTAAAAGTTCAGTTGGTTTTGCCCTTTCTTACACTATTGTTCGAATGTTGCTTGTTATCGAGTTCTTACGTGCTGGAAGGCATATAGTTACAGCACGACCACTAACAACCCGAATCGCCAGTAGTTCTGGACTAGGGGCTTTACTTTGGCTGGCATCGGTATTTGTACCAATACCACTGCGATTTGGGTTTTGGATTTTAGCGCTGACATTAGAATTTGGAATAGTATTGACAGCAGGAAAGTCTGTCCATGTGGAACTGGCTCCCCACGCTTCACACTTGCCTGAGCGTTTTGGCTTATTTACCTTAATTGTGCTAGGTGAGACGGTCTTAGCGGTAGTTAATGGAGTCGCACAACAGGAGTGGAGTTTCTCATCAGCATATACTGCGGTATTTGGCTTAAGTATTGCTTTTAGTTTGTGGTGGCTGTATTTTGACAACCTTGGTGGTTCAGCAATCCAGGCTGCTCGTGCTTGCCGCCACATAAGAGCTTATCAAACTTGGGTCTATATGCACTTACCTTTGGTGATTGGTATTGCCGCTACCGGAGTTGGGGTGGAGCACGCCCTAGCAAGTGATACAGGTCTGGTACTGGCGTCTGCTGAACGCTGGCTTATTTGCGCTAGCTTGGCGCTGTGCTTCTTTACCCTTGGAATCATCTATCTTACAGGTGTGAGCACTGACACCAGACTACGCTGCAAAGTTCGGGCGGGGTATCGCTTTGCGGCAGCAGCTGTTATTCTGATTCTCGCTGTAGCTGGCGCGGGTTTGTCAGCTATGGAGTTGATTGGGCTTATAGCTGTGGTTGGTGCTGTTCAAATTATCCTCGATCTGCGTCAGGTTACTAGTTTTTTATGAATGATTCCGAGAGATACTGTCGTCGGCTAGCCGGATGCCTAATACTTTCAAAAACTTATCCGATTAACTTACCAATTTCCTTTAATTTCTGCAACGATGATTGGTCTAAATCCTGTGGCTGAGGTACGATTAATGCCCGAATAGTCTCCCATCCTAATAACTTTGCTGCTGACCAACGTAACTGCCCGTCCAAGAGCATAAAAGGAATTTGATTTTCTACGACTAGCTACTTTAGTAGTCGAAGATTTTGAAGTATTAAAGACACGGGCGATCGCACTCAACTTTCTACGAGATGGCTTATCAGTCGAAGCCGTTGCGCGTGGAACAGGCTTATCGATTGAGGAAGTTCAACAACTTCAGCAGCAACTGAATGAGTCTCCACAAAATTAGCCCCAACTGTATGGCGATCGCAAAGGTATGAAGACCTTAATTGGTTTTTTGAGCGTGATTGCTGTTGAGCTTTTGCAGTTAACTTATCTACACCGCACCCAGCCTTCCGCCCCTGCTATTGAGATTCTTAATCCCCTTGAGCTTCGGATTTTAAAAGCTAAATCTCCCAAACTACCCAAGCTACTAACAGTTAGTTGGGCTGTAGAAGCGATCGCCATCCGCTCCATCTATAGGAATCATATTTGATTTCTGAAAAAATCTAAGTATTTGTAGGGTGTGTTAGGCGTAAGCCGTAACGCACCAAAGCCTTAAGAATGGTGCCGTACTCTCGCCGATAACGCACCCTACGTATCTTTTCAAAAATCAAATACTAGTCCTATAGTATAAAGATGTTAGTTTAAAGACATCATTGCAAACAGACTTTTATTTCCATGACTTACTACGTAATCTACGACGGGAATTGTAATCTCTGCGTTACTTTAGTACAATTACTAGAAAACTTAGACAAGGGAAAGGTGTTTCAATACACTCCCATGCAAGATGAACAGAGACTTTTAGAGTGGGGAATTACAGCCCAAGATTGCGAACAGGGAATGATTTTAATTGATGGTAATGAGCCTCAAAGACGTTGGCAAGGTAGTAATGCAGCAGAAGAAATTGGGCGATTATTACCAGTAGGAAGTATATTTGTAGACGCTTATCGGGCGTTACCGGGGATGAAGTGGGCTGGCGATCGCTTTTACGAACAAATCCGCGATAACCGCTACGCACTCTTTGGGAAGCGTTCTAATACCTATCAATCTTCCTACTGCGTGGATGGCAACTGCAAGCTGTAGGTTAGAACAGCTGTCCTACCCTACTCTCTAGCAAATTAATCATTAGATAGAATTTATTCTACTAAAAAATCCCCCTCCAGGTACTAGTAAAAAGCCTGGTAGAACAACCATGATCCTATTTGGCGTGTTTGTAAATATCCTGCAACAACATAAAATTAGTTTCACGCCAAAATACAGTACAAAATATTATTCAAGGGGAAAATCTGCGTGAGAATTGGTGCTAATTATTTGGGTAACGGAGAGTGTGAATTTACAGTTTGGTCTCCAACGTTGGATAGCGTTGCTGTGCAAATTTTGACGCCCCAAGCGCAGGTAATTGCGCTCAAACCTCAAGCAGAGGGATACTGGCAAACGAAGGTGAATGATGTGTATCCAGGTACGCTTTATCGGTATGTGCTGAATGAGGAAAACGCTTTTCCTGACCCGGCTTCGCAGTATCAACCTGAAGGCGTACATGGTCCTTCTCAAATTGTCGATCGCCATTTTAACTGGACTGATGAAGCATGGGCTGGAATTCCTGTGGAGTCAATGATTTTCTATGAACTTCATGTCGGGACATTCACCCCTGAAGGCACTTTCACCGCCATTATTCCCCGCTTACCCCAACTACGAGAATTGGGAATTAATGCTATTGAAATTATGCCCATTTCCCAGTTTCCTGGAGATACCCATATTGAGGCTTCTTTGGCATATCGTAACTGGGGCTATGACGGTGTTTATCCTTATGCTGTACAAAATTCCTACGGTACTCCAGTCGACTTGAAAGAACTGGTGAATGCTTGTCACGAAAACGGCATTGCTGTTGTGCTGGATGTGGTGTACAACCACTTTGGGCCAGAAGGTAATTATATGAGTCAGTTCGCGCCCTACTTTACCGAAACCTACAAAACGCCCTGGGGTAATGCGATGAATTTCGATGATGCCCACAGTCAGGGCGTGCGAAATTATTTTATCCAAAATGCGCTTTATTGGTTGGGCGAATTTCACATTGATGCATTGCGGTTAGATGCAATTCAAGCAATTTATGACTTGGGAGCGAAGCATTTTTTGTGGGAATTAGCGGAAGCAGTTCATCATTTTTCACAAAAAGGGCAAAGATGGAAACGCCATTTAATAGCCGAAAGTGATTTAAATAATCCGCAAATAATTCGTCCGGTAGAATTAGGTGGCTATGGACTCGATGCTCAGTGGGCTGATGATTTTCACCATGCATTGCATACACTTTTAACAGGCGATCGCCAAGGATATTATCAGGATTTTGGGAAGTTTGCCGATTTAGCAAAAGCTTATGAAGACACTTTTGTTTATGATTGGAAATACTCCCCCGATCGCAGACGATTTCATGGCGTATCTTGCCGCGATCGCCCTTTATCACAATTTTTAGTCTGCATCCAAAATCACGATCAAATCGGCAACCAAATGAAAGGAGAACGCCTCACCGATCGCATCTCTTTTGAAGGATTAAAATTAGCCGCTGGTGCTGTGTTGCTGTCACCTTATTTGCCGTTATTATTCATGGGAGAAGAATACGGCGAAACCGCACCTTTTATGTATTTTGTTAGTCACTCAGACCCAGATTTAATTCAAGCAGTTCGAGCCGGACGCCAAGAAGAATTTGAACCATTTCACTATGCAGACGATCCCCCAGATCCAGAATCTGCGGAAACTTTCTTAAGCTGTAAACTTAACTGGGAATTACACAACGAAGGTAACCACAAAATTTTGTGGGATTGGTATTGCCAATTAATTAATTTACGCAAAACCCATCCAGCACTTCTTAACCAAGACCGCAATTTCATTCAAGCCACTAGCGATGAAGACAAGCAATTAGTTATCGTCCGTCGTTGGTGTGAAACAAGCGAACTAATATTTGTATTGAATTTCAACTCGTCTCCAGTAACAGTAACTTTACCAATTCAAGACAATGCTCACAAACTATTAGATTCAGCAGATACCTCATGGGCTGGATCTGGTTCTCAAACTCCCGAATATCTCTCTGCGGGAGAAGAAGTGAAATTGCAACCCATTAGTTTAGTACTGTATGAAGGGGAGTAGGGAATGGGGAGTAGGGAGTGGGGGGAGAGTGAGAACTTAAAGTTTCAGCTTTAAAAGTTTAACGTTCGAGTAAAAAGCCGCAACGTTCGAGTAAAAAGACTTAAACTCCCTCATCTCCCTCATCTCTTTGCGTCCCCACTCCCCATTCCCCACTCCCCATTCCCGACCCCCCACTCCCCACGAGAAACAAATATGCGAATTCCAAGAGCAACTTATCGAATTCAGTTTACCCCTCAGTTTGGCTTTGAAAATGCAAAAGCGATCGCCACTTATCTGGCAGATTTAGGCATTTCCGATTTATATGCTTCGCCGATTTTTAAGGCGCGGTCTGGTAGCACGCATGGCTACGATATAGTAGATCCCACTCAACTCAACCCGGAACTGGGAACTAATGAGTCCTTTGATGGATTAATCAGTGAAATACAATCTCTGGGAATGGGTTGGTTACAAGATATTGTGCCCAACCACATGGCTTATAGCAGCGAAAATGAGTATTTAATGGATATCCTGGAACACGGGCCAGATTCCAGCTATACTGATTACTTCGACCTTTCTTGGAATGTGCCATTTGGCGATCGCCAAGAACGAATTCTCGCTCCTCTCCTGGGAGATTTCTATGGTGTATCCCTGGAAAATGGACACATTCAACTGCAATATGAACAAAACGGTTTAACTGTTAATTATTACAGTTTGAAGTTGCCGTTGCGGTTAGAGTCATACACAAAGTTTCTTACTTATAATCTCGGCAAACTGACGCGGACATTGGGGCGCAATCATCCCGATTTTATTAAGCTATTGGGGATTCTGTATATTCTCAAAAGCGTGCCTTCAGAAGTTGCAGGTAAACAGCGACAAGACCAAATTGCATTTATCAAAGGATTAGTTTGGGAAATCTACACCACAAATGATTTAATCCGCGAGTTCATTCACGAAAACCTCAAAACTTTTAATGGAGAACCTGGCAATTCCGAAAGCTTTAATCCCCTAGATGATTTACTCAACGACCAATTTTATCGTCTCGCCTTCTGGAAGGTCGGGGCGGAAGAAATGAACTATCGCCGATTTTTTACTGTCAATGAATTAATTTCTGTAAAAATTGAAGAACTGCGGGTTTTTAATAATACTCATGGGTTCATTGAGAAGTTAGTTGCAGAAGGTAAATTTACAGGTTTACGGATTGACCATATTGATGGACTTTATAACCCAATCCAATATCTAGAAAGACTGAGAGAAAAAACCGGAGATGTTTATATCACCGTTGAGAAGATATTGGAACTGACGGAAGATTTACCAGAAAATTGGCAGATTGAAGGTACGTCAGGATACGATTTTTTGAATTATATCAATGGCGTATTCTGCGATAAAGAAGCAGAATTGTGGTTTGATAAAATTTACCATGCATTTATCAGTACGAGAGTAGATTATGCATCGCTGGTAAAGGAGAAAAAGCAGCTAATCTTAGAAAAGAACTTAGCAGGTGACATAGATAATTTAGCTCTTTTGTTAAAGAACATTTCCAGCAAATATCGCTACGGCAATGATTTTACTGTGAATGGACTCAAAAGAGCGATCGCAGAAGTTTTGACAGTGTTCCCCATTTACCGCACTTATATTACTCCCGATGGAATTGGAGAAAGCGATAAACTCACTATTCAAGAGGTAATTAATCAAGCCAAAGAACAAGTACCTTTGTTGCAGCATGAATTAAATTTTATTGAAAAGTTGATGCTGCTGGAATTTGATAATTCTCTTTCTCAAACAGAACGCGAACAGTGGATATATTTCGTCTTGCGGATGCAGCAATACAGTGGTCCATTGATGGCCAAAGGTGTGGAAGACACAACATTATATGTTTACAATCGTTTGTTATCACTCAATGAAGTGGGAGGAAATCCGAGTCATTTTGGCATTTCTGTAGCTGACTTTCACAGTTTTAACCAAAAGCACCAAACAACATGGCCTCACACCATGAACACCACAGCCACCCACGACACCAAACGCGGCGAAGATGTGCGAGCAAGGTTAAATGTGTTATCGGAATTGCCGGAAGAATGGGAAGAACAAGTCAACATTTGGAGTCATTATAATCAAGGACATCGCAGCATTCGCCAAGGATTTGCCATGCCCGATCGCAATGATGAGTATTTTCTCTATCAAACATTAGTCGGTGCATTCCCCTTTGCCGAAACAGAACACGAATCTTTCGTCGAACGGGTGAAGGAATATATGATTAAAGCAATTCGAGAAGCGAAAGTCCATACTGCATGGTTACGGCCTGATAGCGAATACGAAGAAGCTTGTACTTCCTTTGTAGAAAAAGTCCTCAATCCTGCAATTTCCGGGCAATTTCTCGAAGCTTTTCATCCCCTTCAACAGCGAATTGCCTATTATGGAATATTCAATTCCCTTTCCCAAACTCTACTGAAAGCTACCGCACCCGGCGTACCTGATTTTTATCAAGGAACGGAACTTTGGGAATTAAGTTTAGTCGATCCAGATAACCGCCGTCCCGTAGATTTTGAACAGCGACGCAGTTATTTAAGCACCATTAAAGAGCAAATCAAAACTGATATTTTGGGATTAATTCAAGAGTTGCTCAATCACAAAAACGACGGTAGAATTAAATTGTTTTTAACGGCGCAATTACTCAAAGCCAGAAAAGATTATCTCTCATTATTCCAAGACGGAGATTATCAGCCCTTAGAAATTCACGGAACTCACGCCAATCATATTATTGCCTTTGGGCGACAATTAGGAAATCAAACAGCGATCGCCATCGCACCCCGGTTTTTCACTCGCCTCGTTCAGCCCGGAAAAGATCCCTTGGGCGAGTCAGTATGGCAAGATACACACCTGCAATTACCCCCTGGAACTTCCTCATCCTGGAAAAATGTTTTAACTGAACAACCCTTACAAACCAAAGAAACATTATCTATCGCATCTGCCCTCGCCCATTTTCCAGTTGCTTTATTGGTTAGTAGTGCTGAGTAAAAAATAAAATCTCACGCAGAGGCAAGAGAGGCGCAGAGAAATAAAATTCTGCGTACCTCTGCAATTTCCTTTGCGTTCCTTTGCGTTTAAAAATAATTCCGACTCCAAATTATGACTACTCCATCACTCACCACCGCCCAGATTAACGCTGTGCAATCCCATATCAAAAAAACGTGGAAAACGTTAACGCGATCGCACGAACACTTATTACAATCTGCCAAGGATAGTAAGCTAGATCACGAATCAGAAACTCCGTGGATTGTCTACATTTCACCTTTGGAAGATTGTCCAAACGTCCAATCTGTGTTAAAGCGATCGCTATCCCGTCAGGATATGCAAAGAATTGAAATTCGCACTTTGCCGAGCGAAGTTGAAGCAATTAAAGAACATGGATTATTATACCTGCCAGGGCCTTATGTGGTGCCCGGTGGTCGCTTTAACGAAATGTATGGTTGGGACAGCTACTTTATATTATTGGGACTTCTGCACGATGGGGAATTGGAATTAGCCCAAAGTCAGGTAGACCAATTATTATACCAGGTGCAACACTACGGTACTATCCTCAATTCCAACCGGACTTACATGCTGTCGCGATCGCAGCCGCCCGTGCTGAGTATGATGGTTCTGGCGCTATTCCAGCACACCCAGGATGAAGAGTGGCTCAAATCAACAGTACCCCTGCTAGAGCAGTTTTACTATTACTGGGTAGTACCGCCCCACCTGAATGCTGCAACAGGTTTATCCCGATTTTATGCTTTTGGGGAAGGTCCTGCGCCAGAAGTTTTGTTTTCTGAGCGAGATGAGCAGGGAAAAAGCCACTACGATCGCGTTAAGGAGTACTACCAAACCTTTGAGGTTGAGGATTATGACGTTAGTCTTTACTACGATCGCGAAAATGATGAACTGACCAACTTATTTTACAAGGGCGATCGCACCATGCGTGAGTCGGGTTTTGATATCACTAACCGATTTGGCCCCTTCAGTGCTGATATTCTCCATTACGCTCCCGTGTGCCTGAACAGTTTAATGTATCAAATGGAACAAGATTTGGCGGAAATTAATGAGATTTTCGGTAACGAAGAACTAGTGCAACAATGGCGCGAACGTGCAGAGATCCGCCGCGATCGCATCGACCAATGTCTTTGGGATGAAGAACAGGGGCTTTATCTAGACTATCACTTCCAGAGTGGCGAACGTCGGCGTTATGAATTTGCCACAACATTCTATCCCCTCTGGCTAGGAATTGCTTCCCCGTCCCAAGCCAAGCGCCTGGTTGAAAATCTCTCTTTGTTTGAAGCCCCAGGGGGAATTTTCACTAGTACTCGTGTCACTGGTAACCAGTGGGATGCCCCCTTTGGCTGGGCACCGCTGACATTAATAGCTGTCCTTGGACTTCATCGCTATGGATATCATACAGAAGGCGATCGCATTGCCAACAAATTCCTTGCTATGGTGATTAAGGAATTTGGGCGTCACAACACTTTAGTTGAAAAATATGATGTTGAACGCTGTTCTGCCAACGTTTCCAATGAAATCTGCTTTGGATATAGTTCTAATGAAGTTGGTTTCGGCTGGACAAATGGAGTGATTCTAGAACTTTTAGCAGCGTCTGGGAGAAAAGTTTAAATCAACAATCCCACAAAGCTTGTTTTGGAGTCGCAAAAGCACAGGAACGAAACCCAACACCAAGGATTCTTGGTTTTGTTGGGTTTCACTTCGTTCAACTCAACCTACAAACATTTTTATTTTTTCAGAGTAATAAACATATTTATTCATAAGCTTCTCGTCGATGAGCAATATTAGTTACCATAACTTCATTTGTTCCATCATCAACTTGATAGATTACTCGATAGTCACCAATGCGATAGCGATAATAACCTGCAAAGTCACCTTTGAGAGGTTTAACATTAGGATGAAACCGAGGATTTTGTTCTAGTTGCTCAAAGCACCTAGCAACCTTTTTGGCTAAAGCTTGGTCTGCTGTAGCATAAATCTCCTCGGCTTTAGCGGATAACACAACGTTATACATCAGACCGAATTGTTCTCCAGCTTTTTACCCGACCTTCAGCAATATCTTTTTTACCTTCTTCAAAGGATTCAATAAATCCAGGAATATCAAGTAACTCTTGGGTAGCGTCTTCACTTTCTTTATCTGCCAGATACGCTAAAAAGTCAGCAACTAGTTGTAAGCGTTCTGAAGATAATACATCCAAATATTGGTTGATTTGCTGACGAACTTCTGTATTGTTCATATTTTCACCACTCTTTTACTTCTCTAATTGTGCCAACTTCTTCTGAGCAAATTCCCGCACTTTCTCATCTGGGTCATTTTCTGCGCGATCGCGCAACAGTGGTAAAGTCTGGTCATGCTGAGGAAATTGCTTGATAATCGAAACAGAATTCAGGAGTCAGGAGCCAGAATTCAGCAATGTTTTTTGTGCGACACAACGACCGGCTCAGTGCATCGCTGGTGGATGAATCCAGGGGTTTAAGACCCCCACTAAATCTGCATATTTAGTGGTGCAATAATTCAGTGGTGTGTCTGAATCCCCCACTGATAGCGACGCGGAAAGCGAGTCTTGCCTACGGCACGCCAAGGGCGAACGAGCGTCTTCATTCTGACTCCTGAATTCTTCTTCAATTACTATTTTGCGATTTCTCAGAGCAATAGCTTGTAGCTAAGCGATAATAAATACATTTGCTTATAGACGCACAGTTATGACCTGCTGTCTCAATCCAGCTTGCCACAATCCGCCCAATCCCGATCGCTCTGTTTTAGTCTAAAGTCCAGTAATTTAGGAGAGCATCAAGCAGCGATCGAAGATTACAACCAAGCCATCAAAATTAATCCCAAATATGCAGATGCTTACATCAATCGGGGTGTAGCTCGCTCTGCTTTAGGAGATAAGCAAGCTGCAATTGAAGATTACACCCAAGCCATCACAATTAATCCCAACTATGCACTAGCTTACAGCAACCGGGGCAATGCTCGCTCTGCTTTAGGAGATAAGCAAGCTGCAATTATAGATTTTCGTAAATCTGCCGATTTGTATAAGCAACAAGGAAAAGAAAGTGATTATCAAGATGCTCTAAACCGCATTAAACAAATCGATCGATAACCAGATTGTCTAGTTGTTCAAAAGTATTTTGTCAGAATCCAGTATTTCTTCGGCTGAAGGGAACTACTTTGGCTAATTGTACGCTAACATAGCTACTTTCCTTAACACTCAGCATAATTATAGCAATTAACTGCGATCATTCTTCTCTGATGGATAGGTATTAGCGATCGCAGCAATAAAATAGAGAAAAGCGATGGCATCCAACCCGATCTAAAAGTAAAAATATCAGCAAAACCCCATAATTGGAGGTGCAGCAATGGTACAACAAGTAACACCGGAAACCAACATCGAAATCATCTACCCAGAAAGTGATGGACAGCCAATGGCAGATAACACAGAACAATTTGCATGGATTGTCAAAATTAAAGAAAATTTAGAAATCTTATTTGCATCGCAAGCTGATGTATTTATCGCTGGAGATTTGTTTTGGTATCCAGTTAAAGGAAATTCTAATATTAAACAAGCACCTGATACGATGGTAGTTTTTGGCAGACCAAAAGGAAAACGGAGTTCCTATTTACAATGGGATGAAAATAATATACCCCCGCAGGTAGTATTTGAAATACTATCGCCAGGTAACACGCTAAAAGAAATGACCAAAAAATTGCAGTTTTACCAGCGCTATGGTGTGGAAGAATATTATATTTACGATCCAGATAAAAATGATTTAAATGGCTTACTCCGCTCTGGGGATAGTTTTGAAGTCATTGAAGAAATGAATGACTGGGTAAGCCCGCGTTTGAAAATTCGTTTTCACCTAACATCGAATACATTGGAAATTGTTTCTCTCACAGGACAAAAGTTTTTAAGCCCCGTAGAAATTGACCAGTTACGCGAACAGGAACGCCAACGCGCAGAACAGGAACGCCAACGCGCAGAACAAGAAACTCAAGCAAAGGAAGCCGCTTTGCAAGAATTAGAAAAAGAACGCGATCGCTATCAAGAATTGTTAGCTAAACTCAAAGAAAAAGGAATTGATACAGATAATTTGTAATTGCCGTTAAAGTTACAGCGTTTTTCATCTACAGCGATTCTCGTTTGGATGCAATACGCTGTAGGGTAGCACAGCTGTGCTACCCTACGAACGTGCGTATTTTACCCAAGTGAGAAGCGCTATAAATATATCTAACGAAGTATTTTCAAAAACCAGTATCACTGAGTACTCTTTTTTTGGCTCTCTAAAAATATCGGCTAGCCAAGATTTGTGTGTAATGTACGTCCCGACGACGCTAGAGGGAAGTTAAAAATGATTATGTTTGCTCTAAACCCAAGACAGATGCTCAGACGCATACTATCTGCATCGGTAGTTAGTTTGAGCGTATCACTTACCACTCTCATATCCTTAGAGGTTTTTCCCAAGGCAGCATTCGGTCAAGCGCCTGCTGCGTCTGTTGAAACCAAGCTCACAGTGCCTAATACAATGAACTATGAGCCTTTCAATTTTACCCGTTACTTGAAAGTGCCTCCCAATTTCTCCATCTCCGTTTATGCTCGCATTAAGCAAGCCCGCTTTATGGCAGTTGCTCCCAATGGGGATCTTTTAGTGTCACAGCCGAGTACGGGTAAGGTGCTAATCGTCAGGTCAAATGGCAGCAATGACCCAATTATCTCTGATTTCGTGACAGGTCTAAGGAAACCGCACGACATTGTGTTTCACACGATTAACGACACAACATACGTTTATATCTCTGAGACTAATCAAATTAACCGCTTTACCTACAAATCTGGAGATACAATCGCCCAAAACCGCCAAATTGTCGTAGCTGACTTACCAGACAGCAGCACTGCGGAACTGAAAGGTTCTTACGGCCACGAACTGAAAAATATCGCACTTGATGCTAACAACAAGCTATACGTGTCGATCGCTTCTACGTGCAATGCTTGCCTGGAAGATACTATCAGTAACCCCAAGCGCGGTGCAATTTACCAGTACAATGCTGATGGAACGAATCCGCGGCTTTTTGCCGAAGGTTTACGCAATGCAGAAGGACTGGCATTTGTCCCTGGCACAAATGACCTCTGGGTAGCCGTTAATAATCGAGACAATATCGCCTATCCTTTCAATGATGCTAGTGGCAATTACGGTAAAATTATTCCCTCCTACGTGGACAACCACCCACCGGAGGAGTTGACGCGAGTCCGGGACGGCGGTAACTACGGTTGGCCATTCTGCAACCCCAATCCTGACACAGCAAATGGCCTCAACAATATGCCATTTGACCGCGACTATGAGTTTAATGCTGACGGACGTGTTAATTGCGATGCTATGGACAGAATCGATAAGGGTATCCAAGCGCATTCAGCTCCGTTGGGACTAACTTTCTTACAAAATACCAACTTTCCCAGCCTGTACTCAAATGGTGTGGTGGTAGGGCTGCATGGTTCATGGAATCGGCAGAAGAAAACGGGCTACAGAATAGCTTACTTTCCCTGGAATACTGCAACAAAGACAGTAGGAGAAGAGATGGATTTAGTCAGCGGTTGGCTAATTCCAGGAACCGAAGAAGTCTGGGGGCGACCTGTGGATATGGTAGTTGATCGGCAAGGTAATTTGTTGATTTCGGATGACTACAGCGGCACTATCTACAAGCTCACCTACACCGCGTCAGCACAGGTTCAAGTCTACACTGACCCGAATTTTGGTGGAGTTTCCCAGTCTTTTCCTGCAACTCCAGGAGTATATAAAGCAAACGAAGGTGACTTAAATATTGTTGGGAATGACAGTATTAGCTCATTAACTGTACCAAGCGGTACAGTGGTACGTTTATGCCAACATGAAACTGGTGGTCTATGCCGCGAGTTTAGTGCTGGTGAGTATAAATCCGTTGGGAGTGACTTGGATAACAAAACATCCTTCATCGAGGTCAAGCTCTCTTATGCGGCGTCACCACAAGTTAAAGTTTACACTGACCCGAATTTTGGTGGAGTTTCCCAGTCTTTTCCTACAACTCCAGGAGTATATAAAGCAAACGAAGGTGACTTAAATATTGTTGGGAATGATAGTATTAGCTCATTAACTGTACCAACCGATACAGTGGTACGCTTATGCCAGCATGAAAGTGGTGGTCTATGCCGTGAGTTTAGTGCTGGTGATTATGAATTTGTTGGGAGTGACTTGGATAACAAAACATCGTTCATAGAGGTCAAGTAGCACCAAGTTTGCAAAGAAAATTTGGGATATTCTTCCCTTGGCAATGACCTTTTATAAGCGCTCGGCCGCTGCCTGTGCTGCTTTCGGCTGACAAAAAGACGCGTTGTATATCCATTACTTCTAGAGATGGGGATACAAGGCGTTTTTTTGAGACCCTAACGAGATGGCATTCAAGAAGGCATTGCCGCTGATTTAGAACCAGCTGGAACTGCTAAATAACATATCGTTCTGGGGTTTCGTCCACCGGAGTTAACTTTGAAAAACCAGGATTCCGAACTGATATTGCTACGCTTGCTATAAGCAGACGTAGCAATGTTTGTTCTGCCCTTCCAGGCTTTGACTGGCTCAAACAGTCCTACCCGCCTCGACCAATTACTTGGCTGTGCGGCTACTTTTAATTAAATCATGATGTTTTTTTGTTATGGGTTTTTCACCAACATCATGAGTGAGATTTTACCAGAAATCTAGTAAAACTAAAATGCTTGGATATTTCAGGCGGATAGCTTTCATCCCCCTATCTATTAGCCGGAGGTTCTCAGCATAGCTACGATAGGCTATGCAATTACTTGAGGAGCGATATTAAGGTTCGTAATGAACAATAAATAAAATTCATTGCGATCGCTAAGTCATGTTAGATTTAAGTTTATTGTTTCCTCGAAACACAAAACCCCAGAGTTTCCTACCCATCTCCTCACTGTGGGCATGAAAAAAAAGGATTCAAAAGTTAAATTTTTTGAAAAATATGTGCATCAACACCTCTATTCACCTGAAGCTGTATGGATTACCAGATAAGACTTATAACCACAATTGAATATCATTGTCAAAGCAAAAATTAAAAAAATATGAATTGCATTTTTGCCCTGAAAAAAATGATATGTTAGATACAGAATTGAATTTCGCACGTTTCTGGAGTAGAACGATATAAACTACTCCAGTTTTTCACCCTCAAACCCCTTTCATTCATTGCTTTTGACAGGATTTGAGGGCAATCTGAGTACACATTAAAATAACCCAAACCCAGTTAAAAGTAGATTAAAATCCTTGCTGGGATTGGGTTTTGACTGAGTACAAAGAAATCCTGAACCCCCATCTCTAAACACTAGAACCCCAACCAAAAAATACTAGAACCCCTACCCGAAAAAAAATTTCTAATTCTTGTAATGCCTGGAGAATTAGGGTTTTTCTTATTTGAGTACAAGCTTAATAAATCCAATAAATTCTATCCTAGATAGACGCATCGCCTCGGTCAAAGACGGCTGATATAAATCTTATATCGCCAATCACTTAACGCTTCTACACAAAACGAAGCCAAGAGTGAGTGGAGGGATGACATAGCACCATGCCTGAAGTGAAAAGAAGTCGCGGCTTTCTGCACAAATTCTACCCAAGAACCGAACGTTGACACACACCAGCCCAAAATCAGATATCTATCGCCTGCCTGACTTGACAACAAGTTGCCCGAACCCAAGCGTTTGCAGGCAGTGTGCAAGCTGCGACTTCAATTCATGGGCATAGAAAATAGCCACAGCATCTCCCACAGTGGCAGCCAAGTCCACCGACCTTTTGCGAAATTCAATGACATCACCGTCTACACGACTCCTCACCTCCAACGCTACGGAATCGCCAACCCAAGCAAAATCCGGTGGTTGCGGCTGCGACAGCAGTACCACCGTGGAAATGGACGAAAAGCTCCAAGAACGCATCGCCAAACATCCCTGCTACAGCGAAGACGCCCATCACCACTATGCGCGGATGCACGTTGCAGTTGCTCCTGCCTGTAACATTCAATGCAACTATTGCAACCGCAAATATGATTGCGCTAACGAAAGCCGTCCTGGAGTAGTTAGCGAGTTGCTCACACCAGAAGAAGCAGCACATAAAGCTTTGGTGATTGGAGGTAAGATTCCTCAAATGACAGTTGTGGGAATAGCCGGTCCTGGCGACCCACTAGCGAACCCAGACAAGACATTCCGCACATTTGAGTTGATTGCCGAGCAAGCACCAGACATCAAGCTGTGCTTATCTACCAATGGTTTAATGCTGCCTGACTACATCGATCGCATTAAACAATTAAATATAGATCACGTTACGATCACCATTAACATGGTAGATCCAGAGATCGGTGCTAAGATTTATCCTTGGGTTCACTACAAACGCAGGCGCTATAGAGGCATTGAAGGCGCAAGAATTCTCCACGAAAGACAGATGGAAGGATTGCAAGCCCTCAAAGAAGCTGACATCCTGTGCAAAGTCAACTCCGTGATGATTCCCGGAATCAACGACCATCACTTAGTTGAAGTGAATCGAGTCATTCGTGAAAAAGGTGCATTCCTGCACAACATCATGCCATTGATTTCTGCACCAGAACATGGCACACACTTTGGTTTAACCGGTCAACGTGGTCCCACACCCAAAGAACTCAAAGAAGTCCAAGACAACTGCTCTGGTAACATGAAAATGATGCGTCACTGTCGCCAGTGTCGCGCTGATGCAGTCGGATTATTGGGAGAAGACCGCAGCCAGGAATTTTCCAAAGATAAATTCTTGGAAATGACTCCAGAATATGACGTAGAACAACGCGCCACCGTTCACGAAGGCATTGAGAAGTTTAAAGAAGAAATTAAAGCAGCCAAAGACAAAGCGCTAGCCGGCAAGAAATTTGCCAACAGTCCTAAAGTCTTAGTTGCAGTAGCAACCAAAGGCGGCGGATTGGTTAACCAGCACTTCGGTCATGCTAAAGAATTCCAAATTTACGAAGTGGATGGTAATGAAGTTCGCTTTATCAGTCACCGCAAAATAGACCAATATTGCCAAGGTGGATACGGCGAAGAAGCTTCTTTTGAGTATATTATGAAAGCGATCGCAGATTGCAAGGCAGTTTTAGTTTCCAAAATTGGTAACTGTCCCAAAGAAAAATTGCAAGAAGCTGGTATACAGACTGTTGAAGCTTACGACGTAATTGAGAAGGTTGCTTTGGAGTTTTACGAACAATGGATTAAGGAATAGGGCATAGGGCATGGGGCATAGGGAATAGGACAAGAATTATCTCTAATGCCCAATGCCCAATGCCCGATGCCCAATGCCCAATGCCCCATCCCCAAAAGGAGAATAATCATGGCTTACCAAGTTACTAGCCAATGTATTTCCTGCAATCTCTGTCTATCTGTGTGTCCCACTAATGCAGTTAAAGTAGTTGATGGACAGCACTGGATTGACCCTGAACTCTGCACAAACTGTGTTGGTAGCATTCATACAGTACCTCAGTGTAAAGCTGGTTGTCCCACCTGCGATGGTTGCGTGAAACAGCCTAATGATTATTGGGAAGGCTGGTTTGCCAATTACAACCGCGTAGTTGCAAAATTAACTAATAAACAAGATTACTGGGAGCGTTGGTTTAAATGTTATTCCCAGAAATATTCTGAACAATTACAAAAGCGTCAACCCCAAACAATGGGAGTAGAAGCCTAATAAAAAAGGAGTCAGAATTCAGAATTCAGAATTCAGAATTCAGAATACTCTACCCATAAAGGGATAGAGTTTTGATAAGGAAGAATATTTCATACTAGTTTCGCGCCACTTGCAGGCAAGGTTTTAAACCAATATTCACCACTCAGTCGTACAGAATTTATATGCTCATTCTGACCAGAGGCGCAGCGTCTCCGGCTCCGCTCCTGAGTTCTGAATTCTCCTTGATAAAATAATTCGTAATTTGTAGTGGAAAATTAAACCCAAAAATTACGAATTAGCTTAAAACTTAGAGAGCAACGGGCATAAGGTTAGAGGAGTAGAGCAGCAGAGACAGAATCATAACTCCTAACTCCTAACTCTTAACTCCCCACTCCCCACATTATTCCTATTACAAACAATGGAAAAGAACTGCATCTATCTCGATAATAATGCCACGACCAAAATCGACCCTCAAGTTGTAGAGGCAATGTTGCCTTACCTGACGGACTTTTACGGCAATCCTTCTAGTATGCATACCTTTGGCGGACAACTTGGTAAAGGTGTGAAAATAGCCAGAGAACAACTTGCAGCTTTGTTGGGAGCCGATGAATCAGAAATTGTCTACACCAGTTGCGGAACTGAGGGAGATAACGCCGCGATTCGGGCTGCACTCTTGGCGCAACCAGAAAAACGACACATCATCACCACCCAAGTAGAACATCCAGCAGTCCTGAATGTCTGCAAACAATTAGAAACCCAAGGTTACAGTGTTACCTACCTTTCAGTAAATCATCAAGGGCAGTTGGATCTCAATGAATTAGAAGCCTCCTTGACAGGTAACACCGCGTTGGTAACAATTATGTATGCCAACAACGAAACCGGTACGGTTTTCCCCATTGAGCAGATTGGGTTAAGAGTAAAAGAGCAGGGCGCTCTCTTCCACGTCGATGCGGTGCAAGCAGTGGGTAAAATCGCCTTAAATATGAAGACTAGCACCGTGGATATGTTAACGCTGTCTGGTCACAAACTGCACGCACCCAAAGGAATTGGTGCTTTGTATGTGCGACGCGGGGTGAGATTCCGTCCTTTGCTGCTTGGTGGACACCAAGAACGCGGACGTAGGGCCGGAACAGAGAATGTTCCGGGAATTATTGCCTTGGGCAAAGCTGCCGAACTAGAAATGTTACACTTGGAAGAGGCGACAAAAAGAGAAAGAAGACTGCGCGATCGCCTAGAAAAAACCATTATCGCCACTATTCCCGATTGTGTAGTTAACGGTGACCCTACGCAGAGATTGCCTAACACCACCAATATCGGCTTCAAGTACATCGAAGGTGAAGCAATCCTACTGTTGTTGAACAAATACGGTATTTGTGCCTCATCTGGTTCTGCCTGTACCTCTGGTTCACTGGAACCTTCTCACGTTTTGCGGGCAATGGGCTTACCCTACACCACCTTGCATGGTTCCATTCGCTTCAGCCTTTCTCGCTACACCACAGAAGCTGAAATCGATCGAGTTATAGAGGTCATGCCAGGTATTGTAGAACGTTTACGTGCCCTCTCACCCTTCAAAAATGATGATGCAGGTTGGTTGCAAGGACAGTCATTAGTTACTAGTCATTAGTCATTAGTCATTGGTCTTTAATAACTGACCAATGACTAAGGACAAACGACAAAAGATAAATGACAAAGGACAAATGACAAAGGACAAAAGTTATGTGGGACTACACAGATAAAGTATTAGAACTGTTTTACAATCCCCAAAATCAGGGAGAAATTGCAGAAGTCAGCGAACCTGGAGTTAAGGTTGCAACGGGCGAAGTCGGTAGCATTGCTTGTGGTGATGCTCTGAGATTGCACTTAAAAGTTGAGGTAGAATCTGATAAGATTCTAGATGCTCGCTTTCAAACCTTTGGCTGCACAAGTGCGATCGCTTCTTCTAGTGCATTAACCGAAATGGTCAAAGGTTTAACTTTAGATGAAGCCCTGAAAGTCTCCAACAAAGACATTGCAGACTACTTGGGTGGATTGCCAGAAGCCAAGATGCACTGCTCTGTCATGGGACAAGAAGCTCTAGAAGCCGCTATCTACAATTATCGTGGCATTCCCTTAACTAGCCACGATGACGATGATGAAGGCGCATTAGTTTGCAGTTGCTTTGGGATTAGCGAGTCCAAAATTCGCCGCGTGATTCTAGAAAATCATCTCACTGATGCCGAACAGGTAACAAATTATGTGAAAGCTGGTGGCGGATGCGGTTCCTGTCTGGCAAACATTGATGATATTATAAAATCAGTACAACAAGAATCCGCCATATCCAATCTCAACAACTATGGCGTAAAAGTTGCCACAGAAATTGTTACCTCTAAACAGCGATCGCTAACCAACGTGCAAAAGATTGCTCTAATTCAAAAGGTTCTTGATGAAGAAGTCAGACCCGTACTGATTGCAGACGGGGGAGATGTAGAACTCTATGATGTAGAAGGCGATCGCGTGAAAGTTGTTCTGCAAGGTGCTTGTGGTTCTTGTTCTAGTAGTACAGCAACTCTGAAAATTGCGATCGAAGCCAGATTACAAGATCGTGTCAGCAAGAGCCTTGTAGTCGAAGCAGTTTAGGAATTGCTGTAGGACTTAACGTACTCTACAAATACGCCCTAATATGCATTCAGCCAGGAACAGAAAGTAGGATTTGAACCGAATCATTGTCTCCACTCGATGCTTCATACCAATTCTTTCTTAATTACGAATTACGAATTACGAATTACGAATTACGAATTACGAATTACGAATTGGTATCAGTCCTACCACTATTACTGCTAACAGCATATAGGCCAAGAGATTAAGCGCCTACTTGCAAATTTCAACATCCAACTCGCTTCAAAGGAGACAAGTATGAGCACATTGTACGACAATATTGGTGGACAACCGGCTATTGAACAAGTAGTAGATGAACTCCACAAACGCATTGCCACAGACAGCCTCCTCAATCCCATTTTTGCTGGTACAGACATGGCGAAGCAACGTAATCATCTAGTTGCTTTCTTAGCTCAAATATTTGAGGGGCCAAAGCAATACGGCGGTCGTCCAATGGACAAAACCCACGCAGGATTGAATTTACAGCAACAACACTTCGATGCGATCGCCAAGCATCTGGGTGAAGCAATGGCTGTGCGTGGAGTGTCAGCAGAAGACACCAAAGCTGCACTAGATCGCGTCACAAATATGAAGGGCGCTATTTTGAACAAGTAATAGGACTTATGCATTGATTGTTGACAAATAACAACATCAAGTCCTATTGAATCTTGGAAGCTGAAACACATTATGACGTATTTGTAAATTGCGTAATTTTCTTTGTTCTTTGTCAAAACAAATGACAAAGGACAAAGAGAGAAGTCTGAGCGCCGGCTTCCGGCGATCAGAACTTCTCCTAAGGGAGACGCTCCGCGAACGGAGACAAAAAACAAAAAGAAAAAAAATTTAACGAGGAAGATCGATGTACTTACTTTCAATAATTTTAGCTGTGGAGCGATCGCCCCCAGCAGGCATTTATGCCAACGCTACCAACGATGCTCTACACGCGCTCACTACTGTCGCTCAACTGGCGTGAACGCAACTGACAAACGCACAGACCCACCAACCAACCAATTGCAGGGAAACACGAACAATGACAGAAGAAAATATAAGACAGATAGCTTTTTACGGTAAGGGCGGTATCGGTAAATCTACCACTTCCCAAAACACCTTGGCAGCTATGGCAGAAATGGGTCAACGCATCCTCATCGTCGGTTGCGACCCTAAAGCTGACTCCACCCGTTTGATGCTGCACAGCAAAGCTCAAACAACCGTTCTTCACCTCGCCGCAGAACGTGGTGCAGTAGAAGATATCGAAATCGAAGAAGTAATGCTGACAGGTTTCCGCAACGTTCGTTGCGTAGAATCTGGTGGTCCAGAACCCGGTGTAGGTTGCGCTGGTCGTGGTATCATCACCGCCATCAACTTCTTAGAAGAAAATGGTGCTTACCAAGACCTAGACTTCGTATCTTACGACGTATTAGGTGACGTTGTATGTGGTGGTTTCGCTATGCCTATCCGCGAAGGTAAGGCACAAGAAATCTACATCGTGACATCAGGTGAAATGATGGCGATGTATGCTGCTAACAACATCGCTCGTGGTGTTCTCAAGTATGCTCACACCGGTGGCGTGCGTTTGGGTGGTTTGATTTGTAACAGCCGTAACACAGACCGAGAAATCGAATTGATCGAAACCTTGGCAAAACGGTTGAACACCCAAATGATTCACTACGTACCTCGCGACAACATTGTTCAACACGCAGAATTGCGCCGGATGACTGTTAACGAGTACGCACCTGAAAGCAACCAAGCTAACGAATATCGGATTTTGGCTCAGAAAATTATCGACAACAAAAATCTGGCTATTCCTACACCCATCGAAATGGAAGAACTAGAAGAATTGTTGATTGAATTCGGTATTCTCGAAAGCGACGAAAATGCTGCCAAGTTGGTTGGTAAGACTGCTGCTGAAGCTCCTGTAGTCTAAGTCGCTGCTAAGAAATAACGCTTTAGCACAAGGAAAAAGGAAAAAGGAAGAATCTTATATTTGACCTTTTACCTTTCCCTCTAATCTCCCCCTTAACCTTAGAGGGGACTCCTAGTCCCCCTATGCCTGATCCTTATGAGTCACAGAGGCTAAGTATGACACCTCCAGAAAATCAAAACATCATCGAAGAAAGAAAAGAACTAATTAAAGAAGTTCTCAGTGCTTATCCTGAAAAAGCTGCTAAAAAGCGGGAAAAGCACTTAAACGTATACGAAGAAGGTAAGTCCGATTGCGGCGTTAAGTCTAACATCAAATCCCTTCCTGGTGTAATGACCGCTCGTGGTTGTGCTTATGCCGGTTCTAAGGGTGTGGTTTGGGGTCCTATTAAGGACATGATCCACATTAGCCACGGGCCTGTAGGTTGCGGTTACTGGTCTTGGTCTGGTCGTCGTAACTACTATATTGGTACTACAGGTGTAGACACCTTTGGTACCATGCACTTTACCTCTGACTTCCAAGAACGGGATATCGTTTTCGGTGGTGACAAAAAACTCACCAAACTCATCCAAGAATTGGAAGTTCTCTTCCCCCTTAACCGTGGTGTTTCCATTCAATCTGAATGTCCCATCGGTCTAATTGGGGATGACATCGAAGCAGTAGCTCGGAACACATCCAAAGAAATTGGCAAGCCAGTTGTTCCCGTTCGTTGCGAAGGTTTCCGGGGTGTTTCTCAGTCCTTGGGACACCACATCGCTAACGACATGGTGCGTGACTGGGTGTTCACCAGAGCCGACAAAGAGAAGAAAGAAGGTAAGTTACAATTCGAGTCTACCCCCTACGACGTAGCAATTATCGGTGACTACAACATTGGTGGTGATGCCTGGGCTAGCCGGATTCTGTTAGAAGAACTGGGCTTGCGCGTAGTTGCTCAGTGGTCTGGTGATGGTACCATCAACGAAATGTTGATGACACCGAACGTGAAGATGAACTTGATTCACTGCTACCGTTCGATGAACTACATCAGCCGTCACATGGAAGAAGCTTATGGTATACCCTGTACGAAGTATGATTTAATGTGTTGTGATACCAGGATTTAGTCCACGTCTAACTTTGCTCAATTTAAACATTGTTCTAAATGGACTAAATTTTAAGACACATTTAAGACACAATGGAAAGCAAGGCACAGGACGTTTTTGAGGATTTCATTCCGCCAGCATCTACCGATGGCAGCTATCTAGGAACGCAGAAACACATGAAGGCTACTCGGCAGCATCTGGAACGCAAGTTTGAGAAAGGTTTGGCAGACACTAAGGCTCGACTAAAAGCCGCTAAGGTGAAAGTGGGCTTAGTCGTGGCACGGGACACTATTCAATTGCAAGCATCCCTACCAATCAAACCGGGCGATCGCGACACTAATGGAACTGGTTATAAGCAGTACAAGATTTCGCTAAACGTCCCTGCAAGTTTGGACGGATTGAAAACAGCAGAGGAAGAGGCACATGAGCTAGGCAAGCTGATGGCTCGTAAACAGTTTGAATGGACTGAGAAATATCTGGGTAAAACTGCTAAGGTCGCCAACAGATCCCAAGCCCTTGCTGATGTTTTGGAAGAGTTTGAAACTGAGTATTTCAAAACACGCAAATTAACAGAGAAAAGTAAACACACCTTTTCCTATTACAAGGACTATTTACGGCGATTGATTGGGTTAGATACTTTGTTGACACAATCGGAGATTGATGAAAAACTTGCACAGATGACGAGCGATCATGCCAAATACCACGCTGTAAAATCGTTGAAAGTTTTAAAATCAACTCTTAATTTAACTGGTTTCACCCTTGAGCAATTTAAAGCTACACAACCCAAAAGTCAGGCTAGGGACATTCCCAGTGACGAGGATATCATCAAATATCATGAATCTTTTCATCAGTACTCTTTGACTAGGAGCTTGACAATCAAAAAGAATTGCTTAGACAGTTGGAAGATGTGGGGTTGGGTGTATGGAATGCTTGCTACTTATGGATTACGCCCAAGAGAACTGTTTGTAAATCCTGAAATTAATTGGTGGTTGAGTTCTGAAAATAAAGATAATACATGGAAGGTTCACCCAGATACTAAGACTGGTTATAGAGAAGCTTTGCCGCTACATCCTGAATGGGTTTACTTGTTTGATTTAAAAAACGTAGAGTATTTGGAACTGTTAAAAGCTCAAACTGATGACAGAACTAGTTTTACAGATATCAACACTATTCGGGTTAATTGCTCATCATGGTTTAGGCGTGTAAATATTCCGTTTACGCCCTATGACTTACGCCACGCTTGGGCAATTCGAGCGCATATGATGGGCATTCCAATTAAAGCTGCTGCTGACAATTTGGGGCATTCTGTAGAGATTCACACTGAGATTTATCAGAAGTGGTTCAGCTTGGAGAACCGGAGGAAGGTAATTAAGCAGGCAGTAGATAAAAAAGATGACATGGATGCGTTGAAGGAAGAGAACGCACGGCTAAGGGCTGAGGTGGAATATCTCAGGCAAGCTCTGGCACGGCATCAAATCAGTGAAGTGCTGTCCACTTAACTTTCCAAATTCAAGTGGCAATATTTCAAAGTCAAGTTCAACGCTCAGCCTAACTCAGACTAGTCAAGCTAGACTTGGCTAGTCTGCGATGCCCCTAGTTAAAATATTCTGTTAAGGACTACAAATAATGGATTGAATACCGTCAGTTGAAACTGAAACATACACTTTATATCCTGCCGGACATGTTTCAGTTGAGTTACCTTTTATAAGTTTGATTTCCTCTGAAAGCTGGCAACTTTGAAACTGTGCTTTGTCATCAAAAGATATAAATTGTTGGGCTTGGCAATAAAAATTAGATGACCCAGAACTGGAGCTGTAAACCTGCACGCTCATATCTTGGCCAAGAAGACAACCTGCCAATGAACCATTTGGATAATTATTAATTGTCCCAGGTTCACATACGACTGACGCTTGAGCAGGTAGAGAAACAGCAAAATTGATTGAAAATAAGCCAAAAGTTGAAGTTAAAACTGCCAAAACTTTAGACGAAAATTTCATAAAAAATACTGGTTAGGAGAATAAAAATTTGCTACTTCATTTCTACTTTCTCGCTCCTAAAGACTGATACAGCAAGGGTACTGATCTTACTTTAAAGTTTCTGTGAACAGTTTAGCTTTTAGCAAATTAACTTTGGCATCGTGCCAAGTCTAAGCTGTTAAATTAGCCCTGCTACGTTTTTTGGCAATGTATTAAAAAAAATCCCTATTTTCGGTGAATTTCTGTTAAAAATTATCCCAGAAAAAACTGTCTACAGTTGCTAAAAACCTCTTGGTGAGGAGGTTTTAGTTGTCTACATTTTCGTATACATCTGTAGACAATGTTGTTAGACTATTGTTGCACTGCAACCGCACTGATGACGGTCAATGGTCGGACACAAGATCGACTAAAGTGACACTATAACAGGACTTATGAGCGTCAATAGTCGCACTGTAGACGGGTTATTGTTGCGGTGTAGACAGACTATGGTTGCACTATAAAGGGGGCAATACTAGGGTTATAGTGCCACTATTCGGGGGCAATACCAGCCTTCAATTCCTTAATAAAAGCCTGAATTGCCTTACCTGGTGGTGATTGTCTGCCCATTTTTAACTTAGCAAGAGTGCGATCGCGGATTGCCTCATAGTCTGGTTGCACGGATACGCCTGCTGTCTGTGCCTGTTGCCTGAGTTGCTGGTTTTCTATCTCCAGTTCCCTAATTTGTTCTAATCTCCTGTTGAGAACTGTTCCATCCTTCAAAATATTGTTCTCTCGCTCAACGTCAGCCAATTGCTGCTCTAGCTCCTTCTTTTCCTTGCGGGAATGCTTGAGACGAGTTTCTAGGCTTTTGACCTCGGCTTGCAACTGGTCGATAGTTTCGCTGTTCGCTACAGTTGAATCTTCATTGCTTAATTGCCCGGTAGTGCTAGTCTCCTTCTCTACTACCGGGCTTTCAATTTTCCCCGCAGTTCCTCCAGTTGCGATCGCACTTCAGTTAGGCTTGCTTCTACTTGCTGCTTAAATTCATCAATGTCTACAATTGTATGCAATCCTGTAGACAGAGGATTGTTTCTTTTGACGAAATCAATAAAAAGCCTTTGGGCTGTTTGGTTGAGAGTTTCACTCTCCAACTGTGAGGACTCTACAAATTGAACAATCTCATCTGGCAAACGGAATGAAAACGATTTACTAGCCATAGTTAACAAGTACGCTGTATACATCTGTCTACAAGAATAACCTAACTGCCTACATATTGCATACAAATTGTTGACAGTTGAGTTATTGCTTTGTATATTATTTGTATGCAGATTGTGGACAGATGTATATAGGCAGTAGCGAGTAAATCGTAGCGTCGTGTCGCTCCCAAGTTCACTACCCACATGGGATGGATAAATGATCATCCCTGCTAAAGAAGTGCGATCGCAACTTGTTGCAAAATCTGCTTCAATGATTTCAGATACGACAAATGAAGTCAGCGCTTGAATGCGCCCCGGCAAGAGAGTCTCTTACCTCTCCCTCACCGGCACGACTTCCCCCTTACCAGTTACCAGCCACTAAGGAGGCAATAGTATGTTAGCTGTTGACAGCCCTACTTTGGGCAATTTTCGTCAAGCGTCAAAGTTTTGGCGTTTGCAAGTGAGTAAAGAATTCAGCAAGCCCGAATATTACATTGGTCAAACCGTGCTGCACAAAATAAAGGTGAGGCAGGGTGAAATTTTGTATCCAGTGACAGTGCTTGGACTTTCGTGGACTGGCTTGGACTGGCAGTACAGGGTTTCCTTACCAGAAGACCGCCCTTGGTTTGAGGTAGACGATAACGAGTCGGAATGGGTCGATGACCATGAGCTAGAGCCGATGTAATTAATTGAACATCCCTTCTTAAGGGTGATCGTCGCCTCGGTGACGATCACCCCCCACGATCACCCCTAAAGTTATTATCTAGCAAGGCTTCTGGCGATTGGTGATCGTCAACATGGGAAAAATGCCCATTAGTTTTTCTTTAACTCATTCAGATTTTTTTGGTGATTTTTCTGTACTTAGACGATCACCTTCGGCTGTATTCCTTGCTGTGTCTAGACTGAGGGGGTGATCGTGGGGGGTGATCGTGGGGTGATCCATTATTTTAATACACACTCTCTATTCCGGCGCTTGATAGTTTATGGCAAGCATTCGAGACGTTTTAAAAGGTGATCCACTTAGTGTGTGATAATTACACACTAAGTGTTTAAAGCATTAATTTACACTCGTTTTTCAGATACTTAGTGTGTGATAATTACACACTAAGTGTTTAAAGCATTAATTTACACCGGGTCTTTAGACTAAAAAAACAACCCCTGTCTGAGCCAGAGTTGTTTAACATTTTCAGAGCAACAAGGAATTTATATGTCACAAAGAGAGCAGTTTGACAAATTGATGCAATACGCACGGCAAGACGACGGCTACATCAACGCTACCGAATGGTGCAAGCATTTTGGGTGATGAAATTGCTTTATTTAGCTATTTCCTCCAAGAAATTAATGATTGGGTAAGAGAGAAAGGTGGCACTGATTGTAGCTTTTTGAGGTAGTGCCTGTGGACCACAAAAACGGCCCGTGGTCAACGACCGGGGGTCGTTTTTGTACGCGATCGCTCACATCTCTCTACCCACAGATGATGCACAAATGATCATCCCCGCTCAAGGAAGTGCGATCGCCTTCAGCTTTAAAAAGGTGAGTGGTTGCAATCTGACTTGCATTGAAAATTGCAATGGTTGCCGATGCAGTTTTTAACGCGGTGACAGTACGCGATCGCTCACTCTCCCGATTGAACCTTAACCCTCAAGCGAGTTGTCGTTGAACAACCGTTAACTTCCACAGAACTTCCGACTTCCAACAGCTAGTTAACGAAGTTGTAAGTTGAAGTTGGAAGTTACTGCAACGTGCAGCGGCAAGACCAGCCGTCTGCGATTACGTACAAAAACGTTGAGCGATCGCTGGACGATTTTGTACGTAATCGCTCACAGCCTTGGGCTATCACTGTTGTAAAATTGCTCTCCACTTTTTTTTACTGCGCGGTCATTAAAACTTCTTTAGCAGTCAGGCGTAATTCTGGGAAAGTGGGAGAGGATATCAACTCATCCCCCTTAAACTGGGCTACTTGATATTCACCTTCAATCAGGGAATAAATTGATAGGGTTGGCAACTTGGGATTGCCGATAAATCTCCTACCGCCTACTCCCAAGTAATCTATGATCCAATACTCAGGAATTCCTATGGCTTCGTAGTCACTAACTTTATTCCCGTAATCAACACCCCAGTTAGTGCTAACGACCTCTGCGACAAAAGGAACCGATGCGGCTTGGGTCACAGTCGATTGTTTCTGCCATAGCGGTTCATTGGCTAGATTGTCTACATTTAACAGCAGGATGTCAGGGCAGTAGCCAGAGTCTACCATTGGTGGTTTAACAAAAGCATTTTTAGAGATGACGTAGGGTAGGTTTCTCCTAACTATCTCTACTGTTAAGTTGCGACTTAGTAGCGCGATGATCAGTTCATGTTCACCTACGGGCTGATTCATTTCTACAATTGTTCCGTTGTGCAGTTCATAGCGTACCCCTGTGTCGGGATACCATTCCGCGAATTGTTCAAAGGTTACTGGGGCTGGCAAGACTTGAACCATATCCACGCTCTCTTTGTGTCATAGCTGTTATTTTAGTCATTGCATTAGGGTAATAATTTTAGAAGTTGTGAGTTGAAGTTGAAAGTCACTGCAACATGCGGCAACAAGACCAGCACTAGGCGATTATGTACAAAAAACGTTGGGCGATCGCTGAAGGCTTTCGGTAAAGAACTTCATACAAACCTTAAGGTTTAGCCGTTGTTGTGCGGCAATGGGCACTGCTGAGATATCACCAAAAAGCTGATTAGCACCCATAGGGTTCTACAAAAGTACACGCCGTAGATTGTCCGTAACGCGATCGCCCTTGCGGAGCCTTAACCCCTCCAGCCGGCGAACATCCGTAAACTGTGGCAGTGTCCCGTACTTTGGAAATGTATAACATTTCCCTATGTCCCGTACTCACAATGAAAGTTAGGGGAAACATTAGATGTTTCCGCGAAAGAAAAACACGTAAATAATAAACATAAAAACCTAATAGGTTTCGCCACAAACGTCTAAGGATTTTAAACCAGGCTAAAACCTAAAGGAAATATCTAATATTTCCGAAAAACAAACCACGCTAAAACAAGCTAATCCTTTTTCGGCAAGTTAACTTGTCACTGGTTTAATTCTTCGTAAAATTGCCCCAGTTAACCCGCCAAAGTCAGCATTTGAGATGCTGTGGCTAATCGGGAGTGCAATGACTCATTGCTGCGTTTCATTCGAGCGCACACTGTGCAGCAGTCATCTCCAGCAAACCTTTCTGCCGACAGAGCTTGGCTTGCACGAATCTTGCGACCGCACAAGGTTAGCCAAACTTGCCGACGGCGGTCTTCATTCTCCATTAGGTGCAGCGCTCCGTGTTGACTTATTCGCCTTGCCAGTACATCCATGCTCAATACACCGCGTTTTAGCCAAGTGTATAAAGTTTGACTGATGTCCTGCAAGTCGTTGCAAAAATTTGCTGGACAGCATATGCTATTCGGCTGCGAATTTTGACAAAAATTTACTGGACAACATATGTTATTCGCTTGCGAATTTTGACGAAAATTTGCTGGACAACATTAGGTTATCCGCTTGGAAGTTTTGAGTTACTCTCTTCGACATTAACCCCAAAGAAAGGGATACATCGTAGCATCCCTAGCCAAAGGTTAAAGCTTGATTACTAATTCTGTTGGGTATACAGCTAAAACTCCACGTCTCTGCACTCCAGTAAGCCACAATTTGCAAATCAAATTACCGTTACACTAGGGTTTTGGATGTTTAAATCACAAGCTTTAAGACAAAAATAAGCCACGCCAAACGCAGACTTGTAAAACTATTGATATATAAAGGTTTTAGGCTTTAATCTACCGTATACCCTGGTTAGAATACAACTTCTTCGGCCCCACCAAGATTGCTGAATCCTTACGGGAAATCGCTTCTAAGTTTGACGAGAAAATCCAAGCAAACGCTGAGAAGGTAATTGCCAAGTATCAGCCAACAATGGATGCGATCGTTTCTAAGTATCGCCCCCGCTTGGAAGGTAAGACTGTTGCCATCATGGTTGGTGGTCTACGTCCTCGCCACGTTGTCCCAGCTTTCCAAGACTTGGGCATGAAGATGATTGGTACAGGTTATGAGTTCGCTCACAACGACGACTACAAACGTACCACCCACTACATCGAAAACGGCACCATCGTTTACGATGACGTAACTGCTTACGAATTCGAGGAATTTGTGAAAGCACTCAAGCCAGATTTAATTGCTTCTGGTGTGAAAGAGAAGTACGTCTTCCAAAAGATGGGTCTACCCTTCCGTCAAATGCACTCTTGGGATTACTCCGAACCTAGCGATGCCTACGGCGGGCTACGGGCCAACGCTCTTCAACACCATATAATGTAAGGTTTTTTAGCGGCGGTAGAAAAATGAGCCTATTTTATAGCCTAAATCCGAGTTGTAGCGTTATCTAAGAATAATCGGTTTTGATGCTTCAGACAATATAACTCTTATGGAATCTGGTTTTTAGATTTTAATTGCATTTTGCTCAAAGAAAAACTGTAAAATAAAAGACTATTTTTAATGACCATTTTTTAGATTAAATATAGCAGAGTAGCTAAATTGAGAAGCAGATAACATTTGCATCCAGACAAGGATATTTTGTCCGTTTGCTCCATAAAGTGTTAACCTGCTAAGTAAGTCGGCGCGAAAAAACCAAACTATGTAAAGATAAGTAAATACGGAGAATGGATCTACCGAGGTGACTAAGATATGGGCGCTCGTTTAAGGGTGTTTTGAACTCGAAATCAAGATAAAACTCTATTAAACCTAAGAAATGCGGATGTACCACAGAAAGTCAAAGACCGAGCAGAGGTAATCAGGTTAAATGCACATGGCTGGTACGCCCTTGAAAATAGCTGCTCACTTTAACTGGAATCCACAAACAGTCAGAGAGGTTTTACATAAATGGCAAAAACTAGGTATAGAAGGACTTTGGGATAACCCTGGTCGAGGGGGAAAGACAAAGTATCAGGAAGAGGACATAGTATTTTTGGCTATATTGCCTCAAAAAAGAAGCACGTACATATAACAGTCTTCAATTAGCTCAAAAGTTAGAGAGCGATCGCCAAATTCAACTGAGTCCCGACAGATTAAGACGGGTACTCAAAAAAAGGGGAGCCAGTGCGTTGGGCGGCTCTGCCGACTTGAAGCAACTGGCGTGGTCATTTGGAAACGAGCTAGAAAGAGCCATAAAGGAAAACAAGACCCCATAGCCCGAGAGCACAAACAAGCAGACCTGGAGATACTGGAATTATCTGCGGCTGTGGGAGAAATAGACCTCAAGTATCTAGATGAATCAGGGTTTTGTCTGTGGAGTGAACCAGGCTACACCTATTATTTCCGAGGTGAGCAAAAACGTTTGGAGCAAACAAAGCGTCGTGGTCGTAGACTCAGCATTATCGGGTTTGTTCAACCCTTGATCAGTTTTGTTTATGGTTTGGTTATCGGGGGTGTTAACCGCAAGTCTTATATTCAAATGATGGAGCAAGAAGCCCGCGAAGCCGCTGATGTCGGACGCATTAGGGTAATCGTGCAAGACAATGGCCCAATACATCGGTGCAAAGAAGTCCAACAGATGTGGCCAAGGTGGGAAGACATGGGTTTATATATTTTCTTTTTACCCAAATATTGTTCTGAAATGAACCCAATTGAATTGGAGTGGCAACATCTCAAAAAAGATGAACTATCAGGGCAAACATTTGATGATGAATTAGACCTTGCTTACGCCGTAATTAATGGTGTTCAAGCTAGGGGAGAAAGAGGAAACTACAGTACACAACGTGTTACATTTAACTCTAATACCTCTAGTTAATTTTTCGTTACATACTTGATATTTTTCCCGCCCACTTACTTACTGACCAAAAACCATACTCTCCAGGTTCTAGAGGTCGCACAAAATCATTTTGCACGTATAGTAAACCAATTTCATACTCGGAAATTTGAAACTTTTTCAGTCCATTCAAGGCGATTTTACGTAGTTGCTGCACAAAAGAACTAGGCAATTCTAAACTTTCTTCTAAGTTGAAGAGATGAGATTCTACCTCAATAAAACCACGCCAAAAAGCCATCAATTGATTTGGTGCAACGCTTACCCAATTCTGACCCCAGCGTACCAAAGCAGCTTGATTGTATGCAGTTCTGATAATCAATAAATGTTGTTGTAGTTCAGGCTGATGCTTGCGTAACAACAGTTCTAGGTTTTCAATCTGAGCTTGTGGCTGATTGAGATCGTAGATTTTGACTTGCCAATGGCGACCAAAATAAGTGTGTGTACCAGGCTGTAAAATTTTCTTGAAGTCACTGCGGTGATATAAGATGCCGATTTCATTCGGTTTGATATAAAATGTTTTCCACATAGTAATTTGCATAGATAATTTGAGCGATACCTTAGGTAAGTTGCGCGATGCCTGGGTTGGGTGAAAGTATAGGAATCGAACCTACAACACATCGATTATGAGTCGATCGCTCTACCAGTGAGCTAACTTCCTTTGGTGTTTGATACAGGACTCGAACCTGCGACACATCGATTATGAGTCGATCGCTCTGCCAACTGAGCTAATCAAACGATGGTATAGTTTCAAGTACTCGGCGACGTACGCTCATACCAAAGGTTAGCGCACCAATCAGGCAGATAGAACCTGAACCATAGCTTTGTAACTTTGTTACTATCCCGCTCCAAATTTAGCATAAAGGGATTGGGGATTGGGGATTGGGGATTTGGTTTCAATCTGGAAAAGCTAAACCAGTCATGGGGTCACGAATATATAACCCTAATGTGAGACTACGGATTGCTTCATCCCAAACGGGTATTAGTTGTTCTGCTTGATCTGCCCAATAATCGAATGTAATCAAGCACTGAACATTCGACCCCAAACCGATACAAATCCGGGAAAAAGCTTCCCGTGGTTCTTCTTGAGTGTCAATAAACTTAATCTCTGTCCAGACAATTTTGGCGGTTTGGCGCTTGACGGTAATAATTTCTCCCTTTTCAATGGGGTTGCGACTGTCGTCTTCTACCACTTTCCTTAAGGTAGATTTGAGGGGAAACTCACTCCAATCACGGGGGGGTAACTGATTGAAAGATACTTCCAGACAGCAATCATCGTTGGGCGGTTTTTTATCGACGAACTTGAAAGATTTTTCTTGTGGTTCAAAAACCCAGTCTTGGGGGACATTGAAGCGAACAGCCCCACGATTGGCGACAAATATTTTGTAACCTGATGGAGATTCCCAGCGATGGTCAGGCTTTAGTTCAAGCGTTTCTTTAATCCACTGGAGATTGCTTTTTTTACGCTTTGCCATAGTGTTTTTGTTTTTTTGCTGGTTTTGCGATCGCCTAAATTAAATTGTAAGCGATGTCTCCGACAAACTCGCCCACGCTCAATTCGTTAATATTATCAAATTCTTAGTGTTGGTAAGCTGCGTTGCGCGTATTTTTACCGTTACTCAGTCTAAACGATCGGTCTTCAAGCGAACATGATATAACTCCTTAAGCAACGCCGTAATCTGTGTATTGCAATTCTGACAAATACTCCTTCTACCCATTTTCTGGATTGCGTGCTTGCTCTGCGAATAGATAAGCGATCTATGGGAATAGAGTTATCTAATTCAACTGAAACAATTCTGCTTCCATTCCATCGGGTAATTTGGGGTGGAGCAAATAGATAGATTTGGATGATATTATGGTGCGTTGTCGCAAAGCGCAACGCACCCTACAAAACAGCAAAATCAGCGGCGAAAAAAATCCGGTTTTTGAAGCGTTTTAATTAAGTGCGATGTCTACGCCGGGAACAGCTCTTACACCAAATCTACCGAACCTGTATATCCTTTGAGAATTCCCAAAGAACCACCACATGAATTAATTACCGTATCCTTTCCTATGCGGCTGAAGCTGGCGTTTAAGCCGTTGATATTTAAGCGATCGCCACAACCAAAGCCGTAGATAGTAGCAAAACCACTACTTCCCAGAATCACTGTATCTGTTCCTTCACCCAAGTAGACTTTATCATTTCCCCCACCTGTTACCTCCACTGATGAACCAAACAAGTTTGTATCTTTGCTTAAAGGTTCAGGTAGACAAACCGTCGTTCCCCGCAGATTTATGACATTATTACCATTTCCCACCCGGATAATATCATCACCTGAACCAGCAAAAATTAAATCATTACCTGAACCAGACTGAATAACGCTGTTAGTATCACTTGTAATAATTGTATTGTTGCCATCATCTGCATAAATTTTGGCAGAACTTGAGCCAGGGATTCCAAAAGCCAGAATAAAATCCTCACCGCAGCCGGTTTTAATTGTAGTTTCACCATAGGAAATCACAGCAATTTGATTGTCACCATCTCCAGCTGTGATGCTTTGGTTATAAGATGGCAAACCACTATCAAGATAAGTCAGTAATGAAAGTTCACTGGTGATAACATCATTTCCTGAGCCTGTCCTAATGTTGGCATCTCCGGCTCCTAAAAAAATTAAGTTGTTACCTTTGCCGGCATTAATGGTTCGGTTGGCAAATCCACTTAAATAGAAAATATCGTCTCCTGCTCCTGCTGAGGCAACTAATTTGGGAATGGCGTCTAAGCCAATAATATTATTATCAGCATCGAAGAGATAGTTTCCACCATAATCATCTAAAAAGTTGTTTCCACTGCCCAAACGAATTGTGTGATTGCCGGTTCCTAAACTAACATAATCATCTCCGGCTCCAGTATAAACGGTTGCTTGAAATTCATTAGTATTGCACAGCAATGAACTAGTTTGCAAGACTTCGCCACTAAAAATGCTAGTATCAAAATTAAAGATTAAATCTAGATTTCTTCCTAATAAGACAACATCATTGCCGTTTTGTGTATTTACAATATTGTTGTTTCCTTCAACAACCAACCAGTCTGCATTGGCAGTACCGCGAACTCTTTGATTACCATCTTGAATGACTTGTGGAGTGTAGGTAATGCCGCGAAAAACTTGGGTTGTCATAAAAATTGCCTTTATAGCTCAATACAGTTACGCGAAATCTGAAAATTATCTAGATGAGCTATTATTCTGAAAAAATCAATAGAATCCGGTGACTTTTTCCAAAAACTTTTCAATAGACCTCTTGCATAAATAAGTTTTTATCGGGCTACGCCCCGCTTCTCTACGAGACGCTACGCAAACGCTAAGGCGCAAAGGCGCAAAGAATAAGATAAAAAGAAGGATTTTTGCAAGAAGTCTAATGTATCCAAAGATATAAAGTAAATCATTCTTTATCTGTAATTTGTAATCACAAATGACCAATAACTAATGACAATCTCACAATTTAATATGCAAATTAAATGCATAACAGCCTATTAAAATCAATATTCCCAGTAAAATATTGCATCAAATACATGTTGATTTGCAAAAATAGTTGGAATTTTTGCTTTGAATGGAAGTGCACGATCAAAGCAAGAGCAGCCATAGACAACGCACCCTACATCTGCGCCCTTTGCCTCTGACTGGACAAAAAAATTTAAACAAAGGTGAGTATCTGGGCATCTTGGGAACTATAGAGGTAAATCAAATTGTCAATTACTGCTGAAAAATTCCAAAGTTTAAAGGCAAGTGCGATCGCACTCTTGGAACCTCCAAAGACCATTGTGATAGAAATCTATCTCACGTTATCTCCTGCTTCTGAGTCAGCCTACAGCAAACTCTGTGTACTGCCTGACATGAGGTGCATGATATGCTATCACAATATCTTGCTTAGGCACTCCCTCACTCACGAGTTGATCGGCGATGTCTACGACGGGCTACGCCTACGCATCCTCAGTTCCGTCATGCTGCACCCAAATTTTCCCATCCTTAATATCTACGTGCAGCACACAGCCGTAAATCCGGGTACTGCTATCCTTCCATCCCACATGCACAAGCTGATAGTGGTCTTGTATTGTATCAAAAATGGTTTGACTTTCTATGGGATCGTTCCCAGAGCGCAACTTTGCCCGCGCCGTGAATAATCTCTGAATTAGTTCACGATACAAATTTAGCTTATCCATTCTGCAATCTCCTGTTTTACTGTGTCGTATACTAAAAGTGGAATTTGGTTACGGCCAATGACCGTTTGAATAAATGGATACCTGAAAAATCGCTTATAAACATCGAGGGGAACTGCCAAATACAGTCGCCGCTCAATTCATAGTATGTATTACACACCCGAACCCTTGTATTGAAATGACAGTGGTGAGGTTTAGCTTTTGATCGATCGCATCTTAAATCGTGGTGCATTGCACTTGGCGACAACACACCACAATCTACATCATTTAGTTTGACAAGTGATTTTGAAACAGTTCTAAAACATGTTGCCAAGCATCAGGAGCCGCTTCAGGATTGTAACTTGGGTGTTGTGCTAAAAATGGGTACTTGTCTTTGAAGAATCCAGCAAAAAATCCATGTCCGGCATCGTATCGAAATACACGATGATTGATTTGATATTTCTTTAATTCTGACTCAATTTGCTCGGTTTCTTCCTGGGAAATTAATGAATCTCTTGTGCCAAAAAATGCATAAATAGTACCTTTAATTTCCGAGGTGCGATTAATAGTTGGAGTTTCTTCACCATAACTAGAAGTGGTAATTCCAGCACCGTAAAATGCTGCTGTGGCTTTGATATCGGGGAAAGTTGCAGCGATGTAAGCAACATGACCGCCAAAACAAAAACCAATGACACCAATGGCATCATGTTTGACATTGGGCAAAGTTTTTAAGTAGGCGATCGCCGCTTGAATATCACTCAAGATATCTTGATACTTTACCTGTTGATAATATTCCAAACCCAGCTGATAGGCTTCTGGACTAAACCCAACATCTTCGGCGCTAAAATCAGCCTCAAAACCCGGAGCAATACGTTGAAACATCGCGGGGGCTATTGCGACATAACCTTGTTTAGCTATTAGTTCTGCGATATCTCGAATGTTACTGTTGATTCCAAAAATTTCTGGAAAAACGATAACGGCGGCAAAGGTTCCCTGATGTGCTGGTTGAGCTAAGTAAGCATCGATTTCTAAGTCATCATTAGGTATTTTGACCTTTGTAGTGTTAATTTCGATGTTTGTTATTTCTACCATCTTTTTTCCGGCGAGTTGATACCAACTTGTCTATTTTGACTGTTTTTCGACGCAAATAGGAGATATGTACGACAACCTATTTTGTTGTGTCTTGGCAGCAAGTATTACTTAACACTGAATTTCTAACCTTTGAATAGATAGCATCTCGAACTTCTGGATGATACTAAGCCTTTTTGATTTGTGCGACCTTACAGAGGTAAGCATAAAGACTCAATATTAAGAAGCACAAAAAACTATGCCAGATCAAACATTTAGAGCAAACATTCCAGAAGTAGATCCAACTGAGATTGAAGATACTCGAACTGCGATCGCTGACGAACATCACTCATTCCTAGAAAAAGTCATGGTGAAAGCTGGATTTGCAGATATATATGACGCCAGAGACTTTACTGAAGTTGTGTTTCGGGTGATGCGTGACTTGATGACGACAGAAGCAAGCGATCGCGTTGAGGGGGAACTGCATAAAGAAGCTGTGTCTACCGATGAAAAAGCACTCCAGTTTGAAGTCGCCGATCTGTGGAAAGACACCAATCCAATTGTCGGATTTTTGAGCCGGGTTCGTCCACCTTGGCAAGGCCCAGGCATCTTTAAAATCGATTCCGATCGCTTCCTATTCCGAGTTGCTAATGAAAGTGGAATGCCGCGATCGGTCGAGCGAGAACAGGCTGTTAAAGCCGTGTTTTCTGCCACCAAAGACGAACTTTCCCAAGAACGGATTCAGGAAATCGCTAGCTGGCTCCCTGACTATGTACGTCAGCTTTGGGAACAAGCTTAATTATAAGTCTGAAAAAGTCAAGTCTGTTTGTGATTATCATCCACAAACAGGCTTTTTATTCACTCCGCAGACTTCACTGTTTTTAATATTTTTTCATCTTTAATATCGAGATGTATCACACAATTATAAATTCGGTCATATCCATCCCAACCAATCTCTAAAATTTGGTAGTGGTCTCGTACAGTATCAAATATAAGTTGAATTTCAACATCTTCTTCTGAAGGTTGGTAACTGCTATATTTAGTTAATAATTTTGAATATATTCACGATATTGGTCTAGTTTTGCCATTGCACAATCACCTCATCATTTGGATCGTAAACTAATAATTTAACTTGATACTCTTGTACTGAACTTTGGGCAAAGTCCCGGCTAAATAGCGATCTATAAATTGACAGTGGAACAGCTAAAAACAAAACTCTCTCAGAGGTTGTTTGAAAAGTATTTCGCTGTGACTTTAGGCACTTTTAGATCCCCCCTTACCCCCCTTAAAAAGCAGGGCCGTTTCATTCGCTAGTCTGTGAGATTTGTCAAGGGGATATTCTCACGCAAAGACGCAAAGGCGCAAAGAAAAACAACATTATTTGGGCTTGAAGACGCAAAATTTTTTGCCCTAATTGTACGCTCGCCCTAAATTTTGATTTCTTTGACCCTTGCAATTTTAACCATTTTAGGGAATGAAACAGCCCTGCCCTTAAAAAGGGGGGAACCGGAGTTAAATTCCCCCAATTTATCGGGGGATTTAGGGGGATCTAGAACGTTTTGCTACTAAGAAGAGGACTTTTCAAACACCCTCTAAGAAGCTCAGATAATGTCTGGGCTGCTTCATAGGCTTCATAAGGAGACCACACAACTGCTTCAGTAGATTCCAGTTGCTTTAAAAGTGCATTTTCCTGCTCTTGATTATCAGTTAATTCTAGATTGCATCCTTCTTCCTTTGCTACCTCTAGCAACAGAAAATGGATAAGGCGCGATTTATCTTGATGGGATAGTTTACTAACATTCTGTAGCAAATCATTTAGAAGCATATCGCCAATTATGAATAAGTAAAGAATGAATTTAGTTTACAGCAGTTTTCATGTATTTAGACCACAATATTATTTCTTACTTTGCGCCTTTGCGTCTTGGCGTGAGATAAAAATAATGTGGTTCATTTACCTGAAAATCACTGTAACGTAGTAGGTAGAGTGCGTTGTCGCCAAGCGCCGCACCAAATCAATCTCGGTAGTAAATATATATCATCAGTGAGCCTACACTATGGGTGATTATTAGGGTTTTCAATCATTAATCCTTCACTGACAACTGCTGTATTTAACTCCTTATCTGCGGACACAAAGGTAATAGAAGGTAATTGATTAGCGATGCAAAGGGTATTAACTGCGCGACCGCCTCGTAATTGCTGCTATAATTTCCACACCAGTTATTGCAGCAATGAATACCTCATTGTTGAAAGTTGGATCGAATAACCGCAAGACCCAGGCTGATCCAGCTTCACTTATATAACGCTTAACCAATGCGCTACTATCTATGAAATAGATTGCCATTTAACGGCGTTCCTCAATGATAGTTTCAGAAACAGGCTTTCCCTCGACCAAAATTAGTCTTCGTTCAGCTATTGCTTCGTAAGCAAAATGCTTAATCTACTTTACTAAGCCAGAATCGATTAGAGCTTGGTGAAATTCTGCTTGCTTGAGATTTTCTTGTTTATCAACAAGATACTTTTGAATTGTCTGGTTAAGTTGCTGAAGCTCTGTTATTTCGAGTGTCTCAAGTTGTTTAAGTATTTGGTTAAGAGTTTCTATTGCCATAATTCTTGAATGATTCTTGGTTTAATTATAGTTTTTTGAATGACAGGTGAATTTGGTGAATTCAAAATTTGGATACATGCATTTGTATCTAGGAGGTAGGCCATTGAATCTCCTCCCGTTCCTCAAAGGGAAGTTGTTCTGGACGTTCAAGCGGTTTACCTTCCCAACTACCTATTACTTCTTCAACAAATCTATGAGAATATACTAGTTCTTGGGGCGTTTGAATTGAAGACTGCGAGGATTCTTTTATCACAGGTTGAAAGACAATTACTACATCTAATTCTTGGTTGGTAATTTCAGGTGGAAGCTGTACTTGCAAAATTCCATCATCACCAATAAATGTTCTAATCCTAATACTTTCCATTTCTTAAAAATTTAACTCCGTTTATAAACTAACTCCATGTTCAACTTATCAATCTCCAACTTCAACTTCTCATTTTCTATTCTCAGTTTAGCATTCTCCTCCCTAATTAACTCAACTTCATTCCTCTTACTCAACGCCTGATTCATAGCTAACTTCCGCATATCTAGCGAAAACCAACGCTGATAAGTTTGCGTGTGAACTTGTACGCTATGCCCTAAATTATCTGCCGCAGCCTTAATTGGAATTCCTAAAATATGCGCTCGAATTGCCCAAGCGTGACGTAAATCATAAGGCTTAAAATCTAAGCCTATCTTACGAAACCACCAACTAACTCGCTGTGTTAATGCCGTGATTTCTGCATAATTTGTATTATCTTTTTTACTGATTGCCGTTGCCAACATTTCTAAATATTTAGGATTTTTTAAATCAAATTCTTCAATCCATTGTTTATATAAAGGTAAAGCTTCCCTCTCGCCAGTCTTACAATTTTTATGAACTTTCCAGGTTAAATCTACATTTTCTTGACTTAACCACCAATCGATGTCAGGATTGGTAAAAAGCTCCTGTGGACGTAAACCAAAAACTGCTAACATTCCATAAGTCCAGCGCCAAAGTTGCCAGCTATCTTGGACATTTTGGTTAACTTGATTGCCTCTGGTATTTAAATATTCTTCAAACTTGCTAATTCCCTCAGCTATTTCTGCATCGGTTGGTATATTGCGAGAATTTTTCTCTGGCATTTTGGAATATTTGGATAAATCGATTTCAATTTTGAACGTCTGGCAAAATACAGCGATCGCTCTAGCCGCATTATACTTAGCCCACTCCTTATCAATTCTTTCAATCGCGCTTATCAAATTCTCAGCAGTCGCTAAATCGCTAGGATTAGTAAATCGCTTAGTTCGGGAAAAATAATAAAAAAAAGTATGTTCGCTTTTAGTCGTCCGTTTGTGAGTTTTAAAATATTCATCTTCAAAATTTTCGAGTAATTCACCGATTGTTTGAAAATCTTTTTTAATTGCTTCATTGCCTAAATATTTATCATTCCATTCAAAAGTTTTTCGAGCAATTAACTTTCCTAACTCATAAGCTTCTTCCTCAGCCGTTTTTAACCCATCCAAATTGGCAGGAATATTCAAGCTGAGATTGTATTGCTTTCTACCAGTGCCATTCTTATCCTTGTCTCCAGGTTTAATCGGTAACGTAGCGCGTAATTGCAGACTTCCATTCGATTCTCTAATTGTTACCTTTGTCTTTGCAGACTTCAAACGCAGATTTACTGTCTCTAATTCCAATAGTACTTTTGCTTTCATGTGTTCTCTTTACTGCTGTGCTTGCAGACTTTAAATAATTCGTAATTCGTAATTTGACTCTTAATTATGAATTATCAATTACAAATTGTTTTTGCCCTGCTTATACTTACTAGACCTCTTGCATAAATAATTTTTTGTCTCACGCAAAGGCGCAAAGGCAAGGCAGCGCGGTCTTGGGGAGCCACTGCGGTCTTGGGGGTTTCCCCCATGAGCAAGTGGCGTGGTTTCCCCCATGAGCGACTGCCGCGCAAAGAAAAAGGCGAAAAAAAGGACTTTTGCAAGATGTCTAGTCAATAACTACTAATTTGTAATTTATGATTTTTAATTATGAATTACTACTTACAAATTATCTTTGCCCAAGTGATAAGTAATTACTGATTCATAACTAAAATTCTTAATTACGAATTACGAATTATGTTTTAGCCTATATTTAGTCTAAAAATAAATACGTTCTCAGCAAACAATGTTTAATTCTGACATTGCTCATTGCAAACATTAAGCTCTCCAAAAAAATAAAACCATAAAAAGGATTACTCCGGCCCTTATCACGGTTATGATGGCTTTGCTATCTTCGCTCGTGATATGGATTTGGCACTCAACAGCCCAACCTGGGGATTAATTGGCGCTCCCTGGAGCAAAAAAGCTGAAGCTAAAGCCACAGCTAAAGCAACCGCCTAAAAAAAATGGGAGAGACATAAGTACCTGGGGCTAAAACCCCAGGAGGGAGTTGGGAATTCAAAATTCAAAATTAAAAATTCAAAATGATGTGTTTTGCATTTTGCATTTTGAGTTTTGAGTCATATTTTCACTCCCTCTCTCCTCACTGCCGATTCCTTGAATAGTAATAAATTCAGCAAGCTTGGAGATCAGAAATGCCTCAGAATCCCGAAAAAATTCAAGACCACGTAGAGCTATTTCACCAGCCGGAATACCAACAATTATTCCAAAACAAGAAGGAATTTGAAAACGGTCACGACCCCGAAGAAGTAAAGCGGGTTGCAGAATGGACTAAGAGTTGGGATTATCGTGAAAAGAACTTCGCTCGTGAAGCTCTAACCGTGAACCCTGCTAAAGGTTGCCAACCTTTAGGAGCTATCTTTGCTGCTGTGGGTTTTGAAGGCACTCTGCCCTTTGTTCAAGGTTCCCAAGGTTGCGTTGCATATTTCCGCACCCACTTAACCCGTCACTACAAAGAACCATTTTCTGGTGTATCTTCTTCAATGACTGAAGATGCAGCGGTGTTTGGTGGACTGCAAAACATGATTGACGGCTTGGCGAACTCCTACCAACTCTACAAGCCCAAGATGATTGCTGTCTGCACCACCTGTATGGCAGAAGTAATTGGTGATGACTTACAAGCTTTCATCAACAACGCTAAGAAAGCTGGTTCAGTTCCTCAAGATTTCCCAGTTCCTTACGCTCATACTCCTAGCTTTGTTGGTTCCCACATCACTGGTTACGACAACATGATGAAGGGTATTCTTTCTACCCTGACCGCAGGTCAGAAGAAAGAAACCAGCAATGGTAAGATCAACTTCGTCCCAGGTTTTGACACCTACGTTGGCAACAACCGCGAAATCAAGCGGATTGCTTCTCTGTTTGGCTTTGACTACACCATTCTAGCTGACAACAGCGACTACTTGGATTCACCCAACACAGGTGAGTTCGATATGTATCCAGGTGGTACAAAGCTGGAAGATGCAGCAGATTCAATTAATGGTAAAGCTACAGTATTCCTGCAATCACACTCTACCCCCAAAACCCGCGATTACATCGAAAAAGAATGGAAGCAACCAACCGTAGTTTCCCGCCCTTGGGGTATTAAAGCTACTGATGAGTTCTTGATGAAACTCAGCGAACTATCTGGTAAGCCCATTCCTGAAGAATTGGAAATCGAACGCGGTCGTGCAGTTGACGCAATGACTGACTCCCATGCATGGATTCACGGCAAGCGCTTTGCTATCTACGGTGAACCCGATCTAGTGTACAGCGTTGTGGGCTTCATGCTGGAAATGGGTGCTGAACCAGTGCATATTTTGGTTCACAACAGCAACGAAGTATTTGAAGCAGAAATGAGAGAACTGCTTGCTTCTAGCCCCTTCGGTCAAAATGCAACCATCTGGCCTGGTAAAGACCTGTGGCACATGCGTTCCTTGTTGTTCACCGAACCCGTAGACTTCCTCATCGGTAACACCTACGGTAAGTACCTGTGGCGCGATACCAAGATTCCCCTCGTGAGAATCGGCTACCCCATTATGGATCGTCACCACTTGCACCGCTACAGCACCATCGGTTACCAAGGTGTAATCAACTTACTCAACTGGGTTGTAAATACCTTGTTTGAAGAAATCGATCGCAACACCAATATTCCTTCCAAGACCGATATTTCCTACGACTTGATTCGTTAGGAATTGCGAAACAACTCAAGTTATTAGGAACTAGCGGCTAGGGACTGGGGACTAGGGATTGGGGACTGGGGATGAGGGAGATGAGGGAGATAAGGGAGATGAGGGAGTCTGGGGAGATTATAAAAAAGCTTCCCACCCCCCACTCCTAACTCCTAACTCCTAACTCAGCACTTCCAATCCCCAATGCCCAATGCCCCATGCCCTATACCCACTCCCAAATTTAGCATTTACCTGAGGCATGTAATCAATGGAAACTATCAATCAAACTCACACCCACACTCATACTCATCCTCATCCTAATTACCATCCACCTAACTATCAAAAACGCGGGATATTTAATAATATCCTCAATCCTTTACGTAATGTGGTGGACGGGATTCAGGTTAAAAATAATCGTCTCGCTCATTTAATTTGCCAAATAATTCCTTGCTGTTGTCCTTTTGAACGCCAAATAAAATTATTTGGCCGGTCTTTTGATATCCCACCATTGTGTAAACTCAATCCTTTATATGATGAGTTTGTCGGATTGCGTTTTCGTGCTTTGTCTTATCTCGCAGATGTATGTGGAGAAGATGTCACGAAATATATTTGTTAATCATTAGTTATCAGTCATTGGTCATTAGTCATTGGTTATTATAGCGATTTCCAGTTAGTGAGGTACACAAATTTTTGTTTTTAAACGCAAAGGGGCGCAGAGTCAAGCGCAGAGTTACGCAGAGGTTTGTCCAATTAGTAAACGCTATAGTTGTGAGTTATTAGTTGTTATACTCACATCTTGCACCAATAAAAATTGATTGAATTTGATTACTCAGTAAAAAAGTAAAATCCCTGATTTAGCGATAAAATCCAATAAAAATCAGGTAGCTTTATCGGACATCTTTTTACTTTATCAGGGGTTGTACGGTGAGGTGCAAGATCTGAGTATACCAATTCTCACAAATGAGGCATTACTGCATCTAAGTTTATTAATGACTAATTGCGAATTGGTATTAGCCATATATCCCCAGTTATTAGTTATTCAAAAAACAAATGACCAATAACTAATGACTAATGACTAATGACCAATGACAAAGAGAAAAACTGCCATCCACTAAGAGAAGAGAGATGAAAAGCACCCAAGGCAAAATTAACGAGCTGCTCAGTGAGTCAGGATGCGAACATAATCAGCATAAACAATCAGAAAAGAAAAACAAGTCTTGCACCCAACAGGCACAACCAGGCGCTGCTCAAGGGGGCTGTGCTTTTGATGGGGCGATGATTGCTTTGGTACCGATCGCCGATGCGGCTCATTTAGTCCACGGGCCGATCGCCTGTGCTGGTAATTCCTGGGGCAGTCGTGGTAGTCTCTCTTCTGGGCCGCAACTCTACAAGATGGGCTTTACGACTGACTTGGGTGAAAATGATGTCATTTTTGGTGGCGAAAAAAAGCTTTACAAAGCGATTCTAGAACTTCATGAACGCTACCAACCAGCGGCGGTGTTTGTCTACGCTACTTGCGTGACTGCTCTGATTGGCGATGATATCGATGCAGTTTGCAAAGCTGCGGCTGAGAAAATTGGCACTCCTGTAATCCCGGTAATTGCTCCCGGATTCATTGGCAGTAAAAATCTCGGCAACCGTTTTGGCGGTGAAGCTTTATTGGAATATGTTGTCGGGACAGCAGAACCGGAATACACTACGCCCTATGATATTAACTTAATAGGCGAGTACAATATCGCCGGGGAAATGTGGGGAGTAACGCCGCTGTTAGAAAAACTAGGCATCCGTATTTTGTCCAAAATTACGGGCGATGCTCGCTACAATGAAATTCGCTACGCCCACCGTGCCAAGCTCAATGTGATGATCTGTTCGCGGGCGCTGTTGAACATGGCCAGAAAGATGGAGGAGCGTTACGCCATTCCTTATATTGAAGAATCTTTCTACGGCATCGATGATATGAATCGTTGTCTGCGAAACATCGCTGCTAAATTAGGCGATCCCGATTTACAAAAACGCACAGAAAAGCTGATTGCTGAAGAAACTGCGGCTTTAGATTTGGCACTGGCTCCTTATCGCGCTCGACTCAAAGGCAAGCGGGTTGTATTGTATACTGGCGGTGTTAAGAGTTGGTCGATTATCTCGGCTGCTAAAGACTTGGGAATTGAGGTGGTTGCTACCAGTACTCGCAAAAGTACTGAGGAAGATAAAGCCAAAATCAAGAAGTTGCTGGGTAACGATGGCATCATGCTGGAGAAAGGTAACGCCCAGGAATTGTTACAGCTGGTTAGAGATTCTCAAGCAGATATGTTGATTGCTGGAGGGCGTAACCAATATACAGCTTTGAAAGCCCGGATTCCTTTCTTGGATATCAATCAAGAACGCCACCATCCTTATGCAGGTTATGTGGGGATGATTGAGATGGCGCGGGAATTGTATGAAGCTCTCTATAGCCCGATTTGGGAGCAAGTACGCAAGCCGGCTCCTTGGGAAGAGGACGCGGGGACGCGGGGACATGGAGACGCGGGGAGTTTTTTCACTGAGTCAATGGAGGAGGTGATTTAATGGCGATCGTTACTCTTTCTAACAAATCACTGACGGTTAATCCTCTTAAGCAAAGCCAAGCTTTGGGCGCATCCTTAGCTTTTTTGGGATTGAAGGGGACGATGCCTTTATTCCACGGTTCTCAGGGTTGTACTGCTTTCGCTAAAGTTGTGCTGGTGCGGCATTTTCGGGAAGCGATTCCCTTGGCTACCACGGCGATGACGGAAGTCACTACGATTTTGGGCGGCGAAGAAAATGTGGAACAGGCAATTCTGACTTTGGTAGAAAAGGCGAAACCAGAAATTATTGGTTTATGTACTACTGGGTTGACGGAAACTAGAGGAGATGACATTGAGCGTTTTCTCAAGGATATCCGGGAACGCCACCCAGAATTGAATGATTTGGCGATCGTATTTGCCCCGACTCCCGATTTTAAAGGTGCGCTGCAAGATGGTTTTGCGGTTGCTGTGGAAAGCATAGTCAAGGAAATTCCGCGGGCGGGTGGAATTAAAACTGAACAAGTGACGATTTTGGCGGGTTCTGCTTTTACGCCAGGGGATGTACAGGAAATCAAAGAGATGGTGACGGCTTTTGGCTTGGTGCCCATCTTTGTACCTGACATTGGCGCTTCCCTTGATGGACATTTGGAAGATAACTATAGTGCGGTTACAGTTAGTGGAACAACCTTAAAACAACTACGAGAAGTTGGTTGTTCTGCTTTCACCTTGGCTTTGGGCGAGAGTATGCGGGGTGCCGCCAAGATTCTGGAAGAGAGATTTGGTACTCCTTACGAGGTGTTTGGCGAACTGACTGGATTAGAACCAGTAGATGAGTTTCTCCAAGCATTGGCGATTTTGAGTGGTAACAGCGTACCGGAAAAATACCGCCGCCAACGTCGTCAGTTGCAAGATGCGATGTTGGACACGCACTTTTATTTGGGTGCTAAGCGAGTTTCTTTAGCGCTGGAACCGGATTTGTTGTGGACAACAGTACATTTTCTGCAATCAATGGGAGCGCAGATTCATGCTGTGGTGACAACAACGCGATCGCCTTTACTCGAAAAACTCCCCGTTAAAAGCATTACCATCGGCGATTTAGAAGACTTTGAGGGTTTAGCAGCTGGTTCAGATTTGCTGATTGGTAACTCAAATGTCGGTGCGATCGCCAAACGCCTTAGCGTTCCTCTTTATCGTCTCGGATTACCCATTTATGACCGTTTAGGTAATGGTCAGTTTACCAAAGTTGGTTACCGAGGCACAATGGAACTTTTATATGGCATGGGCAACCTCTTTTTAGAGGCAGAAGAAGCAAGAGTTAAGCAGTTACAAGAATTGGGAATTGTGGGCGCGGAATTTTGAAATCAGAATTCAGAAGAGAGAAGAGAGAAGAGAGAAGTCAGAAGAGAGAAGACAGAATGCAGAATGCGGAATGCGATCGCACGGATTTTGGCGTAGTTTTCCTAAAGGGTATACCACTAAATTTGCATATTTAGTGTGAACTTTTAGATTTATTATTCACCACAATTGACTCAAATTCATTCTGAATTCTGACTCCTGAATTCTGACTCCTGAATTCTAACTTAAAGAGGAGAATTACGATGAAAATTGCCTTCACTACGAGTGACCGAGTTCATATTAATGCTCATTTTGGATGGGCAAGATTAATTGATGTTTATGAAATTTCCGATGAGGGCTATCAATTTTTAGAAACCCTCAACTTTGAAGGTGACCTCAAAGAAGATGGAAATGAAGATAAAATCACACCCAAACTTGATGCGTTAGTTGATTGTACCATTGTTTATGTCACGGCAATTGGTGGCAGCGCTGCGGCTCGGTTAATCAAAAAAGGTGTTACCCCAGTGAAGGCGCGATCGGAAGAAGAAGAAATTAGTGAAGTGCTAAATAAATTAGTGCAAACCTTGAAAGGTAATCCTCCACCTTGGTTGCGTAAAGCTTTACAGCAAAAACCATCAAACTTTACAGATGAAGTTGGAGACGAAGCAACAGTATGACTATAAATAATAGTGTTAACGGAACCGCTCCCACGGAAATCTTGAATTCCCCTTTTCTCAAGGTATTAATCAAACAGATTCGGGGACAAGATAGCTACGGAATTTACCGCAGTTGGTCGGATGAACTGCTTCTTAAACCTTTTGTTGTCACTAAACAAAAGAAACGGGAAATTTCCGTTGAAGGTGAAGTCGATCCGGTAACTCAAGCTCGGATTATGGCATTTTTTCGAGCTGTAGCTGCCGGTATTGAACAAGAAACAGGTTTGATTTCTCAAGTTGTAATTGATTTGAGTCATGAAGGATTTGGCTGGGCGCTGGTTTTTTCTGGTCGTCTTTTGTTAGCTGTCAAAACCTTACGGGATGCTCAAAGATTTGGCTTTGATTCCCTGGAAAAATTAGCCCAAGAGGGAGAAAGTTACGTCCAAAAAGGTATTGATTTGGCGAAGCGGTTCCCGGAAGTAGGAAAAATATAAAAAGTTAAGAGTTAGGAGTTAGGAGTTATGAATTATCAGTTAGGAGTTATCAGTTAGGAGTTAAGAGTTATGAATTATCAGTTAGGATTGATAAATACTGAGTTATCGGTTAATAATTAGGTAAATCATTCACTAGTAACTCTTAATTCCTAACTCCTCACTCCCAACTCCTCACTCCCAACTCCTCACTCCCAACTCCTCACTCCCAACACTTCACTCCTAACTCCTCACTCTTAACTCCTAACTTTAAAAATAAGGGGTTGCTGATGGTGCAAGCGGAAGAAACAAGAATTGAGGAACTGAAGGGACAAATTAGACGCCTCAATAGCAAAGCAGGTCAAATGAAGATGGATCTGCATGATTTAGCGGAAGGTTTGCCGACAGATTACAAGCAACTTATGGATGTTGCAGCTGCAACTTATGAAATATTTCATCAGTTAGATGAACTTAAGCAACAGCTGAAAGAATTGGAGAATGTTAAATGACTGGAACTCTCGATCAATTCAAGCTGCTCGTAGATGCAGAAGAATTTTTTCAATTCTTTAATTTGCCCTACGATCAACAGTTTGTCAATGTCAATCGCCTACATATTTTGAAAAAGTTTTCGCAATACATCAAGGAAATTGATGATAATTCTCCTGATTTGAGTGCAGAAGAAAGGCTAAATCAATATTCTTTGGCTTTGCAACAGGCTTATCAGGTATTTATGGAGTCAACACCCTATGAACAAAAGTTGTTCAAAGTGTTTAACGACAAGCCGAAAAATGTAGTCACACTGACAGAAATCACTTCTGATTAGGAGGTATAAATTGGTAAACCTAACGCCTACCGAATTAGAACGCTATCGTCGCCAAATGATGCTACCAAATTTTGGCGAAGCAGCACAGAAGCGCCTGAAGTCAGCGACAGTTCTGGTTACGGGTGTGGGTGGATTGGGCGGTACGGCGGCGCTTTACTTAGCAGTAGCGGGCGTTGGGCGGCTAATCCTAGTCCGGGGTGGTGACTTGCGGCTAGATGATATGAATCGTCAAGTTTTGATGACGGACGATTGGGTAGGTAAGCCAAGGGTATTCAAAGCTAAGGAAACTCTGGATGGAATCAATCCTGATGTCCAGGTGGAAGCAGTTCATGATTATATCACCCCGGAAAATGTAGATGCGTTGGTGCAATCGGCTGATATGGCTCTGGATTGTGCCCATAATTTTACGGAGCGCAATTTGTTAAATGAAGCTTGCGTGCGCTGGCGTAAGCCAATGGTGGAAGCTGCAATGGACGGGATGGAAGCTTACCTGACAACGATTATTCCTGGTGTGACTCCTTGTTTGTCGTGTCTGTTTCCGGAAAAGCCTGATTGGGATCGGCGCGGCTTTTCGGTTCTAGGTGCTGTTTCTGGGACACTGGCTTGTTTAACCGCGCTGGAGGCGATTAAGTTGATCACTGGGTTTAGTCAGCCTTTATTATCGCAATTGCTGACTATGGACTTGAGCCGCCTGGAATTTGCCAAGCGCCGTTCCTACCGCGATCGCTCTTGTCCAGTATGCGGTAATAGTGCGCCTTGGAGATACGCTCAACCCAATTCAATGGAAGCCAGCGGTATTGCACAGAATAGCTAATTAGTCATTGGTCATTAGTCATTAGTCATTGGTCATTAGTAAAAAAACAAGGGACAAATGACAACTGACAACTGACAAAGGACAACTGACAAATAACAAAGGACGAACAAAAAATCAGGAGATCTGATGACTGTAACTTTATCCGAAAAAGCAGAATTTCATTTGTGGGCATTTCTTAGAGGTTCCGCACCCGACGCTGATGGCGCAACTAAAGGTGTCCGCTTCTCTGTCAAAGATGGTGGTTGCAGTGGCTACGAATATGCAATGGATATCACTAGCAAGCCCCAAGCAGATGATTTGGTAATCCAGCAAGGCAAAGTGCTGGTTTACGTGGACGCCAAAAGTGCGCCGTTATTAGAAGGAGTGATAGTTGACTTCGTTGAGGGTGTGATGGAAAGCGGCTTTAAGTTCATCAACCCCAATGCAACTGAGAACTGCGGTTGTGGAAAGTCCTTCAAAACAGGTGACTGTACGCCTACTGGTGTACCTTGCAGCTAACACTGTTGCTTGTGTTGGGCGATCGCATTGCACAGCGATAAGTTGACTCAAAATTTTCGGAAATAAAACCTAATCCTATAACGTTTGAGGAGAATCGGAAAATGGCTACCTACCAAGTTAGATTAATCAACAAAAAAGAAGACATCGACACCACAATTGAAGTTGATGAAGAGACTACTATCTTAGAAGCAGCACACGAAAACGATATTGATTTGCCAGCTTCTTGTCATGCAGGTTCTTGCTCTAGCTGTGTTGGCAAAGTTGTTGAAGGTGAAATTAATCAAGAAGATCAAAACTTCCTCGATGACGACCAAGTTTCTAAAGGATACGCTTTACTTTGTGTGACCTATCCTCGTTCTAATTGCACAATTAAAACACATCAAGAAGCCTATTTGGTCTAAATATTTACTTTGATTGCTGTTCTTAGCAATTAACCAAAAATAAAGGATGAAATATATTTTCATCCTTTATTTTTCATAAATTCAGAATTCAGCAGTCAGAATTAATTTGAATTTAAGGAATAAATGAATTAAAATGTTTATGCCTTTTAGTGTGACTGGTTGCTCATTACAATTATTGAGAATGGGAGAACAAGGAATTGTCACTTTCTGCAAAATTCAGGATGAAGCAATTTTAAACAAACTGATATCAATGGGCATAGCACCAGGAAATTACATCACTGTAGAACAACGGTTTCCCTCGTTAATTATTAAATCAGGAAATACATCTTTACCAATAGATATATCAGCTATCTGCTATTAGTCTAATTTCTAAAATCAAACTGTCAAAAACACTCACAAACACTGTATTTTCATAAATTTTTAAGTTTTTTATTTCAACATATCTGGGGATCTTTATAAATGATTCATAATTTAATCTTATCAGAATGATAATATATAACTAAGCTAAACAGCAGAATTCAGAAGTAAAAAGAGCATTGATTTCCTAATCACAAAGCTCAAATTTAGGCTAATCATATAGCTTGTAAAATGATGGTGGGCATTGCCCACCATCACGTTTTACAAGCAAATTTATGGTTGTTAATTAGTGAAACTTTTGGAATCGGAAGAATAATTATGAGTCAAGGTTTGAGTGAAGCAACAACCCAATGGTTAATAGCAAAAGGCTATAATCCTGAAGAGTTAAATCAGCCAGGTGAAAATGGCGATACGGCTTTGATGAAAGCTACGAGAGAGGGTGTCTATGCAATTGTTAAAGAACTGATTGATGCAGGTGCGGATATCAATGCTAGGAATAGCGATGGCAATAATGCTTTATGGTTTGCTTGTTTCGGTAATCACTACGATTTAATCAACTTGCTGCTGGCTAACAACATTAACATTGACAACCAAAATGATAATGGTGCAACTGTTTTAATGTATGCAGCATCAGCCGGAAAAACAGAAGTCGTCAAGTTACTTTTACAACATCATCCTAACTTAAATTTGCAAAACCTAGACGACTATAAAGCGATTGATTTCGCCAGCAACGTAGAAGTTTTAAGGATACTCAAAAATGCCACAAAGCAAAATATCGGGCAAAACCTATCATGAAGCTACCAAGCATTCCTACTTATCGGTACAGATAGATCCAAATTATGTAGATGCTTCAACCCAACCATCTGCATTTAAATTCTATCCAAAATTTTATCGGAGAGTGAAATTAAATGTCAATAATCCTGTTCACTCTTTTATATCGTTAACCAGTGCGATAACACTAGAAAGAGTGTATAAAGATAGTCTCGATAAACTGCGGGTGAATCCGTCAGCAGGCGCTCTGTATCCTACGGAAGTTTACGTACAGCTTCGCAAAATTCCGGGAATACTAGATGGTATATATCATTTAGAAGTTGAGAATAATTGTCTAACACTCATCTATGAATTAATTGATGATGGGCTAGAGAGTTATATTATACCGGGCAAAAGTATCAACGGATTCATCTTTTTAATTAGCTGTGTTTATTATAGGTCTAGCTGGAAATATCAAAATAGAAGCACGAGATATTGCTTTTTGGATAGCGGACACCATTTAGGTGCAATCGCAGCTTCAGCTTATCTCCATGAAAAAGATATACAACTAATATTTGACTTTGATAAACTTGCTCTCAATTTAGCTTTGGGATTTGAGAATAAAGAGTTTATCACAGCTTGTGCGGTGTCAGGAGAATTACAAGAAAACAAAGTCAGACCCTTAAGAATGAAAGTTCCTTTTGTTTGTGGTACTGATTACTTTGAAGCTAATCAATTCATTGAAGATACTTATCAAGCTACGGCTGTAGAAAAGAGTAGTCAACAAACACTCAAACAGCCTTACTTGAGCTTTGACAAGGATAAATTTCTTCAAATTGTTTTGAATAGACGTTCTGTTAGACGTTTCCGGAAAAAATCTATTTCTCAAGAAGATTATCTATATATAATGCAGCAACTTGAGCAGCCAATACCGACAGAAAATTATGAGGAAATAGATATTTACTCGGTGATACATCGAGTAGAGGGAATGTCATGCGGATTATATAAAGGTACATATCTGATTAAAACGGGTAATTTTAGCGAACAGACGGGTTACTTGTGTATTAATCAAGCTATTGCTAAAGATAGCGCTGTAACTTTATTTTTTGTGTCTGATTATTTAAACTACCAAACCGCTATGCAAATAGCTGGTTTTCTAGGACAGAGGCTTTATTTAGCTAGTAATTATTTGGGGATTCAATGTAGTGGCGTAGGTGCTTTCTACGATGATGAAACCCAGGAATTATTAGAGACAAATAAAGATGTACTTTACGCAATGGTGATTGGAATATAAGCAGGAAATTAAAGAGAAATGGCAAGAAATATGTATTACTTAAATGGTGATGATTCGCATCCTGTGCAACCGACATCGGCAGATATTATATTGCGGCAACAATTAGAGTATTCTATTAGTAAATACTTTTATGAAGGCTGCGATCGCCCAATTCAAAATCTCTTATCTAATTGTCGGTGGTATGTCACAACCCACGCCAGCGCTATGACATTAGTAATTGAATGTCCCGACCAAATTACCAACTGGCGTATCTTACAACAAATTGTGCCAATGGGGACATTACTTAACCAAATTATCAGCAGTGCAAAAATCCGCGTCTGTCCCCCAGAAGGGCAAGGCGTAGCTTTTGAAATGAGGGTAGATGAATTGTCTGTATACCGTGATTTGGCGGGATGAGGAGATGGGGAGATGGGGAGATGGGGGGACACGGGGACGCGCGGACGCGGAGAATAACTAATGCCCTATGCCCACATCTTTGATAAGTGCAGCTACCTCTTCAAAAACCAAATCGGCAGAATGTTTAATAGCAGGACTTAACTCTAGTCCCAAATCCAGATTTGCCGCTTCAATTAAATAAACTGTTACATCTTCAGGAAAGTCATTTTGAAAGATTTTCCGTCCGGCGGCTAAAGCATTATCCCAACGAAAATCATGCAAATTATAACTAGATTCTGGTAAAGCTTCTAGTTCATTTCCTGGAACTTTAAACACAGCACCAGGCTCAGAATTAGTTGAACTTGCATCAATAATTACTAATTTTTTACTACCTCTAGCTTGAAACATTACTTCCATTCCTGCGGTGCCACAGTCATAAACTCGCACGTCAGGATGAGGGTTTTGGGCTAGATATTTTTGTAAGCGTTGGGCGATGATTACACCTACAGCATCGTCACTGCGATTAAGATTTCCGCAACCAATAATAGTTAGCATGGGATGAGGTTTTATATTTTCCTATGTCATAAGAGCCAATATTTTTGACTAAAACCCTTATTCTTATTCCTACATTAATTTATAAAAGTAGATATTCCCATACAATATGTTCGGCTTTTTCTACCTAAATTTCTGACTTAACTGAGCTATAAATGTGTTAATTTGATTAAGTAAAGATTTTTTAGTAAGTGTATAAACTACCAAATATGTCTACTCAAACTATTTATCGGGTACTACTGAATTTACCTCCTATTAATGCTCAAGGAGGTCAATTAATTCTTGAGGAATCCACAACAGATCCAGGTTATCAAAAGGGTAATTCCTTCAAAGTTACAAAAAGAGTTGGCATAACTACTCAGGCAGGACTGTTGAATGAAAAGTTTCCTTATCAGACAGGACTGGAAAATCAAGAGTTTTCTTTTATGGTATCGGAGATAGATGACTCCAGATCCCATTGCTCTAACAAAAACCAGATTTCCGTAGTCTCTATCTCGCGTGATCAGAATACGGTTCTGTTCCTGTGCTGTTCTAAGTATTTCTTCATCACTTGCTTGCGAAAGACCAATCTGAGCAACAAGAATTACATCGTGTTCGGTATTAACTAGAAATCTTGCTGTCACAGCATACACATCTTGATCTAGTAATAATCTCATGCTCAAATAGATACTAGACGAATGTCTTCAGCTGCCACTAGCGCGATCGCATATTGTAGGCAAGCACGAATATCCTCTATTTGTAGCTCTGGATAGTAGTCTCGGATAATTTCTTCAAAAGAAAGCCCGTCATTGAGCAGTTCCAGAATGTTTTGTACAGTAATGCGTGTCCCTGCAATGCAAGGTTTACCAAAATGAATTTGTGAGTTAACTACAATTTTGTCCATTAGCTATAAAGTTATATGTGTTTCCTCAATTTTAAGATAAAGCTCGCAAAGGAGGCAGTATGGCAGCAATTACCATTCGCAATATATCTGATGAGTTAGTCGATCGCATTAAACGCTTGGCGGAACAAAAGGGAATTTCAATGGAGCAAGCAAGAAGTCCGCAATTTGTTGCAAAAACGCTATGGACAACGCGATCGAGTGCTTACTCGTATTCGCAAACGGGCAAAGACGTTACCTATGGAATCAGAAAGTCATGTGCAGATTTGGAAATCAGAAGGACGATTCTGATGATTGATACGATGGCATTTGCCACTAACTTGAAACCATCAATTCTAAGATAAAATAGTTAAAAGCACTTATTTCAGTATGTCAAGCAGATGAGTAATTTATCTACAGATAGGCTCAAATTGATTGAGGCGGTTAATGCTCTACCAGATGAAACATTAATTGAACTTGCAAACTTTGTTGACTATCTTCGTTACAAATCAACAAAGCCAAGAGAATTAGATAATCATAAATCTTCTTTTTTGATGTCTATTGCAGGATTAGGAACTTCTGGTGAAACTGATATTTCAGAACGGGATGAAGATATTTTAAAAGACGAGATCGATCCTCTGCGTGGTTGGGGTCTCAAATCAGATAATCCCAGATGACAGCAATTTTAGATACCAGCTTTTTGTTTGCACTTACTGACAAGAGCGACCGCAATCACTCTCGTGTTGTTAATCTTGCTAAAACGCTCAGTGAGCCATTAATTTTACTTACTGTTGTTCTTCCCGAAGTTTGTTACCTGATTTCGTCAAGACTTGGACATCAAGTAATGCGCCGTTTTTTGATTGAACTTGCAGCAGCCAAAGATATTCAACTAAAATCACTCCTACCAGAAGACTTAGAGCGGATTAATGAAATTCTGGAAAAGTACTCTGACAGCCAGCTTGATTTTACAGATGCAGCAATTATTACATTTGCAGAAAGAAACAACATCACTCGCATTTTGACACTAGATCGTCGTGACTTTGAGCTTGTTCGTCCAAGACACTGTAATTACTTCGAGTTATTACCATAAAATACACAGTTCCACTAGAGGCTTTGACTAGTAATACTGACAAAGCCTCTCAAAAAAATTATCAGCAGTAAACTAAAACTCTACACCATGTTTCTTGGCTATTTCAGTCAGTTTTTCCAACTGATGTTCTGATGCTTTAGTTAATATTGTTTGTGCGTCTTCTGGAGTTGTGCCTTCTTTAGGAATTAAATATTTTACATAAAGTGACACAAAATCAGCTACGACAGCCATACCTGATAAATTATGTTTGTCAGCTTCCTTACCAGCGATCGCGGCTACTAAACCTGCTTTAATTGGATCTGGTTTAACTTTCATAAACTGATCCACAAGTTTGGGAATATAATCTGCTGGTGGCAAATTAGCTAACTTACTTTTATCTGGAGTAAAGTTACATTCTGCGGCTTTTGCCTGTTCTAAAACACACCATTCTATGAATTCTTGCAATGCTGCATCGGGAACGCGAGGGAGATAATTATGTAGCGCTAAATCAGACACAAGCTCACCGTGTAAATTGCTGTTTTATGCAAGTGCATTAAGCCAAGCCTAACGCACTGTTTCTAGAAGTTTTAGTGTGTTACGCTACGAGTTTTGAATAATTAGTTATTGGGCATTGGGCATTGGGCATTGGGCATTGGGCATTGGGCATTAGGCATTGGGTATTGGGTATTAGTTATTAGTTATTTCCCGTGTCTCCTTGATCTCGCCGCTTCATAATCTTCAGATGTTCTTGTCCCCAGTTGCAAAGAGCTTTCAAGACTGGTATAAGAGTTTTGCCATAATCTGTGAATGAATATTCAACTTTGAGAGGTACATCTGAGTAGACTTTTCGGTTAATAATTCCATCATTTTCTAGTTCGCGAAGCTGTTGAATGAGCATTTTTTCTGTAATCTCAGGAATCAATTTTTTCAATTGGCTGTATCGTTTTACTTCATCTTTCAAGTGCCAGAGAATTAAAATCTTCCATTTGCCACCTAAAATTTTGAGTGTTGTTTGCACAAATAATGTGCCTTCAGTTTGCTGTTCGGACATGTAATTCGCTAAATTTCAACTTATACGTACTTACAAAAAAGTAAGTACTTTTCAAAAAGTAAGTATAAGTATACTTTTGGATTGGAGTAATTTCTATCTCAATGCTGTAGAGGAAAATCATGGAAGTTTCAGGTGCAATTGCTTTGGTAACTGGCGCAAATGGAGGTCTAGGTAAGTACTTTGTAGATGGGTTGAAAGCGCAAGGTGCAGCCAAAATTTATGCTGGCGCTCGCAAGCTGGAGGCGCTCAGCGAACTGGTTGCAACTGACCCAGAGCGAATTATCCCGATTCAGCTGGAAATTACTGATGAAGAATCTGTGCGCCAAGCTGCATTAAAATGTCAGGATGTCAACTTGTTGATTAATAACGCTGGTGTGGGCTTGAACAAGGGATTGATTGCTGCACCTGATTTATCCTCCGCCAGAGCAGAAATGGAAGTTAACTACTTTGGGACATTGATTATGTGCCGTGCTTTTGCCCCGATTTTGAAACAAAATGGAGGTGGAGCGATCGCTAACATGGTGTCAATGGTGGCGCGGGTAAATCTTCCTTTTAATGGCAGCTATGGCGCTTCTAAAGCAGCAGTTTTGTCCATGACTCAGGCGATTCGCGCAGAGTTGGCAACTCAGAAAACGCTGGTAGTGGCAGTGCTACCAGGAGCGATCGATATTGGTATGGGTAAGTCTTTCCCCGATCCTAAAGTACCTCCAGAAGAAGTGGTTGGCGATACACTACAAGCTGTGATTGATGGTAGAGAAGATGTTTATCCAGGTGAACAGGCTAAGCAACTTAATGAACAACTGATGCAAGACCCGAAAGCAGTTGAAAAGATGATTGCGACATTTTTACCAGATTAGAAGAGTTGGTGGGGCGATCGCCGAACTAGCAAATGTAGTCGCCGAACTAGCAAATGTAGTCGCCGAACTAGCAAATGTAGTGTCCGAACTAGCAAATGTAGTGTCCGAACTAGCAAATGTAGTGTCCGAACTAGCAAATGTAGTGTCCGAACTAGCAAATTGGAAATAGTGGTCTGTCAAAGAATAATTAACGACTACATTCTCTGTAGAGACGGCGATTTATCGCGTCTCTCTAAGTGTCAGTCTTTCAGGCGGGATAAATCACGTCTCTACATGAGAGCTTTCTCAGATTGTGGTTCAGTAGACTATGAGTAAGGGATTTCCAGGAAATAAATTATCCAATCTTGTAAGGTGGGCCGAAAAGCCCGCCTATGATTACGGGCGGGCTTTTCGGCCCACCCCACAAGAAGTAGTTGAATATTTTTTTATTTGGAAGTCCTTAAGTAATCAAACAAAAATATTTACTGCAATGATGAGGGTAAAAGTGAGTTATGTAACTTATGCAAACTATTACTGACATTGGCACACTAATTGTTCGGACGCCTGGAACTCTTGGCGGTCGCCCTCGAATTGCTGGAACTAGAGTATCTGTTCAACGAGTTGCAGCTTGGTATAAAACAGGAATGAATGCAGAAGAAATTGTTGAACGAATGGGTAATTTGACTCTTGCACAAGTTTATGCAGCTTTAACCTATTACCATGCAAATCAGGAAGAGATTGAAGCTTATCTGATTGCTGAAGAAGTTAAGCTATGAACAACTTGCTACTGAAATGGTTCAGAGCTAGTTTTCCTAAGCAGTTATCCTGGAGAGTAAATATAGCGATCGCCCAAACTTAGAATCACAAAAAGTAGCAGAAAGAATTGGCATGATAAAGGTAGATGAAAAAATTATAAATGGCAATCCTTTAGTATTTTTCAGGATTGAGAAATCGTAGGTAAAGATATTGTGATTGTTGAAAGCGATCGCGTAATTATCCGAAAGTGTTTTATTCTCAGTATCCCGATTTCCCAAACACTAGCAACTGAGAGCCATAATTCATTTGTTTCATCAGCAATATGGGCAATGGCTACCTCATTCAAAGACTCTGGTTGGGCAAACCACCATAACCAGCACTGGGTATCTAGCAAGAGTTTCACTCTTCACTACCCTCAAATGCTGCCAAAATTTCTTTTGGTAAAGGAGCATTAAAATCGTCTGGTACTAGGAAACGCCCTTTATCCTGCCCTAAACTATTGAGTCGATTTGATGAGGAGCGAAAAGGAACTAACTTGGCGATCGGAATACCTCGGTTGGAAATAATGATTTCTTCTCCAAGTTCTACGCGTGACAACAGCTTTGAGAGATTCGTTTTAGCTTGATGAATATTTACAGTTTCCATAAAATTAAACTTAGTTTACAGACTTAGTTTAATCTAGCAATCATGGTGGTGCAAGGGCGATCGCTTTTCATCAACACTTGGTTTATACGTACAACTGATCGTAAGGATTCAGGTGTTTAAAACCCAGTCACAGAGCCAGTTTCATAATTGAGTTTCGCTTATTAACATACCTTTAGTCGCAATAAGGGACGAAAATCTAGTCATTACGCAATTCTTATTGAGAATATAAATTTATGACTAATCCCCGGAAACCTTTATCAGCAAAAGATTGTAGAGATTTTGGTATGACCTGAATCCTTACAACTGATCAAACAATTAGATACTAGTTTTTTGCTTCACCTTGCTGACATAGTTGATTGCGGAGGCTATGATGAAGCGGCCAAAATAAAAAAATTTGTCTAGGAGTGCGATATGAAACTACCAGAACCTCAAACAAAAACATTTTCAACTTTGGTAAGAGAAATTGAAAATGGTCAAATTAAAATTCCCCAATTTCAAAGAGAATTCGTTTGGACAATGCAGAAATCTGCTCTCAAAGTAAGATAGAGGTACGATAAAAAATTCGGCGTTGCTGAACTGAAGTATGAAATTTAAAAATTCGCTTTTTCAAACTCTTACTCTCTGCGCCTCTGTCTTGGAAAGTTCTGAGCGGAGGTTTCCTCCGCTCAGACTTTCCGCTGCGTCTCTGCGTGAGATAAATTCATACCCCTAATCAGCAACGCCAAAAATTCTTTGCGTACCTCCGCGCTTACCTTCGCGCCACTTTGCGTTTAAACTTAAGCCGTCCGAAAACGCGCCAACTCCTCACCCGTCTTCGCATCATGGGCATGAACAGTACACACCAAACATGAATCAAACGATCGCGCCACATGACCAACTTCTACCGGATCGCTAGAATCATAAATGGGTGTGCCAATTAAAGCTTCTTCAATGGGGCCGCGGATTCCTTCACCGTCACGAGGGCCAATATTCCAAGTACCAGGCGCAATCACTTGGTAATTTTTAATCTTACCGCCCTCTACTTCCACCCAGTGACACAAAGAACCCCGCGCTGCTTCCGTTGCACCCCAACCCTTGCCATCTTTTTCTTTGGGTTTGATATACCAAGGATCGTTTAATTTAAATTCGCGCAAACAGTGTTCGGCTTGACGATATAACTTGACAATTTCGTGAACTCGTGCTAGCTGACGCACATGGATACTAGCACCACCCATCCGCTTGAAGACATCAAGGATGAAGGGGTCGTAGTGTTGCCAAGATTCGCCGTGTTTGCCACCTGCAACTAATTGACGCGCTAAGGGACCGGCTTCTAAACGTCCGAAGTCTTTGTGGAGGACGGCACTTGCCCAAGAATAGGCGTTATCGAAGTCTTTGGTATTATTTGCAGTGGGTTTAGTGGTGCGATCGCCAGGATGAATATCCGCCGTTCCTTCATCGTACCAGGAGTGAGTTGTATTCTCGCGGGTAAAGGACTGATCCATTAAGACGTGAGTATCAGTGAAGCTGTCATAAACTCCACTTTTCATAATCATCGCCGCATTTCGTCCTTCAATGGTCGGTTTTTGGTATTTATCCTCATGGGCTAAATATCCCCAAGTGACATATTTACCAACACCAGCGCCATATCTATCTAGACCGATGTCTAAACCCATGCGCCAATAAAAACCCAAGTCGGATTCTCGATGATTGCGGTTTTCATCTAACCAATCCAAAAAGTCATCATAACTTTGGATTTGTTCGTAGCGTTCTAAAGAACAACCCAACCAAACTGGTTCTAACCAATTGGTGCGGAAATATTCCAGAATTGCCCAAGCGCGGGTAATATCTGTGAGTGTGGGGGCACACATCACACCACCAGGCACCATATAACTGCTGTGAGGCCATTGGCCGCCCAATAGTGCGTAAATTTCTACAGGTTTGGCGGAAATTGTTATGCCTAATTCGTAAGATTTACCAGTGAAGGCAGCAAAGCGTCTGGTAGCTTCGTCATAAAAGCGACTATGGCGATATTTTTTGTTAGTCAAATCAATGGCAAACAATCCATAAAAATAACGGGGGATACTTTGGATTGTTTCCACAATTTGACCGAGATTTCTGGCCAAAATTGCATTGCGTGGAACTTCTGTTTCCCAAGCTGTATCTAATGCCCAAGATGCACAAGTTAAGTGAGAACCACCGCAAATTCCGCAAATTCGAGGCGTGACAATTAATCCGGCTTGGGGGTCTTTACCGCGTAAAATAACTTCAAATCCGCGAAATAGTTCTGCATGTGTCCAAGCGTTGACTACCCGCCCATGTTCGATATCAACTCGCACATCTAAATCGCCTTCAACTCTACCAACGGGCGATATATCTAATGATTGAATTGTCATTTGTCATTTGTCCTTAGTCATTGATCTTTGGTCATTGGTCATTGGTCATTGGTCATTGGTTTTTCACAAATGACAAAGGACTAATGACTAATGACTAAACTGTAAAAAAGTCTTCTTCTGCCCAAGGTGGTGCTGCATCTTTGGCGACCATTGTGAGTAAGGCGTAGTCTTTTTTGTTGACTCCTGGCGGTAATTCTTTAGGAACCCCCATGACTGTTTGGGTTTTAAATACCGTTCCTGGTTTGAGGTCAAAGAAGGGAAATTCTGGTTCTGTGCAACCTAAACAAGGCATTCCGGCGCGGGTTTTGGAGGAGACGCGATTCCAGAGGATGCGGTTGCAGGAGGAATGGGTCATGGGGCCGCGACAACCCAAGTCATAAAATAGACAGCCTTTACGCTGACCGAATTCGGCGGTTGATGCTTTGTAGGCAAAATGGACGTTACGAGTACAACCTGTTTGGGTATAGGTGTTGAAGAACGTTTGCGGACGATGCAATTCATCGAGGGAGATGTCGGCGATGCGTCCAGTAGCGATCGCCACTAATATCTGCGTAATCCAATCGGGATGTGCGGGACATCCGGGTATGTTAATTACAGGTAATCCGGCTTGGGAGACGAAATCCTTCCCTAAAAAGCCACCTTCTTGACGCTTGAGATACTGCAAGCCTTCCGATTCGCTGGGGTTGGGTGACATGGCGGGAATTCCTCCCCAGGTGGCACAGTCGCCCACAGCGACGATAAATTGGGCAACTTTAGCCAAATCTGCTAACCAATCTTTCATGGGGCGATCGGCAAATCGATTCCATTCGCCAGTGCCGTTGGGCGCGTTGACAACGCTACCTTCAAATACCAAAATATCTAGGGGAATTGTGCCAGAAATGCAATCCCGCAGCAGTGCTTGTAAGTTATCGCCTAATTCCAATCCTAAGGATGGATGCCAAAGTATCTTGATGCCAAAGTCGGCAATTAAATCGCAGACGGTCGGTTCTTCGGCGTTGAGAAATGACATGGTGTTGCCTGAACAAGCACCACCTTGTAGCCATAGTACGTTAGTCATAGGCTATGTATTTTCTATTGTTTCCCATGCATGATGTAGGTGATAATGCTTGTAAAGTCTCACCTGTTTATCAATATTTGTTTTTTAATACTAAGATAGTTTTTTCTTTAATTCACTTTCATTAAAAAAAATTAATTATTAACAATGGCTGAGATTTAATTAAGATTATTTTAAAGGAATGTGTCTGTTACATATGTAACATACTGAAGAAATAAAAATAGTAAAAATAAAATTGCCTTTTGGTTTTCACTGCTGGCATTAAACAACCTAAAATTGCCTAATTTATTGAGGTTAAAACTATGAAATTATTAATAACAATTACTGCCAATTATCAATCCGTGCGAAAGGATGAGTATTTTAATACCATTTTACGAAATACCTGATACAGATACATAGCTAGGGGCGTACATCGCCCCTCCCCTTACCAAGGGGAGGGGTTGGGGGTGGGGTAAAGCGTATGTGGGACAAGCGTTTAAGCTTAAGTTTACACCAATGTACGAAGACAAGCGATATTAATTTATTTCGAGTAGCTAGTGATAGATTTCGTCTAGCTCGACATCGATATAATCAGGTAATTCTGGCTGTTTGTGGGCTGGTAAGGTTACGAATTAATCGGTTATTTTCTGTTACCTTTAGTACTGAATTTGCAATTTGTAAATTCATCTATGCTGATTCTACGTTTCTGCTCTAATTCCATTTTTTTCTCTCTAGATGCCTTCAAACCCTCATTTCCTCGTACAGCCAGATAGCGATCGCTCCTTCCGTGCAAATCCTTGTAACTCTCTCCTGGTAAGCTTTCATGATTCGCGGATGAGTCTATTAGCTGGACTTTAGACTAAAACAGAGCGATCGGTAAATAATGGGACTGCAAAAAGTGAAGGGATGCGTGTAAGAACAAGCACCCCAGTAACGGAAGATGAAAGAAGCACTACCAACCTTCATCAGCCGCTATGGATGTTTTTGCACAATTGAAAGAGTTCCGTCAAGCAGCATACAAATGTTTATGCCGGGCAAAGGATGCAACTTTTGAATTGATAGATGCAATATTGTTAACACGCAATGCGTATAGCTTGGCAGATTTATCAACGTGTCCGGTATTTCGCCGTCAATGGTCAAGTATCTATGAAGCAATACAGGATACCAGACCGCAGCGTCACAAGTTGATGGAACTGTATAGTCGAAAAATACCAAAAATGGGGCGCATCATTTTAGCGGGAGACCATACAGTATGGTCAAGACCAGATGCTTACACTCTTAAAGAAAGAACTTATGAGCATTATACTCAAGGCGGAAGAGGAGGTCGCCCCATCACCCCGGGATACGGATACAGTACCATCGCTTGGATACCAGAAACTGAAGGCAGTTAGCTATCTACTCCAGCTCAATGTGACCGATGGAGTGATCTCATGCCACTGATGACTTGGGAGTTATGGCTGGCTCGTGATATTGTCAATGACAATCCGCTCCCGTGGCAAAAACAAATGACTCTACTGACCCCTGGACGCGTTGCACAAGCTATGCCTGGGATTTTAGTCAGAGTTTCTACTCCTGCCCAACCGCCAAAACTACGAGGTAAATCTCCAGGTTGGAAGACTGGGCAGCCCCGGCAACGTAGAATTCGCTATCCAATCGTCAAAAAACGTACTACTCACTCACGTAAAACTGAGCAGAAACCTGCTTGATTTCTGATTTTTTCAATTCTTGTTTTTGCTTTTTCTCAACTCAGGTTCCCTGAGTCATTTTGTGCTTTTTAGTCTAAAGTCCAGTCAAAAGGATAACCAGGAAGTGGCACCCGGCGGGCGGTGGGATGTTCTGGCCATGAAATTGCACTACCTTGCACCCACGCTGCCGCCATCGCTTGCATTCCGGCAAAACTTGAAGTATCTTGCTTTTGAGCAGAACTCACTGTGCCAATAAAGACATTGGGATTCCCTGTTTTCGTCGCAACGCCATTGACCGCTTCGATATAGGATTGCAGTGCAGCCCTCAATTGTTGGCGATCGCAAACGACCATCGCCATTCGATAGTCCATGTGTTCGCGCCCATTGTACAATGTGTGGGCAATGTCCTTTAAATCAGGGACTAAGGCAGTGGCAAGAAACTGGTCGAGTTCCCTTGCGAGGGCTGTTAATGATTTCTCGCTTTTCGCAGAAAGTACGATGAGAAACTCTTGAATAACGGGCAAAGATTGAGTCGGGGAATGTTCTTTCTCCCACGGACGATACTCCTGAATTAAAATATGAGCATTGTTGCCGCTCATCCCAAAAGAATGCAGTCCGGCAAGGCGCGGCTTGTCCGTTTTGTTCCAAGGCAATGTCTCGCTGGCCAAAACACAGGGCTGATTGTCTGTGTCCAGCGCGATATCCGCCCCAGAAAAACCAAGAATCTTGTGAATCCGCTCGGTTTCCAAACTACGAACGATCTTCAGCAGCGCCCCCAAAGCAGATGTAGATTCCACGTGCCCAATTAAAGGCTTGAGCGTACTAATTCGACAAAAGTGGAGATCCAAAGTCACGCCTCTAGCTTTGGCTAGCGATCGCAACGCCCGATTAAAGGCTTCCCACTCCGCCAAGTCGGAAAGACGATTCCCCATGCCCTGAGCTTCGATGTAGCTGACATCACGCGGGTTAATACCAGCTTCTTGATAGCATCGCTCGATCAAGTCTACATGACTCTCTATGTTCAAAGAAGCACTCGAAGTACCCCCTTGACCATTAAAGTTAACCGCCGTATTCGATATCAGCGCATAAATAAATAAAATCCGGCTTATTCCATCCCGACCCAAAACCAAGATCCACTCGTCCACCAGATAATATATCATTCATCGCCCACCACTCGACGATTTCAGCCGGATGGTGCAGAGGTAGGGAAATCCCGGCTGTTCTAAACCGAATCCTGGTGGTCTGCGGAATTAAATAGGATGCCATCACCGCCGAATTGGCGAAAATAGAGCCAAACTCGTAGAAGTGTCGTTCAGGTATGTAGATTGCCGTAAACCCGGCGCGATCGCCAAACACCGTGATGTCGCGCACGAATTCATATTTCTGCTTGTCCGTCACATCCTTCCTCACGTCGGAGAAAAACAGCAAGCTGAAGGAAATTTGGTTGTTACTTTCCTTTTTACAGTTTGCCGTCGGGGGCTGTAGACCGAGCAGTTCTTCGATGGAAGTAGTCATGCTTTTTACAACTTATACCTGAGTACTTAAGTGACGGCATAAACTCCAGTAACTGATCCCCAAGTCTCCTTTCCTGAACTTCGGGAAGAATGTTTACCGCCAGCAACTGGACAATAGAACCGTTTTGGGAATGTAACTCAGATACTCGATCTGCGGTTATGGTTTGAATTTGATCGGCACTTTCAATCCGCTGTGAGTAGATAGCCCCGACGACTTTGTAGTTATTATCGGATTTGGGCAACTCCAGCACTAAAATCCTCGCTTATGCTTCCAGACCCTGACAACTTTTGGGTCTGGTTACAATCGGATGTTGCAGTTCTGAACACCAATTTCCAAAAAGATCCCCGACTTCTTCAAGAAGTCGGGGATCTGAGCCTATCACTGGAGATGCTATATTATAAACTACCTTTAGGAGTTTCTGTGGCATTGGGACTTTCTGTGGTGCCAGGTTGTTTAGTATTAGAAACTTCTTTTGCAGGATTCTTCTGATTACCTTGATTGTCTACTTTCGGTAGTACTTGTTTTGCTATATTTTCAGCTGCTTGTTGAAATAAGGGTTCTATTTTCTTTCGCCAATATTGAGTATTGGGCAACTTTTCGGGGTGGTTTTGATAATCTAAAACTTTATCCCATTTGCCATCATCTATTGCTTTGCTGATCTCATTAGATAACGCCTCGGCTTTAGCCCAATCTTCTTGCCACTGGGCGATGACTTTGCGTGTCTCTTCAATATCAGAAGCAGCAGTTGTCGGAATGGATTTTAAAAGTGCGATCGCTCCAACGATATCTCCTGATTCATACTTGTTTTTTGCTTGTTCTAAAATCTGGGCACTGTTATCATTAGACTGCGATCGCTCTGATTTTCCATTACCGATAGTTGAGGCTTTTGATTTGTCTGATGATGAAGTTGCTACATCCTGAGATTTTGATTTTGGCTGGGGAATTGGTCGATTAGTAATTAAGGTAGCATCATCTATCGTCTTAGTTGCAATACCCTTTTCCCGCAGACAAGAAGCCCATTCTCCTTTATTGGCTATGACATCTGAGTGTGCCCAAGCCAAACGTCCAGATTTGAGTTTAACTTCAACCCAACCTCGTTTTGTTTGCTTGCCAGTCACCTCGAAGCTGGCATTATCACGAAGGGTTTGCAAAATATTGTCAGAATTTATTGAACTAGGTTCAGAACGAATATTAGAATTCCCTACGACAACAGCCGAGCATTTATTTGCTAAAGCAGTATCATTACCTGTAAAATTAGCAGCTAAATTTTTCAGATTTGGATATACATTTGCTACTACAGCAGCAGCGCCACCTGCCAACAATATGCCAATTAATATTGGCCATGGGTCGGATTTGCTAGAGTTCTGACGCACAGGTTTAGGTGGGACAGGATTTGGTGGTGCAACTGCAAGAGTTTGCTGGCGAGATACTGCTTGCGATCGGGGTTTAGTTGCCTGGTAGCTGGAATTTTGTGCAGATTCTTGAGGTGTGGAAAGTGCAGCTACAGGATTAATCGCGTCTTTACATGCTTGCAGTGCTTCTGTGGCGCTTTGGTAGCGGTCTTTGAAGTGATAACGCACCATCTTAGTCAACACTGCTGCTAGGCGATGGTTCACGGTTACTGAATGGCGCCAGATGATTTCCCCCGTTTCCGGGTCTTCTTGCAATTCTGTTGCCGGTAATCCTGTTAATGCTTGAATGGCAATAATCCCCAGGGAATAAATATCACTGTTGGGGCGGGGTTTACCTTGCCCTTGTTCTGTGGGCATATAGCCAGGAGTGCCAATAACCACTGTGGCAGAAGGTTGTCCGCCAACTGTTACCATTTGGGTACGCAGTTGCTTGACTGCCCCAAAGTCTACTAAAACTAATTTATTATCTGAGGCGCGACGGATAATATTATCTGGTTTGATGTCGCGGTGAATCACACCTTGCTGGTGGACAAATTCTAGAATGCCCAGAACTTCCTGCAACAGATGAATTACTTGGCTTTCAGTCCAACGCTTACCAGGTAAAAGTTCCTCAGCTAGGGTTTGTCCTTCAATATATTCTTGTACTAAATAGAATTCTTGGTTTTCGTCAAAGTAAGCTAGTAGCCTGGGTATCTGGTCATGATTGCCGAGTTTTTCTAAGGTTTCGGCTTCGCTGTTGAACAGACGCTTAGCTGTAGCAAAAACTCTGGGGTCAGTTCCGGGTTTGAGGTGCTTGACAACGCAAATAGGGTTACCTGGCCGCCTAGTATCTTCCGCAATATAGGTTTGACCAAATCCTCCCGTAGCGAGGACTCTAATTATTTGGTAACGATGGTCTAGTAGCTTGCCTATCATATTCCCTCCCCAGAGTTATCACCTAATTTTTGCGCTAGTAATAAATATCTCCAAATTTTCTTCAATGAAATCCGCTATCTTGAGAAAAGATTTAGATTAAAAACGCAGCTTTTTAATAAAGGCAGACTGTTTATTTCTCTGTTTAGTGCCCCTGTTTACTACCAATGCCACCTAAAATAACAAACTCAGTTGCATGGCAGCAGGCTGAAATCCTCATGCAACCTGCTTTCATTCGCGTTATCGACAATATCCGCAAACAGCTTGATGAGTCTTCTTGGACGGGAACTTACCATGATGTCCTGATTTGGCCGCCTAACACCACTGATGAAATCAAAGCATTGGTGACTCAACTGTTGCAAGCAATGGAAACTGCAACGCCCGAAGAAGCAGATGAAATCAGACAGACTTTGGCTCGTCTGCCGATGCCCCATCCAGGATACCATTTACTTTTGCAGCATCAACAGCAACAAGCGAGTATCGATTTGTGGGAGTTGTGTTATCAAGTGTGTTTTATTGAATACAACCCTGAGAAGGAAGCGGCTAATATTGATACTAGCTTAATTGATGAACTCGGTGAAGTGGATTGGCTGCGTTTGGATGCTAAGGCAAAGGAGTTAGTTGAAAAGGCGTTTGCCAGTTTACCTGAAAGTTGAGAAAATTAAGTGCGATGGTGTAACCGGCCGCCGCAGGCAATTTACAGAGCGATCGCCTAATTTTAGGGTTGAAAAAGGCTTTTTAGTCAGAGATCCTGATGGTCACGTTATGTGGATTATATAGAAGTAGTTTTCACAAAAGTGCTTCACTATTTCGGTTTACTGTCAAGTTGGTGCATTATTGAAATTACTCTCGACTTCTATAATCTTTGTTCCAATCCATTTGGCGATTGCTGGGACAATGGCGTTACCAAGGAGTCGCCCTCGGCGACCGTCCATCCTGGGGGAAATCCCATTAGCCTTTCCCACTCTGTCCACGTCAAGTTTCTCGCCACAGAGTATTGGTCGGTCTGAATGACCTCCTTGATGTCCTCCAGTTTGGGCACGTAACGTGGGGCAGATGCTTTTTGCCAGAGTGTACCCGAAGCCACCGCGACGTTGTACCACAAGCGGAGTGTCTCTGAGAGCGCTTTGACGAACGTTCGATCTAGCTTGCGTCCGGCTCGATTTTCGCGTCGCAGAATCCCAAGACAATTCGCTGCTGTCAGTAAAGATTCTATAGGCACACTCCGATCTAAAACTGGCAATAAAGAATATTCTGTCTCGGTTGTGAGGTATACCCGTATGGAGAGCGTTACACGATAACCATCCCCCCAAATACCCATTCTCTTGCAATGTGTCGATAACTGCCTCAAGGGCTGTTCCTTGCTCTGCTGAGAGTAAACCGGGCACATTTTCCAAGACCAACCACGTTGGCTGAACTTCTGCAACAAGTTCCATAAACCTGTAGAACAAGCTGCTTCGCTCTCCTGCAAGTCCTTGGCGATTTGTGTTTGCGTGACTGAGGTCTTGGCATGGCCATCCTGCACACCATAAGTCAGTGGCAGGGATAGTTGAAGATGAGAGGGTTCTGATGTCTGCATGGATGGGTACAAGAGGCCAGTGACGTTTCAAAATTTTCTGACAAAATTCATCTATTTCACATTGAAAAACAACCTGCATTCCTGCTTGTTCAAAACCGAGGTCAAAACCACCAATTCCTGCAAAAAATGAGGCAACACGTATCATAAAGTTCAATATAGCAAAGAAAAAATTAAACTACGAAATTTTCGACAATCTTTCATTAATTGTAGACGATAATCGTCTACATAAATAGATATCTTAGAGCTATAGCAATCCTAAATCAGTTGTGAAAAATTACACATAACGATAAGCTGGTCTAATTAGTATAAATAAGATGCATAATTGAGCAATGAAAGAATTGATAGATTTTATCCAAGGAAATCCAGACAAA
>JAHHHB010000002.1 GCA_019359545.1 Desmonostoc geniculatum HA4340-LM1 | reverse complement strand
CTGCTGCACTTGCAGGGTAGGATTTTCACCTACATGGTCATTCAGTTGTCATGGTTCTATAACCAAGCTAACCGTCCCTGAGTATTTCTACTCATTTAGGTTAAACGAATCGCACACCCACACCACAGCCAGCATCGCAGATTGATAGTTGTGGTAAGTTGTTATCAGCTTTTAGCCAGTCGAGAACTGTATCCACTGTTTGCTGGTGTCCATTGCGAATGTCCAGCTGAACTTTGTTGACTTCGCCATCGCCGTAAATCCGCCTCCAACGGTCAAAACCTGTGGAATTGAAATACTCACGAACAATTGTTTTATCGTCGGCTGCGTTCATAAACTCTGATTTTTAGGGGTTCTCAATGCTTAAAATTATCATTGATAGGAACCCATAGGAGCGCTCTTCCAGATTTTTCCAGATATGGCTGGACTATAAGCAAATATACTTGCGATCGCATCACAGCGATTTACCTCCAAGCAGCTAATACCGTTTCTTTGTGAAGCTGCGCCAATTATGCCGCTTTTTTTTAAACGCAAAGGTACGCAGAGGTTAACGCAAAGGTGAGGCAGCGCGTTGGGCGGCTCTGCCGACTTGAAGCGACTGCCGTCGCGGAGGTTTGTCCCAGAATAATTAGGCGTATCTTCATAGAGAATTGGTATAAGCGTATCACAAGAATGATTTGATTAGTTTCTATTGCTCTACATTACCAAACTTGATGTTGTAATTTAACAATATATTGAGATTATTTTTACATGAAAGTTATTAAAAGGCTAATATTTTGAATTATTTTCTACAAAAACTTGTATTTCTCTAAAATATCACGATTGACAAATTCTAAATACTATTTATAGTTATTGAAATATCCATAATGTTCGCAATCTCAAAATCTATATACAGCAGATTTAAAGTTAATGAAGTACACCATTTAAGTTTAAAAGCTAGACCCAGAGCTTATTCTAATTCTGAATTCTGACTCCTGAATTCTGAATTCTGCTATATATTTCTATCTATGGATCTAAACAAACCCTTCTTAAGATAGAATTGTGATCGCAGTGCAACAATTATGCTGTTAAAGATTTAATTAATGGTAATCAAAAAAACTTAAGCCTACGGAAATTTTAAGTGAATTTTCGTATCTATAGAGTACACTTATAAATTAGGTTTATTTATTACAAATGCCAGCAAGCTTGTTAACAGACAGTCCGATCATTGCATTTACCATTCTCCTGACAGTAATCTTTACTGTACCACCTATATTTGAACGTCTGCGACTTCCTGGGTTAGTGGGATTGTTGCTTGCAGGGATAATTCTAGGAGAAAACGGGCTAAAGTTGTTAAACTCCGAGTCTGACACTATGAAACTGCTTTCGGATATCGGTAAACTTTATTTGATGTTCGTAGCAGGTTTAGAAATTGACTTAGAACAGTTCAAGAAAACTAAAAATCGCTCAATTGGGTTTGGAATACTCACATTCATAGTTCCATTAATTGCTGGCATTATTACCGGACGTTTATTCAATTTTAGTTGGAATTCTTCAGTCTTAATTGGTTCTTTACTAGCCTCACATACTCTCTTGGCATATCCAATTGTCAGCCGTCTGGGTGTGGTCACAAATGAAGCTGTAACTGTGACCATTGGTGCCACGATTTTTACTGACACAGGTGCTTTGCTGGTATTAGCAATTTGTGTGGGAATTCATGGAGGTGAATTCTCAGCCTTGAGTTTAGCGATGTTGTTAGGTGGATTAGCAATTTACTCAGTTGTTGTTCTGTTTGGTTTTGACTGGGCAGGAAAAGAATTTTTTCGTCGTTCTGGAGACGAACAAAGTAACCAGTTTTTATTTATATTACTAGCATTATTTTTGGCATCTGTGGGAGCGCAGATAATTGGAGTTGAAAAAATTGTTGGTGCTTTTTTAGCAGGTTTAGCTGTCAACGATGTTTTGGGACGTAGCCCAGTCAAAGAAAAAATTGAGTTTATTGGCAGTGTTTTGTTTATCCCTTGTTTCTTTGTGGACATGGGATTATTAATTAATATTCCGGCATTTATCAAAACCCTCAGTTCAATTTGGTTGACTCTAATCATTGTAGTGGCTTTGATTGGTAGCAAATTTATCGCAGCATTCTTAGCCAAACTTTTGTACCGCTATAATATGGCGGAAATGTTAACGATGTGGTCATTGTCACTGCCACAGGTAGCAGCTACACTAGCAGCAGCTTTGGTAGCTTATCAAAGTGTGAATCCTGCGGGTGAACGGCTCATTAATGAAGGCGTGTTAAACAGTGTGATTGTCCTCATGCTGGTTACTGCAATATTAGGCCCGGTAATCACAGCAAGATTTGCTTCTTCTTTACAGCTGCAAGAAACAGATTTTGAAACAGATAGTCTGGCTACTTGGTGGGGAGGTAATGAAGGGGAATTAGCAGAAAAAAAACAAGACTCATTCACTGTTGTGGTCCCAATATACAACCCTCAAACCCAGCGTTATCTGATAGAAATGGCAGCATTGCTGGCTAGTCATGAATCTGGAAAAATTGTGCCATTAGCTATTACTAAAGCACATATCCAAATGGACGATCCACAATTAGTAACAGCACTTGACCAAAGTCGGCAAAGATTGAATTTAGCTAGAGAAATCAGTCAAGAATTTGACGTGGAAGTGTCACCTAAAAATCGGATTGATGATGATATAGCTTTGGCAATTAGCCGCACTAGTCGAGAACAAAACGCTAATTTGGTGGTGATGGGTTGGTCGCGGACAACAGGTTTACGTGCCCGTTTATTTGGTAATGTAATTGATAGTGTCTTCTGGTCTTCTCACTGTCCGGTAGCAGTCACGCGCCTTTTGAGCAGTCCCAAGACAATCCAAAAAATTCTTGTACCAGTTGGAGATTTGACTCGCCAAACCATAGGCGCTTTACGATTTGCCCAAATTTTGGCTGATGTAAATCAGGCAGAAGTTGTATTGTTGCACGTTTGCGATCGCAACACACGCCCAAATCTAGTGGAAAAGTTTGTCTCTCAATTGTCTGATATCGCCTCTAAGAGCCAGTTACAGGTGAATACGAATATTCAAACCATTAGGGGTGATGATGTTGCTAGAGCAGTAATTCGCCAAGCTCAAGCCTTTGATTTAGTCGTGTTACGTTCCGTCCGTTATCGCACAGCCGGCGGACTCTCCGTTAGCCAAGTCACAACCCAGATGATTCAAGAATTGAAGTGTTCAATTGTCTTGGTTGGGGAACCTCATTCGTGATCAATTTGGGAATTGGGAGTGTTGACTGTTGATTGTTGACTGTTGAGTTATCATCCACATTCGACCCCTAGCAGTTGAGCAGGAAGGGGCATAGCAAAACATCGTTGGCAGGGAAATGATTAAGAGAAGTTCCCCTGCTCCCTCATCTCCCACTCTCTGGCGATCGCACTTTCACCTAGTTTATTCCTGTACAGTCATCGGCAGACGAATAGTGAAAGTAGAACCCACTCCCGGCTGACTGTTGACAATAATTTCACCGCCCATCATCTGACAGAAGTGACGGCTAATTGCCAAACCCAGTCCTGTACCACCGTATCTTTTCGTAGTCGATGTATCCCCTTGTGTAAAAGGTTGAAATAATTGCTGCTGTTGACGGTGAGACATACCTATGCCTGTATCGCTGACAGTGAAAGTAATGCTGCCCAAAGGAGCATCTGGTCTCAAGTCGTCTTTTTCTCTTTTGACTGTCAGAATAACTTTGCCGTTTGTAGTGAATTTACCTGCATTACTAAGTAAATTTAATAACACCTGACGCATCCGAGTTTGATCGGCGTACATAGTGCCAAGTTGCTCATCAAAATTCACTTCTAAGACATTGGCATTTTTTTCTATAGTTGATTTGACCGTGAGAACGACATTATGAATCAGCGTCGCAATCTCGAATGTCTCTGGGTAGAGAGTCATTTTCCCCGCTTCAATTTTTGACAAGTCGAGGATTTCGTTAATCAAGTGCAGTAGATGTTTACCGGCTGAGTTAATTGTCTCTAAGTCTGTGATAAAGTCTGCCGATAAATTAAGATCGGTGGCGTCGTCTTCTAGAAGTTGGCTCAAGCCAATCACAGCATTTAATGGTGTGCGTAACTCGTGGCTGACATTTGCCAAAAATATGCTTTTTGCCTTGCTAGCAGCTTCAGCTAATTCTTTCGCTTGTTGTAATTCTTTAGTTCGCTCAGAGACTCCCTCAATCAAACGATTCAGAGATTTGGCGAGTAAACCAATTTCATCTTCAGTGGTGATGGGAGCTCGCAAATCGAAATTAGATTTCCTTGCGACTTGCTCAGCCACTTGGGTGACAACGATTACTGGCTCAGCGATCGCTCGACTAGTCCGCCAAGCTACAATAACTGCGATCGCCACGGAAACCAGCATACTCGCAATCACTATAAATCGTTCAACTACTTTTGCCTCCTCAACGGATTTTTGCCTTTCTTGCTCTTGATTTTCCGCAGTTTGCAGGATATTAGTCAAATTTTGCGAAAGCTGATCTAGCCGCATGGCTGTATCACTACGCATGATTTTTAATAACTGCGATCGGGCTGAAGAAATCTCTTCGGGCTGTACTGGCTGGGAATCAATTTTCTCTAAAACCGCCTCAATTTGTTCAACATAAGCTTTTAAATTAGTTTCATAATCCTGCAATAACGTCTGTAAAGTCGAACTTGTTGCAGCTAGTCTTCGAGGTTTACTGTCAATAAATCCGTTAATTTTTGACTCTAGTTGCTTAGCTTTTTCAAAACTTTTGAGAAAATCAGCTTTTTTGCTTTCCAACCGTTGTGAATTTTCCAACACAGCAACTAAGTTAGAACTATGCAATTGTGCCCCTACTACTGCATCCTTATAATTACTCAGTAATTGTCCTTGTTCATGAGCTTGATTTAATTGCCTGACTTCCCTTCCTCGGTAATAGTTGGCGATTACCAGCCCAGTCAGTGAGCCAAAAAAACCAATTCCAATAGCTACAAAGTACCCGTAGCCAATTTTTTGATGAATGCGCCAAGAACTGGCTTTGAGTTTCCCTTGTGAGGGAAATTCTATGGTCGGGAGTTCGTCTGTTGATGGCTCTGACGCTGACACTTTTTTGCTTTCTGAACTGCTGTCAATAGGGGTTGGCTTTTGAGTTGGCATTTCTCAAACCTCCTTGCCTTCCCGCAAACATCACCAAATCAGTCTAGCTTGTGCAAACACTTTAACTGGTGATTAACATCTAGATTATCCTCTTTTATAGCAAGAGCAAATCATTACTCACCAGATAATTAGGATAAGCTTATGCTGGGGACTGGGGACTGGGAAGTAGGGAGTAGGGAGTAGGCAGTAGGGACTGGGGATTAGGAATTGGATTGTAGCTAATCTTCCGCACCCAGTACCCAATCCCCAGTCCCCAGTCCCCAATCCCCAGTCCCCAATCCCCAGTCCCATCATCATAAAATAGTTTCCAAGTCTAGTATATGTAAACACAGAAAAACTTATATTACGTATTAATATCAATACCAATGCGTTTATTGACCATCCCACCTTAAGATAGCTTTAATATCGGATAAAATCGGCTTTTAAGCTTATATAAATGAGAGGTGGATTAATTTTTGCATGATTTGTACTTAGATTTAGTACGATTATGAGCAAATGAGACGGAATCGGATAATATCTACAACCTGAGGATTTTAGTTGATGACAAAAAATGAAACTCAGAAAGTTGATTATAATACATTCTGCTGCCTTCTGAGTTCTATCCTCCTACTGACTTTCTACCTTGTAGTTGATGCAGTAGATATTACGGGGCAATTATGGTTATAGGATACTAAAACCGTTTTCTGCTCTTGACCCAATTTGTAGTGGTGGACTCATGCATTAGCTAATCAACACCCTTTTGGTTGTAATTATCCAGATTAGAAAAACTCAACTGTCAAATTAATGGGAGTGAAAATGTCAGAACAAGAATTTACGGAAACCACATCCAAAGAGGCTACAGTGCCAGGAATCAACAGCCAAACGGGGACTATAACTAAACTCCAGCCTCCCGCGCAGCCTCAAGATGAATGGCTCAAATACGGGGAGCAAGTTTCTAGCTTTTTAGCAACATTGCCTGAATATGTGGGAAGCTTCTTTAATCAATATAAGCAGCCCCTAGTTACCGTTGGTTTAATTGTGGGAGCAATTGTTGGGGTTAAAGTACTCTTGGCAGTATTAGATGCTTTGAATGATATTCCCTTGGTAGCTCCTACCTTTGAGTTGATTGGTATTGGTTATTCTGTTTGGTTTGTTTACCGCTATTTACTCAAAGCCTCAACTAGGAAAGAGTTAACTAGTGAAATCACTACTCTTAAATCACAAGTTGTCGGTAAACAAATTCCAGAAGCTTAATACCACAAGCACATTTGAATACTTGTTGAGACAGCGGCAGAGATAATTTTTTCTGACCAAAACTAAGGTAGGGGTTTAGCATTGCTAAACCCCTACTAATACTAATACAAATTTACTCTCATAATAGTTGACTTTTCCCAGTCAAAATCTAAAATTTAAAATCCAACCAAAATTTTAGTTTATTGAGATGAACCACCTGCTGATAAGTTAACCTTTGGGTTTTGTTTTCGAGTCCGCAAAGGTTCTGGAGATATATTTGGCGATGCCTGGGTTGGGCTAGGCCTACGCACAATGTTCTCAGATGAAATTCCCTTCAATTTACCTTGTTTAACTAAAGCTTGATGAATCATCGCCGCCACTTCAGCACGAGTCGCTACTTTGTTAGGAGCAAGAACTTGTGGGTTTGGATAGTTAACTACAAGTCCATTGGCTGTAGCAGCAGCTATTCTACTGGTAGCATAAGCGGGAATATCTTTAGCATCTTGATAAATACTTAAAATCTGATTCGGCGAAGTAGGTGTTTTCAAATTCAACCCACTAGCAAGGGCAACTAAAACTTGTACTCGTGAAATATTTTCTTGTGGCTTGAAGGTGTTTTTCGGGTAACCTTTGAGAAATCCGGTAGTGATGGCTTGGTTAATTGCTGGATTTGCCCAGAATGTTGCTGGTACATCTTGAAATGCGATCGCACTTTTAGACAGTTCTTGGTCGAAAGCTTTTTGTAGTATGGCAGCAAATTCAGCGCGGTTTACAGGTTGATTTGGTCTAAAAGAATAATCCGGAAATCCCTTGAGAATACCACGAGAAGAAAGAACATCTATAAAACGCCGACCCCAGAAGTTATTAGGCACATCGTTAAATGCAATTGGCGGCGGAATAACTGATTTTTGTTTTGCTGGAGTTACTAAAGGCAAGGCTGATGATGTAATTGATGGCTCAAGCACTGATGAAGAGGATACAGGCGTCTGTGGTTGTGGGGATTGAGTCGGGGTTACCTCAGCAAGTGGTAACACTTCATGGGAAGGAGTTGCGCTATTAGTAGGCAATGAAGGTGTCTTGGGTTCAACAGCCTCAGGTCCAGATGAGTTGAATTTGGGGAATGTATTTGGTTCTACTTTGGGAGTAGGGGAAGGTAATACTCGATCAGGGTAAGCGCTACCAGACGAAGTGGAGGAAGGTGACAACAACCCGTTGAAATTCCAGCTAGAATCTCTGCGAGACAGTGACCAAAAAAGAATTGCTCCGATAGTGGTGAAGGCAACCAAAATGGCTATAAATTCATCAAAGCCAAGGGCAGTTCTTTGGGATGACTCAGGTTCGGAAGGAGGTCTATTTGTCATCGTGATTACCCTGGTAGCAGTAAAATCTGTGTCTAAAGAAATTAAGCCACAGATGACAATTTTACACCAGTCATTTTAAATTCATAATTCGTAGCAAAATATTAAGCTTCTGGTTCAAGACCAAGCGATCGCAATTGAGCAGCTAGGCGTTCAGCCCTTTGGGATTCCTGTTCAGCCCTTTGGCGTTCCTGTTCAGCCCTTTGGTGTTCCTGTTCAGCCCTTTGTGATTCGTGTTCAGCCCTTTGGTGTTGTTGTCTGGGAAGGGGGTGAGGGCGGTGGATGGATTTGTTGCAGAGGTCATAGAAACTGCCTTTGCACTTTTTGTGAGGTTTGTTATTTAGTTTAACGTGTCGCGGAAGTCCCCACCTTCTCTGCGAGACGCTAACGCGAACAATGTACTCTAACGGTAGGTATTGTGAGCTCTTGGTGAGGATTGCATCCAGTATTTGTTTTTGCTTCAGCAAAAAAACAATACTGGATGCATAACGAAGCGCCAAAATTTTCTGGTAGAGTTATTGGGTCTTGACCACCAATGCCATAAGCGAAAACCAAGCTGTATAGGTAAGTGTCGCAAGAGAAAGATTTGGGTCTTGGGAACCAGGACTCCTGCCCTTGGAGGGAATGTCAGACTTTCTAGTACTACGGAGTTCTGGAGGCTATTCCCGATGAATTGGGAAGCTCCGTCCATCTTACGGCGGAGTAGTTCACCAACCACAGACGCAAAAATTTTGCTCTCTATAATTTAGTGCTGAGTAGGGAGATGAGGGAGTGAGAGAGTGAGGGATAAGAATTAATAACCAATCCCCAGTCCCCAGTCCCAATTCTACGATTCCCGTCCCGAAGCCCAGGTATCACGCCATTTAACAGTGCCTTCCTTGGCAATCACCCAGCGGCGGTTAACGAGATTTTCCCGCAAAGGCGATCGCCCTTCCCGCCACATAGCATATTTATAAGCAATCAACTTACCTGCACTCTCATTAAAGGGAATCTCCGCAAACCAAGTATTGGTATTGATGTATTCTAAGGGATAGGCTTTGCTGATATCCCAGTTGCCTAACTCTGGGCAGTCTCCAGTCACAACAATGGTTTCACCAGGTTGAGTTTGCACGCCATTGAGCTGCACGCGGACTATGGTTTGCGCTTTAATCCGTTCTCCAACGTGGCTGAAAACAATCACTCCCCGTTCTTGGAGTACTAAGTCGTAAATTTTACCGTCTTTTACCTCATACTTGTTGCGAGTCACGACGCAAGTATGTTCGCCATCAGGTAATTCTGTGTCTACTTCTGGTAAAGTAACTTCTCCTCCCCGGTTTAAAGCTACAAAACACAGTGAATCACGATAGCGGCGAATGTAACAATAAACATCTGCTGTTAAGTATTTTTGCCAGTGGCTACCCATTGAGACTGCGGGATTGAGTCGCCGTAAGCCAGACAATAACCTGATATAGCGATATACCTCTGTATCTGTATCCCAACTTTCCATCATCGGGCGATTATATGGATCGTTACCGCCGTCAGTGTCGTTGTGTAGATACTGTTCTGTGCCGTAATATATACAGGGAATACCGCGAGATGTCATAATCAAGGCGATCGCCACCTTCAACATCGCTGGATCGGGATTGAGCGATTGGAAGCGGGGCATATCGTGGTTATCGATAAAGGTGACTAACTCTGTAGCCCCACTGTAGCGATGATCTTGGTCAAAAATATATTGAATTGTCTGGAATCCGTTTTCGGAACCTTGCGCGAGTGCTGCCCGAATTGCCACACATAGCCCAAAGTCTAGCATGGTCATGCCTGAGTGGTTGGCAAATTCCACGGAGCGATCGTCAGCAGGATTACTGTAAATCCACTCACCAAAAATAAACACATCTGGTTTGTGATTGGTGATGTCACCGGTGAATTCTTGCCAAAACCAAATCGGCATATGTTTTACAGTATCCACCCGCAGTGCATCTACACCCCGGTCTAGCCATTGTTTAATTGCTGACTTGATATACTGTCGGTAATCAGTATTGTTTTCATTAAAGGTTGCTAAACCGGCTAATTCACAGTTTTGCACTTGCCATTCGTCTTCCCAGTTTTGCACTTCGCCATAGTGGTGATACCAGTGATTGACATCATCATTGAAGTCGGCAATTTTGACGCCATCATCATACAATTCACCTTTGCTACCGCTGGTATCAGGACTGCTATGGTTGCAGACAATATCTAACACCAGCTTCATATTGCGCTTGTGGAGTTCGGCAATTAAGCGATCGAAGGTCGTATTTTTTTCTTCTTGAGTAGCGTTTAAAGAAGGGTTCTCTCCGTCAGCAATATACCGAGGATTAATTCGCTTAAAGTCTTTTGTCCAATAGCCATGCATCGCCGCATTGCTAATAAATAACTCTTCCACCTGTTCAAACAACGGAGTTAGCCAAAGGGCGGTAACTCCCATGTTTTTGAGATAGTCCAATTTGTCGATGACACCTTGCAAGTCCCCACCCCAGTACTTACCCCACTCTTGGCGAGTTGGATCGTACAATTCTGAGTTTGCACCTTCGCTGTTATCTGGATCGCCATCATAAAAGCGATCGACTACAAGAAAGTAGATTGTTTCCTGACGAAATTCAATATCCCTAGTGTAGAGAAAGTCTAGGTCAATTTCAGTATCTGATACAGGCGCTTCTATCAAAGCTTCGACTTTTTCTGTTGCAGAATCAACTTTGTATTGATCTGGGGAAAATTGGGATGGAGGGGTTTTTACCATAATAAAAAAACTCAAAATCTCGCAGAATTTACGTTTGTATACTCAAGAGTACGTGGTTTGAATATTTTGTGTAACTACAAACATCGGTATTGTGACATCCTGCCCACGGTGTAGGTATCTATCGCTAGCTAGTTTATAATTCTATCGATAGATATAATTCATCTGCTAGAGGATAAAAACAAAAGAATATAGCAGTTATCAATAGAAATTTCTTCTTAACAAAAATTAATATTTCAATAACGTAGTCAAAAAGTTACAGTAGCTACTGAGAATACCTTGTGTTTGAGTCCAGTAGACACATTACGACATATACTTATTACTTTTTATACATAAATTTAATGGAATTAATCCTTTAAAAAATAAATAATAATCGTCGATGTTTTTAAATAAAGTAATAAAGTCAATAAGAATTAATCAAATAAATTTGGTTCTCTGGCAATTCTGACAACGCTAATTATATAGTAGCAACAGCTAGGTCATCATCACAATTCAAACCCAAGTATTTCTTATCAAAATGGTAATCATGTATGACAGATAAACAAAAAAGGGTGAGGTTGCTTAAAGGTCGCACAGCATTTTTATTCATCCACGGCATCGGCAACCAGAATCCTTTTGAGACTGTAGACTTTTTCACCCATAATTTTCTTCAATACTTCGATAAGCAAAATTTAGCTTTCAACCTAGAACACCTAATTGCTAAGCGTAGACTATCAACCGGTTCTCTTTGGACAGAAAGCTTTATCAGATTGAAACCAACTAATAACAATGAAGATTGGCTAATTGATATTCATGAATACTATTGGTCAGCTTATACAGAAAATAAAATCACTGTCCCTGAGATATTGCAATGGGCAGAACAGACACTTGACGGCACAATTAAGTTTTATAAACGTAAAGAGAATCAACCTCTATTAGATAATCTCTTGGCTAACAGAAATAGGAAAACTTTTTTTATATACCGCTTGCGATCGCTCACTATATTACTGCGGATATTTAACTTTTTATATCCAGTGTTCCGAATGGGGATTTGGTTAATTCTGTTGTTAGCGGGGCCATTTCTCAAAGGTCGTTTTTTACAATCAGCTTGGCAGCTAAGTAAACAACTTATAACTCCACCCATAGTTAATTTTATTGGTGATATCACCATCTACAGCATCACCGACCAGAAATCACCCTATAAAATGATTCGTCAGCAAATACTCACAGAATCCTTAACATTACTGAAAGCAATTCTTGAAGATCAACAAGCAAATTACGACCAAGTAATAATAGCTGGGCATTCTCTTGGTAGCTGTATTGCTTACGACACATTAAACCTGATGTGTGTTGAAGCAAGTCTTTCTCAAGACGAGAATCAAAGTCTGTTACTGGATAAAATTAAAGGGTTAATTACCTTTGGTTCACCACTAGATAAAATCGCCTTTTTCTTCCGAGAGGTAGCACAGGAGGGACAGTATATTAGACAGCGGATTTTAGAACACCTCAACTCCTTCCGTGTGAAACAACAATTTACACAGAAAAATCAATACTCGATCAAAAACCCAGTTGAATGCAAACTCGATGGAGTTCGTTGGGTGAATTACTACCATCTCAAAGATCCAATCAGCGGTCACCTAGATTATTATGAAAACCTGGATAACGTTGAAATGAAATATCAAGCATCCTGGGGCGATCGAGGACACCAAGGTTACTGGTTCGATGCCAGTTTTTACGAAAACATTGCCGATCGCTTCCTGTATGTCACGAATCAGGATGGCGAATGAAAAAGGGAGTGGGGAGTGGGGAATGGGGAGTAGGGGGTATTGGTAGTGGGATTTTCTCGTGATTGACTTTTGGGAAATTCCACTCAACAGCCTTTTGGTAAAGGCTTTTAATTCCAAATCTCAAACCCAAAGTTGGTGTCAGCCACTACTAAAGTTTTTATTTTGGAGATTCACTCCATTGGTAAACTGACCATTGTCGCTTTCAAACTGTTATTACTATAAACCAATTGATGCTGGTAACAATTATGAGCAAATATGACAAGATTTTTAACTCATCAGAGACATCAGAGGAATCGCTAAGTCCAGAGGAAGCCGTGGCGGCGATCGCAACTGTGACAGCGATCGCTGATTTATCCATTGAAGATGTCGATGCAGAAAGCTTAGCAGGTATTCTTTGGGAATTCGAGGTCTTTGAGGAATACTCAGAAGACGAAATTATCGAAATCGTAGATCGACTCATAGGTATTGCAGAAGACGAAGGACTTGGTGTCTTATTTAATACCGCTAAAATTTCTCTCTCCGATGAATTAGTACTCGATGGTTTCGCCGCTGGGGTGATAGTGCTTTTAGACGATGAACTTGCCATTCCCAAACAGAAACAAGCCTACCTCAAAAAGCTACAAACAGCCTTGGAACTTGAAGACGAAGAAGCAGACGAAATCATCAAAGAGGTAATTGCGGCCTTTCAAGAAGCAGAAGAGGAAGAATATACAGATGACGAAGATGAGACAGTAATTATAGAAGAATATGCTCAAGAGGCATATCAATCCCCCTTAGGGAATTTTACAGTGCCGGTTCCAGTTGATCCCGAAAACGGCGGTAGAATTCAAAGTCAGGAAGGAGTAGTTGGCTTTTCCGATGACATCGGTACTTTACTGAGAATCGATTATTATCCTTTTCCCGTGGAACAGTCAGAGGAACTCGAATCTCTTGGACAACAAAAATATTTACAATCAATCTTAGTAGACAAGTACGTGCCCCAAGCGATTTTGGCAAATGTACCAGATGCAACTGTAGAATATACTGAATATTTGGAAGATACTTTACAAGGAGCTTACTACGTCTTAATCAATATGCCGAAAGGTTCGACGATTTCCAAGCAAGAAAATAATGGAACTGCCGTCAGATTAGATGCGTATCGAGGGCTACTGATATTTATCAGTGGTGAATTTTTGTATATAGTTAGCAGCCAGCACAGCTTTCTTAACGGCGAAACTCCCGATTCCATTGAAGAAGAAGCCGAATATATCAAGGAGAATATTTTAGAGTTTGTTGAGACTATCGAGTTTGCGTAGTTAGGGAGTGGGGACTGGTGACTGGTGACTGGTGACTGGTGACTGGGAGATGAGGGAATAGGGAGATAGGGAGACAACTTGTAACCAGTCTTTTCCCGCGTCCCCGTACCCTGGTCTCCTCTTTTCCGTGTCCCAGTCCCCAATCCCCAATCCCCAATCCCCAGTCCCCTAACTTTCCCGAATATGCTAACCTAGTATGGCTAACTAATCTCGCACATCTGAGAATTCGGGTGTTTCCTAATTGGGAAATACGCTTGGATGGAGGTTTAACCCGAATCGGAGTTAAAAAATATATGCCAGTTGTTTCATTGGCTCAAATGATGGAGTCAGGGGTTCACTTTGGGCATCAGACCCGGCGTTGGAACCCAAAAATGTCTCCTTACATTTACACTTCCCGCAATGGTGTACATATCATCGACTTGGTGCAGACTGCCCAGTTGATGGATAATGCTTATGCTTATATGCGATCGCAGGCAGAGCAAGGAAAGAAATTTCTTTTCGTCGGCACTAAGCGGCAAGCTGCTGGAATTATTGCCCAAGAAGCCAGCCGTTGCGGTTCCCATTACATTAACCAACGCTGGTTGGGCGGCATGTTGACCAACTGGACAACTATTAAAACACGGGTAGACCGCCTCAAAGATTTGGAACGGCGGGAAGAAAGCGGCGCACTGGATTTATTGCCGAAAAAAGAAGCGTCGATGCTCCGTCGGGAAATGGCGAAGCTGCAAAAATATTTGGGTGGCATTAAAACAATGCGAAAAGTGCCCGATATCGTGGTGATTGTAGACCAACGACGGGAATATAACGCTGTTCAAGAATGCCAAAAACTCAACATTCCCATTGTGTCCATGCTGGATACAAACTGCGACCCAGATGTAGTGGATATCCCCATCCCCGCAAACGACGATGCCATCAGGTCGATTAAGCTGATAGTCGGAAAATTGGCAGATGCCATTTATGAAGGTCGTCACGGTCAACTCGATGTTGAAGAGGATTACGAAGACTACGATGGCACTGAGTATGACGAAGACTACGAAGAAGGCGAGTATACTGACAGCCTGATTCCCGACGAAGAAGAAGAAGAATAATAGTGAGTGCTGAGTGCTGAGCAGCTACTGTGGTCTTACCCGCATTTCTCACAAGCTTGAGGGGCAGAGGGGCAGAGGGGCAGAGGGGATTGAACTTGGCACATTGAACTCTCCTCTGCTCAAGAGCTCCCCTGCTCAAGAGCAAAAGACTTTGAGAGATGTGGTGAGAAATCCAGGTCTTGAGGTCACCCCAAGTGGAGCAAGTGGCATTGCTGAGTAAGATAGAAATACTCAGCAAATCGGATAGTGGTGAATCGTTGATTTTTGAAGTTGTAAGTTGTGAGTTGTCAAAATTGATAACTGAACACTCAAAACTCAGCACTCAGCACTAAATTAGGTGAGCGATTACAACTCGAGGTCAAGTTAGAAATTGAGGCAACATGGCGGAAATATCTGCAAAACTCGTCCAAGAGCTACGCCAAAAAACTGGTGCCGGCATGATGGACTGCAAAAAGGCGCTGAAAGAAACTGATGGCAACATAGAAGAAGCCGCAGACTGGCTACGGAAAAAGGGCATCACTTCGGCGGGTAAAAAAAGCGATCGCATTGCAGCAGAAGGTCTAGTAGACACCTACATTGAACCAGGTAGTCGAGTGGGTGTACTCATAGAAGTAAACTGCCAAACCGATTTTGTTGCTCGTAACGAAGCTTTTAAAGCTTTGGTTAAGAACCTAGCAAAGCAAGCAACAAATGCTGACAGTGTTGAGTCCTTGTTAGCTCAACCATATATTGAGAATGAAAGCGTTAGTGTAGATGAATTTATCAAGCAAACTATTGCCACACTTGGTGAAAACATCCAACTACGTCGCTTTATCAAATTTGCACTAGCAGAAGACAAGCAAGGTGTAGTAGATAGCTACATTCACACTGGCGGTCGAGTTGGTGTATTGGTGGAGTTGGGTTCTCAAACCGACTCAGCTGCTGGTAAGGAAGAGTTCCAATCCTTGGCACGGAACGCTGCAATGCAAGTTGCGGCATGTCCGAATGTCGAGTATGTAAGTGTAGACCAAATTCCTACCGCGATCGCCCAAAAAGAAAAAGACATTGAAATGGGCAAGGATGATTTGGCCAACAAGCCAGATAACATCAAAGAAAAGATTGTTCAGGGACGGATTGACAAACGCCTCAAAGAATTGACTTTGCTAGATCAGCCTTACATCCGCGATCAAAGTATTTCTGTAGAAGAATTGTTGAAGCAAGTCAAGGGGCAAGTAGGCGAAGACATCCAAGTAAATCGCTTTGTCCGCTATGTACTGGGCGAAGGCATTGAAAAGCAAGAAAGTAACTTTGCTGAGGAAGTCGCTGCACAAATGGGCGGCAAGTAATACTTGGTCATTGGTTATTAGTCATTAGTCATTGGTTATTGGTCATTGGTCAATTAGTCTTTTGTTATTTACAAAGGACAAGCGACAAACGACAAAGGACAAATGACAAATGACCTTTTATCAGACAGGTCAAGCCAATAGCCTGACCTGTATTTTATTAATAGAGCAGCGAAAGTTCGCATATAATTCAAAATTTAAAATGCTTAGGAAAGTTATAGCGATTTTCATTTGAATGAGGTACACCTGTAAGGGCATGGCAGTGCCCAGTGGTGTCAACTTAACGTCAAACCCTTATCAAGACGTGATATTGAATTCACTCACTGACCATCACTCAACGCTTTACCCCACCCTAACCCTCCCCTTATAAAAGGGAGGGAACTGCATTTCTTTTTCCCCCCTTTATAAGGGGGGATTAAGGGGGGTAAAAGGTATGTAGTACAAGCGTTTGAGCTTAAGTTGACACCTATGGGCAGTGCCGTGCCACTACACCTTGCGATACGATGTTGTACTGCATCTGAATGGGAACCGCTATGTATCCTCAAATAAATCAGTATATTTGTACTATTAATGGTTGATATGGGTAAGAGCGAGAAGTTATGGCAAGAGCAATCGAGCGAATTGAGCGGGATATTGCAGCACTCAAAGAAGCGATTGGAGCGATCGCACTAGAATTACAAAGCGCTTATGCTAGTTATCTAGCCACCTTGGGACTAGCTGTACAAAAACAGTTGATTCTAGCTACTTACCACCTTTGTACTCAAGGGTATCCTGAAAGCTTCTTGCATTTGTCATTGAATCAGCGCCAACAATTGCAACAAGCCATCCGCAAGTTAGGTCAAGTGGCAGCTGAGCAGTTGGTTACCTATATTAAAAATGAGGGAGATGAGGGAGATGAGGGAGATGAGGGAGATGAGGGAGCAGGGGGAGATGAGGGAGTAGGGGAAGATGAGGAAGTAGCACCAGATGAGGAAGAAAATACTTCTTTATCCCCCTCATCCCCCTCATCCCCCTCATCCTCCTTATCTCCAGACACCTCTAGTCCTATAGAACTGGCAAAATGGCAACAGACCTTAGAGGAGGTTACCCAAGAGATACTGAAAAAAGTTTCCCATGATGCTAATCTTTTATTACAAAAAGCCGGGATATTACCCAAAAAATTACCAGAACCGATTTTAGCAGCTGCGGCTGCGGCTGCATCAGAAGCATCTGCCGAGATAATGCCAGGGCCACCCAATTTATTAAACTTAGTAATTGAAATTGAAAATGAGCAGCAGTCAGAAGATTCTAGTCTGACGCAGATTATGGCTATTAATTTGCGACTAGGGGAAATTGAATTTGCCGATCCTAAACTCTCATCTGAGCGTAGGCAAATCCGCGGTATCTTAGTTCAGCTAAACAAGCTAGAACGAGAGTATCAAAAGAAACTTCGAGAAAGAGCAGTTGCTGAAGCTGAAGCTGCATGGCGTGCTAGTTGGTTTGAAAATTAGTCATTTGTCATTTGTCTTTTGTCGGTTGTCCTTTGTTATTCACTAATGACCAATGACCAATGACTAATGACTAATGACTAATGACTAATGACTAATAACCAATGAGTAATGAAAAACCAGATTGGATACGATTGCATAAAGCCTTGACAATAGAAGCCGAACGTGGCTTTACAGACTTGATGGGCAGGGAATACCGCTTCAGCGAATTCCTGAGCCTAACTTTGGGCAAATTTCCCACAGGCTTGCCCCAAAGTGAACGCCGCCGTTGGCAAGGACTAGCGGTGCAATTTGCTAGTTATCCACATCTAGCACTGGAAGAAAGGCAAAACTTGGTAGCAGAAACTCGTCGGTATCTTTATCAACTACAGCAGGAAGATGAAGGAGAGCAAGGGAGCAGGGGAGCAGGGGAGCAGGGGAGAAGTTATCAATCCAAAAACCAAAATCCAACATCTCCAATTGTTGCTGAGGTGAGTCGGAGGCTTGCTCCAAAGATTGAGCAAAAACTCAGTGATTTACCGGAAATAGGCTTTAAAAGAGCTGATAATTTAGCACGTCTTGGTTTACAAACCGTCCGCGATTTGCTTTTTTATTATCCCCGCGACCACATTGATTATGCGCGTCAGGTGAATATCCGCGAGTTACAGGCGGGTGAGACGGTGACAATAGTGGCGACGGTGAAGCGTTGCAACTGCTTTACTAGCCCCAAGAATCAGAAATTATCAATTTTAGAACTGCTAGTAAAAGATAACAGCGGTCAACTTAAAATTGGGCGTTTTTACGCAGGTACACGCTTTAGTAGTCGCGGTTGGCAAGAAAGTTTAAAACGCCGTTATCCGGTAGGTAGTATTGTAGCGGCGTGTGGGTTGGTAAAAGAAAGTAAATACGGCTTGACGCTGGATAATCCAGAATTAGAGGTTTTGGCAAATCCAGGAGATCCCATTGAGTCGCTGAATATTGGACGCGTGGTGCCAATTTATGCATTGACTGAGGGAGTGGTGGCGAATTCAGTGCGACAAGCGGTAATTGCGGCTTTACCTGCTGCGGCTCAACTGAAAGATCCTTTGCCTAGTGGTTTGCGACAGAAATATGCTTTGATGGAATTGAAAGATGCGATCGCTAATATCCACTTTCCCAAGGACGGCGAAACTCTGCAAGTCGCCCGTCGTCGCCTAGTTTTTGATGAGTTTTTCTACCTGCAACTCGGTTTACTGCAACGTCAACAACAAGCAAAGGCAATTCAAACCAGCGCTATCCTCGCCCCACGCGGTCAACTGATAGAGAAATTCTACGAAATATTGCCTTTTCAACTCACTGGGGCACAGCAACGAGTCATCAACGATATCCTCAACGACTTGCAAAAACCCGCACCGATGAATCGTTTGGTGCAGGGCGATGTCGGTTCCGGAAAAACAGTTGTTGCTGTGCTGGCTATCCTCGCAGCAATTCAATCCGGCTACCAAGCTGCACTGATGGCTCCTACAGAAGTTTTGGCAGAACAGCATTATCGCAAGTTAGTTAGTTGGTTTAACCTGCTGCATTTACCAGTGGAATTACTGACGGGTTCTACTAAAACTGCTAAACGCAGACAAATACATTCTCAGTTGGAAACGGGTGAATTACCGCTGTTGGTGGGAACTCATGCCTTGATTCAAGACCCTGTAAATTTCCACCAATTAGGATTAGTAGTGATTGATGAACAGCATCGCTTTGGGGTAGAACAACGAGCGCGTTTACAGCAAAAAGGTCAGCAACCTCATGTGTTAACTATGACAGCAACTCCGATTCCGCGAACGCTGGCACTGACGATACACGGGGATTTAGATGTTAGCCAAATTGACGAGTTACCACCAGGACGGCAAAAGATTCAAACAACAGTGTTATCAGGTCAGCAACGCAACCATGCTTACGACCTGATGCGTCGAGAAGTTGTCCAAGGAAGACAAGTTTATGTAGTTTTGCCGTTGGTAGAAGAATCAGAAAAACTGGATTTGCGATCGGCTGTTGATGAGCATCAAAAGTTACAAGAAAGCGTTTTTCCAGATTTTCAGGTGGGGCTGCTGCACGGTCGTATGAGTTCAGCTGAAAAGGACGAAGCGATTACTAAATTCCGTGATAACGAAACACAAATTTTAGTTTCGACTACTGTTGTTGAGGTGGGTGTAGATGTACCTAATGCTACAGTTATGCTCATTGAAGATGCAGAGCGATTTGGCTTATCGCAACTCCACCAATTACGGGGGCGGGTTGGTCGTGGCGCGGCTCAATCCTACTGTTTGTTGATGAGTAGCTCTAGGAGTCCTGATGCTCAACAACGGCTGAAGGTGTTAGAACAGTCCCAGGATGGCTTTTTCATTTCGGAAATGGATATGCGTTTTCGTGGCCCAGGGCAAGTACTGGGAACTCGTCAATCTGGAGTGCCAGATTTTACATTAGCGAGTTTGCTTGAAGATGAAGAAGTTTTACTTTTAGCACGCCAAGCAGCGGAGAAAATCATCGAGATGGATGTTACTTTAGAGCGCTGGAATTTGATGAAGGAAGAGTTGAAATATCGGTATGAACGGTTGATGGGTGGGGCGATTTTGACATAGAAAAATACAGTAATTAATTTAAAATCTGTGCTAAATCTAACATAAACCCAGGTAAAACATCTTCTCCTGATAAACTAGTAGGCGATCGCAGAATCTCAACATCCTGTCCTGGACGGTAAATTTCTACGCGTTGATTCTGGGGGTCAATTAGCCAACCCAAACGCACACCATTGTTAATATATTCCCGCATCTTTTCTTGTACAGTTTTTAAGCTGTCTGAAGCAGAGCGTAATTCCACTACAAAATCGGGTGCCATTGGTAGGAATCTATCAGGATCTGGATTTAGGGCTTCTAATCGCTGGCGACTCACCCAAGACGCATCAGGAGACCGATTTGCACCATTAGGAAGTTTGAAACCAGTTGAAGAGTCAAAAGCCAGTCCTGTACCATCAGTGTCAGTCCAATTACCTAAGCGCTGTGTCAGTCTGCTATTTCGATTTCCGCTTTCCCATCCAGTTGGTGGCATAATAATTAATTCTCCCTCTGCCGTGCGCTCAAGTCGCAAATCTCGATTATTCTGACACAGTTGGAAGAATTGCTCATCTGTTAGTTCAATGGTGGGGCTGAGGTTCAGAATCAGGGCAGTCATATTTGCCTCTCAAGCTTGCTAACTGTAGCGTAGCACTGGGTTGACTCATTGGGCTAACCATCTATGAAGATGAGCTTCTAGTTGAGTAGAAAAATTGAAGTAAGTTTTATAAAACAGTAAAATCAAGTTTTATCAATCACTGCCAGATGTGCAGATAGTTCATCTTCTTCAAATGCATCTGAATATAGTCTTTTATTAAATATTTGAATTAAATCTAGCACTGAAATTTCGGGACATTCCATTTGAGTATTGCAAAACTGCTATCAATTAATTGTGTAAACCACTGACTAGTTTGCTCGACTTCGCTTTTGTTTTGAGTTCCTAAAAAGAGACGAGTTGCAACTATCAGGGTTAGTTGGCGGAAACTAGAATTTAAAGAAATCGTTCCCCGTTCTCCCCAATCTTTGAGGAAGTCTTCCACTATATTTTGAATTGTGTCGAAATATGTGGCGATCGCTTTTCCGTGAAATGCTGGATACATTAAGCGGCGAGTTAGCCGATGTTCTTCCCCGTCTTGTAATAAAATATTGTTGCCAAATGCGGGTTCCAGGAAATACCAGCCAATCCGCGATGACATATTTTCTGCTTGTTCCACCAGCACCAAGCGATTAGCATCAGGGCCAATTAAATAAGCACGTTTACGTCCCAGCACCCTCGTCTTAAAAACTGAACCATATTGATGAAATCGCCGCCATATATACAATTCTAAATCGCGGAATATTTCCAAAGTCTCGCCCAAGACGGGCAAGCCATAGGTACCAGGTATTTCCTCGGCGGACTTTAGCTGCCCCATCTTTGAGTACCTCCAGCAGTAATTAGCTACACTAATTCATTTTAAGAGGTGCGATCGCGATGATGATTATCGAGTCAGATTTTTTAATCACCTAATTTTTGTGCTTCTTGTGGGGTAGATTTCTTGTCCGCCTTTGGTTACAAGCGGTCTTGGGGACTATTGGTGTAAAGTTACAGTATCAGCTCAGATATCAAGCTACCTTGCAGCGTTGCGGAGCGTGTTGCGTGTACTTCACTTTCCTTGAAATCGTCTGTATGAATGCATTTTACCGCTCTCATCTCACTAGTTAAAAATGATGGAAAATACATTATTTGATAAAACCTTCCGTGACAGCGATGGCAAAATTGTTATAGCTCAGATGCCAAACCTGCCCCTTATTGTTTGGATAGTAACCAGTTTACTAGCTCTAATTTTTACAAGTGACAAAGTCAATACAGTGTTAGAAATACTGGCAAATGGTTCTTTGTTTACTTGGGCTTGGCTGGAATTATTTCAAGGCGTTAATTATTTTCGCAGAGCGCTAGGTCTTGTTGTGTTTATTGTTATTATTGCATCAAAAATTCAGTAGCTATTCAAGCCATTACACAACACCTTGAAGAAGAATTCAGAAGTCAGAATTCAGGAGTCAGAATCAAGACGCTCGATGACTCGCTAACGCTTCGCTATCAGTCGGGGATTGGGACCCGCGACTGATTGAAGACCACCAAATTGAAAATTTGGTGGGGGTCTTAAACCCGGTTATTCATCCGCTTTTTCGGTCAAAAAACATTGCCGAATTCTGACTCCTGACTCCTGAATTCTGTTCGATAAAAAAATGACTCTGAATTTCAGAGTCACTATCAAAATTGCAGTTGAAAACTCTTTCAACTTTCACAATATGGTGGTATACAGCGGATTTAAAGGAAAGTGAAGTACACAACCTAAGTCTGGTAGCTTGGGCAAAGCCTATTTGACTCCCCAATTCTGACTTCTGAATTCTGAATTCTGAATTCTGAATTCAGACTATTTTTTATCAGCTTCAGCAATTGGTACCCATTCAGTGTGGAAGCTTCCGGGCTTATCAAGACGCAGGTAGGTGTGTGCGCCGAAGTAATCGCGTTGTGCTTGAGTCAGGTTTTGGGGTAGGCGATCGCGGCGATAGCTGTCAAAATAATCCAAGGATGCGCTAAATGCCGGGACTGGAATTCCCAATTTCGCTGCTGTGGCTATCACTTCCCGCCAAGCAGTCTGTCTGTCGAGAATTGTCTGCTTAAATTCGGGAGCTAACAGCAGGTTAGGCAAAGCTGGATTTTCGCTAAAAGCCTTCTTAATCTTATTCAAAAAGCGAGCGCGAATAATACAACCACCTTTCCAAATCCGCGCCATTTCGCCCAGATTCAAATTCCAGTTATATGTTTTTGAAGCTGTGGATAGCAACGCCATCCCTTGAGCATAAGAACAGATTTTTGAGCAATAGAGAGCATCGCGTACTTTGTTGATAAAGTCCTTGGTTTGCCCGTCATACTTGCCACTGGGGCCTGTTAGAACTTTAGATGCTGCAACCCGCTCCTCTTTAATAGAAGATATAATCCGGGCATTAACTGCTGCTGTAATTGTGGGAATCGAAACTCCCAATTCCAATGCAGTCTGCACAGTCCAGCGTCCAGTTCCCTTTTGACCTGCTGCGTCAACAATCAAATCTACCAGGGGTAAATTTGTTTCTGGGTCAAGATATGGGAAGATATTCTTGGTAATCTCAATCAAAAATGAATCGAGTTCATCAGTGGTGTTCCATTCAGCAAACACCTCATGTAGCTGATTATGGTCTAATCCAACGACACTTTTCAGCAAGTCGTAGGCTTCAGCAATTAGCTGCATGTCGCCGTATTCAATGCCGTTATGTACCATTTTGACATAGTGACCAGAACCGCCGGGACCTATGTAGGTTACACAAGGGCCATCATCGACTTGGGCAGCAATTTTGTTGAAAATTGGCGATAGATACTCGTAAGAACTGGTTGTACCTCCGGGCATTAGTGAAGGACCGTTTAGCGCTCCTTCTTCACCACCACTGACACCCATACCAAGATACCGAAGTCCAGTGGGTTCTAATTCTTGAGTGCGTCGTTCTGTATCTTCAAACCAAGAGTTGCCACCGTCGATAATGATATCGCCTTCATCTAGCAAAGGCTTGAGTTGAGCAATCACTGCATCCACTGGCTTACCAGCTTGCACCATGACAAGGATTTTGCGGGGACGTTCCAATGAGGCGACAAATTCTTCTAGGGTAAAAGCGGCTTTGACGTTCCGTCCTGGCGCACGCTGCGCCATAAAGGCATCCGTTTTTTCTCGGGAGCGGTTGTAAACTGCAATTGGGAAGCCATTACGTTCCACGTTTAGAGCGATATTCTCGCCCATAACGGCTAGTCCAATCACACCAAAGCTTTGTAATGTCATAAATTTGTTTGGCTAACTCTTGCAGATCCTTTCATCTTTTAGGGTAGTCCGAGATTTTCGCCGATCTCCTAAAGAAGACCTTAAGAGTTGATCTCAACGACAAAAATCCACAACTAACACAGATAATTAATTTTAAGTTGTATCTAAATCAACAATTGAGATGGGGGAATGGGGAATGAGGACTGGGGACTGGGGGCTGGGGACTGGGGACTAGGGATTAGGGACTGGAAGTGAGAAATTTTTTCTTAGTTTCCAATACCCAATCCCCAACACTTAATCCCCAACACTTAATCCCCAATCCCCAATCCCCAGTCCCCAATCCTTAATCCCTAGTCAAAGGAGTAACCGAATAATGCTGGCATATGTCCTAGCTTTGGTAGTCGGTCTTGGTAGTCTAGCCATTTACATAGCAGCTTTCTTTTTCCCAGAAATCCATCGTAAGAATGATTTTATCTGGAGTGGTGTGGGGCTGTTCTACGCCCTAGTCTTATGGGTGTTTGCACCACGTATTTCTGGCGGTTTGTTGCTGGGTCATGTGGCTAGCGTCGCTCTTTTGGTTTCATTTGGCTGGCAAACTCTTTCGTTACGTCGGCAACTAACACCACAGGCACAACAAACCCAAGTACCTAGTGCTGAGACGGTGAAAACTGGCATTCAGGAACAGGTAAATAAATTGTCCCTTCAGGAACGGTTAGCTCAGTTGCAACAGGATATCGGTAGCACCTTCAGTGGTGTGAAAGACAAGGTGCAACAAACTGTTGGTCAAAAGACACCCACAACAACCAAACCTGAAGACATTACCTCTGTACTGGCACAGCAACCTACTGTTGAGATTATCGACAATACTACTGCCACACCAGAACAACCAGTAGAGGAGGCGATCGCTACTACCGACACCGAAGCAAAAACCGAGAGTGTACCAGAAGCGATTCCACCAAATCCGCCATCCTGGGAATTAGTGGAAGCAGCCCAACCAGATGCCGAAACTGAAAACAAAGAACAGATTCCCGTGGAAGAAATTGCTCCAGATGCATCTCTGGCTCCCCCAGCCGAAACGCCACCAGATGCAACACCGCCAAATCATTAGGCTAGTTAAATTAAGCCAAACCCAACGTTAATTTAAATATAATGTTGGGTTTGACTAAACTTGTTTTAATATTCTGCGATCAATCGGCTGAAACAAACTTAGCTAAGCGATCGACATAAGATACTCGATCTGACTTTTCACCAAAGTCCTCGCGCCGTGGAAGCCCCTACATTCATGTATGAGAGTAAGGCGCATCTGAATTTATTCAGAGTCCAAAAATACTTGTGTTTCATGAGAGAATTAAGTGTATGTCGAAATGGGCAAAGGCACTGTGTGATTCCACAGAAACGGCTTCGCCAGTAGACGCAAAGGCTGTCGCGTAGCCTTGATAGGCTAGAAGCGCACTGCTTGCCAAAAGGCAAAACAATGTGTTTCTGGGGCGTGGGGATGAGTCCATCCTCTGTTTAATCGTAACCGCGCCTAGAGGCTCGGGGGATAGTGTTTCGGAACCTGAGCAGGAACCAAACCGCTATTTCTCTTTCTCTGCTAAAAGCCCCCGCATTTATGCGTGGGGAATGCGTTACTCTTATTTGCAATACCTCTCTCCAAACCTCTCCCCTACAAAGCTACGATATACACACAAGTCTCTTGACTTGCAACAAAGATGCATCGCCCTGCATCTTTGTTGCATCGAAGAGCACCTTTGTTGCATCGACCTACACCTTTGAAGCATCGCTCTACACCTTTGATGCATCGAAGAGCACCTTTGATGCATCGAAGAGCACCTTTGATGCATCGAAGAGCAAAAATTAACCTATCCTACGTTACGCAATAACTCTAAAAGACTTGTGTCTACACGGTAGAGTTGGTAAGCAGTTCAGTGGCTTAGGTTTTGTGTTGGTGAAAAGTTTAGCTAGTAAATCGCTCTGGCTATGATGAGCTAAGCAAACCACTGTAACTACTGCCGTTAGCTTCTGAGGAAAATCAGGCAAAAATACTATGCAAGTATTGAACCAGAAGTTTTTGCAAATGTGTGATATCATGTCCGCCTAATCACTTATTAAAACCCAAAGCAAAGCCGAAATCCAAACGTTAACATCAAGCACAATTTTCATTATTTAGACCATAACTCCTGTCGCACTTCCTTAACGATTTCATGAATTTCTTCTAAGCTTGGTTGATTAGGGTCAGGTTCAAGTGCATCCATTTTTTCGAGAAATTGATCTAAATCAACACTTGGCTTAGAGATTTTCTTTAATACAATTTCCTCATCTGTAATAGTCACAAGATATTCATCACCAGCGTGAAGTTGCGCCTGAAGTTCTACTGGGAGTTTCAATTGACCTTCTGCTGTAACTTTCACTAAAATATCTGTTTCCATCATGGAATTGTCCCTCAGAAATCACATCATATGGCTATATTGACAAATTACCCAGAGAATTTGTATTAACAGTATTGAACACAACTAACACCAAGTTTGCACAACCCGACCTTTTAATTGTTGTCCTAACCAAGGTGTATTTTGTGAAAGTGTATGCAGATTTTTCCTTTCAACTTTCCAGGTTTGTTGGGGGTCAAATAAAGTTAGTTCTGCTGATTGATGAGGGCTAATTGCATTGATTTTCTGCCCCAAACACTTGGCTGGATTACTACTCAATGCCCGCCATAATTCTAAAGCTGTAAATTCCCCAGTTTCCACAAGATATTGCCACAGCAAAGGCAATGCTAACTCGAAACCGATCGCTCCAGCCGGCGCTTCAGCAAAAGCCTGGACTTTTTCTTCGTAGGTGTAGGGTGCATGGTCGATGGCGATCGCATCTACAACCCCTTCACGCACCCCCGCACGCAAGGCCGCTACATCACTGGCGTTGCCTAAAGGCGGATCTAAATGCAAGCTGGTATTATAACTCTTAATTGCTTTGGTATCTAATAAAAGATGCATCCAAGTAGTGCTGGCGGTGATGGGTAAACCAGCAGCCTTGGCTCTTGCGATTAATTCCACGCTGCGGGCTGTGGAGACGCGCATAATATGTACTGGTGTGCCTATGGCTGCAACTAATTCAAGAATTGCAGCGATCGCACTTGTTTCGGCACTGGCGGGTACTGGCGGTAAACCTAAACGCAGTGCTTGGGCACCTTCTCTGATTACACCATTTGCAGCTAATTGGCGATCGCAAGGCCAAAATGCAACTGGTTTACCCAACGGCTGGAGATACTCTAACACCCGCTGCACCAGCGCTAAATTTTCTAAAGGCTTACCATCCGTAAAACCAACAACCCCAGCCGAGGCTAAATCTGCCAATTCCGTCATTTGCTTCCCAGCTACATCTGGGGTGATAGCGCCCCAGATATGAAGCAGGGGAGCAGGGGAGCAGGGGAGCAGGGGAGAAGAAGTATACAAACTCTCCTCTGCCCCTCTGCTCCCCTGCCCCTCTGCCCTTCTATGCTGCAACTGCGCCACAAGTGCAGGATTATCAATAGCTGGGGATGTATCGGGTAATATACTAACTCTAGTAAAGCCGCCGGCAGCAGCAGCTTGCAAGAGAGACACAAGAGTTTCCCGTTCTTCAAACCCTGGTTCGCCGGAGTGGCTGTATAAATCCACTAACCCAGAACCAAGAACTAATCCCCGACAATCTCTGATTTGAGTATCGGAACTGATATCAGAAATGCACGAAGCCACTGCTTGGATATAACCATCAGCAATCAGCACATCAAATAATTCATCGGTTTGGGAAACTGGGTCGATTACCCGTACTTCTTGCAGCAATTCAATCATAAAAGTTTTTAATTAGGAGTTTGGAATTAGGAGTTTGGAATTTGGAGTTTCGAGTTTGGAGTTATAAGTTATATAGCGGTTCTCATTCAGATGCAGTACAAAATTATATGGCAAGCTGTAAGGGCACGGCACTGCCGTGCCCCTACGGGCGTACTTCACTAGACTGGGAAACGCTATAAGTTATTTGCTCTTTGCTCATCACTCCTAACTTTATTCCTCACTCCTAACTTTATTTCTAACTCCCAGTTCCTCACTCCTAACTCCTAACTATTAACTCCTACAACGCCCCAGCTGCTGTTTTATCTAATACGCCTCCACCGAAGTGAGCGGTGATGTTCATTGCTTGCAGTACTGGTAAACTATCTAGTCCAGAAAGATAATCAATAACACTAACGGCGCCATTTCCCTGACGAAAATTCCAGAAATTTTCTAGTGGTAAACCCAGAATGTGACAAAGTAAGGTTTTATTCGTAGCATCGTGGGCTACTACTAAAACAGTTTTATGTTGATTAGTTAATGCTGTTTGCACAATTGATTCCCAAGCTGCAACGCTACGTTCCCATACCTGTTGTAAATTTTCCCCCTCAGGCATTTGGACTTCGGCTGGGACTAACCGCCAGCGCTGTAACTCTCCGGGAAATTCTTGCTCTATTTCTGTTTCTAATTTTCCTTCCCAAAGTCCGTGGCTGATTTCTCTTAAACCATCTTGCAATTCTAGCTTGACATTTGGATGGTGTTTTAAGATAATTTCTGCTGTTTCTTTAGGACGTAGCATCGGACTACTGACAGCATGAGCGATCGCTACTTTTTGGAGAAATTCACCTGCTTTTTGCGACTGTTGTCTACCGTTGTCGTTGAGGGGAACATCAATTTGCCCTTGAAATCTAGTTTGGCGATTCCACTCTGTTTCCCCATGACGCACCAGCAGCAACCGTACTCCTTGATGTTCTGGCCGCAAGGAGGGTAGAATCTCTCCGGTATGTTGCGTCTGGTTCAAAGACTCTAGTTGCACTGGTTCCCCCAATCCCCCAGCAAAATTGAGGACGCTGATACCACAGTTAGATTGCTGTACTGAATGGTAACGACTTGGGGGAATTCCTAATGCTGTGCTAATCAAGGCGCGATTAATACCGTTATGTCCCACAATGAGAATTGTTTCGCCTTGATGCTGGGATAAAATTTCTCGCCAGAATTGCTGCGCTTGTTCATATAAAGCCAGAACCGGAAAATGTTCTCTTGTTCCCTGCGCTTCATTAAGCAGCATCCGTAGTTCGTGGGGGCGTTCGTGCCAAGTGCGGTAGTCTTCAGCTAACTCCTGCTTGACTTCGGCTGTGAGCATCCCTTCCCATAAAGGCAAGTCAATTTCCAACAGCAAATCAGAAACTTGCACTACAGCAGATTGTCCAGCACCAGAAACTAACTCACTATGGATAATATCTGCTGTGTGTTTCGCTCGTTGCAGGGGACTGCTGTAAATCGCATTAAATGAAAGATTACTGAGGGCTTTACCTAGTTTACTGGCATCGTTACGACCTTTTTCGGTTAATGTTGACGCATCAGTGCGCCCTTGGATACGCCGCTCGGTGTTATAGCTGCTTTGACCATGACGTACTATGATGACACGAGTCATCGCAAAAAGCCCTCCTGTATCTAGACGACTAATTTTACTGCAAAATGATTGCACAATTATCTAATTAGGAACGCGGATTAATTAAACCATATTGCGTCCTTGTTTCAAGCCCCTAAATTTATTTATGGGGTTTCTGCCTGCTTCCTGCCCTTTTCCTCTTCGGTGACGATTTTCTGAATCAGGATATCAATAATCTGGAGGGCAAAAACAACGAGTGGCGATCGCACGCAACCAGGACACTGTAGACATCCCAGGCACTACCAAGCAAAGAGACTCAATGAGGCAGCTATAAAGGAATAAGATTTTTAGAGAGTTGTTGCGTAAATCCTAACTAGTTTTCTGGAATTAGCAATCTCGGCGTTGTAGTCATTATCAGAACAACGAACGACTTATATATAACTTCTATAACTAACCTTGGGGTAATATAGCCCCACCAAAACCCCAGTCATGACGATTGGGTTTTTGAGTTTGAGAGCGATACCAAAGGCTGGCTGCACCTATGCTTTTGATGTTATGTCATCTCCGGCTAATCACTTATTATTAAAATCTCTCCGCGCCAGCCTTAACTATAAGTATTCAACGGACATGATATTATTCTTGATCGTCGCCGTATGTTACACAAGGACTTTCAACTTCTTGTGTTGGCTGAAACGAATTGCAGAAAATGACGGTAGAACAATTAACACCAAATTCTTCAGGGTGAATGCATTCTATGGTTCCTTCTACCAAAACATAGAAAGCACAATCATTGCAGATAGTCTTACATGGCAATGTTTGGTCTTTCATTGAGTCTGACATCAATCAAAATCCTTGTTTGGCGATAAATAAAGACGGGTTGCAACCCGTCTAAATAGCTTGAAAGTGCAAATACACCTTGTATAGTATTGAAAATAACACAGTTATTTTTGTAATAGTTGCCAATTTGCCAAGCCATAAAAAGAACAGATGTTCAATTGCTGGTTGTTAAGGTTTCTACCACAAATCCTGGTGTTAAATTAACGGAAACCTAAAATTTCCGAAATCGCGGCTATTACATCAAGATAAAAGTTCCCTTTCACCGCTCGAAACAACTCAAATTTAGAATCAGGGGCACCAAAAAACGGTCTGAAAAACCATCCTAGTTGCATACCAACAAAGGCATAAAGGAATAACCAAAATCTTAAAATCGTGGTGCGGGTTGTTTTGCCAACTTCATCTTGTTGAGAAAGTAATTGGATTCCCTCATAAAGAAATTTAACGCCAAAGATGCCTGTGATTCCAAATATTGATACATTCAAAAGTTTGAAAAATTGATAAGAATCGGGGGTAGTGATCAGAAAAAATAGTGTGACTGGTGCGAAGCTGAATAAAAGGACACTAATTACTGATACAGATGTGAGCAAGACAACGAAATGCTGTTGAATACTACTGCGAGAACCAAACAAAACATTGAAAAAGAACAAAGTTGGAAAACAAATTATCAGTGTTAATAAATAAAATGCGGGGAGTTTGATAGCACTGGATAATGCCTGTGCCCAACCGTGGGATGCACCGATAATTGCTCCATAGATGGCAAAGCAAATGGAACTAGCTACGAACAGAGAACTGATTTTATTTTCTAATCTTATTCCCAGACGTATTTCTTCTAAGAAAGACTGGCGATCGCGTAGTAAGTTGACCAAAACATTGAATTGTTTAACGCGGGGAGATTGTTTTTCCAACATAATGCTTTTATGGTTGATATTTGGTATGGTTACTAATCACGTAATCACAAAATAAAAAAACAGAATTCATCAGAAATCTAGTATGATTTATATATGGATGTATCAATGATTCTCCTAATTTACAGAGTATTTTGAATCCTGAATTAAGTAAGTAGGCGTAAATAATTAAAGGTTTGTAGTGGGGACTTTAGTCCTCTCTTAAGGGCTAAAGCCCTTACTACAACCTAATTCAATTGAATTTTACATTACTTAATGTAATTTAATTTATTCTTGCCCACTTACTTATTACCTAATTGCTAATTAACGAATTCCCAACAAGTAGCTAATAGCTTGAATCACACTGAGATAAAAATTACCTTCTCTTTCACGGAACAATTGAAACACAGAATCAGGTGTGCCAAAAAACGGTCTGAGAGTCCATCCTAGCTGACTACCGACGAAAGCATAAAGAAATAGCCAAAATTGTAAAATCTTTTGGCGTGTATTGCTACCTTCGTTATCCTGTTCTAGAACTAAACTCGTGGCTTGATATAACGAGGAAATACCAATAAATCCAGTCAGTGCAAAAATCAAGACATTTAAGAGAATTAAAAATTGGTAATTATTGGTGGTAAGTAAGAAGAAGAGGGTAATTGGTGCAAAACTAAATAAAAGTACGCTAGTTACGGAAACCGCAGTCAATACTAATGCTAAATGCTGTCCAAAAGTCCGTTTGGAACCAAAAATAACGTTAGCAAAATACAACGTTGGGATACAAATTAGCAGTGTAATTAAATAAAGGGCTGGGAGTTTAATGGCGGAAGATAAAGCTTGCATCCAGCTATGATATGCACCAATTATTCCGCCATAAACTGCGAGGAATAAGGAACTACAAACTAGTAGAGAGATGATTTTATTTGGTAATCTTGTACCTTGGCGAACTTCCTCTAAAAATCCTTGGCGATCGCGCAGGAAACCAATCAGTACTGCAAAGTATTTGATTCCTAAAGATTTCCGTTCAATCATATTATCCTCACACACATATTATTTAAGTTTCATCATCAGAATTCAGAATTCAGAATCCAGAATTCTGAATTAATCAGGCTTGGATATGCAAGCTTGATAATTTGAACAAAATTCAGCAGGTATAAAACCATTAATTTTTCAATCATTCTGACTTCTGACTCCTGTTAGCGCAGCGGGGCGTAGCCCATTCTGAATTCTGCTGTAAGTTTCATCTGAATAATCACCACCAGAGCCGTACTTCCAAGCATCAATCAAACGATGCCAATAATATTGTTGTTCGCTTGGTTGATTCTTCATCCATGTTTCTAACATTGGACTTAACCGAAATAAGGCAGTATAAACACTTAAATTACTGTAATGCACCACCCAATCTAACAAACTTCCCAAACCTACTTGCGGAATTATTTTGATAACTAATTCTGGATGAGATAAATTGGTTTTTAACAATGTTTGCGTCAGTGGCCAAAATTTTACTACATCTTGTAAAAATGGTTTTAGTACTGGTGTACCCAAGTGTTCCATTTCTGCAAACACTGCTGAGAGTAGTTGATTAATTTGATCTGGGGGAATTTTCTGATTGACACCGACACTCATCGCTTTTTGAAATAACCAGGTAACAGTCAAACTTGGCTGATATGGTTGCAGCAGTGACAGCGCTTTTGCAGATAATTGTTCAGTTTGCAGCGCTTCGTCAATGCCAAATGTTAAACGCTTCAGGTGACGCACCATCGCACCAAAACCACCAAAACTCAAAGGAGATTGACTACCGCTGCTATCTCCCACTGGTAGAATGCGATTCCAAGGAGTTTTGAGGGGACTTTGGCGATAGCTGGGAAAGAAGCCAAACAACGCCCGTTGAAATTTCAGCTGACTCAATTCCACACCTTGATATTCTGGTAAAAGACGCAGATATTCCTCAAAGAAAGTTGCCAAACTTAAGCGTTGGGGATGTGCATCCATGTAGGTAAATAAGTAAGTGGTTCTACCATCTCTAGCTGGGAACGCTTCCCAGAAGTACTGGCATTGATTCTGCAAAGATGTAAATGATAACAACAAATCGCCTGAGTTATTTTCCGGAAAACCTTGGGCACAAGTTCCTACCACTAAGCAAAGGGCGTCTGGTTTTTTTCCTTGACGTGCTTGTTGCGTGATGGGAGAAAAATGTCCCATCGCGTCGATTAACAACCTAGTTTTGAATTGGTTATTTACCATCACGCCATCTGGATGCACCACCGCTTCACTAAAAGGCGTGTTTTCTAACAACTTTCCACCAGCACCGAGAAATCGAGTTTTTAGTGTAGCTAGTAAATATACAGGATCTACACCGATATTCAAAACATCCTCTACCCAAATTTCTGTACCACCGTGAAAGCCTACTCGTCCTGGGTTATATTGAGTGGCGATCGCAGTTTCTAATTCCTCCTCAGTCAACAAGTTCAATTGGACAAACACATCTAACTCTTTACGAGAAATATTCCACTCTTGTTCTCTCCCCCGCAGAGTTCCCCGTTCCATCAACGCCACCCGCAGCCCCTTCATCGCTAAGGCTGAACCAATTAAAATGCCCAAGGTGCCACCGCAGATAAGCACATCCCAATCTACAACACCCAAAGGCTGCTGACTTTCTGTAACTAACGTTGGTATAGGTGCGGTGTTTTCTCTCAGGGATGTTAAGATGCGATCGCTTTGATGCAACCCTCCTAGAACATCACCCAGTAATTGAGAAAGAATTTCTTGGGTTAAAGACATTTTGCAAAAACTGAACTCTACATTCCCAAGCTACCTGAGAATGAAGAAAGTAGATATACTCCTCCGTTTTATACTATGTGGGGAAAAGTTTTTTCTTTTTTTAACCTTTACCCTTTCCCCCTTTTCGGTAAGATTTTTAACCCAAGTCGGTGGGTAAAGTTTCGTATAGCCGCATCTATGGGCTAGTACCGCCGTGAAGCCAAAAGTCAAAATTCACAAGTCAAAATAAATACAGCGTAAACATTTCGTTGATTTGAAATGGGTTGTTTATTTCCGCCGCGCTGTACTAGTAATAAATTAGAACTTTTCAATTTCTTCATATACTCTTCATAACGTGATGAATATCGCTTTATTTATCTGGAAATACCAGAACGATAAAAAGGAGTCAGAATTCAGAATGGGCTACGCCCCGCTACGCTAACAGAATTCAGAATACTCTACCCATAAAGGGATAGAGTTTTAAGGCGAGAATATTTTATTTTTTTTCGCCCACCAGGGGCGTTAGCGCAGCGGGACGAAGTCCGGTTTTAACCAATATTCGTCACCCACTCGTACAGAATTCATACTGAATTCTGACTCCTGATACCAATTCTATATGAGGCTGCGCTCTATTCGCGTAGCGGCAATTCATAAATTGCCGCTACAGTGTGTAGTTTTGCATCAGTCTTATAAGGCGCATCTTCAAACAGAAATGGTATGAGTTCTGAATTCTTCTTATAAAAATTTTTAGGTCTACTTTCAAGAAACAGGCTACGGTGTACACACAAGTCGAATTACCCCCCTCAATCCCCCCGATGCATTGGGGGGAAGCCGGAAATTCAGTTCCCTGAATACTATTGCCAATTGCCGACTAAAACATAAGGCGCCCAATAATAAGGATGAGGTGGTAAATTCTGCAACTCCTGAAAAGGTGGATTCAGCTTCAAAGATTCTAACAGCGATAGTTGAGCGTTCTTCAGAGCATCTGCTTGTTTCGCCCCTGGCTTTTTCAAGTCTTGGTAAAATTGACCCATAAATTCGGCGGTAGAAGCATCTCCTACAGGCCAGAGAGTGGCAAGGGTACTGCGTGCCCCTGAACGAACAGCCATTCCTGCCAAGCCTAAGACAGCTCGTTCATCGCCAGTAGCAGTTTCACAGGCACTCAACACCAGCAATTCTACGGCTGTACCTGGTTCTTTGAGCAAAGCACTCAACTCATTAATACTGATACTTTTCCCATCCCCTGTAATAATAAAATTCTTTTGGGGATTAGAACTAAATAGCCCATGAGTGGCTAGGTGAATAACAGGAAAATTTGATTTCAACTGTTTTTGAATAGTTTTGACAGTAAAATCTTCATTGAGCAGCTTTTGGGAAGCAGGAAAAGTTTCTTTAATTTGGTCTAATTCCTTGGGAACATTAACCAGTGCGGCAAAAAATTGTCCTTGTATCTTAATTTGCTCGCTAACTCCAGCAGCTAAGACTTTAAGTTGTTTCCTTTCCAATTGTTTAGGAGCGAGCAGTTGTAGACTCGGAACCAGGGCAAGGCTATATTTTTCAATGAGATAATTTTTGCCATCGTAGAGGGCAGCTATTGGCACTCTCTGCAATCTCCCATTTAGGACAAATACTAAATTTTTGATTTCCTTGGGATCTAGCTGTGTCTCGAAAGGTTGAATTAGCCAATTATATACTTCTGCAAAAATTGGTAAAAGTGTCTGAAGATTTTCCTTTAATTCTTTGGGATTGGGGTTAGAAGTTGAGAGAATATTTCGTGCAGAGTTATTGATACTAACGTTGTCTAAATTATCGTAAAGCCTATCTAGAGTTTCATTAACTTCTCGTTCGCTAATAGGAATTACTACTTCCTGCAAGGGTTTTCCCGACACGGAAAGGATAACTTCTAAGCGATCTGGCAAAACAATCGGATAAATTACAGCCGCATTGGCATCAATATTATCAATTTGTAACGCGATGTTTGCTGTTTCCGAACAGGGGTCTTGAAAAAAGTTATCTAGTTCTGCTAATTGCAGAGATTCTATCACTTGACGGGCAAATTCGAGACGTTTTTGAGATTTGTTGGTTTCAGATTTTTCCTGCTTAATGGTAGGAGTAGAAACTATTAGCGAATTTAATTCTTTATCAGTCAAATTTGATTTCAACAGCAAATCCGCTAATTCTAGATAGACAGGTTTGACTTCTTGGAGAAAATCAAACTGGACATCTTGATTGTTGGCGTTTAAATCGCTGCGTAGGGATTGCAGAGTATTAAAGGCGGCGGTGTATGCTGCGATCGCTCCTTTGATATCTCCCTGTTTCCGTAGTAAACTTCCTAACTGAGATTGCCAAAGATAAGTAATTTCCCTCGCATCACCACTGATATTTTGTTCTTGGGCTAACAACAGTGCTTGCTGTGTTAGTTTGGTTGCCTGATTTAACTGCCCTTGTTTGTGATAAAGTTTGCCCAAATACCCTAAAGCGTAGGTTTCGGTTCGTCTATCCTGTAGAGTCCGTGACTGTTGTAGTGCATTCTCTAATAAAGGTTCAACTTGATTTATTTGTCCGCTTTGCATCAAAGAATCAGCAAAGTTAATCTGGGCATAAATGGCAGCACGACTGGGAGTAAGAGTGGCTAAGTTAGGTAGAATTTGATTTTGCAATGCTTGAGCATCTTGGCTCAACTGCAACTCTAGCCCAGAGACAAAATCTTTTGCCCGTTGAATTAATTTAGTTTCCGAAAATCTCGACCAAGAAGCAATCCGGCGTTGCGTCTGTTCACCCCACCATTTTTGCGTCTCCAGTAATAGCTGGAAGTGATTGAGTTGTGCCTGAATTTTAGGTATTGGTGGCGCTGATGCTACCTTTGCTGCTTGGATATAGTAATTAACAGCTTGATTGTAGGGCGCTAGAGCATCCAAGACAGATTTGCGATCGATAATTTCCGTCACTGCATCATAGTCCCAGCGATCGCGGATTTGGTTGCCTAAAATCCGTTCGGTATTCCCCAAACTCAGTAGCACTGCGCTTTTTTCAGGTGATTCGGAAACTGATGACAGACTTAACTGCAAGATTTCTTGGGACTTTTGTAATAACCCTTGTCTGCGTAGGACATCACCAAGGCTATGCAAACCAACCGCTTGAGTTAAAGTCAAGGAATTACCCTTTTGAGCAAGGGTTTTGTGGAGTTCCTCAATTTGGGTTTGGCTACAGTTGGGGTTTTTGATGGCAAAAGCTGCGAGTAAAGTATTGCAAGCTTTGGGATACAATCCTAAATCTTGTAAAGCCTGGGATTTGTTGATCAGACTCTTAGTCATTCCATTGCGATCGCCCACTTTTTCATAAGCCTCAGCCGCCGCTTCCCATAACTTTGCTGCTGCTTCTAATTCTCCAGCATTGTACCGTTGTTCACCTTCCCTTGCCAATGCCAGAGGACTACCAGCATTAGCATGTAAACTAGAAAGATTTGACCAAGCTGGCATAGTCAAACTAGATAACAGCCCCAATAAACCTGAAAGAATCAAAATTAATAAACGACGGTACTTTTTATAAATCATTTTTTCGGCGTTGCTGAATTTGAATATAAAACTTAAAAATCAACTCTTTTCAACTCTTACTCTCTGCGCCTCTGCGCGATCCAAATTAACACTTCCACTCAGCAACACCATTTTTTCAGTTCCTCAATTTTCAAAACGCTTTATACTCCATCTGAAAATACACCCCATTTTCTTGCCACGTGCGCTTGCTATTATCAATATTTATTAAAGGAACACCCCAATCGAGCCGAGCTGTGAATCTATCCCCCATCTGCCAAAGTAATCCTAATCCTGAACCTAGCAGAGTATTCGGGTCAGGATTTTCTCTACCTGTGTTCCAGACAGTACCAAAATCAATAAATGGTGCAACCTGTAAAGTTCCTCGAAGTTCTGGAAAACGAGCGATAGGTAATCGCAATTCTGCGGAAGCAAAAATGCCATTATCACTGAGTAAAACATCTTGGCGATAACCGCGCACTGTTCCTTGACCTCCCACACTAAATTGCTCAATAGAAAGCAGAGAACTGCCAGCCAATTGCACATTAGAACGCAACAACAAAGTAGGAGCCGCTGTTTGTTCCTTTGGCTGACTGAGGAGGCGCAAATAAATCATTTGTCCCCGCCAAAGGAAATATCGGCTATCTGGTTCGCTGTTATTAATTGTGGCGTCAAAAGCTCCAATTCCCAAATTAAACTCGGAACGAGCAGCTAGAACTTCTTGACGACTGCGATGTAGCCATTCTTGGGCGAAACTCAATTCCGATACCCGCGTTTCTCCTTGAGCATCAGCCCCAGCAAACAGGGGAAAATCCACTCCTTGAATCGAAGAATTACTTTCGCGCCTAGCTGCGTTTAGACTTAGGGTGAGTTCTTGGCTAACTTCTGGGGTGGCTCTTTGCAGAACTGGCTGACGAAAAGATAATTCAAACTCACGAGAATTTACGTCGATATCCAAATCATTAAAAGGAGGTTCAATAATTTTGTTGTCGGTAATTCGATAGTTGAACCCAATAGTGCCATTCCGGGGATTCACTGGCAAGGTATAACCGCCCTCAAAGCTATTGCTACCATCGGTATTTTTGTAGGCGAAACTCAAGCGATCGCCAATTCCCAGAAGACTGGCTTCAGATAAGGCGATGCCGCGTTCAAAACTACCGACGCTGGGGTTGCGGTTATTATTAATACTGAGTTGGGTATTAAAAGTTCTCGCCCCCTTGACTCTCACTGCTAGTGAATTCACACCTGGCCTAGTCCCGGCGGTGAGTTCGGCGTCTAAGCTTTCAATTAGGGGATTGAGTTGCAGCAGTTGCAAAGCTTCTTTGAGGCGGTTAATATTGAGCGGTTTGGTAGTAGCGATCGCAATGCGACTGCGGACATAATCTGAGTTCAATCGTCCTTTAATCACATTGACTTGAATATCTTCTAAACTGCCTTCTACTACCTGAATTTTGATGATTCCGGAGCGAAACTCTTGACTGGGAATGTAGGCACCAGAGGTAATGTATCCCTTTTGCACATACAATTCGGTAATTTGATTGGCAGCTTTCAGGAGTTCGGCAAAGGTAATTGGTTGTCCGGTAAAATTGGCGATCGTAGAGTTTAATTCCTCTTGGTTAAAGGCGCTATTACCAACAAACTCGAACTTTTGCACAATAATACTACCTGGAATATCTAGGGCCTCTTCCGGAGTTGGCAGTACTGTCGGCGGTATTTGGATGGGTACGTTTGTTGGTGGTAGGGGATTAGCCGGGGGTTGTTCTGGCGGTTTTGGGGTAACAGGATTAATCGGCTGAGCGCAAGCAGAATTTGTGTGATACAGCAAGAGTATAAAAGTAATACAAGGAGATAAAAAAAATCTCCGTCGCCAAACACTTAATACCATTTTGGATTTTAGATTTTAGATTTTGGATTAGTCATTGGTCATTAGTCATTAGTCATTAGACCTAGCTTGAAAATAGGGAGTTGGGAGTGGGAAGTAGGGAAAAGAAATTTTCATTGTTCCAAGTGATTGCAGCTCATGGAGTCTCTTGCAAAAGTCCTTCTTTTCCCCTTCTTCTTTGCGCGGCAGTCGCTCATGGGGGAAACCCCCAAGACCGCGCTGCCTTGCCTTTGCGCCTTTGCGTGAGACAAAAAACTATTTATGCAAGAGGTCTATTAGTTATTTCTCCCCATCTCCCCATCTCCCCATCTCCCCAATCCCCAATCCCCAGTCCATCTGTGCGTAACATCCAAAAAATTCAGTGACAATTAGATGAAGTTAACCCAGAACTATAGGGAGTAGCATTAGGCGCTTCGCTGGCCAGAACTAGCACACCTTGGGCGTTAACATACCAACCTCTGGCTGGAGGTGGCAGTTGCGAAGTATTATTCACCTCTGTAGCAGCACTGGCATCAACAGGCTCAAAACTAATTAAAGCTCCACTACTTAACTGTTCGCTTGGTCGAGGTGGCAATCCTCCACGTCCGGTGATGGTAAATTCGCTTCTATTTTGACTTGCTGTTCCTCGACAAGCCTGAGCTACCACTTGTTCTGGTTTAGCTACTTCTTGTGGCACATCGATAATTTCAAAATTATTTTCAGCCTCTGGTGTAATGATGCTGATTTCTCCGGCGATTCCCAGTTCGGAACTAGCAGTAATCTGACAAGTTGGACATACAAAGAATCCTCTGGTATTGATACTGATATTTCCTCCCATGCCTTGAACAGCGTCGGCGGTAATCTTACTGCCTTCTAACAGCGTCACAAAGTTGGCCGGACTAAAGCCAGCAATATTAATATTGCCTCCGTTCCCAGTTCCTCCAGCAGTGGCAGATATCTGACTGTTACGGCGCATTAGTAAGGAATTCGTTTGCAGAGATATGTTACCACCTTCACCAGATGTGGTGGACGCAGATAATAAGGCGCGATCGCTCAGTATCAACTGATTCCCTTGAATCGTCAATCTTCCACCTGCTCCCATACCAACATTGTCGCTAGATATCTGACTATTACCAGACACCTGTAAGGAATTCTGGACTCGTAAATCAATGTTGCCACCTTGACCTCCTTTGGTAGCCGCCGTGATTCCACCTTGACTTTCCACCAAAATAGAGCCAGCATTCACCCGCAACGTTCCTGCATCCCCGGTACCATCATTCCTCGCTGTCACCTGTGCGCCATCTTTGACAACCAATTGCCCAGTATTAATTGTCACATCTCCAGAAGTTCCACTGGGCACAGGAGGCAGCCTTAATAGCTGTTGCAAACTCGGATCGACTATGTTGGCTGAGGAGAGGATCAAACTAGGATTTAGGGAGCCTGGGACTTTGCCACTTACCTCTACACTATCTTGAGCGTTAATGGTGACACTACCAGCAGGACCGCTGGCTAAGGTGGAAGCATCAACTCTACCACCGTCTTTAATTACCAAGCGTTGAGTATTAATTGTAACGCTACCAGCTTTTCCTGTCCCGCCAGTACCAGCAGTTATTTGACTAGGAGTGAAAACAAATGGTGTTACACCTATCAACTCTACTAACTTCGAGGCATTCACAATTACATTTCCACCAGAGCCAGTACCAGCAGTCACAGAAGCAATATTCCCTCCTGAAAGCGCAGTTAATTGCTGCGTTGATATTGTCAGAGTTCCCGCATTCCCAGCCCCAAAAGCTCCTGCCGTAATATTACTGAAGCGACTGGGATTCACTGGTAAAAATCCTGACACTTGCAAAAAATCACCAGCTTTAATATCAATATTCCCACCAGAAGCAGGCGTGTAAGTAGCCGCAGATATGGCTGCTCCATCTTGAATGACTAAGCGGGGGGTATTAACGCTAATATCTCCACTTTTGCCACCGCCGATAGTTTCTGTAAATAAGTTGCTGGAAATCTGCCCATCTGCTGTGGTGCCCACTAAGGATAAGGATTCAGAGGCATTGACGTTAAGCCCCCGTGCTGATTGCGCTCCTTGGGTTTGAATTAACACCACTGAGCCATCGCGGATAGAAATGTTTCGCCCCTGCAACTGAATTGAGCCACTACCTGGGCCACTGGTATCTGCTAATGCCTTTTGAGATAAGGCAATATCTTGAAAGTTTGTCACCCCTTGATAACCTAAATTCCAGCCTTGAGGACTGGGATTGAGACTTACTAAACCTCCTGCCACACTACCTAAATCAATGCGTCCGCCCTCAGCTGTGAGGGTTCCTCCCTCTGAAATAATTCCTCCTCCCACCAAAGCTAGGGTATTACCTGGCTGCACCTTTAGTCCGGCGGTGTCTCCCCTAGTGAAGGGTGAAAATATCGGACTTTCTAAACTGATGTTATGCCCTTGACCTTGGACACGAATCCCTTGGGGATTCTGCCCAAATTGCAAGCCTACTGGCACACTAATCGTTAGCCGAGGGGAAGAAGTTGAATCGGTTGCACTAAATTCTGCGCCATCAGCAAATTTAAGGCTATCTGCTGTACTCGCCAAAAATGAGCCGCCAATATTGAGTTGAGCGTTAGCACCAAAGTTAATACCACTAGGATTGATGAGGATGAAATTAGCACCGTAGTTTTCTTTAATTAAGCCATCAATATTGGAAATTGAACCACCTGTAACTCGGCTAATGATGTTAGTAATGTTGTTAAAAGCTGCGGTGTTGTTGAAAAAAGCTTCACCACCAGTGGGAACAGAAAATTCTCGAAAGCTATGGAAGAGATTGCTACCGACTTGTGTTCCGCCTGTAATTAAAAAATCCAGCCCTGGTGTGGTTCCTGGTGAAACTACAGTTTGTGCATCGGGAAGTGTGTTATCTGAAGAAATTTGTGCTAAACCAGGAAAGGCAGTAATTAGACACCAGATATAAGCACTACTAGTAATTAAAATTTTGCGAAGGAATTGTTTCATTTTGCATAGGGAAAATCATCCCAAGGAAAAAAAATATTTGAATGCTTTTTTGAGTTTTATTTAAGTATATTTAACTAAAAATGATATTATTGAGTTTATATTTCAACCGGAATTTTGGTCAACAAAGGGGGTTAAGTAATATGAACAAGCGGCAGTCTTGGGTCACTATGGCGACAGCCCCAATATTAGCTCTGGGTGTTATATTAGCAGTCTCTGCGCCCAGTAGAGCTAATAATGTAGAAGTAACCTGCAAGACTAACGCCAGCACACCAAAGGTGATTTTGAGTTTGGCTAAAGACGGAACCGCCAAAGATTACGTTATGTTGAATTTTCTGCCAAAATATTTCTGGCTGGGAAATCCTGTGCAAAATTGCCAGAATACAGCTAAAAGTTTACAGACTATCTACGATACGGATAGTTCTAAATATTTAACGGCTGATAAGCTCAACGACCAATCTGTTGTATGTGCTGTAGAACGGAGAGGCATCGGCTGCAATCATTACAGCGCTGAGGTTTTATTTATTCTTAAACCAATTGATAACCCCTCTCAAGCTTTATACGAAATGTTGGGTAGCGATTTTAAGCAAGCAAAGCCTTCCAATCTCCGGACTCTGAGCCGTACTTACACTAACACCAAACCCCCTTGGTGGCCATTTTAACTTGTATAAAATCAGTTCGAGATCAAAAACTCTCTAACGCTGGCGGATAGCGCAGCGTTAGCGAGTCTTCTCCTAAGGGGAGACGCACTCGCGTTCGAGCGTCTGAATAAGTGGGTTTAAGTCCCCCACCAAATTAAAAATTTGGTGGTCAACTTTCGTAGTGGCGGGTCTAAATCCCCCACTAAAAAGATTGCTGAATTATGAATTATGAATTATGTTTTAAATACATTATCTCTGCTGTTTTTGTACCTACTGATGAGACATTTATTGAACTTCAAGCAAGCACATATAGATGTACAGCTTGAGGACATTGCAAAGCTCAATAAAACCTCAATTTTGAAACTGTAATGTATATAAATAATAAATTTCCTACTCCTCCTTCATTTCTTCAAGGGCTGCGAGTACTCCTTGTAGATTGTCAAAAGTGGGGCGGCGGTGAGTCAACCAATTTTGGATTTTAGTTTTGCGATAGCGTAGCGTTAGCGAGTACTCAAGCGTCGCGTCTTTTGGATTGACCCTGACCACGAGGGTGCGGGGCTTGGAGATTTTAGATTTTTCCACTCCATGTGGGGTGGGGCTTGTACCTTTTTGTTTCTGGTCAACAAGAAAATTCTCACGAATCAAATAGGATTGCTATAGTCAATGTAACCAAGTCGGTGAAAATAAACAAAACTACACTTAAAACGCTGATAAATAACAAAGGACAAAGCAGAAAGTCTCTGGGGTTAGCTCAGCGAAAGCAACAGAGGTTTGGAACCATCAGACACCGCTCAAGCAACCGCTAGACCCTAATTGAGCGGACTTACTTAACATTAATTCATTAAGATATAATAGTCAAAATTGTTACATGAATGATAAAATTAACCTTTGATAACTCAAAGAAAAAATAATCTGTTTTGCTATCTTCATAACTTAATATATTTCCTTTGATTATGAAGCCACTTGCTAAAATTTTACAACAGGCTGACCTGATTTCATCTGAGCAGATAGAGATTGCTCTCAAAGAGCAGACCAAAGTTGCTGGGTTGAAGCTTAGTGAAATTCTAGTGCTGCACGGATGGCTTAAACAAGAAACGGCTGATTTTTTTTCTCAGGATTGGCCAGTGTTACTGGAGCAAAAACCAAAACAGCCCTTGGGCAAATATTTAAAAAAAGCTGGACTATTAAATGAACAGCAAATCAGAACTATCCTTGCTGAACAACCGCGGAAAAAACTTCGCTTTGGGGAATTAGCAGTACTTAAGGGTTGGTTGAAACCTACTACAATTAAGTTTTTTTTGGAGCATTTGGCTTTAGAATCGCAACTCCAACACGAGGAAGAAGTTTCAAATAATCAAAGTTTAGCACAGATAGAAAAATTGCATTTGAAAATGATAGTGCCACGGCAGAACAATTTGAAAATATCGAACCCCATTAACCATTCAGTTTTTGCTTTCAATTCCCTAGAGCAGGAAGCAGCAAGTCTAACACTATTTACCCCTAATACTATAGAATTATTCAAATTAGATGAAAAAGCTAGTTGTCCGGAAGCTTTGCTGGCAGAAGTACAATTCTGGACAAATGGGCAACCGTCTCTTGCTGAAAAAATTTTTCAATTGCTTGCACAATCGCCAGATTATATTGCCGCAGGTGCAGAAGCAGCAACAGTGCAACAACTAGTACAAAATAACTTGATTAACAATTGGCAAACTCAAGTCACTGCTGAGCATTTGCAACGGATACATGAAAGTACAATCAACAATGTGCAATGCGATCCTTTATCTCTGTTGGAACTGTATCGGCAAATTTGGCAAGAGGGCGAATTACCAACTAACAACAGTCCAGAACAGGCAGAACTGTTGCGTATAGGATTGGTAATCCAGCAACAAGACAAGCTAAAAGTTGGGAACCGCATTTACCAAGCAGTTTTTAATTGCAATTGGGTAAACCAGGAGTTCGAGAAAATACTTGCCGCCTCATCGGCAAAAACAACCATCTCACCAGTTAGCAATTTGAATGTCAGCAATAATACCATTACTGAGCCTGAATCTAGACCATATAAACGATTCTTTGTGTTGCTAGCAATAGCTGGTTTAATGGTCTGTGGTTCTGGCGTGATTTTTTTAAGTTTCAGTATATTTAGATGGTTACAAGTAGAAATGATTTTCAAACAAGGTAATGTGTTATTGCAGCAAGGAGAGTATCAAGAAGCGATCGCCAAATATAACAACCTTTTAAAATTTGACAGCAACTACTACCAATCTTGGACTAACCGAGGCTATGCACTAGCTGGACTCAAAAACTACAACAAAATGCTAGAATCATGCACTACAGCAACTATCATTCATCCAGAAGCTGTTTATGCCTGGAATTGCAAAGGTGAAGCGCTATATAACCTCAAACAATATAATGAGGCGATCTGGGCTTTCGATCAAGCAATTAGACTCAACTCCAAAGATCCTGTATTCTGGATTAATAAAACTGAAGCACTACTAGTACTCAAGCAACCAGATGCAGCCCTTACTACTATTAATCAAGCAATTGAACTGTTAAAACAAATTTCGGAAAAAGATGCAAATGCCAAAGAGTTAGCTGTTGCTTTTAGCTATCAAGGTAGGGTTTTATTCCAAAAACAAGAATACGAAGGCTCTCTAAAAGCCTATGAACAGGCATTAAAATACAATCCCAAATACTTTGTGGCTTTACGGGGTAAAGGGATGGCGCTACAAGCCCTAAAAAGAGACGATCGAGCGATCGCGCAATTTTATTTTCTTCTAGATCATCAGCAGCTAAGTGATACTCAAAAAGCTGAAGTATGGTACTATCTAGGGTTGAGCCTGTGTAAATTCCAGCAACCCGAAAAAGCGATCGCCGCTTTCGATAAAGCTCTCAAACTCAAACCCAATCACCAACCTTCAGAACAAGTTAAAGAAACTTGTCCAAAATAAATCACAAAATTCACAATTAAATCGAAGCTTTAGGGGGAAAATAAATACTGATTAGTCAAAAATACCCAGAGATGAGCGCCCCGCTAGATGTATTATAAAACTTTACTCAAAATCTAGTCTGTCCACTCAAAAGCATGAATCAATTCTTCAATAAAAAACGTGCTGCACTGCAACGCCGCAGTGGAGTTAGAACATCTAGAAGGATTAAACACCTGACTACTAAGCGTAACTTCAAAGTCAGAAATTATTTACATCGTGCATCTAATTATGTCATCGAACTACTCATAAAGTTGGGAGTTACAAAATTAGTCGTTGGTCAAAATCATGACTGGAAGCGTAGCGTTAATATCGGCAAGAGAAATAATCAAGCTTTCGTGTCAATACCCCACTGTTTGTTAATTGATATGCTGACTTACAAAGGAAACAGAGTGGGTATTGATATAATTGTTCGGGAAGAATCCTACAGTAACCAATCTAGCTTTCTTGATGGTGATTTGATCCCAGATTATGGAAGTAAACCAGAAACCTGGAAACCATCTGGTAAACGGATATGCAGGGGACTTTATCGCACTAAGTCTGGGCGACTCTGTAATGCTGACATTAACGACAGCTACAATATACTTACAAAAGAATTCCCCAATGCTTTCTCACATTGGGAGACGCTAAAAGCGAACGGGACAGGGGATAGAGAGGTCTTAGTTGACCCAATACGGGTAAATCTATCTGGTTTTAAAGCCAAAAGCTTGACCCCATTTTAGATGCCTTGAAGGTTCTGTGAACGAATGGTAATTCCTAAAAAGCCATGTCTGACTATATTTGACTATGCAGAACTGAACTATTATCCCTATTTATCCTTAGATGAATTTGGTTTTTTCGTGCTGAACGACTTAATTCCCTTTCATCCCTCAAAATGAGCCAACCGACAACTCTATATACCATCAAATAATTTTGCCAGATGTCTAAACTATTTAGCAAAAAAGACTAACTGATAATCAGCATGAAAAAACAAGTTTTAGCCGCAGGATTTGTATTATCCTCTTTTTTTGTGTTGCCACTAAAAGCATCGGCAGCAAATTTTAGTCAAATTTACGCATTTGGTGACAGCCTGGTTGATACTGGCAATACTTACAATTTCATCAAAACGGCTACAGGACTTGAATTTCCTCCCAGTCCACCCTATTTTGACGGACACTTTTCCAATGGGCCAATTTGGGTAGAAGGTTTATCTTCTGCTTTGGGAATAACACAAACTAACTTTGCCTTTGGTGGAGCTACCACAGGTACCCTGAATACCGTTAATGGAAACTTACCCGGATTAGCTCAGCAGATACAAGGCTTTACCACAACTAATCCTCAAGCTGACAGCAAGGCGCTATATGTAATCTGGGCTGGTGCAAATGATTACCTTGGTGGTGGGCTGACAAACCCTGTTGAGCCAGTCAATAATTTAATAAATGCGGTTAAATCACTTGGTAGTGTTGGTGCTACAAATTTTCTTCTAGCGAATTTACCTAGTTTAGGTGCCGCTCCTGGCACGAATAACGATCCAACGGTTTCTGCTGGACTAGCCGCTTTGACTAATGCCCATAACTCCGGTTTGGCCGCTGGTATTAATACTTTGAACCAGCAACCAGATATTCATGTCACCCTTTTTGATGCTAATTCCTTATTTAATAGAGCGATCGCATCTCCGGGAGAATTCGGTTATACAAATGTCACCGATGCTTGCTTGACAATAACCAGCCCAACGAGTTTCACTACCTGTCCCAACCCCAATGAATATTTATTCTGGGATCGGCTGCATCCCACAACATACACTCACAGCATTTTAGCAGGAGCTGCATTAGTAGCAGTTCCAGAATCTTCGCCAGCTTTAGGGATGTTGGCACTGGGTGCTTTAGGTACAGTAGGAGTGCTGAAGAAGCGTCAACGCACATATTGAGCGATTGCAGGGGTGGCACAGTTGTGCTAACCCACTGCGTGTTGCTTTTTATTTTCAAACAAGCAACTTAAAATATCATACTTTTTTGTCTTTCAGTCAAATATAGCGGTTCCCGCATGGATGAGGTACAGAAAAAAATAGATTCTCGTAGGGGCGCACAGCTGTGCATAGGTGTCAACTTAACGTGAAACCCTTATCAAGACTTGATATTGAGTTCATTCACTTAGCGTTACTCACCGCGTCACCCCACCCCGGTTTTGTCTAAAGCCAAAACCGCCCCTCCCCTTAGTAAGGGGAGGGGTTGGGGGTGGGGTAAAGCGTATGTGGGACAAGGATTTGAGCTTAAGTTGACACCAATGACAGCTGTGCGCCCCTACCCATGTACCTCATTCAAAAGAGAATCGCTATATACACAGCGATACCTACGGTGAGCTTCTCTACGAGACGCTTCGGGAACGCTAACGCACTCACTCTTCCACAACCAGAAATCGCCTTGTTTGTGAGGTTTTTTGTAAGGCGATCGCTCTGCTAGGCAGCAAAGCATATACAGCGTTCAATTTGATGGAGAAAATCTTGTCCGCTATATTTAATCCAAGTTAATCAGTATGGATATCACAGCTACTTTGAACGAAATCGCAACTCTCAGTGTTGAAGATAGAATCCGTATTGTGCAGACAATTTGGGATAGCATCGCAGCAGAGCAAGTTTACCTGATTTAACTGATGCACAAAAGCAAGAGCTTGATCGTCGAATTGCTGATTACGATTCAAATCCAGATAATGTGCTGACTTGGGAGGAAATCAAAGCGTCAATTAAGGGACGGCAATGAATTATGTCTTGGTGCGTAAGTCCTGTAATAGAAAAGCGTTAGTCATTGGTTCCAAGCAACAAAGGACAAATGACTAATGACAACCTTATGAATTAATATGAAACCTTTCTGGAGTACAGCCTATTCAGCAGTTTGTGATTCATCTTTATTTTTCGTTGTTTCATGGTCGAAGCGAATTCCTATAAAAATATCGTAGATAAACTCTAAAAAGTCTTTCTTTTGTCGTAATCCTGAAGTTTGATAGCAGCCTTTTTCATCTAATAAAGGCTTCATCAAATAGTATGTAGATTGATACTTATACCAGGGAATACAAGTCCATAAATGATGAACTAAATGATAGTTTTGTCCCAAAATTAGGATATTAAGAATCGGGCTGGGATATACACGAGCATTTTTCCAGCGATCGCGTTCACTAAAAGGACGATGGGGCAAATAATCAAAAAAGAAGCCCAGTATTAACCCCACGATGCCGGAAGGTACAACCCAAAAATTGAGAAGGTACATCAAAAAATGATATTGAATTGCTATATAAAAAATTCCAATAACAATTAAACGGCTGATAAACCATTCCAATAGCTCATATTTACGCCACAATCGTCGTTGAAAGAAAAACACTTCGTGGTACAAAAACCGAAATGCAATTAGCCACAGTGGCCCGCCTGTGGAAACATAATGATCTGGGTCATCTTTGGGATGGTTTACATGAGCATGATGTTGCAAATGCACCCGCGTAAACACTGGGAAAACAAATCCTAGCATCAAGGCGCTACCATGCCCTAGCATGGCATTAATTATGCGATCGCGGTGGGCAGATTTATGACAAGCATCATGAATTACTGTCCCAGCACAATGCAAAGCAATAGTATTAACGGTAAAGCACAACCAGTCCGGCCATTGCCAAAGCCAATAACCAAAGTTAGATAACACCAATGTTCCCACCGATGCCAAAAATAGCAGCAGAGTGGGATTGAAATCACCAGGAGGCGCTAAAAGTTCCTTGGGCGGTAATTTCGGCAGTTTGTCTGCTTTGGATGCAATTTTTGTTCCTACTTCTTTATTTACTACGTCTTCTAAGGTGACTTCCAAATTATTGCCATTTTGCTTTTTATACTCATCAACAGCTGGGTCAATGATGATTAGGCTTTTGGCTGGAATGTCAAAAAAATTAGGATCTAAAGAGGTCATAATTTTTTCCTGGTCGCGGTTCCTTGATAAAGTGAGCTTGAAATCCCGAATTCAGCCAGCACAGAAGAGATTTCTTGCCCCGATTAGAGAGATGAAACCCTGAAAATCTAGCCGATACTGTTCTTTATTAAAATTAGGATGGACTGTCAAATGTATAGTGTAGGAAAAATAGAAGTTTTTTGCTATACTACACGCACTAACAAGATATTTGATTTTTCGTTTTTAGAGTTAGTCCTATTACTAATGATATAAACAGCAGCGAAACACATATTTTGCTTTGATATCGATATTTATCGGTTTACCAAGGCTATGTTTTTTCCATATGCTGAAGTTGTGTTTTCCTATTGCTTTGATAAGAAACAATTCTCAACAATATAAACAATACAGTTTTTTGATTCATTAATGCAAGAGTTTTGCCGTAATTTCATATATGAGAGAAATCTTTTAGACACAAGTATTATACTTCTGGGAAAAATTTATATGTTATTTGCTTATGATATTTAAATTTTTAACGATCAATTCAAATTTTTAGATTTTATCTCAGCAGTAGTTCTTATTCAATACCATTTTATGGTATTGATATTAAAAAAGTTAAGCTTTGGAACTTTCTAGACTTTCAAATACTTAGACTTGAATTTGAGGCAGTAAATGAGGCATGTCTCGATATTAGACGGTGAGAATGAGGTATTTTCATCGTGATTTGCCAATTATAGTTGCTCGATATCTCTTGCAAAAGTAATTTTTGCACATTTGCAGGGAAAGGGCAAAGGAAAATTTGTCCCTTTTGCTGAGTTCTACAAGAAGTATATGCACAGGCGATCGCTTGTGCATACTTTCAATTCCCTAAAACCTACGCAGCGAGCATCTTTCTAGCCGTGGCTGCGACATAAGTCCTAAATTAAGATTCTTGACTTATTAACTGATTTATGCTGATTGCTAGGATACAGTCGAGGTGAAAACTTATCCTGTATACAAACCAACCATAACTTTAAATTATGGCTTTTGTCCGACTTTGATTTGTTCATGGTTTGGTAGTGTTGGATATTTGACCGATTAAAAAATGGTTAAAATTACCAAAATCATTACGCATAAGGTAAAAAAATGTACTATTTGTTGCCTTTACTAGTAAATATACTAACTTTCAGCAGTTCATACGCTTCCAGTGCGATAACACCAAGCACAACGCCAGATTTACTAAAAATGCATTTAGCTCAAAAGTTAAACTGCAATAATGCTCAAACTCAGACACAAATCAATGAATGCAGTAGATTGTCCTATCAGAATGCTGACAAAAAATTGAACGCAGCTTATCAACAACTACTGCCTAAATTAGACAGAACTAGAAAACAAAAATTGATTGTTGCCCAGCAAGCATGGATTAAATTTCGAGATACCACTTGTGAGTTTGAAAGAAGTGAATATGAGGGTGGAAGTATAGCCCCTACAATTTACTTTGGTTGCCTGGAAAATACTACAAAAGAACGTACCCAACAATTACAGGAATATCTTAAAAGCGATCGTTAGGGACTTCCAAGGAAAAAATATTCCATAGTAGGGTAGCACAGCTGTGCTACCCTACTCATGTACAACTAATTTCCGATAATTTATTTTCCCGGAGGCTCAATAAAGCCCTGTAAGAAAGCAGAGACTACGTTAAATATAGGATTGTCAACAGCTTCTTGCAATGCAGTTATTCCGCAAGCTTTAATTGCTCCAACAACTCGCATCTTTAAGGTTGGATTTTGCTCTATCTGCTCTACAGCCTTCGCAGCAAAGATTGCTTTTTCAGTCTGTGTTGTCGTCGGGTAGGTTTGAGATAGCTGATCTAGTAAATCTTGAATCTCCTTTGCGGCTTTAGCCAGGGTCTGCCTTTCTTGAGGATTAAGATAAATGTTATTGACACTTTGATCGTGAATTTTATTATTAATGCCACTAGAAAAAATACTAATTTGGTTATTCCTAATTTCACCAATCTGCATTTGATTCTCTTCTGCCACAGCAATAGCCCTCTCAATAAGATACTTGTTTGTCTCAATTTGTATACCAAGCTTGTCTATCGTATGATCTAATTGATGTAGATTTTTTGTAACCCCATCAATCAAGCGTTTGTCTCTATATTCTAGAGAGCTTTCTAAACGATCGATTTTTCTCTGTAACTGATCGGATAACGCTTCAATTTTTCCTCTAAGCAATCGTATTTCTAAGTTTAGTTTATCTACTTCTCCTCTATCCCAAAAAGGCATTTGCCATTTACCTATTCTAAAGATTTATTTGAAAACTGTCTAAATATATCAAGCATTAGAGCTACCTTCTCCTGAAATATACGGAAAATTGATTTTTTACGGGCAGTTCTGGAACAGTTTGGTTGGCAACACGAATAATAGCGGCGTAATCGGTGGGTTGGTTATCAGTCACAAAACTACGTTTTTGCTACTGGTGCTTGATTACCTGTCAGTATAAACCTAACAGATTCAAAGGAACGTTGAAAACCATCACCAGCAACAATCTACAGCAGATTGCAGCTTGATGAGGTACAGGTTATCGTAGGGGCGCACAGCTGTGCGCCCCTACCGGTGTACCTCGTTTACCTGAAAAATGCTGTATGTTAGATTTTTTACAGAAAATTTACTGCCTAGTGTCGCCTCAGCCAACCTTGGTGTAGTTCACAAAGTAAAGAATTGTAATCCTTTCATCCCAAATCTAAAGTCCAAAATTGGTACAAGTCACTCACTACGGTAGTCTAGATGAGAGTGAATTTATCTCTGGTTTGATATATTGTTTTATGACTTCAGTTGTTTCTAGTCCTCCGCGCACAATTCGTATCGGTTCACGCAAAAGCCAACTTGCTCTAGTTCAAACCTACTGGGTACAAGAGCAACTACAGAAAGCGTATCCAGATGTCACTTTTGAAGTTCACACCATGTCTACCCAAGGCGACAAAATCTTGGATGTAGCATTAGCCAAAATTGGCGATAAAGGACTTTTTACTAAAGAACTTGAGTTGGGAATGCTCAATGGCGACATTGACTTTGCAGTTCATTCCCTCAAGGATCTGCCGACTAACTTACCAGAAGGGTTAACACTGGCAGCAATTACCGAACGAGAAAACCCAGCCGACGCCCTAGTGGTGCATGAAAAGCACAAAGATAAACAAATCGAGACTTTGCCAGAGGGTGCAGTCATCGGTACATCTTCGCTGCGGCGCTTAGCACAGTTACGCCATCGATTCCCCCACTTTACTTTTAAGGATGTGCGGGGAAACTTGATTACACGCTTGGCAAAACTGGATGCAGGTGAATATGATGCCTTGATTTTGGCAGCAGCAGGGTTAGGGCGATTGGAAATGAGCGATCGCATTCATCAAATCTTACCCCAAGAAATCTCTCTCCACGCCGTTGGACAAGGCGCATTGGGCATCGAATGCCGTGCTGATGATAGCGAATTAATTTCCCTACTCAAAGCGATCGAGCATCCCCCAACACGCGATCGCTGTCTCGCAGAAAGAGCTTTTTTACGCGATTTAGAGGGCGGTTGTCAAGTACCTATTGGTGTAAATACAGAAATCTCTGGCGAACAATTGACTTTAACAGGCATAGTCGCCAGTATAGATGGTCAAAAGCTCGTAAAAGATAGCGTCACTGGGGAAGCCAACAAAGCCGAAGCAGTAGGCACGCAACTAGCAAATGTGTTGCGGGAAAAAGGAGCGCAAGAAATTTTAGAAGAAATTTTTGCGGTGATTCAACGGGGTTCCTAAGGAATTGCACAAGCGGATGTGATTAGATAATTAAGTAATCAATGAACAGTCATCAGTAGCCAGAGTCAAGAACTGATAACTGATAACTGTAAATATGCTGAACCGGGGAAACAAAACTTACCATGCGGATTTTATTTGTTGCAGCAGAGGCAGCTCCCGTTGCAAAAGTAGGTGGAATGGGCGACGTTGTTGGTGCATTGCCCAAATTCCTCAGAGCAATGGGGCATGATGTACGGATATTCCTGCCTTACTACGGCTTCTTGCCAGACAAAATGGAGATTCCCAAAGAACCTATTTGGTGGGGAGATGCCATGTTCCAGCACTTTGCAGTCTACGAAGCCGTTTTGCCTGGTACTGATGTTCCCTTGTACTTATTCGGACATCCCGCCTTCATGCCCCGCCGCATTTACTCAGGAGAAGATGAAGATTGGCGGTTCACCTTGTTTGCCAATGGTGCAGCGGAGTTTGCCTGGAATTACTGGAAACCAGATATTATTCACTGCCACGATTGGCATACGGGAATGATTCCTGTGTGGATGCACCAAGATCCTGATATCACCACTGTCTTTACCATTCATAACTTAGCTTATCAAGGGCCGTGGCGTTGGTATTTAGAAAAAATTACTTGGTGTCCTTGGTATATGCAAGGACACAACACAATGGCGGCTGCGGTGCAATTTGCCAATAAAGTAAATACAGTTTCGCCCACTTATGCAGAGCAAATTAAGACACCTACTTATGGTGAAACATTAGAAGGTTTGTTGTCTTTTATTAGCGGGAAATTATCTGGGATTATCAATGGGATTGATGTCGAAGTTTACAATCCAGAAAATGACAAATACATTGCCCAAACATTTACTGCTGATACCCTAGATAAACGAAAAGCTAACAAAATTGCTTTGCAAGAAGAAGTAGGGTTAGAAGTCAACTCCAAAGCCTTTTTAATTGGGATTGTGACGCGATTAGTAGAACAAAAAGGCATTGATTTAATATTGCAAATTCTCGATCGCTTTCTTTCCTATACAGATGCACAGTTTGTACTGTTAGGGACAGGCGATCGCTACTATGAAACTCAGATGTGGCAATTAGCATCACGCTTTCCCGGACGCATGGCAACTTATCTACTGTATAACGATGCCTTGTCTCGCCGCATCTACGCCGGCACCGACGCATTCTTGATGCCTAGCCGTTTTGAACCTTGCGGTATTAGCCAAATGATGGCTTTGCGTTATGGTTCCGTGCCCATTGTCCGCCGCACAGGTGGATTAGTTGACACCGTATCACACCACGACCCCGAAAATGCAGCAGGCACTGGTTACTGCTTTGACCGCTATGAACCGCTAGACCTTTTCACCTGTATGATTCGGGCTTGGGAAGGCTTCCGTTTCAAACCCCAATGGGAAGAACTACAAAAACGCGGCATGAGTGAAGACTTTAGCTGGTATCAATCTGCCAAGCAGTACGTCAAATTGTACAGGTCAATTTACGGCTTACCAGAAGAAGAGGAAACACCACAACCAGAGTTAGTTTTAAACGAGGCAGTGGCCACTAGCAATTCCTCAACCCCCTAAATAAATACTTTTTGTGACTAGCGATCGCATTTTTCAGATTAATTTAATGTGTGAAGGATGCGATCGCGAGTTTTTTATTTGCCAAAGGATGCGAAGAAAATGGCCAGTTATTTGATATTGGGCAGTTGAAACGAGACCCAAATCACCCTATAAAAATATCAGCTTTGAATCTTGGCAAAAATAGATATCAAGCAAACAATGGTAGTTTTTGTTGTTTAGTTACTCCTGAAAGAGTAGAAGTCTGGCAAAACGGCAGTCAAATTCCTTAGAGGTTGTTTGAAAAGTGGTTAACTGTGATTAAAATCACCCCCTTAATCCCCCCGATGCATTGGCTACGGTGTACACACAAGTCGAATTACCCCCCTTAATCCCCCCTTGGAAATGGGGGAAACAAGAAATCCAGTTCCCTCCCCTTTATAAGGGGAGGGTTAGGGTGGGGTAAAAAATAATAGAAGTAGGGGTCTCTTACTCCCTCCAGGGACAGGAAATAGGAAAAACTGTTCCCTGTTCCCTTCTTGGATGACAAAGGACAAATGACAGCCTTCACTAGTTATCTTTAATTGCACCGACCTACTTACCTAAATATATTCACTAAACCTGAGCCAGTTTTTGTAACAAAAAATTTACATTTGGCAATTATTATTTATTAATTGTTTTAAATATTTTTATTCATCACTTAAGTGTCTTAACTGTCTTAACTGTCCACTGAATTAATCACTTAAGTGTCTTAACTGTCTTAACTGTCCACTGAATTAATCACTTAAGACAGTAAAGATGCTTAAGTGTCTACTTATTCTTTATCTGACCTACTATTGCATTTTCTGGATAAAACTGAGATTATTTGAAAGCTTGCGCTAACAGTCTCAGTTAATAAAATAAGCTAATTTAATTAAAAGAATTAATCTTTTAATCCAATAAATCTATGTTTGAAGAAGTAACAGTTATTATATTAAAGTATTCTAGGTGGTTTGGTTATAAAATTAACGATCGCGGTATCAAAGAAGCTGTTCTATAGTTGTTCAATTTAAATATAAACTGACGGGTATTTTATTTCTAGTAAACAAAAAACAGAAAAAATAGTTCCAGTGACTTGCTTAAGTATTCCAAACTTTTCAATATTATTTTAGTTGTTTACTATTAATATTTTTCCCAACATTCTCTAACAGCTTATGAAACTTCATTTATCTCAAACTGGTGTTCAAATGTCCAATATAACAGGTGTTAGAGGGATGATGAAAGACATTCAAGAAACACTACAAAGCAAGCAACGGCAAGAATTTATTATTTTGAGCGCTGGAAATCCATTGCTTTTGCCAAAAGTTGAGCAGATGTGGCGGGAATGTAACGCAGAACTTTTAGCTAGTTCTGAGTATGGTGAAATAGTTTGTCGCTATGGTTCAAGTCAGGGTTACGTTCCATTAATTCAAGCGATCGCTGTATATTTTAACCGTCGCTATGGACTTTCATTAAGTGAACGCAACATTTTAATCACTCCTGGAAGTCAAATGCTGTATTTCTATGCTGCTAATGCTTTTGGCGGCTACACAAGCAACAAAGAATTAAAACAAATTGTCTTACCACTGAGTCCGGAATATACAGGTTATGGTGGAATTAGTTTCGCACCAGAGGCCTTAGTTTCCTATCAACCAACATTAGATATTGATAGCAAAGCTCACAGATTCAAATATCACCCTGACTTCAGCAACCTAGTCATTACAGAAAACACAGGTTGTATTATCTTCTCTCGTCCTTCTAACCCTACAGGTAATATTTTATCTGACGATGAAATCAAAAAAATTGTGGCTCTTGCTAGACCATATAATATCCCAGTATTCATAGATTCTGCCTATGGGCCACCCTTTCCAGCGCTAAATTTTCAGGATATGACGCCCGTGTTTGGAGAGAACATAGTACATTGTATGAGTTTTTCCAAAGCAGGTTTACCAGGAGAACGAATTGGCGTTGCTATTGGTGACCCTAAAATCATTGAAGTTCTAGAATCTTTCCAGACAAATTTATGTATCCACCCCTCTCATTATGGACAAGCGATCGCCGCTCGCGCTATCAACTCCGGTGCCCTTGAATTAGTATCTCAAGAAGTCATCAAACCCTTTTACAAAAATAAGTTTTCCGTCCTCGAAGCCAAACTCGACCAAGTGATGTCCAAAGATTTACCTTGGTTTCTACATCGGTGCGAGGGAGCAATGTATGGTTGGTTGTGGTTTAAAAATTTACCGATCGCTGATTGGGATTTATATGAAAAACTCAAGCTCTTAGGTGTAATTGTGACACCGGGTAGGTTTTTCTTCCCTGGTTTAGCAAAAGATTGGTCACACCAATATCAATGTCTTCGTATTAGCCTTACGGCTAGCGATCGAGACATCGAAACTGGTATACAACGTTTAGCTGACGTTGTTCAAAATGTTTATCAAGAAGCAGTAGTTCCTAGTATTTAACAAGAATCATTTATGAATTACGAATTATCTTATTTGGAGATTTAAATGTGGTAATAAACAACGTATATACCCAATCAGTTCTGACATTTGATGGTCAAGATGATTACATCAGCTTTGGTAGGAATGATATTGGTGGTGTTTTTGCTGAGGGTAGTTCAGCCTTTACAATTACCGGATGGATCAATCCTCATCAACTCACAAATAAAGCCAGTACCTACGGAACGCGCAATGTTTTTTTTGCTCGTTCATCAGATAGATACAGTGATAATTTTGAATTCGGCATCAGTGAGGATGGAAAACTAGATGTATACATTGATGAGAAAGTTGAAAAAGTTATCAAAACCTTTGGTGATGGAGAATTAACCGTTGGACAATGGCACTTCTTTGCTATTGTTTTTAACAAAGGTCAACTAACAATATATCTTGATGAACACGAGTATTTTGGCTATTTCACAGGTGACTCTTTAAACAAAACAACTAGTGCTCTCACTCTTGGTGCCACTTTACACAACAACATATACTTCACAGGTCAATTAGCTAACATTAGTGTCTGGAATTACCCCTGTCCCCCAATGGAAATCCAGAACCATCGGCATCAGCCTTTAGTAGGCAATGAACCAGGATTAGTGGCCTATTGGACACTAAACGAAGGAGAAGGGACAACCGTCAAAGACCAGACGGGAAACACCCATAATGGAACCTTACATGGCAATCCCAGTTGGGATTTAGCACAAATTCCCTTTGGAATTAGACAATCATCGAACGAGGGCGAAACACAAGATCGGACAGCAAGTAGTTCTGAAGAAGGAAACCCTACGGAAACTGTGGTGCTGGAGTCTGAAAGCGAGTCGATTACATCTGAAATAACTCAGGGCGAAATTGAGTTGCAACAAGTGTCCGTTGAAGTTCCTCCCGTTGTAGAAATTGTTGTCCCGACTCAGGCGACGACTGTGAACCCAAAGGGAAAAAAAGGGACAAAAAAACAAACCGAGAAATCTGCAAACATTCAAACTTCCCAGTCAAAAGAGACGAAAGCCGAAACCAGAGAAAGCGAAGTTCCAGCCAATATTCAACAACAGGAACAACCCCAAACATTAACTCAGGAAGAACCGCAAAAAACTATGAATACCACACCCAATCCTAAATATAAAATACTCGCTATTGATGGAGGCGGTATTCGGGGCATTATCCCAGCATTGGTACTAGCAGAAATCGAAAAGCGGACACAAAAGCCGATTTTTAGTTTATTCGATTTAATTGCTGGTACTTCCAGCGGAGGAATTCTGGCACTCGGATTAACCAAACCCCGATTAGATTCACTAGCACCTGATAGTCCCCCGGTTGCTGAATACAGTGCTGAGGATCTCGCGCAAATATATCTGGAATATGGACCTGAGATATTTTATGAGCCATTCTTTGAAAAAATACTTGGCCCAATAGAAGATATATTTGTCCAGCCTAAATATTCTTCTGACGGCAGAGAAGAAATTTTGAGGCAATATTTCGGAGACAGCCCTCTAGAAAAAAATCTCAAAGAAGTTTTCGTGACTAGCTACGATATCGAACAGCGAATACCGATATTTTTTACAAATAAAATTGAAAAACAACAAACAGAATCCAGAAAGTTTCGCAAATTATGTTTAGGTTTTACACTCACAGATGCAGCTCTGGCAACTAGCGCGACTCCGACTTATTTTGCTCCCTATCGGGTTGGTACTTCCGAGAATACTAACGGCTTCTATACTTTAGTTGATGGCGGATTAGTTGCTAACAATCCAGCTAATTTGGCTATTTCTGAGGCGCAAATTAGTAGACAGCAACAAAAACAAATTCTCAATACAGATGATATCTTAGTAGTTTCTTTAGGTACTGGTTCTCTAACAAGTGTCTACCCTTACAAGGAAGTGAAAAATTGGGGACTTTTGCAATGGGGAAGACCACTTTTAGATATGGTGCTTGATGGTGGTAGTGAGGTAGTAGCCGGACAATTAGAACGGTTATTTGAAGCTAGTAAACAAGGTACTCAAACATCTTATTATCGTTTTCAAACCTTCCTCACCAGCGAACAGGAAGCAATAGATAACGTCAAGCTAGAAAATCTGCGTCAGCTACAAGGATTAGCCGCTCGAATAATTCAAGAAAGAAATCAAGAAATTGATGAATTGTGTAGTTTGTTATCAAGCTAAATTTCATCTTTTATTTTCTCATGAGTGTGTAAAAAAATGGAAACTCTGCCGATCAAAATTTACGATGATACTCTGCGAGATGGAGAACAACAAGCTGGGATTTTCTTCTCTTACCCAACTAAACAAAAACTCGCCCATTTAATTAACCAAACGGGAGTTGATGCATTCGACATCATGCCCTGTGTCTGTGACGAAGAAGCTAAACTCGCTAAAACACTAGTATCAGAGGGATTGGGTAGTCGGATTTTTGCAGCTACCTTAATGAACAAGCAGTTTATTGATTTAGCAAAGGACTGTGGCATTAATCGCATTATCCTCATCTATGCCCTTTCCGATCGCCTCCTGTTTCTAAGAGACCCTCAACTCCGTTCGTTGAGCGAGTTTAAAGGCAAAACCATTGATCACAATATCCCACCAAACATCATCGATAGAATCCGCCAAAATGCTATTGATTTAATCATCGAAAATTTGCGCTATGCCACCACAGTGGCAGGACTAAGAGTAGACTTCGCCGCCGAAGATGCCTCAAGAGCCGATTTTGACTTTTTAGTGCAATGTATCCGTTCCTTTAGTCCTTATATTGAAAACTTTGTGATCTGTGATACGGTAGGAGTCCTCAATCCAGAAAAGAGCTATATCTGGATTCACGACTTGCTCCAACGCACTACAGGGGTTGCTTTGGGAGTACACTACCACAATGACATGGGTATGGCTCTGGAGAATACCCTCCAATCTCTGGCGGCTGGAGCGACTTTAGTATCGGGTACCTTTGGCGGAATTGGGGAACGAGCCGGAAATGTTGCCATCGAGCAGGTATTGAATGGGTTGCGAGTCCGCTTCGGAATTGAAGTCAAGGGAATTAACTATGACGCTTTAGCCCCTGTGACTGATTACATCGAGCAAATGGGGATTCGTCCCGCCCCTCCTTACTCTCGAACTGCTCAACGCCACGAAACAGGCACTCATGTCAATTGTTTATTATCAGACCCCAAAAGCTATGCAGTTTTTCCTCACGGGGCTATAGACGTTGTATTTGGCAAATGGAGTGGAGTGAGTAACTTCCAATATCTATTTGAAAAGCAACTGCAAAATCCTCAACCCAGAGAGCAATACGAGAAAATGCGCTCAACGATTAAATCTCTTGCTACTGAGCAAGAACGCTACTTTACAGCTAACGATGTCTTGGAATTATGGAAAAATGGGGTTTTTAAGTAATGCGTCCTATCGAATTGTCGCCATTCCTGGGGAAGGAATCGGGCCAGAAGTTGTCCAAGCTTCCTTAAAAATTCTGCAACAGGTAGCTGAAATTGAGGGATTTACTTTACAGGTAGACTATGGTTGGCTGGGCGCGATCGCCTTTGAACAACTGGGTAGTTATTGCCCTCAAGCAACTATTGAATTGTGCGATGGAGCCGATGGGATTGTATTTGGTGCGGTTACCGAAGGCGGACTATTAGAACTGCGAAAACATTTCGACTTTTTTTGCAATCTGCGCCCGATTCGTAGCGTTAAAAGTTTGCTGGATAAATCCAGTCTGCGACCAGAAAAAGTGCAAAATCTCGATATTTTGATCGTTCGAGAATTGGTGAGTGGGATTTATTTTGGCCCATCTGGACGTGCTTCAGATGACAAAGGAGCCTATGGTTACCATACCATGCGCTATTACGATGAAGAAATTCGTCGCGTTGCTCGTAAGGCTCTACAGCAAGCCCAACAGCGCCAAGGATTACTCACCGTCGCTCACAAAGAAAACGCTTTGCCTCATCTGCCTTGGACTCGTTTAGTGCAAGAAGAAGCCAAGGAATTTGACGGCGTTGTTGTTGAGTCAATGTTGGTGGATAACTTAGCTATGCAAATGGTTTTGAATCCCCAGCGGTTTGATGTAATTTTGGCCGGCAATCTGTTTGGAGATATTCTCAGCGATATTGGCGGTGCCTTAGTTGGTTCCATCGGCTTATTAGGATCGGCTAGTCTCAACGCTGATGGATTTGGTTTATACGAAGCGATTCATGGTACAGCTCCAGACATTGCAGGTAAGGGAATTGCCAATCCCCTGGGAACTTTGGGAGCGTGTATTTTAATGCTTCAGCAATGGGGAGAAGAACGAGCTGCCCAACGGATTATTCAAGGGCAAGAACGAATTTTAGACAAGGGATATCGGACAGCCGATTTGTCCCCCCAAGGAGGAGAAATCTTTGTCAACACTGAAACCTTAGTTGACCTTTTACTGGAAGAACTTTCAGTAGTGCCACATTCGGAATTAGGAGTGATTTATGAGTCCCGCAAATAACGTTTTGCAACTGGGAGATGATATTAATACTGATGATATTATTCCTGCCAATCGGGCAACAACAGACGATCCCGAATATTTAAAACTCTATGCTTTAGAACATATTATTGGTGAGGGAGAACTTTTAAAATACAACACGATCGCCGCCGGAGAAAATTTCGGGTGCGGTTCCAGTCGAGAAGTTGCTCCCATTGCCTTGCAAGCTGCTGGAATTGAGAAGATTCAGGCGCGATCGTTTGCCGAAATTTTTTATCGCAATAGCATTAATATTGGACTTTGCCTCGAAATTTTGGGACAAAAGCAGCAGAATCCAGTGGTGGATGCGATCGCACTTGCAGGCGGACTAATGTCTTTTAATCAAATGCGTCGTCAGGGGCAAATCACCATTCCTCGCAGTATCACCCCTCCACGACCCATGACTTTAGTCGAAAAACTCCTAGCTAAAGCCTCCGGTAATTCCTACGTCCAGCCAGGGGAAGTAGTTTTTGCCCAGGTCGATTTAGCCTTATCCCACGATGCTGTAGCTGGTCCTGTGGCCAAAATATTTTATAAACAATATGGGGCAGATGCAAAGTTGTGGGACTCCCAACGAGTGGTTCTAGTCGCCGATCACTTTATCCAAGTCAACGACATCCGTGCTGATAATAAAGCCCATATCATGTACGAACAGATGCTTCAATTCGCCCAAGACCAGGGATGCCACTTATTTGATGTCGTTTCCCCAGGTGAAGCTGCCGGCATTTGCCACGTTCTACTACCAGAAAAAGGATTTGTCCGGCCAGGAATGCTGATTGCTGGTACAGATTCTCATACCTGCACCTACGGAGCCTTGGGAGCCTTTTCCACAGGGGTAGGAACCACAGACATGGCTAATATTTATGCGATGGGGGATATGTGGATTCGTGTTCCCCAAACCTTAGTATTTGAGTTATCTGGAACTCTACCGCCTCAAATTAGTGCCAAGGACATCATATTATTTATCTTGGGACAAATCGGCTGTGCTGGCGCTACCAGTAAGGTAATGGAATTTAGAGGGTCAATTATCGCCCAACTGCCCTTTGATGAGCGATTGACTTTAGCGAATATGGCAGTTGAATGTGGCGCGATATGCGGCTTGATTGTTCCTGATGAGGTGACTCGTGAGTATGTGAAAAACCATAGCTCCCAGGGCTTTGAAGAAATTATCGCCGATGCTGATGCCCAGTACGAAAAAATTTATCAATTTGACCTCAGTAATTTAGAACCCCAAGTTGCACGTCCTCCGAAACCCGATCGGGTAGTGGGCATTAGTCAGTTAGAGGAAATTCCGATTACCAAGGCTTTTATTGGCTCTTGTACAGGTGGTAAACTTTACGATTTGGCTCAAGCAGCCGAAGTTTTGAACGGTCGTCAACTAGCAGAAGGCGTCAATTTGTTTATTGTACCTGCCACCATGGAGATTCGTGAGCAAGCCCAAGAGTTAGGCTATCTCGACATTTTTGAAAAAGCAGGGGCACAGATTCTCAAGTCAGGTTGTGGGGCTTGCATCAATGCTGGAATTGGGGTTTTAGCAAAAGAAGAAACAGGAGTTTATGCAACCAATCGTAATTTTAAAGGACGCAGCGGCGATCCAACAGGCAAAAATTATTTGGCATCACCAAGAACGGTTGCTATTTCAGCCGTAAAAGGCAAAATTACCCATCATCTCGATTAAAAACGGAGTTATTAGACATGAGTGAATAGAGAAAAAAATTGTAAAATCTTAACCCAATCTGAATCAAAGTGACTTTTATCTAGCTTAGTCTAGGTATTAAGATAGGCTTCTTTATTTACAAAGATTCCAGTCTTATACCTTTAGTAATGTTTTAACCAAGACGTAAGGATTTTAGGTAATTCCAATGGACGAAATCGTTAAAAAACTTGCCGGTCTAGGTCTTCCTGGCATATTTCTCGTGATTCTTGCAGCCACATCAGCAGGTAGTTCTGCTGCTATTACTGCCACCCTCACAACCTTGGGAGGGCCGTTTGGTATCGTCGGAGGTATAGCCCTGCTTGGTCTGACAACAGTTGTTGGGGATGCTATTGCCGGATATGGTATTGAAGCCGTTCTCAAAGCTGTCTATACAGAACGTAGCAAAACCGAATCTGTGAGATTTCTGCTCAAAGAAATTAAAGATCTACCAATTTCAGAGGAGCTAAAACTCAAACTGAAAAATCAACTTAGCCCACAAGCCACTGGTTATACTGAAACAACTGAGGAACCAAGAACAGTTGAAATTGTTGATGAATAATTAACAGAATTCAGGAGTAGCCAGTGTGGTCTTGTGGTCTGCCAAAATGAAGCAACTGGCGTTGAAAATTGGGAAATAAAACAGATTTTAGGCGAGGCTACCGGACTGAAATTGTATATTTCACCTGACTTTGAATCTCCTGTAAATTCGGTGAAAATTCCCAAACAAATGGCACGAAATATAAAGTTGCATAATTTGGAGTTTCCCGAAATTTAATCCGCTACGAATTAGTGAAATGCTGTACTAGGTTAAGCAATTCTTTTTTTAGGAAAAGCTAACGTACCAAATTCAAATTGCGGTGAGAAAATAAAATGGCCTCTGAGTCCGATTTCACCGGATTAAACACTCAAAGGCCATTATTCAAAAAAATCATCTAGTCAATAGACTATGCCTGGAAGTAGCTTTAATATCATCTCCGTTTGAATAGTTAAGCTGTTCCACATTTAACTTGCATATACTGGGCGGGCGAGACGCCCACCCCACAAGAAATGTACAATTTCAAATTATGCAAACTAGATGTGGTTTAGCTTATAATTAGGACTGACGCTTTGAGACGGGAACATTTGAAGAATAAGTAGTTATTCTGACACCAATTTTCTCAAATTCCGCAACGGATTCTATAGTTGCGAGCAAATGTAATCTCTATTTAAAAAAAATTCGGTCATGATTAAACAATGTATTCATCAATTATTTGAAGGCCAAGTTGCTCGAAATCCCCAAGCAATAGCTGTGGAATGCGGGCAGAAACAATTAACATATCAAGAATTAAATATTAAAGCTAACCAACTCGCTCATCATTTGCAAAAATTAGGGGTAGGCGCAGAGGTATTGGTAGGAATTTGCATTGATCGCTCCTTAGAAATGATTGTGGGTTTATTGGGAATTCTCAAAGCCGGAGGAGCATACGTACCGCTAGATCCCGCCTATCCTACTGAACGATTGCAGTTCATGGTAGAAGATGCTCAAATTTCTGTTTTGGTAACACAAGAAAAATGGTCTAGCTTAATATCTGATTATTCAGGGCAGGTAATTTGTTTAGATAGTCACCAGGACGAGATATTTAACGACAGCGATGCCTACGGCGGGCAAAGCCAACACAATCTCGTTAACACAGTCAAACCGAATAATTTAGCTTACGTCATCTATACATCAGGTTCGACTGGAAAACCCAAAGGAGTGATGATTGAACATCATTCATTGGTGAACTTTATCCAAATGGTCATCCCCCAATACAAAATCTCTGAGTGCGATCGGATTCTTCAGTTTGCCTCCATGAGTTTTGATGTCGCCGCAGAAGAAATATATTCCTGCTTAAGTTGTGGTGCAACTATAGTATTACGAACTGAAGAAATGCTCAGTTCTGTAGCATCATTTGTACAACAATCTCAAAATTGGCAAATAACTATATGGGATTTACCCACAGCTTACTGGCATTTAATAGTCAATGAATTAGCCACTGGTAAAATAACATTGCCCCAATCATTGCGCTTGGTGATTATTGGCGGAGAAAAAGTAATACCAGAAAAAGTGAAAATGTGGCTCAAATGTGTAGGAAAATTCCCTGAATTGATCAATACCTACGGACCTACCGAAGCCACCGTTGCAGCTATGAGTTGCTGTTTATCAAATTACACCAAACTAGAAAATACAGAAGTACCTATTGGTAAACCAATGGGGGAAAATATTCAAGTTTATGTGTTGGATCAAAACCTGCAAAAAGTTCCAAACCAAGTAACAGGAGAAATACACATTGGAGGTGCTGGACTCGCACGCGGCTATCTCAATCGCCCAGAATTAACAGCAGAAAAATTTATTCAAAATCCTTTTGACAACTCAAAATTATTATATAAAACTGGTGATTTAGGAAGATATTTACCAGACGGTAACTTAGAATTTGTAGGACGCATTGACGAGCAGGTAAAATTTAATGGCTTCAGAATTGAATTAGGAGAAATTGAATCTGTCCTCAATCAACATTCTGAAGTATCTCAAAGCGTAGTCATTATTCGTGAAGATTCCCCTGGAAACAAACGTTTAGTAGCTTATATTGTTCCCCATCAAAAAACGGCATTCGCCCCCACAATTTTTGAAAGCTTCCTGAAAAAAAAGCTACCGAGTTACATGGTGCCGAGTATCTTTGTTTTCTTAGATGCTTTACCCCTGACTCCCAATGACAAAATCGATCGCCAAGCACTTCCTGTTCCTAATCTGCAAAAAACTTTTGTCGCTCCCCGCAATTCACAAGAAGAAGATTTAGCAGAAATTTGGGGTCAAATTTTTGGATTAGAACAGATTGGTATTGATGATAATTTTTTCCAGTTGGGTGGTCATTCTCTCATCGCCACACAAATTTTGTCTCGGATACGGGATGTTTTTCAAGTTGAACTATCCTTTAAACAACTGTTTGAAAATCCAACTATTGATGACTTAATTAAAGTCATTTTCCAGCAACAGCAAATCAAACAGTCATTTCCCATAGCTAAAATTCAGCCGATTCCACGAGGGGGTTACTTACCCGTTTCCTTTGCCCAAGAGCGGGTATATTTCATTGAGCAATTAGCACCCTCCATGAGCGCTTACCAATTCCAAGAGAGTTTGCGCTTTCAAGGATATTTGAATATATCTATTTTGGAAGAAAGTCTGGGCGAAATTTTGCGTCGTCATGAGATTTTTCGCACTACCTTTCCAGCCGTAGAAGGAAAGTTAGTACAATTAATTCATCCTCCTCACCCAGTAAAATTAGAAGTAATTGACCTGCAAAATTTTGGCAAATCTGAACAGGAAGCCGAAATCGAAAGATTAACAGAGGTGGCAATTCACAAACCTTTTAATATTAGTGAGTTACCCTTAATTCGGTGGACGTTATTAAAATTAAGTGACCAAGAACATGTATTAGTTCATGTTGAACATCACATGGTTCATGACGGTTGGTCATTCAATTTATTTTTGCGGGAATTATTAGCACTATATCAAGCCTTTTCTGAGGGAAAACCCTCTCCCCTAGCTGAACCCTCACTTCAGTTTGCAGATTTTGCCCATTGGCAAAGACAGTGGGTGTTAACAGAGGAAGCACAAGCCCAGCTAGATTATTGGAAACAAAAATTATCTGGTAGTCCGCCTTTACTGGAATTACCTGGCGTTAGCTCGCGCCCAGTAGAACAAACTTACCAAGGCGGAATGCGGAGGATGGAACTTCCTCTTCATGTCTGCGAAGCCCTAAGAAATATGGGTCGTCAAGAAGGCGTAACCTTATTTATGAGTATGTTTACAGTTTTTGTAACCATGCTCTACCGCTACACCGGACAAGAAGATCTTTGCGTGGGTTCTGGAGTCGCTAACCGTCGTTGGCGAGAGACAGAAGGGTTAATTGGCATGATTGTCAATAATATTGTTCTCCGCACAAATGTTTCCGGAAACCCCACCTTTCGAGAACTTCTGGCTCAAGTGCGTCAAGTCACCCTGGAAGGTTATGCTAACGAAGACTTACCCTTTGATAAGGTGGTAGAAGCACTCAAACCAGAGAGGAATCTCAGCTACAATCCGCTGTTTCAGGTGATGTTTAGCTTCCATGATGCGCTGTTACCCGAATTGCGTTTACCTGGGTTGAGTATTAAACAGCATGAGGCACTCAACAATAAATCAGCCAAATTCGATCTTGATATTGTCGTTATTCCCCGTTCTGAACAACGAGTAGGGCGTAATTCCCAACACGAAGCCCAGGGAATCGAAACAGAGGGCATAACCCTTGTTTGGGAATATAACAGCGATTTATTTGATCCCGCCACCATCGATCGCATGATGGGACAATATGAAACATTAGTAGAAGGAATTGTAGCTAACCCCGATTTACAAATTTCCCAATACCCGCTGTTAACACCAGAACAACAGCAGCAATTATTAGTTGAGTGGAACGCCACAAAAACAACTTATCCCCAAGGGAAATGTATTCATCAGTTAGTTGAAGCACAGGTAGACAAAACTCCTGATGCAGTAGCAGTCATATTTGGGGGGCAAAAACTCACCTATCGGCAATTAAATGAACAAGCTAACCAACTCGCTCATTACCTAAAAGCCTTGGGAGTAAAAGCTGATACATTAGTGGGAATTTGCATTGAGCGCTCCTTAGAAATGATAGTGGGACTATTAGGAATTCTCAAAGCGGGCGGTGCATATCTCCCCTTAGATCCTGCTTATCCAGCCGAACGATTGAGCGAAATAGTAAATGATGCTCAAGTGCCAATTATAGTGACGATGCAGCAATGGGCGACTGTGGAAGCTGAACATCCTTGGGAAATAGTTTGTTTAGATACTCAAAGAGAATTAATTGCCAATCAAAGTTGGGATTTTCCCAACTCGGAAGTAGCAGCGAGTAACTTAGCTTATGTTATCTATACATCAGGTTCTACAGGCAAGCCCAAAGGGGTGTTGATTGAACATCATTCATTGGTGAATTTTACCCAAGCAGCATTGGCTCAATATAAAATGACAGCTAGCGATCGCATTCTGCAATTTGCCTCAATTAGTTTTGATGCTGCCGCCGAAGAAATTTATCCATGTTTAACTTGTGGTGGCACATTAGTGTTGCGAACTGAGGAAATGTTGCAGTCTGTGTCAGCATTTGTGCAGCAATCAAAAGATTGGCAATTAACAGTATGGGATTTACCTACAGCTTACTGGCATTTGTTAGTCAGTGAATTAGCCAGTGGCAATTTATCATTACCTGAATCATTACGATTGGTAATTCTTGGTGGAGAAAGAGTGCTACCGGAAAAAGTTGCAATGTGGCATCAATTAGTAGGTAATTATCCTCAGTTGGTTAATAGTTATGGGCCGACTGAAAGCACTGTGGTTACAACTTTATCTTATTTGTCAGACAACGATCCCCATCGTCAGGAAGTCACCATTGGTAAACCTATCAATAATGTTCAAGTATATGTGTTAGATAAATATTTGCAACCCGTTCCCATTGGAGTACCAGGGGAACTTCATATTGGCGGTGCAGGTGTCGCACGTGGTTACTTGAACCGTCCAGAATTGACATTAGAAAAATTTATTCCCAATCCTTTTGAGAAGTCACAAGGCAGTAGATTATATAAAACTGGGGATTTAGTGCGTTATCAACCCGATGGCAATCTAGAATATCTGGGGCGGATGGATTCTCAGGTGAAAATTCGCGGTTTTCGGATTGAACTTGGGGAGATTGAAACAGTTTTAAATCAACATTCTCAGGTGGCTGGAGCTGTTGTCATTGCCCGTGAAGATATTCCTGGCAATAAGCGTCTCGTCGCTTATGTGGTTGGAAATCAAGGACAAGTTCAAATTGAGGAAATTCGCCAATTTCTCAAACAGAAGTTACCCCCATACATGGTTCCTTCTGCCTTCGTCCCATTGGATCGGCTACCGATAACCCCCAATGGTAAAGTAGACTATCATGCTTTGCCTAGCCCAGATACTTCTGACAGAAATTTAGACTTAGGGGTTGTTGTTCCTCGGACTTCCACAGAAGAAAAGTTAGCCGCAATTTGGGCTGAAGTTTTGGGACAACCAAATGTCAGCATTTATGATAATTTCTTTGAATTAGGTGGCGATTCAATTATCAGTATTCAGATGGTTTCTAAAGCCAATCAAGCCGGGTTACAGCTAACTCCAAAACAACTTTTTCAACATCAAACCATTGCAGAGTTAGCCACTGTTGTTGGTACAACGAGTCAAATCAAAGCCAATCAAGGATTAGTCACAGGTTCAGTACCGCTAACACCGATTCAGCATTGGTTTTTCCAGCAAAATTTACCGGATGCTGATTACTTTAATCAGTCAGCTTTGTTAGAGATTCCATCAGGGACAAAGCCGGAGTTCTTAAAACAAGCGGTGCAACAATTATTATGGCATCACGATGCTTTGCGATCGTGCTTCATCCAAGAAAGCATTCCCCCACAACAAATTTATGATGCGCCCCAAGAAACAGTACCTTTCACCATTGTTGATTTGTCGGAACTTTCTCCCGAAGCACAACAAATTGCGATTCAGACAAAAGATGTCCAACTTCAACCCAGCCTGAATTTATCAACAGGAGAAATTGTCCAAGTTGCGTTGTTTAACCTGGGTATAAATCAACCGAGTCAACTATTGTTTGTTATCCATCACCTAGCGGTAGATGGTATCTCATGGCGCATTTTGCTGGAAGACTTCGCAACAGCTTATCAGCAGCTAAATTGTGGCGAAGCAATCAAATTCCCTGCTAAAACTACTTCTTTTCAAGAATGGGCAAATCGGTTACAAAAATATAGTGTATCAGAAGCCATTGCCAGAGAAATTGATTACTGGTTATCTAACTTTGAGAGCAATATTGCTCCTTTACCAATAGATTATCCATCAGGTAAAAAAGATAATACTTTAACCTCAACTCATTCTTTTACTCTGTTTTTAAATGACGATGAAACCCGCGCTTTGCTCCAAGATGTACCCTCTGCTTACAATACACAAATTAACGATATTTTGTTGACTGCTTTAGTACAAAGCTTTAGTCAATGGACAGGGGAAAAATCTTTACTTGTTGATTTAGAGGGACATGGCAGAGAAGACTTATTTGAAGATATAGATTTGTCGCGTACCGTAGGCTGGTTTACTACTTTATTTCCTGTGCAATTAAAAGTGAGTTCTGTTCATGATTTACCAGCAACTTTAAAATTAGTTAAAGAACAACTGCGCCGCCTTCCTCAACACGGTATCGGTTATGGTATCTTGCGATATTTACATCCAAGTTCGGCAGTTCAAAATAAATTGCAGAGTTTACCGCCAGCAGAAGTCAGTTTTAATTATTTGGGTCAATTTGACCAAGTTTTGTCTGCATCTGCAATGTTGGGAACTGTAAAAGAGTGGAAATCAGAGCATAGTAAGCGCCAAAATCGCAGTCATCTTTTGGCAGTCAGCGGATTAATTCACTCAGGAAAGCTAGAAATAGACTTTGCTTACAGTGACAAAGTTCACAAAAGAGATACCATCGAACGGTTAGCTTTTGGATTCATGGGAGCATTAAAAACTCTGATTACTCACTGCCAGTCAAAAGAGTTCCAAGACTATACTCCTTCCGACTTTTCTGCTGCCAGAATTAATCAACAACAACTGGATAAATTCATGACTAAAATTAACAAAAATAAAACCAAGTATTAGGTAATTAGTAAAGTTATCAATTTATATACAAAAATTATGCAAGAAATGATGATTGGCTCTACTGGTTTTATTAATGATTCTTCTGCTTTAAGTGAGCAAGAGCAACAGAAAATTTTGGTGGAATGGAATAATACAACAAGCAATTATCCTAAACATTTGTGCATACATCAGTTATTTGAAGCACAAGTGACAAAAACTCCAGATAATATTGCTGTTGTTTTCAACGAACAGAAACTTACTTATCGAGAGTTGAATTATCGAGCCAATCAAATTGCATATTATTTGCAATCTTTGGGTGTAGAGACAGAAGTGCTGGTGGGGATTTGCGTTGAACGATCGCTAGAAATGATTGTAGGAATCTTAGGTATCCTCAAGGCGGGTGGAGCGTATGTACCGCTAGATCCAACCTATCCTAAAGAGCGTCTATCGTTCATGCTCTCAGATTCGCAAGTCCAGGTGGTGTTAACCCAAGAAAAATTTGTTGAAGAGTTGACTGCAAGCGGAGCGAAATTAGTTTGTCTGGATACTGACAAACAATCTTTTCAGGGAGAGGGCAACGAAAATCCTAGTAGTGAAGTTGCACCAGAAAATCTGGCTTATGTAATTTATACATCAGGGTCAACAGGAACACCAAAAGGCGTGCGGATTCAGCATCAAGGCGTGTGTAATCTAGTCCAGGCACAAGTAAAACTGTTTGACGTACACCAAAACAGCCGCGTTCTTCAGTTTGCTTCTTTGAGCTTTGATGCTTCAGTTTGGGAAATTGTCATGGCTCTTTGTTCGGGAGCTAGCCTTTACCTGGGAACTCAGGACTGCTTGCGCCCAGGAACAAATTTATGGCAATTTTTGTGCGATCGCTCAATAACTCACCTAACACTGCCACCCACAGCACTAGCAGCGTTACCAATAGCAGAATTGCCCAACTTACAAACCCTGATCGTCGCTGGAGAAGTTTGTAATCCGAAGCTGATAGCTCAATGGTCAAAAGGACGGCGCTTTTTTAATGCTTATGGCCCCACGGAATCAACAGTCTGTGCCACAGTAGCAGAATATACTGGCAATATCCAACTGACAATTGGTCGAGCGATCGCTAACATACAAGTTTATGTCCTCGATAGCGATCTTCAACCAGTTCCTATTGGTACTCCTGGTGAATTGTATATTGGTGGCGACGGCTTGGCACGAGGCTACCTAAATCGTCCAGAGTTAACCAACGAGAGATTCATTCCCAATCCTTTTGGTGGAGGCAGGGGGGCAGAGGAACAGACGAGCAGAGGGGAAACAGAAGACCAATCCTCTAATTGCGATCGCCTTTATAAGACTGGGGATTTAGTTCGTTATCGACCTGATAGAAATCTGGAATATCTGGGGCGGATTGATTCTCAGGTGAAAATTCGTGGCTTCCGTATTGAACTCGAAGAGATCGAGACACTGCTTATTCAACACCCAGATGTACAGCAGGCAGTGGTAATCGCTCGTGAAGACATCCCTGGCGATAAACAGCTCATAGCCTATGTCGTCTTGAATCAAAAGCAAGAGGCGATGCCTGGGTTGGGCTGCGCCTACGCCACTACGCTCAAACGCTTCCTGCAAGAAAAGCTGCCCAACTACATGGTGCCAGGGATATTTATAATTTTAGACTCCTTGCCACTCACACCCAATGGGAAAGTGGATCGTCGTAACCTTCCAGCCCCCGATCGCACGCGTCCCAGTCTCGAAGAAACCTTTGTCGCACCTCGTAACCCAATTGAAGAAACGCTAGCGGTTATCTGGACTGAATTATTAGGTTTTGAGCAGATTGGAGTCCATGACAATTTTTTCAATCTGGGCGGTCATTCATTAATAGCAGTTCAAATCCTTTCCCGCCTGCGCGAGGTTTTTCAAGTCGAGTTATCTTTTCAAAACATCTTTGCCAACCCTACCGTAGCGGGTTTAGCCGAGCTCGTCCAACAGCACAGCGAGCTAAAACAGCAGTTGCAGTGTCCTAAAATGCAACGGATTTCACGGTCAGGAAAGTTACCTGTCTCCTTTGCTCAAGAGCGAGTTTACTTCATCCAGGAAGTGGCTCCTGAAAGTAGTGCTTACCAAGCTCAGGCAACTCTGCGATTCAGGGGCCAACTCAATGTGACAGTGCTAGAACAGTGCCTTAACGAGATTGTGCGACGACATGAAATCTTCCGCACGACTTTTCCAGCAGTAGATGGACGATTATTTCAGGTAATCCACCCAGCCGAATTAATCAGCTTAAGAGTAGTAGACCTCGAAACATTTTCTCAGCCTGAGTGGGAAGCAGAAGCTCAACGACTGCTTGAGGCAGAAGTACAAAAGCCTTTTGACTTAAATCAGCTGCCACTCGTCAGGTGGTTATTGTTGAGACTGAGCGATCGAGAACATCTATTAATCCACATCGAACATCACATGGTTCATGATGGCTGGTCTTTCAACAATGTGTTCTTGAGTGAGTTTGTGGAACTTTATCAAGCCTTTTGTTTGGGTAATCCTTCCCCGTTGCCTGAATTGCCGCTTCAGTTCGTCGACTATGCCCATTGGCAGCGAGAGTGGGTTACAAGCCAGGAAGCCGAAGCTCAATTAGCCTATTGGCAGCAACAGTTATCCGGCAGTCCGCCCCTATTGGAATTACCGTATGACCGCCCGCGATCGCTAGAACAAACTTACCGAGGTGCTCAAATTAGGGTGGAACTTCCCATCAGCTTGTGCGAATCTGTGATGGCTCTCAGCCGTCAAGAGGGAATCACCTTATTTATGACGACGCTGGCGGCTTTTCTGGTAATGTTGCATCGATACACTGGACAGGACGATCTGTGCGTGGGGACAGCGGTTGCCAATCGACGGATGCGCGAGACGGAGAAGTTAATTGGCATGATCGTCAATAACCTAGTTTTACGCACCGATTTGTCTGGCAATCCCAGATTTCGGGAGTTACTAAGTCGAGTCCGTCAAGTAAGTCTAGAAGCCTTTGCTAACGAAGACCTGCCTTTTGATCAGGTGGTGGAAGTTCTCAAGCCAATACGCAATCTGAGCTACAATCCGCTGTTTCAAGTGATGTTTAGCTTCCATGATTCCCCAATGCCGGATTTGAGTCTCCCAGGCTTGAACATCAGCCCGAATGTAGCCCTCAGTAACAAATCAACAAAGTTCGATCTTGATGTCGTTTTGATCCCGCATTCCCAGCAACATGGCATGGAGAAGGGAATCACTATTATTTGGGAATACAACACCGACTTATTTAACACTGCCACAATCGAGCAAATGGTAGAGCAGTATCAAACTTTACTAGAAGGGATTGTCACAAACCCAGAGCAGCGAGTTTCAGAATTGCCGTTGCTAACAGCAACTCAGTATCAGTTGCTAGAGTCGTGGAATCAGACTCACAAGAAATATCCCATTGGAGAATGTGTCCACGAGCTATTTGCGGATCGGGTGGAGTTAACGCCGGATGCTGTAGCTATTCAACAAGAAGGTCAAAAATTAACTTACCGTGAATTGAGCGATCGCGCCAATCAACTAGCCCACTATCTACAAAGTTTGGGAGTCAAGCCAGAAACGCTTGTCGGTATTTGCGTTGAGCGCTCTTTAGAGATGATTGTCGGCTTACTCGGCATTCTCAAAGCCGGGGGTGCTTATGTTCCCCTTGACCCCACTTATCCCAAAGAGCGATTAACTGACATTCAACAAGATACGCAACTAAGCATTCTGCTGACTCAAGCAAGATTCCAAGACAAATTGCCAGATTATCCCGGAAAAACAATCTGTTTAGATAAAGACTGGCCAGCGATCGCTCAACATAGTACGCGAGAACCCATTAGTGAGGTTGAACTCGATCACCTCGCTTACATAATTTATACATCTGGTTCTACGGGTAAACCGAAAGGGGTGATGGTTGAACATCGGTCATTGTTGAATTTTGCGATCGCCGCCATTGATGAATATGGAATCAATGCCAATGACCAAATTCTGCAATTTGCCTCTATTTGTTTTGATACATCTATTGAAGAAATCTTTCCTTGTCTGGCGGCTGGTGCAACATTAGTGCTGCGAACCGCAGAAATGCTGCACTCAAGTGATGAATTTTGGCGGTGTTGCCAACAATGGCAGTTAACTGTTTTGGATTTACCTACAGCTTATTGGCATCAGTTGGTGGCAGAACTTACCCCTGAAGACCCCCGAATTCCTGAAAATCTGAGAACTGTGATTATTGGGGGAGAAGAAGCCCAACTAGAAAAAGTCAAGCGTTGGCACAGTAGTGTGGCTCATTTGCCCAATCCCCCACAATTATTTAATAGTTACGGGCCAACAGAAGCAACAGTTATTACTACTTTACACCGCTTAAATTCTTCAGATACTTCCAGCGTTGCCATCGGGCGACCAATCAGCAATGCTCAAGTCTATATCCTAGATCGATATCTGCAACCAGTACCTATAGGAGTTCCTGGGGAACTGTACATTGGCGGAGCAGGTTTAGCCAGAGGATATTGGCAACGCCCGGAATTGACGGCTGAGAAATTTATCGAAAATCCGTTGAGCAATTTTGAATTTTCGATTGGCGATCGCCAAGAAACAAAAACTGTGGACATCACTCAGACAGTTAATAATCCAAAATCCAAAATCCAAAATCCAAAATTGTATAAAACAGGAGACTTGGCACGATTTCGCCCAGATGGCAAGCTGGAATATCTCGGTCGAGTTGACGATCAGGTGAAGATTCGCGGTTTCCGCATCGAGTTGGGAGAAATTGAGACAGTTTTGAGTCAACATCCCCAGGTGTTTCAAGCCGTTGCGATCGCCCGTGAAGACATTCCTGGGCAAAAACGCCTTGTAGCTTATGTTGTCCCTAAGGTAGGGGCGCAAAGCCTTGCGCCCCTACGGGATTTCCTCAAGGGAAAACTGCCTAATTATATGGTGCCTTCGGCTTTTGTGCTGCTAGAAACACTGCCGATGACACCCAACGGCAAAGTAGACTACCGTGCCCTACCATTCCCCGAATTTACCCGCAGTTCAGAAGATAACTTTGTTACTCCTAGTACCCTTACAGAAGAGAAATTAGTGGCGATTTGGTCAGAAATTTTAAGACTAGAAAAAATCAGTATCCACGATAACTTTTTTGAATTAGGCGGAGACTCGATTCTCAGCATTCAAGTAATTTCCCGTGCTAATCAGGCAGGTATCCAAATTGCCCCCAAACAGTTATTTCAGCACCAAACCATTGCTGAGTTAGCCGCTGTAGCAGGTATCACTCGCTCCATCAAAGCCGAACAAGGGTTAGTAGCTGGTGCGGTGGCGCTGACACCGATTCAACAATGGTTTTTCGAGCAGCAATTACCCGAACTTCATCACTTCAACCAGTCAGCACTGCTGGAAGTGCCGCCAGACTTGAAACCAGAGTTATTACAGAAAGTTGTGCAACAATTGCTACAGCACCACGATGCTTTGCGTCTGCGGTTTGTACAAGAAGGGGAAAACTGGCAGCAAATAAACGCCGCCGAGGAAATTGTGTCATTTAGGGCGATGGATTTGTCACACTTGCCAATAGAAGAACAGCAAACAGCCATCAAAGCTGCCGATACTGAACTTCAGGCTAGTTTAAACTTATCCACCGGGCCGATCGCACGAGTAGCACTGTTTCAATTAGGCAAAGATCGACCAAGTAGGTTACTGTTTATCATCCATCACTTAGCGGTAGATGGCATCTCCTGGCGGATTTTACTCGAAGACTTGGCTAGTGGTTACCAACAAATTAGTCGGGGCGAAGGAATTAAACTACCAGCCAAGACAACTTCGTTTCAATATTGGAGCGATCGCTTAACAGAATACGCGCAATCACAGACAATAGCATCTGAGTTAGATTACTGGCTAAGTCAGCAAGAAAAGCAAGTTACTCCTTTGCCAGTAGACTATCCTGGCAGTCAAGAAGATAACACCATAGCTTCAACTGCTTCCGTGTCACTTTCTTTAACTGAAGAACAAACCCGCGCCCTCTTGCAGGATATACCCTCTGTCTACAACACTCAAATTAACGATGTACTGTTGACTGCCTTAGTGCAAACCTTTGCCCAATGGACAGGAGAATATTCCTTGCTAGTTGACCTTGAAGGTCATGGACGAGAAGACTTGTTTGACGATGTGGATTTGTCCCGTACCGTCGGCTGGTTTACCACCTTATTCCCCGTTCATTTACAGCTAGAACAAATTGATCATCCAGCAGAGGCTTTAAAGTCAGTCAAAGAACAACTGCGCCGCATCCCCAACCGAGGCATAGGCTACGGCGTATTGCGATATCTGCGACAAATTCAAGAACATCGAAACGCACACAATCCCTTATCAAATCTTTCCCCGCGTCCCCCCATCCCCGCGTCAGAGCGTCCTCTTCCCTCTCAGCCACAAATCAGTTTTAACTACCTTGGTCAATTCGATGGCGTACTTGGAGCATCTGCTGTATTGGGTTTAGCTCAAGAATTCAAAGCCCAACAGAGTTTACTTCAGAAGCGCAGCCATCTGCTAGGGGTAAGCGGATTCATTCGCGCAGGAAAACTGGAAATGACTTGGGCTTACAGCGAGAAAGTCCACAAACGAGACACCGTTGAACACTTGGCTTTTGGATTTATGGAGGCATTAAAAACCCTAATTGCTGACTGTCAATCCCCTGATGCTGGAGGTCATACACCTTCCGACTTCTCAGCAGCCAGACTCAGCCAAAAACAGCTAGATAAATTCCTAGCCAAAATCAACAAAGACAAAAGTCATTAGTTATTAGACCTCTTGCATAAATAAATAATTTTTTGTCTCACGCAAAGGCGCAAAGGCAAGGCAGCGCGGTCTTGGGGGTTTCCCCCATGAGCGACTGCCGCGCAAAGAAGAAGAGGAAAAGAAGGACTTTTGCAAGAGGTCTATTAGTTATTCCCTAGTCCCCATTCCCCATCATCATGAACAATATCGAAGACCTTTATGAACTTTCGCCCATGCAGCAGGGGATGTTATTTCATACCCTTTATGCACCAGAATCGGAAATCTATTTTGAGCAGTTGCTTTGTATTCTCTCAGGAGAATTAAATTTTTCTGCCTTTGAGAAAGCTTGGCATTCTGTTGTGGCGAGACATGCAGTTTTACGCAGCTCCTTTCATTGGGAAGAGATAGAAAAGCCCTTGCAAATGGTGAATAAGCAAGTGGATCTTGCTTGGGAAAAGGTGGACTGGCGGCATTTAACAGGTGATGAACAACAACAAAGTTTAGAGGATTTTCTCAAAAGCGATCGCCAAAAAGGATTTGACCTTGCTGAAGCTCCCTTAATGCGCTTCACCCTAATTCAACTGAGAGAACAAACCTACCAATTTATCTGGAGTCATCATCATATTCTCTTTGACGGCTGGTCGATGCAAATTGTCCTCAAAGAGGTTTTAGCTTTCTATGAGGCACATCAACGGGGTGAACAGTTACGCCTATTTCCCTCTCGCCCTTATCGAGATTATATTTATTGGTTACAACAACAAGATATTGCTCAGGCAAATCAATTTTGGCAACAAACTCTCCAGGGATTTGAAGCTCCTACTTCTTTAGGAGGGAATAGGGGACTAGCAATATATAATGAACAACATTTTCAATTCTCTCAAACGCTCACTGAAAAGCTACAATCTTTCGCGCGACAGCATCATTTAACTTTCAATAATTTGGTGCAGGGAGCATGGGGATTACTCATCTCTCGCTACAGTGGAGAAAATGATGTGGTATTTGGTGCAACTGTATCTGGTCGCCCACCGACTCTTGAGAAAGTAGACTCGATGGTGGGGCTATTTATCAACACTCTCCCCATACGACTAAAAGTTAGTGGCAAAACAGAATTATTACCCTGGTTGAAGCAATTACAAACCCAAGGATTTGAACAGGAAGAATATGCTTATTGTTCTCTTGCAGAAATTCAAGCACTGAGTGATATTCCCGCAGGATTGCCACTATTTGAAAGTATTTTAGTATTTGAAAATTATCCCCTAGATTCTGCTGAGCAGGAAAACGAAAAAACTTTAGAAATTAGCCATATTCGTTGTTTTGAACGGACGAATTATCCTCTTTCGGTGGTGATTAATCCTGAATCACAATTGTCTGGCAGAATTATCTATGATACCAGCCGCTTTGAGCAACAGGCAATTGAACGCATGATTGGACATTTCCAAACATTGCTAGCAGGAATGGTAGCTAATCCCCAACAAGATATTGCCCAATTATCCCTGCTCAGTGCAGCCGAAGAGGAACAAATACGGCTGCAAGAAAATCATCAAAATATAGATTCGATTAACTATAAATGTATTCATAATTTATTTGAAGAACAGGTAGAAAAAACTCCCGATGCAGTAGCGATTGTGTATGAAAAGCAATATTTAACTTATCGGGAGTTGAATAACCGCGCCAATCAATTAGCGCATTATTTACAAACGCTGGGAGTTAAACCAGATGTAGCGGTAGGAATTTGTGTAGAGCGATCGCCTTTAATGGTAATCGGAATACTCGCTATTCTCAAAGCAGGTGGGGCTTATGTTCCTCTAGATCCAGCTTATCCTTCCGAAAGACTGGCGTTGATGATGGAAGATGTACAAACACCCATCTTACTAACACAAACTCATTTAGAAAATAGACTCCCACTCAGTGGTCAAACTGTGGCGAATCTGGGTTCAGATTGGGAAATAATTGCTCAATATGAAGAAGACAATTTGCTCAGTGAAGTTAATCCAGAAAACTTAGCTTATATCATTTATACCTCTGGCTCGACAGGAACACCAAAAGGTACAGAAGTTTGCCATCGTAGCTTCATTGGTTTTATGTTTGGGGTTGATTATATTCACCTTGATGCACAACAAATTTGGCTGCAACATTCATCAATTTCCTGGGATGGACTAACTCTAGAACTTTGGCCGCCCTTACTTTATGGTGGGCGTTGTGTGCTTTATCCAGGACAAATTCCCACACCTGAAGAGTTAAGCAAAATCATCCAGGAAGAAGGGGTTAACACCCTGTTTCTGACTACGGCCTTATTTAATCTCATGATTGACACAATGCCGGAAGGGTTGTTAGGGGTTAAACAACTGATAACTGGGGGAGAATCCGTTTCTGTAACTCATGTTCGTCGCGCCTTAGAGATATTACTAGAGACGCAAATTATTCATGCCTATGGGCCTTCCGAATGTACAGCATTTACTTGTTGTTACCCAATTCCTAAACAAATTCCTGAAAATTTACAGTCAATTCCCATTGGCAAACCCATTGGCGATAGAAAAGTGTACCTGCTAGATAAAGATTTACACAGAGTTCCAATTCAGGTTTCTGGGGAACTTTATATCGGCGGGGCGAGTGTTGCTAGAGGTTACTTAAATCAACCAACATTAACCCGTGAAAAATTTATTCCAAATCCTTTTGTTGAGGGAGATACACTTTACAAAACCGGAGATTTAGTCCGCCGTCTTCCTGATGGAAATCTGGAATTTTTAGAGCGAATTGATAACCAAGTTAAAATTCGTGGTTTTCGCATTGAATTAGCAGAAATTGAGGCAGTTTTAAATCAACATCCTGACATCAAGCAAGCCGTAGCGATCGTGCGGGATGATGAACCTGGAAACAAACTTTTAGTTGCCTATCTTGTTACCAAGGATAATCAATCAACTGTAGGGGCGCAAAGCCTTGCGCCCCTACTGCGAAAATTCCTCAAGACAAAGTTCCCGGACTATATGATTCCCGCTGCTTTCGTATTTATGGAGGAATTCCCCTTAACTTCTAATGGTAAAATCAACCGCCGTGCTTTGCCTCTTCCAGATGCTTCCCAAAGAAATCTAGAGGTTGCTTTTGTTACTCCCCGCACGCCTACCGAACAAGAATTAGCCACTATTTGGGCTGAAGTTCTCAAATTAAAACAAATTGGAATTCACGACAATTTTTTCGAGTTGGGTGGACATTCTTTACTAGCTACTCAAGTAATTTCTCGATTAAGAGAAACCTTTTCTATAGAATTTCCTCTGCGTTATTTATTTGAAAATCCCACCATTGCAGAACTCGCTCAAAAAGTTATCAATCAACAAATTGAACAAGTAGAAAATGATGCCCTAGCACAGATTTTAGGTGAAATTGATGGGTTATCAGAGGAAGAAGTGACACAACAATTACTGTTTTGATGATTAGATGTAGCAATTTAATGATACTAAGTGCAAAATCCCAGGGACTAAAAATATGTCGAAAACTATTACCTTGTCAAATATTGCCGCCAAAAAGGAATTAATTGTTACTTTATTTTGTGCTGTTGATTCCTCTGATTGGAATTTACTAGTGAACTGCTTTGACAAAAATATTATCTATGAACGCCCAGGTTATCAGCCTTTTATTGGTCTAGATAAACTACTCAAATTTTTTCAGTATGAGAGAATTATTGCCTCTGGTGAACATCACCTTGAACATATTGTGATTGACAATAATCATGGTGCTTGCTGGGGACAATTTATTGGTATACATAAGAATAGATCTCAAATTAATGAGCGTTTTGCTGATGTGTATTCTTTTGAAAATGGCAAGTTCAAAACTCGACGCAGCTACTTTTTTAGACCAGCCGTATAAGTTAGTAGGACTGACGCAAAACTAGAGGATGTAGGGGCAATTCATGAATTGCCCCTACCCGAAAATCAGAGTTTCGGCTACTGTTTGCGTAAGTCCTGGTTAGGCCAAATAGTTTAGCCATCCTAAATCACTTGTAAAAGTCTCTCTCTGTGTTCTCTGTTGCTCTGTGGTTCGATTAAAAACTAATTTTTCACAATAAATATTATGAGCGATATATTAAAACGTCTAGAAGCCCTTTCACCAGAAAAACGAGAATTAGTCCTACAAAAACTCAAAAAGCAACAGCAATCTCCACTCTTAGCACCCGTATCGCGCCAACAACCCCTTCCTCTCTCCTTCGCCCAACAAAGACTGTGGTTTCTCGACCAACTCGAAGGCGAAAATTGTGTCTACAACGTCCCGTTTTTCTGGCAAATTAGCGGATTTCTGAATATAGCTGCATTGGAACAAGCTATTAACGAAATTGTGCAACGTCATGAAGTATTACGCACCAGTTTCTCAGTTGTCGATGGGTTGCCGATACAGATAATTCACCCAGATTTGAAACTGACAATGCAAGTGCTGGACTGGCGACAATTGACAGAAGAAGACCAGTTAAGTACACCCACGCAGTTAGCTACAGAAGAATTACAACAGCCCTTTGATTTAGCAAACGCACCTTTGCTGCGAGTCAAGTTGTTGCAATTAACTGACCAATCCCATCTGCTATTGCTCGTCATCCATCATATCGTTTGTGATGGCTGGTCAATGGAGATATTCCGCCGGGAATTGTTCGCCCTTTATACCGCCTTCTGCGCTGGCCAAGCGTCTCCCTTACCCGAATTATCGCTGCAATATGCTGATTTCGCGCACTGGCAAAGACAATGGCTACAAAAAGAGGTACTCCAAAGACAACTCGATTATTGGCAAAAACAATTAGCCGCAGTTTTGCCGCTGTTAGAATTGCCCACAGATAAACCGCGCCCATCAACTCAAAGTTTTAGGGGACGCAGCGAGTTTTTAGAAATCGATCAAGATTTGACACAGAAGCTAAAGCGTTTGAGTCAGGAGTCAGGAACTACTTTGTTTATGACTTTACTGACAGCATTCACGCTGTTACTTTCGCGCTACAGTGGACAAGAGGATATTGTTGTTGGTTCTGCGATCGCTAATCGCAACCGTCGTGAAAATGAACCATTAATTGGCTTTTTTGTCAATACCTTAGCATTACGTACCAATCTCGAAGGAAATCCAAGTTTCTTAGAATTACTTGAACGAGTCAAGCAAGTAACCCTCGATGCCTACGACCATCAAGATTTACCCTTTGAGAAATTGGTTGATGAATTGGGTATAGAGCGATCGCTCTCTCATCATCCCCTGTTTCAAGTCGCTTTTAGCTTGCAAAATCAAACCCAGCAACAAATTGAAACCAATGGATTAACCCTAACTCCCTTCAAGTGGGAAAACACAACAACTCTGTTTGATTTGTCGCTGATTTTCCGCGAAACTCCTCAAGGCTTGACAGGAGAATGGGAATATGCATCTGATTTGTTTGCAGCCGAAACAATTCAACGGATGGTGGGACATTTTGCAGTTTTACTTCAGGGAATTGTTGATAACCCCCGACAATCCATAAATACCCTACCGTTGATGACGGCGGTGGAACTGCTAGAACTACAACGCTGGAATCAAACTCAAACTGAATATCCTGAAGACAAAACTCTAGTTGACTTATTTGAACAACAAGTTGAAAAAAATCCTCATAATATTGCTTTGGTGTTTGAATCCCAAAGCTTAACTTATCAGCAACTAAATCAAAAAGCCAACCAACTCGCTCACTATTTAATTCAAAATCACCAAATTCAACCAGACACTTTAATTGGTGTTTGCGTTGATCGTTCTTTGGAAATGATTATTGGTGTACTCGGTGTCCTCAAAGCGGGCGGTGCTTATGTACCAATTGACCCAAATTATCCACAAGAAAGGATTGGGTTGATGTTAAAAGATTCGGGAACATCGGTGTTACTAACTCAAAGTTTTCTTCTAGACAAATTACCCATAGCTGAACTAGAAAACTCTCCTCAAGTAATTTGTTTGGATGAGAAAATTTTTACTGAACAGTTAACAGAAAATCCCAGTCCTCAAAGTGCGCCTGATAATTTAGCTTACGTAATTTATACTTCTGGTTCCACGGGAAGACCCAAGGGGGTGATGATTGAACATCGCGGGTTGACCAATTTAACTTTAGCAGTGGTTAACAATTTTCAAATTCAACCCCAAAGTCGTTTTCTTCAGTTTGCTTCTTTTAGTTTCGATATCTCTGTTGCTGAAATTGCTCCCACTTTAGCCACGGGCGCTTGTTTATATCTTGCCAAAAAAGAAACTTTGTTACCTGGTCAAGGCTTAGTTAATTTCTTAGCTGAACGCCAAATTTCCCACACTATATTACCTCCTTCGGTTTTATCGGTATTACCTCAAGCGGCCTTACCAGATTTGCAAACCATAGTCGTTGGTGGTGAAGCTTGCCCAGCGGAATTAGTGGCACAATGGGCAACAGGACGACGTTTCTTTAATGGCTATGGACCTACAGAATCTACAGTTGGTGCAGCGATAGCTACGCTAGCCACAGGCAACGCTATTTGTCATCCTAATGGCAAAAAACCCCCTATTGGTAAACCATTAGCTAATATTAATATCTACATTTTAGATGCTCATAATCAACCACTACCTCCAGGAATACCTGGAGAATTGTGCATTGCTGGCGTAGGTTTGGCAAGAGGCTATCTCAATCGTCCTGAAACTACCGCCGAAAAATTTATTGAAGTTGAATTCTTCGGGAAAATTGAGCGAATTTACAAAACTGGCGACTTAGCAAAATGGGGAAATGATGGAAACCTTGAATATCTCGGTCGCATTGACGATCAAGTTAAATTACGGGGCTTCCGCATTGAATTGGGTGAAATTGAATCGCTATTATTGCAACATTCATCAGTTAAAGAAGCTGTTGTAATTTTATATGAAGCTGATAGTAATCCAAGGTTAATAGGTTATGTCACTGCGGCGGAGAAATCCGTCAATTTAGTAGGGGCGCACAGCTGTGCTACCCTACTCAAAGATTATCTGAAAATTCGTCTGCCGAATTATATGGTTCCTAGCCAGATTTTGGTACTGGATAAATTCCCCCTTAGTCCTAACGGTAAACTAGATCGGAAAGCATTACCAACACCAGATATCGCCACTTCAACTAACTGGGAAATGCCAGCCACTCCAACAGAAGAATTGCTGGCTAGTTTATGGCAAGATATTTTAAAAGCTAAGTCTGTTGGTCGTCGAGACAACTTCTTTGAATTGGGTGGACATTCTCTGTTAGCAACCCAATTAGTTACCCGGATTCGTGATAGTTTTAGGGTGGAATTGCCTGTCCGCAAAGTATTTGAGCAGAGTCTTTTGTCTGAGTTAGCAACAGAAATTGATGGTAGGGTAGCACAGCTGTGCTACCCTACTTCGGGAATCATCACACCTCAGCCAGAAAATCAACCCAAAACTCTGTCTTTTGCCCAATCAAGACTTTGGTTTTTAGCCCAGCTTGAAGGCACCGGAACCTCGGCTACCTACAATATGTCAACAGCGCTGCAACTTGATGGCAAGTTGAATATAGATGCGTTGCGGGGAAGTTTTGAGTATCTCCTCCAACGCCATACCATTCTGTGCACCTACTTTCCGGCGCTGTCAGGAGAAGCCCAACTAGTCGTTCAAAATGCAGAAGATATGGAAGTGCTGGCTATTGCAGATTTACAGCATCTCGATCGCCACACGCAAGCAGAAACTGTACAACGATTATCAGATATTCACGCCCAAGAACCCTTCGATTTAAATACCGGTCCTCTGTTCAAAGCGAAACTGCTGCAATTAAGCCAAGAGAAAAATATCCTGCTTTTGAATATGCACCACATTATCAGTGATGGCTGGTCAATGGGGATATTTAAGCGCGAATGGGAACAAGCTTATGCTGCTTTTGCTGCGGGAAATACTCCGAATTTGCCACCATTGCCGATTCAGTATAGCGATTATGCAGCTTGGCAGCGTAGTTGGTTACAAGGAGAAATTTTAGCAAGTCAGGAAAATTACTGGAAACAACAACTAGGCGATGCTCCCCGATTGCTAGATTTGCCTACCGATTATCCCCGCCCAGCGCAGCAAAGTTACCAAGGTGGACGCGAGGAATATTGCCTCAGCAGCGAACTGACTCAGAAACTCAAAATCGTCAGTCAAAAACACGGCGTGACTTTGTTTATGACTTTGTTGACGGCTTTTAATATCTTACTATCTCGTTACAGCCGCCAAGAGGATTTATGTGTTGGAACTGCGATCGCTAACCGCACCCATAGCTACACAGAAGGGTTAATCGGCTTTTTTGTCAACACATTAGTATTACGTAGCAAAATCAAGCCAGAGCAAGGATTTGACGAATTAATCCAACAAAGCCGCCAAACTTGCTTAGATGCCTACGCTCATCAAGATATTCCCTTTGAATATTTGGTAGAACAGTTGCAACCAGAACGCAGTTTGAGCCATAACCCCTTATTCCAAGTGATGATAGTGTTGCAAAACACCGAAGGGGCAGGGAAAAATGTTAGTTTATCAGGGCTTGATATTCAATGGTTAGAGCAAAGTTATCCATTTGCCAAGTTTGATTTGACATTGGATCTTTGCGAAAGGAACAACCAGCTGCATTGTATGTGGGAATATGCCACCGATTTATTTGAGGCAGCAACAATTCGGCGGATGGCGGGACATTTTGAAGTTTTGCTGGAAGCAATCGCCGAAAATCCCCAACAGGCGATCGCTAAGCTGCCCTTAATGACAACAGCAGAAATTCAGCAACTGCGAATTTGGAATCAAACCAATATTGATTATCCCGAAAACCAGACACTAGTGACTCTGTTTGAACAACAGGTAGCAGAAACTCCCGATAACATTGCCGTGGTGTTTGAAGATCAAAGCTTGAGTTATCAAGAATTAAATCAAAAAGCAAATCAACTGGCAGATTATTTGTTGCAACTGAAAAAAGAACAACAATTGCCAGATAATCCATTGATAGCGATTTGTGTAGAGCGATCGCTTTTTATGGTCATTGGCTTATTTGGTATCCTCAAAGCAGGCGGGGCTTATGTGCCAATCGATCCGAATTATCCCCAAGAACGAATTAATTTTATGCTCGAAGACTGTGGGGCAAGAGTTTTGCTCACCCATAGTCAACTCAAATTGGGGAGTGGGGAGTGGGGAGTGGGGAGTGGGGATAAAGAAACTCTTTCCCACTCCCGGCAGGTATTATGTTTGGATAAAGATAACTTTGCCAACCAATCTCTAAATAACCCAAATTGCTACAGTCAACCTGATGATTTAGTTTATGTCATCTACACATCAGGTTCTACTGGCCGACCCAAAGGCGTACAACTAACGCACCGGGGTTTAAGTAACTATTTACACTGGGCAAAAGATTTCTATGCAGTAGCCCAAGGGCAAGGTACACCCGTACAGTCTTCCCTTAGCTTTGATGCCACCATTACCTCTCTGTACCTACCTTTAATTTGTGGGCGTACCACCACCTTGGTAAGAGAAAAACAAGAAATTGAAGCATTAGCAAATATCGTCAAACACAACAATCATCTTTCCCTAGTTAAAATCACGCCTTCCCATCTGGAAATACTCAATCAGCAACTCGATCCTGATGTGATGCCGAATCGAGTTAATGCCTTTGTTTTAGGCGGTGAGGCATTACACGCGAACCAAATAATGCCGTGGCTGACTCATGCACCAGATACCAGACTGATTAACGAATATGGGCCGACAGAAGCAGTTGTGGGGTGTTGTGTCTACGAAGCAACCAAAAAAATGGATCTGGTTGGCGATTTATTAATCGGACAGCCAATTGCCAATGCCCGTATTTACATCTTAGACAACCAAAATCAACTGCTACCTCCTGGCATACCTGGGGAACTTTGTATTGCTGGTGCTGGTTTAGCGCGTGCCTATCTCAACCGTCCCGAACTCACAGCCGAAAAATTCATCGAAATTGAATTGTTAGGGGAACGAGAACGAGTCTACAAAACCGGAGATTTAGCCAGATGGTTGCCAGAGGGTAACTTAGAATATCTGGGAAGGATTGACAACCAAATAAAACTGCGGGGTTTTCGCATCGAATTGGGTGAAATTGAAGCTTTATTAGCCAAACACCCGAAAATTCAGCAAACAGTTGTGATTATGGAAGGAGAAAATGCGATCGCTCAACGCTTGCTGGCTTATATTGTACCTACGCCAACAAATGTAGAGACGTTCCAAGCAACCTCTGAACAAATCGAGTCGTGGCAACAAGTTTTTAACGATAGCTACTCCCAACAACAAATCCTAACCGACGATCCAACCCTGAATCTAGCAGGTTGGAATGATAGCTACACAGGAGAAGCCATTCCCCAAGCGGCCATGCAGGAATGGCGAGATACAACAGTTGCCCAAATTTTGTCACTCCAAGGACAACGAATTTGGGAAATCGGTTGTGGAACAGGGTTACTACTGTTTAAAATTGCGCCCCATTGTCAGCATTATTTAGGTACAGATTTTTCACCTGATGCATTGCAGTATATTGAACAACATCTTAAACAGCAATCTCTCAATGAAAAAGTTACCTTAAAAGCTAGTGCAGCTAACCAATTTGATGGCATTGAAACAAATGCTTATGATTTGGTAATCATCAATTCTGTCATCCAGTATTTTCCATCTTTGGATTACTTATTGGAAGTGCTGGAAGGGGCTGTAAAAGCTGTGGCAACTCAAGGAGCAATCTTTATTGGCGATGTGCGAAATCTCCATTTACTAGAGGCTTTTCATACCGCACTTGAATTTCATCGCGCCCCCGATGAATTATCAATTAAAGACTTGCGTCAACAGATTCAAAAAAGCATCCGCAATGAAGCCGAATTATTAATTGACCCCGATTTCTTTATCGCCCTCAAACAACGAATTCCTCGCATTAGTCATGTACAAATTCAATTGCAACGGGGTTATGCTCACACAGAAATGAGTCGTTTTCGTTATGACGTTGTTTTACATTTGGATCGAAAAGATATTCCTGTTGCCGAACCTCAATGGTTAGATTGGCAAACCCAGCAATTGAATCTGGAAACAATCGAGAAAATTTTAACAACTCAGCAACCAGATTTGCTAGGCATTCAGAATATTCCCAATGCTCGTCTGACCTCAGAAATGGCGCTGTTAGAAACAATTGGTCAATTAGATGGTACTGTTTGGGACTTAAAAGTGGCAGTAGCCCAAGCCAAATTGGGGGTAGAACCTGAAGCGTTCCGAACTTTAGTACAAAATTTGGCTTATACACCTTTTATACAATATAATCCCACAGAATTTACTGGTTACGATGTTGTTTTTCAAAGGAATATTAATGATGAACTGACACTAACACGTTTTACGCAAAAGCATAATTTACAACTCAGTAATTGGCAAAATTACGCAAATCAACCATTGCAATATCGCACCAATCAAGTCGATCCAGCAATATTAGTCGAATGGCGGGATTTTCTGGCTAAAAATGTGCCTGATTATATGATTCCTAGTCATTTCACTGTCTTAGAAAAACTGCCACTAACACCGAATGGTAAAGTAGACCGTAAAGCTTTACCCGCGCCACATACAGCAGTTTCATCAACAGACATTGAATTGCCCGTCACCTCCACAGAAAAATTGCTTGCCGAATTGTGGGCAAAGCTGCTTAAATATGAACCCATCGCCCGACAAGACAACTTCTTCAATTTGGGGGGACATTCTTTATTAGCAACCCAACTAATTGCCCGTATCCGTGATAAATTCAAAGTGGAATTACCTCTGCGGAAGATATTTGAATTCCCCACTCTCAGTGAATTAGCGAATTACCTAGATACCTGCATTTGGGTTAATTCTACTGACGAAAGTATGCAACCTTTAAACTCAGACGAAGAGGAAATTGAAATATAAATTACTACAACTGAAAACACGTCCTCAGAGGATGTTTTAAAAGTCATGATTGATGTATCAAATATTTTTTTACCCCACCCTAACCCTCCCCTTATAAAGGGGAGCCACTGCGTTGGACGGGTTCCCCGGCTTGAAGCAAGTGGCGTGAGGGAACCGGATTTTCTTGTTTCCCCCCTTTATAAGGGGGGACTAAGGGGGGTAATAATTCGATTAAAATCACAACATATTACTTTTCAAACAACCTCTCAAGTAAAATCGATCTTTTAATAGAAACTTAACCTATGATTGCCCTATCTGATTCCATTTTTCTCACTCCCGAAGCCTACCTCCAACTAGAAGAAAAAAGCGATATCAAGCACGAATATATTGATGGCGAAGTTTACGCAATGGCGGGAACAACTGACACCCACAACACCATCGGTTTAAACCTTGCTTTATTGATTCGTAACCACTTTAGAGGGTCAGAATGTCGAGTTTACTTTGCCGATATTAAAGCCCAGATTGAAAAACGTAACTGCTTTTATTACCCCGATATCATCGTCACCTGCGACCCCAAAGACCGAGAAACTTCCACCTATAAACGCTTTCCCAAACTTATTATCGAAGTCCTGTCCAAGTCCACCGAAGCCTTTGACAGAGGTGATAAATTCAACGACTATCAAACCCTTGACAGCCTAGAAGAATACGTTTTACTTAATAGCAAACACCAAAGAGTTGAAACATTTCGCCGTAATGACCAAGGACTATGGGTGCTGCAAACTTATACACCTGATGACCAAATTTTTGAACTCCGAAGCATTAATCTAACCGCGCCTTTTACCGACCTTTACCAGGATGTAGAATTGGAAGCGTTCGCCCAGAAACCAGAACTGAGTTAAAAATTGTAAAAACTCTCCAACTTACTATTTACTGTTAATAATTCCTGACTTATATCGACAGTCAATTTTGATTGTGCCCAGCTAAATATTATGACAAAAAATCAGCAAGTGGTTTCTTTAATGCAGCGTTTGCAGAATATAGGCTGCCGAATTTGGGCTGAAGATGATAAGTTACGAATTCGTACTAGCAAAAACGCCTTAACCTCTGAACTCAAGCAGGAAATTCAAACCAACAAAGCAGATATCTTAGCATTCTTAAATTCTGCCAAAACCCAAGCTGTAATAGCAGAAGAAATTCCCATTTTAAGAGCTGATGCTCCGAACCCCCTTTCCTTTGCCCAACAACGCCTCTGGCTGTTAGCCCAACTTCAAGGGCGATCAGCTAGTTACAATATGCCGATCGCTTTACAACTCGACGGCAACCTAAATATCCATGCCCTGCATTCTAGTTTGGCTTATCTGCTGAACCGCCATACCACCCTGCGAATGTATTTTCCCACAGTAGCAGGACAACCCCAAGTTGCAATCCAAAATTTAGAGGACATCGAAGTTTTAACCTACCAGCGACTGGGGACTGGGGACTGGGGAGATGGGGAAGATGAGGGAGATGAGGGAGATGGGGGAGTGTGGGGAGAGAGGGGGGAAAGATTTCTTCCCCATCCTCCCACACCTCCCACACTTCCAATGCCCAATGCCCAATGCCCAATGCCCAATGCCCAATGCCCAACTATCCAAAATTTAATCGATGCTCATGCTCAAGAACTGTTTGACTTAAATACTGGGCCTTTGTTTAAAGCCAAACTGCTGCAACTCGGAGGGCAAAAATATGTATTGCTCATTAACATGCATCACATTATTAGTGATGGCTGGTCAATGGGTGTCTTTGTTCGTGAGTTACGGCAAGCTTACACCGCTTTTATCAAAGGTGAGATTCCAAACCTTACCCCTCTGGCCATTCAATACAGCGACTATGCAGCTTGGCAACGAAACTGGTTACAAGGGGAAGTATTAGAAAACCAAATCAACTATTGGAAACATCAACTCAAGGATGCTTCCCCATTGCTGGAGTTACCCACCGATTATCCCCGTCCAGCACAGCAAAGCTACCAAGGCGCACGCCATCTCTACTCCCTAAGTCCGGAATTAACTCTTGCTATTAAAACCCTCAATCAACAACAAGGCACAAGTCTTTTTATGACCTTGTTGGCGGCTTTGAGTATTCTGCTTTCTCGTTACAGTCGCCAAAACGATCTCTGTATTGGTTCTCCCATTGCCAACCGCACCCATAGCCAAACAGAATCATTAATCGGCTTTTTTGTCAATACATTGGTGCTGCGTAACCAAATCAAACCTGAGCAAAACTTTATCGAGTTCCTGCAACAAACTCGCCAAACTTGTTTAGATGCATACTCTCATCAAGACATCCCCTTTGAGTTTCTGGTAGAAAAATTACAACCAGAACGCAGCATGAGTCATAACCCTTTATTCCAGGTGATGTTAGCACTAGAAAATAATGAAAATGCCGACTTGAGTTTACCAGAACTAGAGATTGAATGGCTTGGAGTAACTTGTCCCTTTGCTAAGTTTGACTTAGCATTAATGGCTGTAGAATCTGACAACCAATTAAATTTGTCTTGGGAATACGCTACCGATTTGTTTGAGAAAAGTACTATCCAACGGATGGCGGAACAGTTTGAAGTTTTACTTCAGGGAATTATTAATAACGCGAACCAACCTATCAAGACTCTGCCTTTGATGACAGCGGCTGAACTTCTGCAACTACAATGCTGGAATCAAACTCAAACCGAATATCCTGAAGATAAAACTTTAGTTGATTTATTTGAACAACAAGTTAAAAAAAATCCTCATCATATCGCTTTGGTGTTTGAATCCCAAAGCTTAACTTATCAGCAACTAAATCAAAAAGCCAACCAACTCGCTCATTATTTAATTCCAAATCACCAAATTCAACCAGACACTTTAATTGGTGTCTGCGTTGACCGTTCTTTAGAAATGATTATTGGTGTACTAGCTGTCCTCAAAGCTGGTGGTGCTTATGTACCCATTGACCCCAATTATCCACAAGAACGGATTGGGTTGATGTTAGAAGATTCGGGAATATCGGTCTTACTAACCCAAAGTTTTATACTAGAAAAATTACCTCTGGCTGAACTAGAAAATTCTCCTCAAGTAATTTGTTTGGATGAAGAAACTTTTACCGAAGAGTTAATAGAAAATCCCAGTCCAAAAAGTAAACCTGATAATTTAGCTTATGTAATTTATACTTCTGGTTCCACGGGAAGACCCAAAGGAGTGATGATTGAGCATCGAGGACTAATAAATATGACTTTGGCGATCGCTCAAGTTTTGCAAATTCAACCTCAAAGCCGTTTGCTTCAGTTTGCTTCTTTCAGCTTCGATGCCTCAATTTGGGAAATTGCCACTGCCCTGACTGCGGGCGCTTGTTTATATCTTGCTAAAAAAGAAACCCTGCTACCAAGTCAAGACTTAGTGAAGTTTTTAGGCGATCGCCAAATTTCCCATATCACCTTACCTCCTTCAGTCTTATCTCTGTTACCGCAAGCAGCCTTACCTGATTGGCAAGTCGTAGTTACTGCTGGTGAAGCCTGCCCAACAGAATTAGTTACCCGATGGGCAAAGGGACGGCGTTTTTTTAATGGCTACGGGCCGACGGAATCTACAGTTTGTGCAAGTGTAGCTCTTTGCCAACCTAATGGCAAAAAACCCCCTATTGGAAGTCCCTTAGCCAATATCCGCATCTACATTTTAGATGGTCACAATCAACCATTACCCCCAGGAATACCTGGAGAATTGTGCATCGCTGGCGTAGGTTTAGCAAGAGGCTATCTGAATCGTCCTGAAACTACCGCCGAAAAATTTATTGAAGTTGAATTATTCGGTAAAATTGAGCGAATTTATAAAACTGGCGACTTAGCAAAATGGAGAGATGATGGCAACCTGGAATATCTAGGCCGTATTGACGATCAAATTAAATTACGGGGCTTCCGCATCGAATTAGGTGAAATTGAATCGCTATTATTGCAACATCCATTAGTTAAAGAAGCAATTGTCATTTTATATAAAACTGAAAGCAACCAGAGTTTAGTTGCCTATGTAACGGGAGAAATTACAACTGATTTATCTACCCAATTAAAAAATAATCTCAAATCTCGTCTACCCGATTACATGGTACCTGCTGACATTGTGGTATTGGATGAATTACCTTTAACTCCCAATGGCAAAATTGACCGTAAAGCTTTACCTGCTCCTGACAGTAGAATTGAAGGTTTATATGAAGCACCACGCAACGAAGTTGAACAACAACTAGCTAAAGTATGGTCTGCTGTACTTGAACGTCAAGAAATTGGAATTCATGATAACTTTTTCGACTTGGGCGGTCATTCTTTATTGGCGATGAAATTGCTCAATAATATTCAACAGATATTTGGACAACAACTTTCTCTAAGCAGTTTATTTCAGAATCCTACTATTGCTCAACTAGCACAACAACTTTGTGATACAGAGGTTCAACAGTCTCATCCTGATTTACTTTCACTCCAACCTTTAGGAAACGCAACCCCTCTATTTTTTCTTCCTGGTGCAAACGGACACGGCTTTTATTTTCGAGATTTAGCAATCAATTTAGGCACTGAAAATCCAGTGTATGGACTAGAAACTCCAGGCCGAGATGGACTTAGCCCACTTCCTGATTCAGTACCAGCCCATGCAAGTCAACTGATTGAATTATTACGCCAAAAGCAAACAAAAAGTCCATACGTACTGATAGGATACTCTTCAGGTTGTGCCGTTGCTTTTGAAATGGCTGCTCAACTCGAACAGCAAGGTGAAACAGTGGGTTTCCTAGCGATATTGGACGCAGGACTGGTTTCTAGACCTGAGTATTTAACTAATAGAACAGACCTTGATTGGATTTGGCAATCAATTCAACGAATTGAAGCCATAAAGGGAATTTATTTAGGTTTGGAATATGATGATTTAGCTGCAAGTCCTGATGACCAAGCCCGTTGGGATCTTGCGGCTGAGTATCTATACCGATACAATGTCTTACCAGAACACTCAACCCTTTCTCTACTGAAAAACAATCTACAAGTGATGCAAGTGTTGACGCTCAATTACGCAAATTATCAGCCCAATTATTGTATTTCTGCTCCTATTGTTTTATTTCGCGCTCAAGAAGTCAAGGAGATTGTTGTGCAAGAACTACAAGCTAGTTCTGATTACAATCTGCCCGATTGGGGATGGCAAACCTTTACTCAAAAGTCTATCAAAGTAATTTCAGTACCTGGAAACCACGGTGCAATGCTGTATGAACCCAATGTCAAAATATTAGCCGCAGAATTACAGAATTTGATCGGTTTGGAGAGTTATACATAGTGTGGAAAGATGAGGGAGATGAGGGAGATGAGGGGGCAGGGGAGGCAGGGGAGGCAGGGGGAGAATAACTCCTAACTCCTAACTCCTAACTCCTAACTCCTAACTCCTAACTCCTAACTCCTACTCCCCAAAATATGTTCAATTTATTTATCAAATATGCAAACTCAATTTTTTCTTTTTCAACCATTCAAAAATACGTTTTCAAATATTAATAAATTTTGGGATAATGTCAAAGCGATCGCTGCGCCATACTGGTATCCAACAGACTCAGATGAGAGAGCATTTTCCGATGTAATTCGCGCATGGGCAATGCTCTTCCTCTTGATTTTATTAATTATCGCCCTTGTGGGTATAACTGCCTTTAATAGCTTTGTTAGTCGTTATTTAGTTGATGTCATCGTCGAAGAAAAAAATTCTTCTAAGTTTGTTGATACATTAATAGTTTACGGTGTTGCCCTGATTTTGGTAACACTCTTAGTAGGATTTTCAAGATTTATCAGAAAACGAATAGCTCTTGATTGGTATCAATGGCTGAGTAATCACATTTTAAAAAAATATTTGAGCAACCGTGCCTACTATAAAATAAACTTTCAATCCGATATTGATAATCCAGATCAACGTCTATCCCAAGAAATCGAACCCATTGCCAGGACTGCTCTGAGTTTTTCAGCTACTACCCTAGAAAAAGTGCTGGAAATGACGACTTTTTTAGTAATTCTCTGGTCAATTTCTCAACCTATTGCAATTGCTTTGGTTGTTTATACGGTTATAGGCAACTTGATTGCTGTTTACTTGGCTCAAGAATTGAATAAGATTAATCAACAAGAACTCGAAGCTGAAGCTGACCACAATTACAGTGTGACTCATGTTCGTAATCATGCTGAATCCGTAGCTTTTTTTCAGGGAGAAAACCAAGAATTAAATATTATTGAACGCCGATTTAATAATATTATTAAATATACTAAACGCAGGATTAATTGGGAAAGAAGTCAGGATATTTTTAACAGAGGATATCAGGCTGTTATCCAAATATTTCCATTTTTAGTTCTCGGACCTTTATATATTAATGGTGAAGTTGACTATGGAGAAGTTGGTCAAGCCAGTTTAGCTTGTAATCTGTTCGCCGGTGCTATGGCAGAATTAATCAGAGAATTTGCGACTTCCGGACGATTTTCTAGTTACGTCGATCGCTTAAATGAGTTGTCGAATGCTTTAGAAGCTGTTATTAAAGAACCAGTGAATGTCAGTACCATTAAAGCAAGAGAAGAAAACCGTCTTGCTTTTGAGCATGTCACCTTACAAACGCCGGATTATGAACAGGTGATTGTCGAAGATTTGTCAGTGTCTGTTCAACCAGGGGAAGGTTTATTGATTGTTGGCCCCAGTGGTCGAGGTAAAAGTTCACTACTGAGAGCGATCGCTGGGTTGTGGAATGCAGGAACTGGTCTTCTGGTGCGACCTCCCTTAAAAGATGTCTTATTTTTACCCCAACGTCCTTACATAATTTTGGGAACTTTGCGCGAACAGTTACTTTATCCTCAAACAAATCGCCAAATGACTGACCAAGAAATTGAAGCAGTTTTGCAACAAGTTAATCTGCAAAATTTATTTAGTCGAGTCGATGATTTGGATATAGAAGTTCCTTGGGAAAATATATTATCATTGGGAGAACAACAACGCCTTGCTTTTGCACGAATATTAGTGAATCAGCCTAACTTCACTATTTTAGATGAAGCAACAAGCGCTTTGGATTTAAACAATGAAGCGAATTTATATCGACAATTGCAAGAAAATAAAACAACATTTATCAGTGTTGGACATCGGGAGAGTTTGTTTAATTATCATCAATGGGTTCTAGAACTGTTACAAGATTCTAGTTGGCAACTCATAACTGTGCAAGATTATCGGCTGAAAAAAGCAAAAGAAATCGCCAGTAATTCCCCTGAAGCTAATCAAATCACTGTAGATGCTTCAGCCAATAATCAATCTCAAGGTCAACCAGAGATAGACGCGATCGCCAGACTTTCTCATCAGCAAATGCAGAGATTAACAGACTCTTCCATTAATACTATCAGAAGCAAGGCCAGCCTTGGCAAGGCTATCACTACTAAAGATGGTGTGACCTACCGCTATGACAAAGACCCCAATGTATTGAAATGGGTGAGAGTTTAGACGCTACTCATACTTTTGAGAATCAGGGTAATGCTTACTAAACAGCAAAGACAACTAATTACTTACAAAAAGATTACAATTTATGAACGAACCTACAAATTACCCGTTCTCAAAAATACCAAATTAAAAGCTGTTCAAAAAAAAATTAAAGAACGTCGAAGGTTAATTAAAGAAGGCGTTCGATATCATCAGCTTTGGGGAATAATTAAGCTCAAACAAGAAGTAGGTAAGGAGAAAATTCTTGAAGAAAGCCAATTACTAATAAAAGATTACACTCACCTTATTGATTTTCTAGAAAATTATAAGGATACTTATCAAAAGTTTTTGCTAAAGCTGACTGATGATTTAAAAAAATTGTTTACCCAAAAATACCTAGCAATAAAAAGCTTAGATCGTGAAAGAAAAACACTAGAAGTTAAAAATTCTCAAAATCCCCAAATCCTGGAAGAATTAAAACGGGAAAAACAAGAAAATTGTCAAGCAGTTTTACTTTTGAGTAATGCGTGCTTTTTGATGTTAGAAAAAATAAAACTACTTAGCGAAGGGCTAAAAACGCTAGCAGAAGATACCAAAAATCAAAAACAAATTGTCCAGCAAGTCGCTAAAGATTTGCAAGTTTATCAAGAAATTTACGAGTATCAAAGAAAAGCTCAGAAAGTTCGCCAAGAAATAGTAGAAATCGCTGAGACTGCAATTAATTTTGAAAATTATTTACAAGATTACTTTAGTCCTTTTCAATCGTTAATAGATGAAGTAGTAAAAGTAGATGAGGACTTTTACTCAACTGTCGGGGATATTAAAAATTTAGCGGATAATATTTTCAAGTCTGAGTCAAATTTATTAATTACCAAAGAAACTGAGGGTATTTCTGAAACTTTTTTAGATTTTATGGTATCCAGTTATGAAAAAAAAGAAAGGTTAAAAGATGCTTTTATTCAATGTAACTTATTAGATTGGCAAATCCATGATTTTGAATTAACCAATAGTCATTTTTCTTTAGAAAAAGAAATTGATTCAATATCTAACTATATCTCCAACAAACTTGTCGAACAAAGAAAAGAAATAGGTATAACACCTATCTCTCTTGTTCAAAAAACTGACCCCATCGAACTGACTAATAAAGATGCTAAATTAACAAAAAAAACTAAAAAGAATATTGATTATACCCAACTGCGGGATCTTCTCAGTCAGCAGAAATGGAAAGAAGCTGACATTGAAACCACTAAAGTAATGCTAAAAGTCATCGGTAAAAGTTATTGGAATGAAGTTTATCAAGAAGATATTGAGAACTTTTCTTGCAAAGACTTCCAGGCTATTAATCAACTTTGGGAAGAATACAGTCATGGTTATTTTGGCTTTAGTGTTCAGCAAAGTATTTGGAGCGAAATGGGTGGTCAAGTAGATTATGAAACAGAAAAGAAACTTGGCGATCGCCTTGGTTGGCGAAAACAAGGAAATTGGCTAAACTACGATCAACTAACTTTTGAATTATCCCCCACAACACCCATAGGACATTTACCAGCGCAATGGTTACATTATCACCAAGATACCTTTAATTTATATCCATCATCTGCGGAACACCTTTCAATGGGAGCGTGGCGCGTCGGCTCTTGGTTAGTTTGGCAAATGCACTTATTTCTGTCTCGTGTAAAAATTTGTAACGAGAGTTACTTATGCACTGATAGCAAATTTGTTAATAATAAATAAAATTAAATTTACAACTAATTTGAGGGGAAAAATATGAGTAATACTAATCTTTCTGATATAGACATAGAAATTTTATTTTATGGAAAATGGCGCTTTAATACGTCTTGGGAAAAAATCACTATTATATTTAAAGATGATATGACCTATGAGCAAACCAAGATTCAAACATTTATTTTTCATAAACCTAGAGAAATCCTAACAGGCAACAAATTTACTGGTGTATGGTATGTAACTGACAGAAGATTGTATTTAAATCTGAAAACTATTCCTAAATCATTTTTAAATTTACAGATACCACTAGCCTTTAAAATTTCTATTGCAGATGTAATAGCTACTTTAGGTTCTATATTCATTACAGAAAAGTATGAAGTCATTGAAATTAATAGTTCTAAATTTACAATCAGGGATAAGGATCAATCAATTATTGGCACGAAAATAAAAGGTTATTGAGTACATAATATGCTATCAGATCCCCGACTTGTTAAAGAAGTCGGGGATCTGAACACTGCGAAAGCCTATTGATTAAACAGCAACAGGAGTAGGTGCGGCGAATTTAGCATATCGCTCGATGTAAAATTCTTTGGAGTAGGATTACTGGGTAACAGAGGTGGATTAGGAAATACCTCATCTAGATACTCGTTAATGATTGCTGACTCCCAAACTCGCTCATTATTATGAGTGATTGCTGGAACTTTACCATAGGGAGAAATCTTCCTAAAGTTCTCCGGTGGATTCTGCAAATCAATCTCAATCAAATCGAAGTCAATGCCTTTCTCTTGTAGTACCAAGCGGGTACGGTGAGCATAAGGACAAACAACAGCACTGTATAGTTTGATTTCAGCCATTTGAAGTTCCTTTGTAAATCGGACTTATTAGACCTCTTGCATAAATATTTTTTGTCTCACGCACAAGGCAAGAGAGGCGCAGAGAGAGAACGCAAAGAAGGACTTTTGCAAGAAGTCTATTGAACAGTATTGAGAATTGAATTTTCATCCAACATCCCAAATCTTAAAGAGGGACTGGGGACTGGGAAAGAGGTTTCCTAACCCAATACCCAAATACCCCTCATCTCCCCATCCCCCCACTCTCACGGCGCTGGGTTCGGTAACTGAGCATGAGCCGTATCCAACTCTTCCAAAATGTCTTTGTCGATAACCACATTGACACTTTCTAGGTTTTCTTTGAGTTGTTCGAGTGTTGTAGCACCAATAATTGTGCTAGCCACAAACCAACGACTCCGCACAAATGCCAAAGCTAGATGTGCTGGACTGAGTTGATAGCGCTTGGCAATTTCCACATAAGCTTTCACTGCTTCGCTGACTTTTGGTTTGAGATATCGCTGACCAAAATTTTCAAACAAACTGACTCTTGCTTTCTCTGGTTTGCCATTTAAATATTTGCCAGTTAAGAAGCCAAACGCCAAAGGACTATAAGCTAGTAACCCAATTTCTTCGTAATAAACTGCTTCTGCTAAGGCTCCATCAAATATTCGATTGAGTAAGTTGTAGGCATTTTGAATGGAAACAACTTTGGGCAATCCTAACTGTTTAGCAATGTTACTAAACTGGGTGACTCCCCAAGGAGTTTCATTACTCAAACCGATATAGCGAATTTTGCCTGCTTTGATGACATCGGCAAAAACTTCTAGCTGTTCAGCTATAGGAACTGTTTCGCCTACTTGAGTCGGATCGAACACCGTTTGTCCAAATCGTGGCACGTAGCGATCGGGCCAGTGAATTTGGTACAGATCGATATAGTCTGTTTGTAGTCTTTTGAGACTATCATCTACAGCTTGTTTAATATTATCACGGTCAATTGCTTTGGCTCCACCACGTACCCATTTAAAGCCTCTACCTGGTCCAGCAATTTTAGTAGCGATAATAACTTTATCTCTTTGTTGATGCTTTAACCATTCGCCGATGTAAGTTTCAGTTAATCCATATGTTTCGCCGCTTGTAGGTACTGGATACATTTCAGCCGCATCAATAAAATTGACTCCTTCGGCAATAGAATAATCTAGCTGTTGGTGGGCTTCTTCAATGGTATTTTGCTGTCCATAGGTCATAGTGCCGAGACAAATTTCAGAAACTTTTAAGTCACTGTTACCAAGTTGGTTATATTTCATATTCTTGTATTAGTCTTAAGTTCAACAGAAGGGAGATTTTAGATAATTGATTACAAAAAATTATTCCATAGCTATTCCCTTTTTAATATAGATTTGGCGCACCATTTTTTCGATTAATGATAGATTAATATAAAGAATAATTCTTTATTTGATAAACTACGGTAAATTTATATTTTATACGTGTAAAGCGGCATAGCTGTTCATTATTGCATAGATTAATCAGATAAGTAAGCTAACTTGGAGCAACAAAAAATCCAAAAATTTAATACAAAATACTTGCTTTGATTAAATTTTTGTCGGATGGACTTTTTAAGCCTCTAGAGAGACTACGGTAAATCAATCTGCTTATAGTAGTATATCAGAAATTCTTAAGATTCTTCTAAAATTAAGTCTTAATAAATATTCATAAGTGGTAGTACGAGCATTATTTTCCCTTACCTGTGCGTAAGTCCTGTTTATGAATGCAACTGATATCATGTCCGCATAAATTAGAACTCTCGTATAGTGCGTTATGAAGGTAACGCACTATACGAGAGTGCTTTCATTGCCTTACGGTGTCGAAGAATGCACCCTAATAAACAAAAACTGGGGATTTTGTTTAATTTAGGTTCCTAAATTGATGTTAGTAATTAAAGACCCAAGTAATTTTTGACAATCTGCAAAATGCGCTCTGCTGCATGACCATCTCCAAAAGGATTAATGGCATTTGCCATTGCTTCATAGGCGGCTTGGTTACTGAGTAACTCGCTAGCAGCTGCAAAAATATTTTCACTTTCAGTTCCTACAAGTTTGGCGGTACCGGCTGTTACAGCTTCTGGTCTTTCTGTGGTGTCTCTTAAAACTAGTACTGGTTTTCCCAAGCTGGGCGCTTCTTCCTGCAATCCACCAGAGTCAGTAAGTAAAAGATGCGATCGCCCAATTGCTCCCACCAATTCACCATAATCGAGAGGTTCTGTCAAGAAAATTCGGGGATGATTTCCTAAAAGTTGCTGCAATGGTACTCGCACTGTCGGATTGCGGTGTAATGGTAAGAGCAAAGCCGTATCAGGAAACTTGTCTAAGATTTGTAAAAAGCCAGCAGCGATCGCTTCGAGTGGTTCTCCCCAATTTTCCCGACGATGCACTGTTGCTAACAAAACGCGATATGAATCCCAATCTAAACCTGCTACATTACAGCTAACTTTGGTTGCAGCCACATTCAATAATGCATCAATTACTGTGTTACCAGTCAAGTGAATTTCACCTAAAACACCAGAACGTTGCAAATTTTCTACAGCCCAAGGAGTTGGCGCAAAGTGCAACTGAGTAATTTGAGAAATTAACCGCCGATTAGCTTCTTCTGGGTAAGGATTGAATATATCATCAGTTCTTAACCCTGCTTCTACATGACCAACAGGAATTTTTTGATAAAAAGCTGCCAAAGCTGCGGCAAAAGCCGTGGTAGTATCTCCCTGAACCACAACTAAATCTGGCTTTTTTTGCTGGAATAATGCTTCTAACCCTTGTAAACTGCGACAGGTAATATCATTTAAAGATTGCTGAGTCTGCATAATTTCCAAGTCGTAATCTGGCTTGATATTAAACAGTTGCATCACTTGCTCAACCATTTCACGATGCTGTCCAGTTAAAATTACTTGCGACTCAAAATCTGAACATTTTTGGAAGACCTGAATTACCGGAGCTAGTTTAATCGCTTCCGGACGAGTACCCAAAATAATGCAAACCTGCTTTTTATTAGTCATTTGTCGGTTGTAATTTGTCAAAGGCTATGGTCAATGGTCTACGCTCAATAGTCAATAGTTAATGGCCAATCATCACAAAAACCATAAATATCAAAGTATAAATCATACAAAACATCAAAAAACCCGGCTTAACCGGGCAAATGCAATAGCTAGATTTTGATCTCACCGTAAAATCATTGAAGAAGAATGCAGAATTCAGAATTCAGCAATGTTGACGCTCGTTGCGCTAAAGCGTCTCCCTTTGGGAGATGACTCGCTCATAGCGTTGCTATGCCGTTCGCGTTCGCGTCTCTGAAAGAGAAGGCGTTGCCTCTCCAACGCGCAGCGGCTACCACAGGACAGGAGAAGGAGAAGAGAAGGCTTTACGCTGCGTTCGCGGAGCGTCTCGTAGAGAAGCACCGCTTTTTCGGTCAGAATACCCAACAGAATTCTGACTCCTGACTCCTGAATTCTGTTCGATAAAACATGAAAAAACCCGGCTTAACCGGGCAGACGCACTGTTTGTCGAATTTAATTGTAAAGACTACATTTTAATCTCACAAGTTAAAGGGCAAGCAGCGTATACAGTAGTCTGCGTTTGGTCTGCCTCTCCATGCAGCCAGCTTAACCACTTAATTTCGCTAGGATGAACTCCTTTAAGAGTTAGCACACCCGCAGCAAATACAACTGCCATGACATTGAACATCACTAAACCGCCTGCAACCAGCAAAACAGCACTAACAGGCATTACAGATTGCAAAACAATCGACAACAGACATCCGACCGTAGCCATCAAAACAACTAGTGGAAAACCGACAACCAGCAAGCATACTGCCAATGTGAAAGTCCATATTAAAAAGCTTTTAATCATCATCAAGGAGTAGGTCTTTCCTAGATTAGAGCTCTGAGCCGAAACCATGACTTTTCCTCCCAAAAATACACAGCAAGTTTTAATTTTCAGCTTTTTTTCGCTTTTTGCGAATAAACTGAATGTTTTAGTGAAGTTCAGTATATAAAACCTAATCAGGAAAATGAGCATTTTTTTACTAAACTTTACAGTTAATTTTTTGTAATTATGGATGTAAAGTCAAGTTGCGTTTTATTCAAAAAGCTTGCTTCCTACATCAGTCTTAAGGCATAGAAGCTAAAAGACATAAGCTTTCAAGCTTGATCCCCAGCGTATGATTCCGAGTCAGCTTAACATTTCTTATAACAATCCGCACTTCTTCTCATAATTCAGATATCCGCTGAATTCATGAACTGCTAATATTTGTGTTGCTAATTGCTAGCAATTAAACTCCATAGCTGCAATAAATTTCTCATTTAATAGAATTAGAATATTTACTTTATAGTTTCTAGTCTTATATAAAACTGTTGATTATGGAATATTTACTGAGGTAACCTGTGGAGTTCGATGTGTTAAACCAGGTTATAGAGGCTAAATAGTTTTTATAAAACTTCTGAGTAGTCAAATTGCCGAAAAAAAATATACAAGCCGAGGTGGATGAAGTGTATTGACAGTGGTTTTAGAATTTCAATCGCCTTGCATTACCGTTAGGGCTTGCACCCCAGCGCCTTTCAGAATTCCTCTCAGAAAGCGACTTGACTTCTCGCTAATTCAATTTCTTAACTGCCAAATGTGAAGATATATGACAGAATCACAGTCTCCATTAAGTTCTAACTCTGCTGCCGGACGTAACCTGCCACCAGCGCCACCAGCCCCACCACCGCCACCACCAGGAATGAGTACCCAGCGTCAGATGACACAAACATTGGATATGAGTGCCAACTCTCCTGCTGTTAACTCTGCGCCTGTTGCAGGTCATCGTCCAGGTACACCACCGCCAATACCTAGTTCAGCTCGCCCGAAAAATAGCCCTCCAGCACTGACTTTAGGGCAGATTATCAGGGAAGCTTACGATCAAGGATATTCTGATATTCACTTGGGTGTAGGTGAAGTACCCCGTTTCCGCAACCGAGGAGAAATTCAACCAACAGATTATCCAGAAACGGATAAAGAGAGTTTGATGAGTTGGTTGAGGGAGGTGATGACTGAGGCAGAAATTCAACGCTTTGAAGAACACTTAGAATTTGATGGAGCAACTCAGTACGAATTTGCTCGTGTGCGGATTAACGTCTTTGGCTCCCTGAAAGGCCCTGCAATGGTATTGCGGTTGATTCCGTTGAAAATCTTAACTATGGAACAGTTGAGATTACCTCCAATTTTTCGGGATATTTGTCATCACCATAAAGGCTTAATTTTGGTGACCGGGCCGACTGGTTCCGGTAAGTCCACAACAATGGCGGCGATGATTGACTACATCAATAAAGAGATGGCTAAGCATATCATCACCATTGAAGATCCCATAGAATTCGTCCACCAAAGCCGTAAGTCCTTAGTCAAACAGCGGGAAGTGGGAATGCACACCCGAAAATTTGACAACGCTTTGAAAGCAGCCTTACGGGAAGACCCAGATTTGATTCTGGTGGGGGAAATGCGGGATAAAGAAACAGTAAACACCGCCCTAAAAGCTGCTCAAACTGGTCACTTGGTAATGGGAACCTTGCACACCAATAGCGCTGTCAAAACCATTGAGCGGATACTCAACCTCTACTCTGGTGAAGAACAGGATGCGATGCGGGTGGCAATTTCTGAGTCTTTAGTCGCAATCATTGCCCAAGGTTTGTGCCGGACAACAGACGGGAAGCGAGCTGCTTTCCACGATGTGCTGATTAACACTGAGGCAATCAAAGAATGGATCAAAGATGGCAAATATGATGAAATTGGTGAACTGATGAAACAAGCCAGCTTTGACGGCATGATTACTATGAATCAGTCGTTGCTGAATCTCTATCAAGACGGTCGCATTACTGAAGAAACTGCCTTAGAAATGTCACCAACTCCTAACGAAATGGCGCAGTTTCTCCGAGGTCGGGTTTAGGAGTGGGGAGTGGGGATGGGGGAGTGTGGGGGGATGGGGGAGTGTGGGGGGATTAGAAAAAAGCTTCCTGACCTTCCTGACCTCCCACACCTCCCACACCTCCCACACCTCCCACACCTCCCACACCTCCCACACCTCCCACACCCCCCAATCCCAAATATCTTCGTCTTCCTGGTTGCGGTTATCGCTAAGGTAAAAGGTAAAAGAGAAAGTTTTTTACTTTTTAGTTCCTTAGCTTCCTGTGAATAACTTGACGACAAACAAACTATCTACGCCCCAGTTGTTCAAAGGCATTGCGCTATTTACACCTGGAGGAGATTTAATTTACTGCATCGACCCTAGTAAACAAGGTCGATGGCATTTGCATTTGTGTTCTGCTTTGCAGGAAATTCTAGATTTACCAGAGCCACCACATTTTTTAGTGCCTTGTTATACTGCGACTATTGACCACTGGTTAGATCCGCGTAGTCAACAAGTGCGAACTTTTGCTGAAGCTTATCCGGCTGTAATTAAATATCAATCTTTGCTGAATGCCATTTTTGGTACAGGGGAGCTTGTGTGGCAAGCAGCTCCTTGGCAGGACGGATTGTGCGATCGCATGGTCTTAACAACTTATCATTCCTCATTCCCGCAACTTTGGGAAGATCACGACTTAATTGTACGTTTAGACCTTTCTGAACCTGTGCCGAAATATCACAAACCAGTAATAGCACAAAAAGACCAATTAACAACACAAGGCTATGTCCTCCGCCTGTTTGTTGCCGGACATAGCTCAACTACCGAACGCATCCTGCAAAATCTACACGAATTCTTAGAGCGATCGCTCGGACACCCTTATACTTTAAAGGTGATTGATGTTTTAACTCATCCAGAACAAGCAGAAATTAATCAGGTTTCTGCTACTCCTACTCTTGTTAAGGTTTGGCCTCACCCAATTCGCCGAATCGTTGGAGAGTTGGATCGTGTGGAGAAAATTTTACAGATGTTAGCTACTAAGGAAACATTTTAAGTTTTATTAACAGGGCTATAGCGGTTCTCATTCAGATGCGGTACAAAATTATATGGCAAGGTGTAAGGGCACGGCACTGCCGTGCCCCTACGGGCGTACTTCACTAGACTGGGAAACGCTATATAAATTTTAGTTACTGTTAGGAAATAAAAATTTCAGAATCTTGCTTCGATTATTGTTTTCCGAAATTGACAAAACAAGGTTATTACAAAGACGCCATAAATTGCCGTCTTTTGGAGCTAGAATTTTCATTAAAAACCCGGTTGATCAAAACCGGGTTTTTAGGTAATTGTTAATTTATTTCTGGGCAGTACAACAGGGTAATAGAGGCTTGTTTACAACTTCTTTAATGTCTACAGAATTTAACAAGTCTTCCCAATATTTCTGGACTTCGGGATCGTTAGGACGCTGGCGGCGTAAATTAGCTAAAGTTCTGAGAGAGTCTTCCCAAAATCCAGCTGTGGCAAACAAAACTGCACGATCCAAGTCTGTGTTTGGTTGTTTGAGTTGAAGGGCTAGATTTTCATCTTGCGATCGCACTATTTTTCCTAGTGCATATGAAGCTTTATCCAGGTTGCGAAGATCGCAAATCATTGAAAAAGTCCAACTATATTCTTTGCCTATTAGTAGAGATGATTTATCAGCAGGTACAGTGACACTAACAATACCATTCTGTCCAATCGGTTTGAAAGTTTCTTTATACAATGGGTCAATGCTCTCATCATCCTGCAAAACAAATTCTAATGCTTCTACTTTTGTAGAGGTTTGAGGAATATAGAAATAGAATGTAGGATGTTCTGCTGTAGTTCGTTGAGCTTCTTTATCTGTGGGTGTCAGAGGAATGATAGATTGTCCAGTTTCAAAACAACTTCCCCGTGTTCCTGCTGACCTGACTCTACCAGGTTTACCAGGGACAAAGGCAATACGATTTCTGCCACTGCCACGTTGAATATAACCTGTAACATTTCTAATTGCAGCAGTAGCATATTTATCTCCAGGACGTATGCGCTCTGCTTGCTGAAAATATCCTAAAGCTTTTCGATAATTTCTTCGTTTGGTTTCATTATAACCAAGCTGCATATATTGGGTATAAGCGGCTCTAGATTGTGCCAGTTGGTAAACTGACTCTGTAGCTAAAACCTGAGTTATGCCTAGAGGTTCTACGGGTAGAAATGCTAAAGCCGCAAGTAGATAACTTGCCCAAAATTTATGTTTCATCATGTCCATATCCACTTGTAGTACATTTTTGTGGTTTTATAATACACTAGCTTAAACTTGACAGTGACAAGGCTTTATGTGTGCTACTTTGTGGTCAGCCTAAAGTAGCTTTGTGATTTAATTTGAGATTTTAAATTGTTAAGAATTCAGAATCCATAAGTCAGAATTAATAAGATTTTAGGGTAAAGTAACGATCTTCTGGTTGAAGCCAGGAATTTAGTGACTCATAATTTCAGCGTGTGACCAAGCTGACTCACAAATCGGTGACGAAGAAGCTTATATATTTGTTCAAGATGGTGGAATCGAAACTAAGCGTCTAACTTATCAAGAGTTGGAGTATCAAGTACAGCCGATCGCAGTTTATCTCCAATGTCTCTGCTCGCAAGGAGATGGAGCTTTGCTACTTTACCCGCCTGCATTAGACTTTATCGCAAGTTTTTTCGCCCGTCTCTATGCCGGAATCATTGCTGTACCTACCTATCCACCGAAACGCAATCAAAAACTATCTCGATTGCAAGCGATCGTCCGAGACGCTCAGGCTACGTTGTTATTAACCACCGCAGATATGTTCTAACTAATTGAGCAAAATAAATTGGAAGAATCTGCATTCAGATAGTTGCATTGGGTTTTTACTGATAGCGGAAAGCGTAGGACTAGTACAGCACGGCGGAAATAAACATATCATTTCAAATAGCGCAAGAGCTTGGAATACAATTCTTTTGACTTTTGACTTTTGACTTTTGACTTTTGACTTCACGGCGGTACTAGCCTTTTCAAGGTTGGTAAAATTTTGTGAAAATAATTTCTCTTCTCTCTGTGTTCTCTGCGTCTTTAACCGCTCCAGACGCAGAGGGCACAGAAGGACTTTTAAAGGTTAATTACAGATTAACTACTTCTTTTGTCCTACGGCAGCAATCACTTGAGACTGCCCTTGCTTATACTTATTAATAATTGAATTTTCATCTGACTCCATTTGCCAGTTAAGCCCAAATTCTTTGAGTGCCATAAGTAGACCAATTGCACTAGCTCGATTGGTGGCATAAGGAATTTGATGAACATCGCATAAACGCGTGAGTGCTTCAATATTCATCAAAATTGTCGAAAATTGCTCTATTTTCTTGTTCAGACCATGCTGATATGCCTAAAGTGGACAAAAAGAGCATGAATTCATCGGAAGTAATATGTCCATCTCCATTTTCGTCAGCAGCACTAAAAACTTTTGCAGGAGATAACCAACGACTTTCTAATAAATCATGAAGGCGTACAAGAGATTGCTCTAGCTCTGTATTTTGGTTTGACATTATAATGTTATACCCGATCGCTAGATCTAAGGATAATACCTGAGACGGTGACTTTAAGCCAAACACTAAGTAATTTTTCAATTGGCTATGGGAAGACTAACAAAAGATGCCCAAGCTTTTGAATGATTTCTGGTCAACTAGAAGTAGTTGACATAAAACACACAATATGCGCGTTGTTAAAGCAGTAGTTCAGGTAGCCCAACATCCTGAGTTTGAAACTTGACGACAAAAGGGCAAGTACCCGACTGTTATTGTCAAATAATTGTGCTAATTAATCTGTCAACGCGGACAAATAATTTAGTCAATCAACATCAATCGATATCCAAATTTTGCAACCCCATCGCAATCTTACTGTGTTTCTCAATTTGCCCCATTACTTGTTTTGCTCGTTGAATTACTACCGCTGGTAAACCCGCCAATCTTCCCGCTTCAATTCCGTAAGATTTATCAGCGCCTCCTGGTTGGACTTGGTGCAAAAAGATAATTTGGTCGGGTAATTCTTTAACTGTCACTTGATAGTTAGCCACATTCGGCAAAATGCTGGCTAGTTCATTTAACTCATGGTAATGAGTGGCAAAAATCGTTCGCGCCCGAATTTCCATTGCGATATATTCTGCTACCGCCCAAGCAATAGAAAGACCATCAAATGTTGCCGTTCCCCGGCCAATTTCATCTAACAATACCAGCGACCGAGATGTGGCATGATTGAGAATATTTGCCGTTTCATTCATTTCCACCATAAATGTAGATTGACCAGTTGCCAGATCGTCCACAGCACCAACACGAGTAAAAATGCGATCGCATATTCCCAATCTGGCAAATCTAGCTGGTACAAAACTACCAATTTGCGCCATTAACTGAATCAATCCCACCTGACGCAAATAACAACTTTTGCCGCTGGCGTTTGGTCCGGTGAGGATAATTAAATCGGGATTGTCATTTGTTATTTGTCCTTTGTCCTTGGTCATTTGTTCTTGATCATCTGCTAATGACAAATGACTAATGACTAATGACTCTCTTCCCAATTGCGTCGAATTCGGCACAAAGAACCCCGCAGGTAAAGACTGTTCTACCACCGAGTGACGACCATCAACAATGTTAATTTCTCTTCCTGACAACATTTCTGGACGACAGTAACCTTGCTGCACCGCCAATTCAGCTAAAGCACACAACACATCCGCCGCCGCCACTGCGCGGGAAAGATTGCGAATTACTTCCGCCTGTTCTGCAACTTCTTCCCGCAATGCCGTAAAAATTTCATATTCCAATTGATTTAAATCATCCCGCGCTGTGAGAATTCGCGCTTCCCGTTCCTTCAAATCTGGGGTGATGTAGCGTTCTTCGTTGGTCAGGGTTTGCTTGCGGATGTAATTGGCGGGTACTTGATCAGCTTTGGCGCGGGAAATACTGATATAGTAACCAAAGGTTTTGTTAAATCCTACCTTTAATGTGGGAATTCCCGTCTTCGCTCTTTCGTCAACTTCTAAATTAGCAATCCATTGTTCGTCTGCTTTTACAGTCGCTTTCCTGTCATCTAACAGGGAATTCACCCCAGGACGAATCAATCCGCCTTCTTTTATATGTATTGGTGGTGACTCTACAAGATGGGCGTGTAATTTTTGTGCCAATTCTGACAAAATAGACGGCACTTTTTGTAAAGCTTTCAAGAATGGAGAACGGGCATCAGTAACTAAGTGGGATAATTCCGGTAAGCGTGAAAGGGAATCTGCCAAAGCTGCTAAATCTCTGGCATTAGCAGTACCAGAACCCGCCCTTCCCGTCAGCCGTTCCAAGTCATAAATTTGCCGCAACAACTGTCGCAAATCCTGACGTAGGGGTGTATTTTCCATCAATTCTTCGATGGTGTCTTGTCGCGCCCGAATGCCTTTAATATCGATTAGTGGTTGTAATAACCACCGCCGTAAAGCCCGCCCACCCATTGCTGTACTCGTTCTATCCAATGCCCAGAGTAGGGAACCATGAAATGTGCCATCGCGGACAGTTTGAGTAATTTCAAGGTTACGACGAGTTTGATTATCTACAATTAAATAGTCAGTAACTGTGTAAGTCCGGAGTCTTTGGAGGAAGATTGGGTTTTCTTTTTGAGTATCTTCTAGGTATTCGAGAAGACCACCAGCTGCACGGACAGCGAGGGGAAGATGATCGCAACCGAGTCCTTCGAGCGATCGCAGTTTAAATTTCTGCAATAATCTAGGTCTAGCTTCACCTTGGGAAAAGGGAACTTGCGATCGCAAACTATAACAAAATGATGGTGGCAAACACTCCGGTAGATGTGGCGAAGTTTCTCCTGGACGCAGCAAACTACCTAAATCCGGTGCATTTGTGGGAACTAGCACCTCCGAAGGTTGCAAGCGCATTAATTCTTGTGTCAGATGTTCTAAATCACTGCCTTGAGTGGTGAGGAATTCTCCTGTGGAGATGTCTGCATAAGCTAAACCCCAATGATTTGCGGCAATTACTACTGCTGCCAGGTAATTATTGCGACTCGATTTGAGCATTCCTTCTTCTAGCAAAGTGCCAGGAGTGAGGATGCGCGTTACTTCCCGCCGTACTAATCTCCCAGTAGCTTCGGCTGCATCTTCCACTTGGTCGCAAATTACGACTGCATAGCCTTTTTCGACTAGCATCGTCGCGTAGCGTTCCCAAGCGTGATGCGGAACACCGGACATAGCCACTCGTCCCTGTTCGCCAGCTTGCTTACTAGTGAGGACTAATTCCAATTCTTGCGCTAGTTTGACAGCATCTTGGAAATAGCATTCAAAGAAATCTCCCACTCGATACAGCAACACCGCGTGAGGATATTTATCCTTCGTCTCGACATAGTGCAGGTACATTTGACTTAGTTTACTGCGATCCACCTGTTGATGGTCAGAAATAAAAGTACTTGCATCGGGTTTGGTAGATGGAGTTTCAGGGTGAGAGGCAGTCATAGATGCTATCGAGTTACGCACGGAAATTCCACAATATCCGATGATAACGTGATGTTAGAGGTAAGGGGCGATCGCTCAAGGATATTTTACCCTTCGTTATATTAGCTTGCTGATGCAGCCATGATTGTAGTTAGTGTAGTGAAAAGGCGATCGCAGTACGGCGAAGCTTGACGAACCCTAGCTACATTCAACAACGCTAAAAGCTTCGGAGCATGTCTTGTTTTATGATACTTGCCCTTCTGTGTGTGGCGAGTAGCTGTCTCAAGCCATACTTTCAGAGTAGTTTTAGAAACAGTTTCTACGCTATGATAGCGTACCATTCCTTGAAGGATTCCATCTTCCCTGAATCCCTCCCCATAAAATACTGTTAAAGCATCAATATCAGCAATAAACCATGCTTCCATTGTTTGCACCATTAGGTGACACCGATCGTCTTCAAAATTAACTGCATCTAAAATCCAAGGCTGATCTTGTGTTCTATTTCTGAGATGTTCCCAAGGTCTAACAGTGGAATCAACTGGAGATTCAGCATCAATTAATAAAACATTGAAAGCTTCTGGTTGAGATTCTAAAGCTGTTTTAAAATTTTCATAAGCATCACGCCTTGATCCACACATAACGATAAATATATTAATGTTTTCAGCAGCAATATCATATAGTTCTTGAAAAAATTTTATAAAACCTGGGCGTAGTCCAGTTGTGGTTTCTTTTCCACTCCTGATCCCACTACGAAAACCTGGGCGTGGTTTGAGTAGCAGTTCAGTATCATCTTCATCTCCAGCACCCTCAATATAAATGTATATGTTCATTACCAACGATTTCCACCAATTTGCCCCATCCGCCAGAGATCTCCAAGCGTATACTTTTCTAACCATTTTTCCAATCTCTCAGGTTCCTGACGATGGAAGTGGCTACCTTTTTTATCTCGCTCACAAACTATTACTGATTCTGGATATTCACTCAAAGCAGAAACTAAAGCATCAGAATGAGTTGTCACTATTAATTGTGTTCTCTGTGATGCGTCGATTAGCATTTCTGCAATTGTGGATAAAATATCTGGATGTAAACCAATCTCTGGTTCTTCAAGACAAATAAGTGGTGGTGGAGTCGGGTCAAGCAGTAAAGCCATTAAAAATAAATAACGAAGTGTACCATCAGATAATCGATTTGCCGGAATTGGTTCAATCAAACCCTCTTCACGAATAATTATCTGTACTGTACCGCCAGATATGATTACACCTAGTTCTTCGGCTGCTTCATAAAACTTTTTTAGCTTTTCAATAATTTTTCTATGACCTATTTTATTTTTTAAATTGTTTAAAAATAGACCTAGATTACTACCATCTTCTAGTAGAGGATGTTCGGGTAAGTCAGGCTTTTGAGCATTTCTTGGTACTGAATATCGCCCCATCTGCCAGTCACGATATAAAGCTATATTAGAAAATGTAGTGCTGAGATAAGAGAGTTCTGGATACAAATCTGGATCTGTTCGCTGAGATAAGACTGACTGATCTGGAATTAAATCTTCTCGCTGAAGAGTACGAGTACGTTGAATGTTGAAGTCATCGTCTAACTTATTAATATTTAAAACCGGACGACCTCTTTGGTAACGATAGTAAAAATAAACATCATCTGATCCTGGATATGGTCGTTCATTCTCTATAGCTTCATCAACTAGCTCTAGTAGTCTTCTTTGACCAATCGCTGTCAAACTAAGTTGATAACGTAAATTTTGGGGTCTTTGAGGGTAATCTAAAGTAGCTTCTATTTTGGCTACTAGATTTTCCTGCCCACCCTTCCACAGAAATTCACTAACGCCTCCACCTTGCCGAAATGGAGCGGGTAAGTCTGTTGGTGTTGCTTTTAAAATTCCAATTGCTTCAATTAAATTCGATTTACCTGAAGTGTTAGCCCCAATTAAAACATTAAGCGGTTGCAGTTCAATTTCTTCATCTTCATTTCCGTAGGAAAGAAAATTTTTTAACCGAATAGAATGGATAAATCTTTTACCTTCCATTATATTTTCCTATTTAGCTAATCATCTATATTTTATTAATGTCATAGTTGCTAGTAATTATGGATAGAATTACCAGAGTATTTAATGGTAACCTGATTTACAGGCAAAGGGCAATGCCTGGGTTTGGCTACGCCTACGCTCAAGGATATTTTACTCTTTTTTGCGACTGCTTCGACGCGTAGGTGGCGGGGTAGCTGGTTCATAAGCCTTGAGTCCCCCATCGCCCGTAAAAATTTCCACTTGAAATGTGCTACTAGTTTTGGCGTAATATTCAGCCACAGTCTTAATTGTTGCATCTCCAATAGAAATATTTCTAGATGCTAGAGTCGGCCATTCAGTAGCTAACTGCTTCAATTGTTCTGAATTCCAAAGTTCACCCACTTGAGTTTCAAAAATTCCCCAAGGTATAACTCCATCTGCTACTTTCACTAAAATATCAGCAAAAGCTTGAGCAATTTCATATCGCTTGGAATTAGCTTGTGCAATGTGATTCCCAGTTTCTATATAGGACTAGTATTTGATTTTTGAAAAGATACGTAGGGTGCGTTATCGGCGAGAGTACGGCACCATTCTTAAGGCTTTGGTGCGTTACGGCTTACGCCTAACACACCCTACAAATACTCGCTCCCGCATGGATGGACTGGGCGACATACCTATCATCGAAAACCTTAGGCTGTCTAGTTGGGTTTCGTTTTTCAACCCAACTACGATTCTGACTCCTGAATTCTTCTTAAGATTTACTTTTCTGGTGGCAAATCTACACTGTAAACAATTTTCCCTTCCAAGTTACGCAGGGTTACTGTCATGACTTTTGTATTTGCATTAATTTTGACTCCTCCAAAGAATTGTAAACCTTCACTTGGTGGTCGATTTGCTTTTGTACCTTCAGGAAGGCTTTGAAATACCAATTGTGGACCAAAAGTATTTTCCAATTGGTTAGGGCCAAATGTGCCAGAGTTCAAAGGACCGGCGACGAATTCCCAAAAAGGTTTAAAGTCGGTAAACTGTGCTTTTGCAGGGTTGTAATAGTGAGCTGCTGCATAATGTACATCAGCAGTTAACCAAACCACATTCTGGATATTTTTGTTTTTGATAAATCTTAGTAAATCTGCAAGTTCTAATTCTCTTCCTAAAGCCGGGCCGTCTCCGTTAGCCCAAGCTTCAAAATCTGTGGTACCGTCTCTAACTATCAATCCCAAAGGCATATCACTAGCAATTACTTTCCATGTTGCTTTTGATGATAGTAATTGCCTTTTTAACCATTGTATTTGTGTTCTGCTTAAAAATTCCGTTTCTTTACTTGGTATCGATTGATTATTAGAAGTATTTGGTCCTCGATAAGTGCGCTCATCCAACATGAAAATATCTAATAATGGGCTATACTTAAAGGAGCGATAAATTCTCGCTTTATCTAGATTGTTTGTTTCATACCCAATAGGCATATATTCTAAAAATGCTTGCCTTCCCCTTTGGGCTAGCAAGTTAACATCTTTAACTTTATAGCGATCGTCGCTTAAAAGAACTTCTCCAGGATACCAGTTATTTGTGATTTCGTGGTCGTCCCACTGTGCCAACATGGGAACTTCTGCGTTAAAACGCTTAATATTTTCATCTAGTAAATTGTAGATATAATTGCCACGAAATTCTGTCAGGGTTTCTGCAACTTTGGATTTTTCTGGTGTAGTAATATTTTTCCAAATTGTGCCATTATCTAAGGTAACTTGTGCTTGAATTGGACCATCAGCATAAATATTATCGCCAGAATGAATGAAAAAGTCTGGATTAAGTTGGCGCATGGTTTCATAAATTTTCATTCCACCAAACTCAGGATTAATTCCCCATCCTTGACCGGCGGTGTCGCCACCCCAAACAAAGAATATATCTCTTCTATATTTGGGGGGAGTCCGGAAACTGCCTTTGACAGCTGCGCTATAGGTATTTTTATAATCTAAATTTTGGAAAATCACCCGATAAAATATTTTTTGGTCTGGTGGTAAATTCCTCAAAAAAAGTCGTGCTGTAAAGTCACTGTCTTTTAAAGCATTTGGCCCCAGAACTCGCTGCACATTTTTAAAAGACTCACTAGTGGAATATTCTACGATCATTTTGGCAGGGCGATCGCTCTTACTCCAAATCACAATGCTATCCTTGGATATATCTCCGCTAGCTACGCCATAAGGTATACCAGGACGCATTTTATCAGAGGTGATAATTGCAGGTGCTTCCGCAAAAACTTGTGACTTTGATACAACATCCGTGGTGATAATTCCACCTGCTGTGACAGCGGAACGCAGCAAAAACTGGCGACGGTTTAGCATATTAAATAATATCAAGCCTAAGAAGTATTACACGATAAGTCTTTACCATATCTTCCTATGGCAATAAGTAAAGATCGAGTTATGGAAGGGTTAATAAAAAAATATTGATTTTTCGTAATTTTATTTAATATAATTTAAGTTTAAAAAGATTATCTTTAGCGTATTGGTTTGTTAACTGAGTTTCAAGTACGAGATAAATGAAATATGAGCAATTCAGACTTCATTTAGATTTTTCCTCTTCAGAAATAAAATTTTTGGCAGATTGGTTATGTTTTTGTTCTTTACTTGATGTTACAGCTAAAGAGCGATCGCCCAACTTTTGTTTCCTCGTACTGCAAATCTAATCTTGTCGTAATAAATTATACAGTTAAACCAATAATAGCTACTTTGGCGTACTTAATTTTTCCACATCTACCCTGTGAATTTTGGGTAGGAATTTGGGAAAAATAGGTTTGTAACGATTGATGAAGTTTAAAATTAGCGAGATAGTTGTTCAGAATGTTACCACAAATATTACCTCAACAGTCGAGTCTTGAGAGTATGATGGCTACAGGTGGCATAAAAAATGCTAATCAGCCGAACTTGCGATTAGAGTCAACTTTACAAGAATTACCCTTTTGGCAGGTTCACATAGAAATAGAGCGTCCCGGCAATGATTTAGCTACGCTTTTTAATCAAGAGCCTTTACTGCCAGGAATTATTCTGAATAATAATCAAGAATATATGGGGATGATTTCACGGCGGAAATTCTTTGAGCATATGAGCCATCCCTATAGTTTATCACTATTTTCTCTCAGGCCAATTGGAATTCTCTACAAGTTTTTCGAGAGAGATATATTAGTACTTTCTGAAGATACAATCATTGTCAAAGCTACTGAGGTAACTTTGCAACGACCACACGAAATTGCCTATGAGCCGATTTTAGTTAAAAGTACATCCGGAAAATATAGGTTGGTTGATTTCCATCAATTACTTTTAGCCTACTCTCAAATTCATGTCTTAACACTAGTTCAATTACAGCAGGTAGAAGAACAATCGAGAGTTGCCAAAGCAGGGTTCCGGGATCTGCAATAAAATTATACCAGATTAATCCAGAATGAAAAAATGGCTGCCTTGGGACAACTCGTGGCTGGAATTGCCCACGAAATTAACAACCCAGTCAACTTTATTGCTGGTAATCTTGTCCATGCCATCGAATATAGTCAGAATTTGCTGAGTTTAATTAGATTGTACCAACAATGTTATCCTGAACCAGAAGTAGAAATTAAAAATGCGATCGCTCAAATTGAACTTGATTTTTTAACCAAGGATCTTCCTAATCTTCTCAACTCTATGGAGGTAGGTACAAAACGAATCGAGCAAATCATTCTTTCCTTGCGAAATTTTTCCCGCCTTGATGAATCTGAGAAAAAATTAGTTGATATCCACGAAGGTATTGATAGTACTTTGTTAATTTTACAAAGTCGTTTCAAAAATCATCAAACGGGTAAAACCATAAACTTGATTAAAAAATACGGAAATCTTCCCCTAGTTGAGTGTTACCCTGGGCTACTCAATCAGGTATTTATGAATATTTTAGCAAATGCTATTGATGCTATAGAAGAGGAAGTGGGGAGTGGGGGGCAGGGGGCAGGGGAGGCAGGGGGAGTGTGGGGAGGTTATAAAAAAGCTTCCCAGACTTCCAATGCCCAATGCTCAATGCCCCAAATTCGCGTTTGTACTGAAGTTATTGATAATAGGGAAGTAATTATTCGGATTGGTGATAATGGTTCTGGAATTCCGGAAAGTTTACAAAAGCGATTATTCGATCCATTTTTCACCACTAAACCTGTTGGTAAAGGCACCGGATTAGGGTTATCTATCAGTTATCAAATTATTGTAGAAAAACATGGTGGTCAATTGCAATGTATCTCTGCTTTTGGCAAAGGAAGTGAGTTTATCATTAAAATTCCAGTGCAACTTAATTCCTGTTTTTAGTTAATCTAAACGATTAAATGCTAACTATAAGTTCCTGCTGCCTCACTTGTGACATTCTGGGCTGCTAACTCAATATCATCAATTTTATTAAACTCGCCAGCACGCCAGCTATCTGCGGCATCCTTGATAAAACTCGCAACAGGAATTGCAATTAACAAACCCAGCACGCCTCCTAATTTAGCCCCCAGTAATAAAGAAATTACCACCCACACGGGATTTAAGCCAGTTAAATTGCCGATAATTCGGGGTGCAATAAAATTAGAATTAACTTGGTCGATGGCAACAGCTACACCTAAGACTTCCACTCCTAGCCAAAAGTTTTGCAACGCCACCAAAAGACTGACTATAGCAATACCAATTCCTGTACCAAAGGGGAACAAAGAAAACAAGCCAATACCGATGCCAAAAAGTAGCGCCAAGGGAACTTGCAAAATCCAAAATGCTAGTGTGATGGTCAATCCCAGTACAGCACCCAATGTAGCTTGACCGATAAAATAATTGTGGAAATCTTCTCGGAGTAATTGCCGGATTTTTGATCCAAAATTAGGGGGAAACCACTGAAAAATCCCATCCCAAAGACGTTCGCCGTTCAATATTAGGTAGATAGTCAGCACCACCGCCAGCAGTACGTTCACTACAATACCAATGGTATCAACAGCAAAACTAAGAATTCTCCCGGTGAACGACTGGAGTTGATTAGATAATCTTTCTAAAATTTCGCTAGCCAAAGCACTTAAATTAATGGGTAGGTGCTGTTGACTTAACGCCCAATCTTGGAAAGCTTCTAACTGCTGAGTGCCAGAATCAATCCAACTAGGCAAAATATTAGCTAACTCGTTGAGCTGTTCTATGATCAGGGGAAGCAAAGTGATGCCTAAACCCACTATAATCACCACACTCAAAAGTAACACGCCCACGATCGCCAAGTCACGTTTGACCCCTTGTCGCTGAAGAAACTGGATTGGATAGTCCAAGACAAAAGCCAGTAGGATGGCGGCAGCAATAACACTCACCAATGGTTGAAAATACTGTACAACCTGGAGCAACAGCCAGCCGTTGAGAATAATAATGGGAAATGCCAATCCTATACTTAACCATCGCGGCAGTTTGTTTGCTGATTGCATTAGTGATGACTACTCCACAAGAGTTTTAACTTGATTTTGGCTGGTGGGGAGTGGGGAGTGGGGAGTGGGGAGTGGGTGGATGAGGGGAATGGGGGGGATGGGGGAGTGTGGGGAGTGTGGGGAGTGTGGGGGGAGAATATAAAAAAGCTTCCCACACCTCCCACACCTCCCACACCTCCCACACTCCCCATTCCCTACTCCCCACTCCCTAATCTACTGATTCTTCTCAATAAAATCCAACATAATTCGCTGATGCATTTCCCCTAATGGTCGCACTTCGCCGGCATTTTTTGAATAGCAATTACCTTGGTGAATATCTTCTGGAGTCAATAATCCCATATCCCAGCCTTCATTCAAAACCAATTCATTTAACTCCACCAAGAGTGGTGCATGAAAAACATGACGGACAACTTTTTCATCGTGATAACGCCCAAATTCAACAAACGGTGGTAGTATGTAGCCGATTTCTTCTAAAATTTCTCGTTTGACTGCGACATCTGGCGTTTCACCAGGTTCGATATGACCACCGAATAGTGCCCAGTAACCGGGATAAGGAATAGTGGGGATATTGTCCCGTAGTTGCATGAGAAATTTGTTTTTTTGGTAGAGAATAGCGATCGCTACATGTACTGGTTGATTGTTCATATGTTCATTTTTAATTGCTGAATTATTCTTCTTCTAAATAAATTTCCCCGAGTTCTTTGCCAGCTAAAGGGATACTTCTGTAGCGAACTTTACCCTTGAACACTACTTCCGATCCCTCTGGCAAACTTTTTTGATTAGTCACAACCCAAATTTTGCCTGTTGTGTCATCTATTTGATAAGCCCACTGCTTCATCAGGGGAGCTTGCTTTTCTACCTTCCCTTGGATGTAAACTGTAGCTTGATTCTTTTGTTCTGCTTTAATTTCTCCAATTGGGGTAACATTGGCGCCAAATTTGAAGCCAGTTCCACTCAAGCCAGAGGAGGGTAAATTACTACAACTCGAAAGTCCTGCTACCAGGAAAAAAGCTAACCCTACACGGTAGATAACAATAGTTTGTCTGTACAAGAAGCCAAGGGAGGAATTTCTCGTTTGTTGCATGAAAGCCACCGATTGAGCAAATTTTTGCTTCACTGCTTGTTTTGTCGCCACTTCGATCGGGTCAGTTCCCATCTATAATACTTTCTTCTGAATTGGGAGTGTGGGAGGTCTGGGAAGCTTTTATATTCTCCCCCTGCTTCCCCTGCCTCCCCTACTCCCCACTCCCCACTCCCCACTCCCCACTCCCCTTTTCAAGACGAACATAATTTTCATGAAAACACAAACTGCCAAACTCCTTGATGGAAAAGCAATAGCAGCAAAAATTCAGCAAGAACTTTCTGTTGCCATTACCGAATTACAACCAAAAGTTGGACGACCCCCTGGCTTAGCAGTGCTGATGGTTGGCGATAATCCAGCCTCAGCTGCTTATGTACGCAATAAAGAAAAAGCCTGCGCTAGAGTTGGTATAGCCTCTTTTGGCAAGCATTTTCCTGTGCAAACTACTCAAGGGGAATTAGAAGAGGTTATTGCTACACTCAACCACGATGAACGTGTGGATGGCATTCTCGTGCAGCTACCCTTACCTAACCATTTGGATGCTGTTAGCTTGTTACATCAAATCGATCCCGATAAAGATGCCGATGGACTGCACCCAGTGAACTTGGGGCGACTAGTACGGGGAGAAATCGGTTTACGTAGCTGCACTCCTGCTGGCGTCATGCGGCTTTTAGAAGAATATGAAATTCCTTTGCAAGGAAAACAAGCAGTAGTGGTAGGACGTAGTATTTTAGTGGGTAAACCAATGGCGTTAATGCTATTAGAAGCTGATGCTACAGTCACCATTGCTCATTCGCGATCGCACGATCTCAAAACTATCACCCAAAATGCTGATATTCTGATTGCAGCAGTGGGTCGTCCCGGATTGATCTCTGCTGATATGGTAAAACCAGGCGCTGTTGTGGTAGATGTGGGAATGAATCGGGTCACTGATGCCAGTGGCAACAGTCGGCTCGTTGGCGATGTCGATTTGGAATCAACTGCTGCCGTAGCAGGATTTATCACCCCAGTTCCTGGTGGTGTTGGACCAATGACTGTCGCCTTATTGTTGCAAAATACATTTACCAGCTATTCCAAGGCAGTAAGAAAATGAGGAGTTAAGAGTTAGGAGTTAGGAGTTATGAGTTACATTCCCAACTCCTAACTCCTAACTCCTAACTTCTAACTTCCAACTCTTCATTTTTTCAGTCCCACAGCACCTTAAAATTGTGACTTATAAGACGAAAATCACAAAATGTCAGGAATTGAAGAATGGTAGCAACTGATAACGTTCAAAAGACACCACCAGAGGAAGCCAAATTTAACCTAGCAGGCTATCTCAAAGAACGGCAAAAGCTTTGTGATACTGCTTTAGATCGGGCTATTCCCATCGTTTATCCAGAAACAATTTATGAGTCGATGCGCTACTCCTTATTAGCTGGAGGTAAGCGTGTACGCCCGATTCTCTGCCTTGCTACCTGTGAAATGATGGGTGGCACCATCGAAATGGCTATGCCAACAGCTTGCGCGGTGGAGATGATCCACACAATGTCTTTGATTCATGACGACCTCCCGTCAATGGATAATGACGATTACCGTCGTGGAAAGCTGACAAATCATAAAGTCTATGGCGAAGATGTGGCAATTTTAGCTGGAGATGGTTTGTTGGCTCTGGCTTTTGAATACGTTGCCCTTCAAACTCCTCAAAATGTTCCCAAAGATCGAGTCTTGCAGGTAGTTATCCGTCTCGGTCGGGCTTTGGGGGCTGCTGGTTTAGTCGGCGGTCAAGTTGTGGATTTACAATCTGAAGGGAAATCAGATATTTCTCTAGAAACGCTGAATTTCATTCACGAACACAAAACAGCCGCGCTTTTAGAAGCATGTGTAGTTTGTGGCGGGATCATAGCTGGGGCATCATCTGAAGATGTGCAACGACTAACCCGTTATGCTCAAAATATTGGGCTAGCATTTCAGATCGTAGATGATATTCTGGATATCACTGCTACCCAAGAGCAATTAGGCAAAACAGCTGGCAAAGACCAAAAAGCGATGAAAGTTACCTATCCCAGCCTTTGGGGACTTGAGCAATCCCGCTTAAAAGCCCAAGAGCTAGTTAAAGCAGCTTGTGCGGAATTAGAACCATTTGGGGAGAGAGCCGTGCCACTCCAAGCGATCGCTCATTTTATCATCAGTCGCAATAACTAGTACAAAAAGGCAAAAGGTACAAATGCTCATAGCATCAACTTTTTGTCTATTTTTAACCGTCGGGTTACTTTCGACCTGATGTACTGCGTTAATTTGGGATTTTGGGTTGAATCTAAATGTTTCCTCAACCAACAACTGCTACTCATATTACTAACCTAACCACAATACCATGCAGGACATAGGCAACATTTTAGACAATCGGGTGCTGCTGGTTGCTCTGGTAGCTTGTTTAATTGCTCAAGCATTAAAACTCATAATCGAGATCGTCAAAAATCGCAAGCTGAATATACGTGTTTTAGTGACAACTGGAGGTATGCCCAGTGCCCACTCAGCTTTAGTTACGGCTCTAGCTGCTGGTGTCGGGCAAAAACTTGGCTGGGCATCTCCTGATTTTGCAGTAGCAACGGTTTTTGCCATCATCGTCATGTACGATGCAGCCGGAGTTCGCCAAGCGGCTGGCAAGCAAGCTCGTATCCTCAATCAAATGATTGATGAATTATTTCATGAAAAACCAGACTTTAGCCAAGACCGTCTTAAGGAATTACTTGGACATACACCAGTTCAGGTAATAGCTGGATCGGCTTTGGGTATAACCGTTTATTGGTTAGCTAGGTCTGCTTATTAAAGAAGAATGCAGAATTGGTGAATACAGCTTTCGGAGGTGAAATCCACAGTCAGCTAAAAAAGAATTGATGCGATCGCCAATCTGACGTTGCAGGTAATTGCGCTGCATCGGTCGTGTTTGGTATGTCCAATGACAGGTACGCTACAATGTCTGACGGCAAGCCGTAAAGCGTCCACGCATTTACTAACGCATATATCAACTTGAAGATAATGGCGATCGCTACTGAAATAAAAGCTACTTTTATGATGCCTTACCTAGCTAACATTTTGCTGTATCCGGTTAAGTCACTGGATGGTGTTGAAGTTGAGAGTGCTAATTTCGAGTTGGAGATGTGCATTTTTTTGGAGTTAAACCTTGTCAGCGTTGTATAGTCCCAACACGTGACTCTTACTTGGGAAAAGCTGATGCAAACTTTCAAAAAATCTTTACAAACCGTCGCCAAGCAACCCTGCCAGAATGGGTTGCTGCATCGCGTTTTAACCACTTCTACAGATTGAGTGTGAATACACAATTACCGCCATTATCAGCCGGAAAAATTTTACAAATTGGCGCTGAGATAGAGATATTTCCACAATAAAATTAACATTTCGTAAAACTCAAAAATACAAAGTAAATTTTTTTTATTTTTTTTATTCTTACTCTGTATTTACATGAAAATTTAAAGATTGTTGTGATTACAATCTAGATTTTTGCACCAACCCAAAGGTTTTAATACCGGAAAATCAAGATATCAGCAATTCAAAATTAAATTTAGGACTAGGTGCTAATGGCAACCTGAATTTTAGAATGGCATACTGTAGCTGTTCGGTTCAATTTCTGTTTTAGAAAATCTGTTGATACATTGCCAGATAAAACCGATCGAATTAAGGTGTAATTATCAAGTCCGAAAATTTATATGTTGGAGGAACTCAGCCAGTCAAACGAGTATATCAATTAAAGTTTAGTGTTTTTTTATACTCAGCAGTATAAAAAATGTCATAAGTTGAAACTATGGTACACCGTAGTTATCCTGTTATTAAATGTAACTAATATGGCATAAATGCCCCTAGCAACTCCTGGGGAAAAATCAAAAAACAATGTTATCCAAACTTCAGTCCATCAAATCTCTCAATTGCTTAGTTGGCAAAGTGTATGCCAAGATGCCCCTTAGGTATGTTCTGATTGTGCCCTTTATATTGCAAATTTGTGGGGCAGTAGGACTTGTGGGCTATCTTTCCTATGAAAACGGACAAAAAGCCGTCAAAGAGCTTGCTGCTCAATTAGAAAATGAAATTTGCGATCGCATTGAACAGCATCTGGATAGCTATTTAACAACTCCGAAGCAAATCAATCAAATTAATTTAGATGCAATTGAGCTAAATTTGCTGAAGCTTTCTGACTTTAAAACCACCGGAAAATATTTTTGGAAACAAATGCAGGTTTTCAATATTGGCTACAACAGCTTTGCCAATCCCAAAGGTGAGTTTATCGGTGTTGAACGTCTAGATAATGGCAAGCTCTTGATTAATGAAGTTAGCCAAAAGAATGGTATGGGCAAACTTCATGTTTATACTACAGACAACCAAGGAAATCGTAGTTATTTACAGGGAGTCAAAAATTACGATCCTCGCCTAGAGGCTTGGTATACAGATGCAGTCAAAGCAGGTAAACGAGTTTGGAGTCAAATTTATCAATGGGAAGATAAACCAGAAATTTTATCTATATCTTCTAGCTATCCTGTTTACGATAAAAATCGTAATTTTGTCGGGGTGATTAGTGTTGATTTAATTTTATCACAAATCAGCAACTTTTTAGGCAAATTAAAAATAAAAGAATCGGGTAAAACTTTTATTTTAGAGCGCTCTGGGTTAATAGTAGCTTCTTCTACTAGTGAGCCACCATATACCATCATTAATGGTCAAGGAAAACGTCTATCAGCATTAGATAGCCAAAATTCTTTAATTAGACTTACAACGCAGTCCTTGATTGAACGCTTTGGCAGCCTTGAGTTTGTTGTGGGTAAAAAACAGCTAACTTTTACCGCCGATGGAATAGATTATTTTGTGCAGGTAAAAAGTTGGAAGGACGATTTGGGTTTGGATTGGCTAATTGTAGCAGCCATCTCAGAAAGCGAATTTATGGAGCAAATTAATGCCAATAACCGTACCACCATCATACTGTGTATAGTTGCTTTTTTAGTAGCTACAAGAATTGGGATTTTGACTGCTCGCTGGGTGATTAAGCCGATTTTAGAATTAAACGCATCAGCTAAGAAAATTGCGAAAGGTGAATGGGAGCAAACACCAGAAATTCAGCGTTCTGATGAGTTGGGAGAACTAAAATTGTCAGAGGTATATCAAGCTTATCTTGCTGGTACAAATCAACTTTATCCTAGCGATCGCTTGCCGGTTTTAAGAGCATTGCAAGGGGAACATGCCAGGATTGATGATATGGAAATTCGCCGTCATGACAAGATTATTCCCATTGAAGTTTTAGGAAAGCCAATCTATGATGAATCGGGGAATCTAGCTTTTGCGATCGCCACATTTTTTGAGATCGGTCAACGCAAGCAAGCAGAAAAGTTATTAGCAGAATACAATCTGATCTTAGAGGCTCAAGTCAAAAAACGTACTGATGAATTTCAGCAAGTGATTAAGCAATTGCAAATCACCCAAGAAGAACTGATTGAATCACAAAAAATCGCCGCACAAGAAAAACAAGTAGCCGTTCGAGAAGCAGCACGAAGCGCCGCCGCCAACCTCGCCAAAAGCGAATTCCTCGCTAACATGAGCCACGAACTGCGTACCCCACTCAACGCCATTCTCGGTTTTACCCAAATCATGAGCCGAGACTATTCATTATCTAGCGAACATCAGAAAAACTTAGCAATTATTAATCGTGCTGGCGAACATTTACTAAATTTAATTAACGACATTCTAGAAATGTCCAAAATTGAAGCTGGTAGAATCAGATTAAATCTAAGTAGTTTTGACTTAATTCATCTGTTGAAGAACTTAGAAGAAATGTTGCACTTACGTGCCGCCTCGAAAAACTTAGAATTAGTATTTGAATATGCACCAGACCTGCCTCAATACGTAGAAACAGATGAAAATAAATTGTCTCAAGTCTTGCTCAACCTCTTGGGAAACGCCATTAAATTTACTGATATTGGCAGGGTGACGTTAAGGGTGAGGCTGGGGACTGGGGACTGGGGACTGGGGATGGGGGGATACGGAGATACCGAGAGTTCTTTCACCGCGTCTTCTTCGTCCGCCCAATTTCTAATCTTCGAGGTACAAGACACTGGTTGTGGTATCGCTCCAGATGAAATTGACTTGCTGTTTGAGGCTTTTGAGCAAACTGAAATCGGCAGAAAATGCCAACAAGGAACAGGACTAGGCTTGGCTATTAGCCGCAAGTACGTGGAACTGATGGGGGGAGATATTACTGTCAGCAGTACTCCTGGTATTGGTAGTACATTTACTTTTGATGTTCAGATTGCTCTGGCTTGTCCCAGACAAATGCCGACAAACGCAAATAAACACGAAATTCTCGCTTTAGCTGCTACTGAAAAAGCATATCGCATCTTAGTGGTTGACGACTCCAAAGAAAGCCGTCTATTGCTAGTTAAAATTCTTACATCTATGGGCTTTGAAGTCAGGGAAGCTACAGATGGTAGGGAAGCTGTTACTAATTGGGAGTCTTGGCAACCACACTTGATTTTCATGGATATGCGAATGCCTGTCATGGACGGTTATGAAGCCACAAGAATCATTAAATCTAAAGAATTGGGGTATGGGGAATGGCGCAATGGGCATAGGGAAGAAGTCGTGCCAAGTGATGTGAACTCTCACAGTACAACACTAGTTGCTAGTCACTTGAGTGCGAGTCAGTCTTGTGCAACAGCAAATCCGTCTTCTTGTGACTCAAACTTGCTAGCAGCCCTACCTCCACGTTGCGATTTCCCTGAAACAACCGAGGGCTATTCTCATAAACACACTATTATTATTGCCCTGACTGCTAGTGCCTTTGAAGAAGAACGCCAGAGAACTTTGTCCATTGGGTGTGATGATTTTATTCGCAAGCCATTCACCCAGGAAGTATTATTAGAAAAACTGAGTGAACATTTGGGCGTAAAGTATACCAACCAAATACAAACCACAAATACAGCAATTGTCGAGCAACCCACACAAATGTTTACCAGTGTTGCTGAACTCCTAAGCCATTTGTCACAGATGTCTCCTGAGTGGCTCCAACAGATATACTATGGCGCAGCCAGCTGTAGCGATGACCTGATTTTACAGTTACTCAAGGAAATTCCATCAGATAAAAGTCAAGTTTTCCAAGTTTTCAGGGATTTAGCAAATAATTATCAGTTTGAGAAAATCATGGAATTGACTAGAACAAACATAGAATGAATTACGAGCATTTAGACCCTTATAAAAAAGATATTTTGATCGTTGACGATATGCCAGATAACCTGCGGGTTTTATCTTCAATATTGACAAGGGAAGGGTACAACGTTCGTAAAGCCTTGAACTGGCAAATGGCACTGACAGCAACTCAAACAGTATTACCCGATCTAATTTTGCTCGATATTATGATGCCGGAAGTGGATGGCTATGAAATTTGTCAAACCTTTAAAGCTTGGGAGCTAACAGCAGATATTCCAGTAATTTTTATTAGTGCTTTAGATGATGTTTTTGATAAAGTTAAAGCTTTTAGGGTAGGTGGTGTAGACTACATCACCAAACCTTTTGAGTTTCAAGAAGTTTTAGTGCGTGTGCAAAATCAACTGGCATTGAGATCGGCGCAGTTGGAGATATTGAAACTCAATGTGGAACTGGAACATCGGGTAAAACAGCGTACTTGGGAGCTAGAAAACGCTCTGCAAAAACTCCACGATGAAATCATTTCTCGCCAGAAATTACAAAGTCAAATCCTAGATATAGCACTCCATGATTCCCTGACTGGGTTACCAAACCGAGTTTTGTTTATCAGACAACTTAAAAATGCTCTGAATCGTGCTAAGCAAGAGCCTAATTATCAGTTTGCTGTACTTTTTTTAGATTGCGATCGCTTCAAAGTAATCAATGATTCTCTTGGCCATTTGGTAGGAGATGAATTGCTCATAGCCATTGCCCGCCGCCTGCAAACATGCCTGATACCTATTGATACTTTAGCACGATTAGGCGGCGATGAATTTGGCATTCTTCTAGAAAATCTTGCAGATATTAATATTGCAATCCAAGTTGCTGAACGAATTTTACAACAGCTATCACTAGCTTTTAAACTGTCAAGATATGAAGTGTTTATGAATGCCAGTATTGGTATTAGTTGGGGTAATAAAAATTACGACCGCCCAGAATATTTGCTACGGGATGCTGATACAGCAATGTATCGTGCCAAGGCTCAAGGAAGAGCAAAGTATCACGTTTTCGATCCAGCAATGCATCAGGAAGCTATTCAGCTTTTAGAGTTGGAAAATGACTTGCGGAGAGCTGTTGAAAGACAAGAATTTCTCGTTTATTATCAGCCAATTGTTTGCTTAATTACAGGGAGAATTTCTGGATTTGAAGCCTTGGTACGCTGGCGACATCCGATTCGCGGTTTGGTTTCTCCCATAGAATTTATTCCTGTAGCAGAAGAAACAGGTTTGATTAGTGCCATCAATACTTGGGTATTACAGTCAGCTTGCCATCAACTAAGCATCTGGCAACATTATCCAATAACGCCAAAACCCTTAACTATTAGTGTAAATTTGAGTGCAAGATTATTTTCACAACCCAATTTAGTAGATCAAATTGACCGAATAATTCATGAAAATAAAATAAATCCCGAACACCTACAACTAGAAATTACAGAAAGTGTAATTATGGAAAATACTAATGCAATTAAAATTATACTTGAGCAATTAAAACAGCGTAAAATTAAATTGATTATGGATGACTTTGGTACAGGATATTCTTCTTTAAGCTATCTGCATAGCTTTCCTTTAAATGCACTGAAAATTGACAAATCTTTTGTCAAACGTATGCAGGAAAACGAAGAAAATATGGGGTTAGTACCAGCAATGATTGGTATTGCCAACTCAATGGGAATGAGTGCGATCGCGGAAGGTGTCGAAACACAAGAACAGTTAGCCCAACTGAGAAATTTAAACTGTAATTTTGCTCAAGGATATCTGTTCTCTAAACCCATAGAAGAACAATTGGTTCTGAAGTTACTTGCCTCAGCACCTCAATGGTAGCCATCAAATAGCACCTGAGAAAAACTTCATTGTTGACCCTCGGTTAGCTTATATGCGCGGGCTATCCACTTACTTCTATAGTAATCAGCTTCGGTTTTTGAACTTAGGTTATGTGGTGCGCGTTGGCGTTGGCTGCGCTTCTCGTAGAGAAGCGCAGCCTAAGCAAGGACGATAGGTAGGGAGTGGGTAGAGACGGGATTAATCGCGTCTGTGGGGGAGCAAGGAATCAGCCTTTTCCATCTGAGGGCGAATTTTTTCATCAAATACGAATCCCATGTAATCGGGCTTTTAGCTTCGCAAAGCTCCTAACTGGCCAATACTTTTAATTGTCTGTAAAACTCTCCAAGCACTGTGGGAGTTAAACTATAAATATAACTATTTAGGCGAAATTCAGCCAAATTTTCAGGGTGATTTCAAATCAGCATTTACTATCCTCAAATCCTAGAAATTCAGCACTCACAATTCAACACAGAAGTTCGATATGCCAAAAGCCAACGCTCGAAACTTCAAAGCGGGACAATACGCTAACAGAGAATCAGAATAATTAAAAAATCGGGATAAAGTCTGATGAATAAATATACCAATCATACTAAATTACTTTTATATTCTGACTTATGAGTTCTGGGTGCTGAATTCTGCCTTCAATCCTTATAAACATAGTTTTTGATAATGCATTTAAGTCAAAATAACCATCATAAAAAAAATATTTTGGTGGTAGATGATACCCCAGATAATTTGCGGCTTTTGTCGGCAATGTTGACTGCACAAGGTTTTGAAGTTCGCAAAGCCTTAAATGGCAAAATGGCACTGACTGCATGTCAAATGGTTTTGCCAGATGTGATTTTGTTGGATATCAATATGCCAGGTATGGATGGCTATCAAGTTTGTCAACAGCTCAAAGCTGACGAGAAAACTTGCGAAATTCCAGTGATTTTTATTAGCGCCCTTGATGATGTTGTAGATAAGGCAAAAGCCTTTGATGTTGGCGGTGTAGATTATATTGCCAAACCTTTTCATGGAGCAGAGGTTGTGTTGCGAATTGAAAATCAAATTAATTTACGTTTGCTCCAAGTTAAACTACAAGAAAAAAACTTTTTACTCCAAGAAGCTCTTGACAACTTGAAAGCTGCACAAGTTCAACAAATTCAAAACGAAAAAATGGTAGCTTTGGGGCAGTTAGTAGCTGGAATTGCCCATGAAATTAATAATCCAATCAGTTTTATTTATGGAAATCTCCAATATGCTGGTCAATATGTACAATATCTAGTAAATATGATTGAGGTTTATCAACAAGAATATCCAAAATCCACGCAAAAAATTCAGCAAATAGCTCAAGATATAGACCTGAATTTTGTGATTAAAGATTTGCAAAATCTCATAAACGCAATGTATAGAGGCTCTAACCGCATCCGGGAAATAGTACTGGCACTACAAAACTTTTCTCGACACGATGAATCTCAGATGAAACGGGTAAATATCCATGAAGGCATCGAAAATACTTTAGTGATGTTACAACATCGACTCAAGGAAACAGTAAATCGCCCCGCAATTTTTGTAGTTAAAAATTATGGCAATTTGCCTCCAGTCAACTGTTATGCAAGTGAACTCAATCAAGTATTTATGCATCTATTGAATAATGCCATTGATGCTTTAGAAAAGGGAGTAGGGAATGGGGAATGGGGAGATGAGGGAGATGGGGAGATGGGGAGAGAATTTCACCCTACCCCTCCCACGTGCCCAATGCCCCAAATTTGGATTTACACAGAGATGACAAACTCTAATATGGTCAAAATTGCGATCGCCGATAATGGCGTTGGTATACAAGAGTCATTGCGATCGCGTTTATTTGACCCGTTTTTTACCACAAAACCTGTGGGCAAAGGTAGTGGCTTAGGATTGTCTATTAGCTATCAAATTATTGTCCAAAAACACCGAGGAGAGATTACCTGCACCTCCTCTGTTGGAAAAGGAGCAGAATTTGCGATCGAAATTCCCATCGAACAATCTGACTCCTGAATTCTACTCTAAAATGATTAGCCAACAGCGAACTCGGTAAATTGTCGTTTGAAGGGAGAATGAAAAGCTAATACAATATCTTGTTTAGGTACACCTCGATTGGTAAGCTCATTGGAAAGCAGGAAACTAACCACGTCCGGTTCACACCAGGAAGTTTTGGAGTTTCGCCAGCGATTTCCAAATCCAGAATCGGTTCACCTCTTGTTAAAACATGTTGAAAGATCGGTTCGAGCTCTGGTGCCAAATCAGGGATAATTTCCCACACAGTCTTGCCAATATGCGCTGTTGCCTTAATTCCATTCATATCTGCTAAGGCTTGATTAACCAATGTAAAATGCAAATGGCGATCGAGGACAGTTAAACCAACAGGTGCGCTGCTAATGAAAGCATCTAATAACTGTTGCTGATGAGCTAGTTCTCGCTCCAGAATTTTACGTTCTGTGATGTCGATCGCTACCCTACCCACTAGCTTTTGTGCAGACAATCCCAAATTGCCTCATTAGTACCAGCGATCGCTAATTGCCAACGTTCTTCAGCTGTTTGGCGATCGCGCAGCGCAACTTCCCGTTCGGTGACATCTTGAGCAGTGCCATAAAGCCGGATTACCTCTCCATTGACGTTGAATTCTGCATGTCCAATGCCCTCGAAGTAGCGATTAGAACCATTTGTCTGGGGTACGCGGAGAATTTCTTTGTAGGACTCACCGGTGGCGCTCGCTCGCTCAACACTTTGGTGTAATTTATGGCGATCTTCAGGGTGATACAATTGCAGATTTTCTTCATAAGTCGGTTCCAGAAGTGTGGGTTCCCGATTGAAGAGGTCGAAAAGTCCCTTCGACCAGATAATTTTACCAGTGGCAAGTTCATATTCCCAATTGCCAAGGCGAGCAACTCGCTGGGATTCTTCTAGCAAAGCTTGACTCTTGCGTAGCGTTTCTTCAGTGCGCTTGAGGTCGGTGACATCTACCACCAATCCATCCCAAGTTATACGCCCATCTTTTAACTTACGTGGTTTGGAACGAAAATGCAACCATTTGAGTTGACCCCTGGGGGTTTGGATTCGCAGCTGGATATCAAACACAGACAGATTCAACCGGGACTCTTCAACGGCTGCCTGTAGGCGGGGGATATCCTCTGGAATAAACTGCCCATAAAGTAAAGATGAATCTCTGAGTGCATCTTCTACCGTGACTTCCATCAGTCTTTCGATTCCCCCACTCAGATAGGAAAAGCGATCGCTTTCCTCTAGTGCAGCAGTGCGTTCCTGGACTTTAGCTTCCAACTGAGCGTTGAGGGTTTGCAGATTTTGGTATAGTTGGGCTTGTTGGATGGCGATCGCTCCAACTAAGCGTTGTTGTTCCTGTTGCTGTTGTAGCTGCTGCATGAGCTGCATTTGCTTGATTGCCCCATGAATTGCTCGGCACAAATTGTCACGAGTCAATTTTCCCTTTACCAAATAATCATGCGCTCCACTCTTGATGGCTTGGACTGCGATCGCTTCATCTCCCTGTCCAGTCAGCATAATTACTGAGATTTGGCTACCTTGGGTTTGCCTTTGTAGCTCAGTGAGAAATTCCAGCCCGTCTAAATCTGGCAATTGATAGTCCAACAAAACCACAGCCGGTGTTGTACCTTGACAAGCTTCCAGCGCCTCTTCCCCAGACTCAAATTCGTAAATATTGTAGGTGTGGCGATCGTCCTGCTCTAACAAGCGTCGATATAAAGCTCTGTCTTGGGCAGAGTCTTCCACAAAGAATACAGTAGTTGAATCGGCTGTCATGTATGGCGCGACCTTTCTTGAAATATGGGGAGTAGGGAGTGGGGAGTGTGGGGGAGTGTGGGGAGATAAAAAAAAGCTTCCCACACCTGCCAATGACCCAAATCAGGAAATCCGGACTTTTTATTTATGACACACTACTATTTTTAGTCGCATAAACGCATAATAGAAATGTGACTGATCTGTTCGCCCCTTTACAATCTCTAAAACTTGGTCGCTGGTTCAAGCTCATCTGCGGAGCCAGTTTCCAGCATCTCCCAGCAGTCAGAAGTTTAACGTTAGCCTACACTTTGGCCGGCGCTGACTGCATAGATGTCGCTGCCGATCCGGCGGTAATCGCAGCAGCCCAAGCAGCGCTACAAGTAGCCAAGGATTTGTCTAGAGATGCCCAAGAGCGAGGCTTTGGCTACAAAGGCAACTCACCCTTTTTAATGGTTAGCCTGAACGATGGAGAAGACCCCCATTTTCGGAAAGCAGAATTTAATTCTACTCAGTGCCCTACAGACTGCCCTAGACCCTGTGAAAGGATTTGTCCGGCACAAGCAATCGTGTTTAACAGTATAAAAGAAGACTTTTCAGGAGTAGTAGCTGAAAAATGCTATGGCTGTGGTCGTTGTATACCAGTTTGCCCATATGATATAATTGATACAAATTCATATATGTCAACGCCGGGAGCGATCGCGCCATTGGTAATGTCAACGGGAGTAGATGCCGTAGAAATCCATACAAAAGTCGGGCGGTTGGCAGAATTTGAGCGATTGTGGCAAGCAATTTCACCGTGGGCCGATCGACTAAAGGTAGTAGCCATCAGTTGTCCCGATGGCGAGGGGATGACTGACTACCTAAAAGCGTTGTATGATCTGATTACACCACTCAAAAGTACTTTAATTTGGCAAACCGACGGTCGTCCCATGAGCGGTGATATCGGCGATGGCACCACAACAGCCGCAGTGAAATTAGGACAAAAAGTTTTGGCAGCTAAGTTACCAGGATATGTGCAGTTAGCAGGCGGCACAAATAGACATACCGTTCCTAAATTAAAGGCAATGGGACTACTGAAAGAGGCAGAGGAGCTCTTGAGCAGGGGAGCTCTTGAGCAGGGGAGCAGGGGAGAAGTTGCAGTAAGTTTTTCCCCTCTGCCCCTCTGCCCCTCTGCCCCTCTGCCCCTCTGCCCCCCCTCCTCGATTTCTGGGGTTGCCTACGGTAGCTACGCCCGTGTACTGCTGTCACCGATTCTCGAACAGTTAGAGAATAAGGAGGTAAGTAACACCACTGTTAGGGCAACTGTTCGCCTAGAAGAAGAAGAGGTATTACTTTGGCAAGCTGTAGAGTTAGCCCATTCTCTCGTTTCGCAGATCAAATCACACCAGGAGCGTTAATCACTCTAAGATAGAAGTATGTTTACTTTCTCAATTCTGTTACCAGGGAAGAGAAAATGAGCATTAATTTGAGCATGGTTGCTGAGCATGAAAATATACCCATAATTCATACTCAAATACTGAAAGTAGGGTATTTGAGCATTAGATGAGCACTTGAGAGCAATTAAAAGCTGAAAGTATCGATTTACCGTTGTTTCCGTCACCATAGAAAGCATGACGATTACAGACGATCTCCAAAAGTTATTAGACATTTTGCCCCAAGACCTGCGACAAGTACTAGAGAGTCATCCTAAACGAGATAGTTTAGTCGAAGTGGTCTTGGATTTGGGTCGTCGCCCAGAGGCTCGCTTTCCTAATCAAGCCGAGTATCTGAGCGAAACACCCGTTACTCAAGAACAGATAGATGATTGCATTCAACGAGTTGGAATCTTTGGCGGAGATAATCGGGCAGGAATTGAGCAAACTTTACATCGGATCAGCGCCATCCGCAACCGCAGCGGCAAGATTATTGGCTTGACTTGTCGGGTTGGTCGCGCGGTGTTCGGAACCATCGGCATGATCCGCGATTTGGTAGAAACTGGTAAATCGATTCTCATGCTGGGGCGGCCAGGTGTGGGCAAAACTACTGCCTTACGGGAAATCGCCCGTGTTTTAGCGGATGACCTGCTCAAACGAGTTGTGATTATTGACACATCCAATGAAATTGCTGGGGATGGTGATGTTGCTCACCCCGCCATTGGTCGCGCTCGGCGGATGCAAGTAGCTCATCCAGATCAACAGCATCAGGTGATGATTGAAGCAGTGGAAAACCATATGCCAGAAGTCATCGTTATTGATGAAATTGGTACGGAGCTGGAAGCTTTAGCGGCTCGTACCATTGCCGAACGGGGTGTACAGTTGGTAGGTACTGCCCACGGTAATCAAATTGAAAACCTGATCAAAAACCCCACCCTGGCTGATTTAATTGGGGGCATCCAAGCTGTGACTCTGGGAGACGACGAAGCTAGACGCCGAGGTTCTCAAAAGACTGTTTTAGAACGCAAAGCTCCCCCTACCTTCGAGATTGCTGTGGAAATGTTGGAACGGCAGCGCTGGGTAGTACACGAAAGCGTTGCTGACACAGTAGATAATCTGTTGCGGGGTCGCCAGCCTAGCCCACAAACGAGAACCGTTGATGACCAGGGCAAAGTTGCAATGACACGGCAGTTAGCTGTGGTTAACGGGCGCGGTGGGCATCTGACCACCGGAGAGGAATCTTTCTCTTCGGGACGACAGTCCAACGGCTGGCGTTCATCTGGACAAATGGTAGCACTGCCAGCGTTACCTGTAGAGCGGGTAACTGGGCGCAGTGAATTTGACCGTTTGCTGGATGAATCCTTCAATTATTCTGAGAGCATTGATTTGGATGCTATCAGACAGCCAGGACCAAATGGTGAAGATTTGCCGCTGCATGTTTACCCCTATGGCGTTAGCCGCCACCAACTTGAACAGGTAATCAGCGTGTTAACTTTACCCGTGGTATTGACAAAAGACATAGATAGTGCTGATGCAATTTTAGCACTGCGATCGCACGTCAAAAACCACGCCAAATTACGCCAAATGGCTAAAGCCCGTCATGTGCCTATCCACATGATTAAATCCAGCACCATTCCGCAAATTACCCGTGGCTTGCGGCGGTTGCTGAACATGGATGACCCCGAAATGGCCGACGATCGAGAACTGGAACTGTTTTTGCACAGTGGTAGCGATGACGAGATGGACGCCCTCGAAGAAGCTAGACTTGCCGTTGAGCAAATTGTGATTCCCAAAGGACAGCCAGTAGAGTTATTGCCTCGTTCTCCCCAAGTCCGCAAAATGCAACATGAGTTGGTAGAACACTATCGACTCAAGTCTCACAGCTTTGGCGAAGAACCAAATCGCCGTTTGCGGATTTATCCGGCGTAACCTCACCCCTAACCCCTCTCCGAAACGGAGAGGGGATTTAATGGAAGATACTTGATGTCTTATAGAGAGTTTTCTCTGAGAAAAGTAAAACAAGACTTTAATCTCAGCCTAGTAGAAGGTGGGCGATTTTTACCCACCATAGAACCAATTTCACCTAGTCCTCTGCTGGCTGAATTTTTAGGAGAAAGTATTCAGTTAGCAATTGCAATGGGTTCTGAAAAAGCTAGATCGGAATTGATTATTAGCCCAATATTGTTTGAAGTCCGAAAAATTCTCAACAGACAAATCAGTTTTTTTTCGGGAGAAGAATTTAATGTTGAACCAGAAGTTGGACTAGCGGGATTTTGTGATTTTCTGATTAGCCTTTCGCCAGAACAGTTATTTATTGAAGCCCCAGCAGTGGTGATTGTAGAAGCCAAAAAGGAAAATCTCAAAGGTGGTTTGGGGCAGTGTATTGCAGAAATGATAGCTGCTCAAAAGTTTAATGCCAAAAACGAAAAACCTATTGCCACCATTTACGGTAGTGTTAGCAGTGGTAATCTGTGGACATTCCTCAAATTGCAGGACAGAACTGTAACTATTGATTTAAATGAATATTTAATTCCGCCAGTAGAGCAAATTTTAGGTATTTTGGTGTGGATGATTCAGTCACAATCAACTTAAGTTTGAGTTTCGGCTGATTTAATGAATAAAATAAAATCATCAAAACTTACAAACACTGCTGATGAGTAAGCCGTATTGATATTGGCACTCATGATGAAGTTTATTGAGAAATTAATCGAAGGCGATCGCATTACCGATATTGTGATAAATCGAAGTTAATTGTTATTTTTACTCATTATTAAATTTAGTACAGTTCAGATATATTTAATTGGCAAATCGGGGGGGGTTCTGCTGAAGCCTCTTGAGCCTAGAACGCATTCTTTTGACTCTATCTTTTACTCCTTGTTTTTCGTATAGAGTCGCTGCCTTTTGATAATTTTTAATTGCTTGCTGTTGATTGCGTAAGTTTTTATCATAAACAAAACCAAGAGCTTCATAGGTATCGGCTGAGTCAGGAGAAAGTCGAATTGCTGTGTTGTAGTCGTCAATTGCTGCCTGGTATTTTTGTATATAATATTGAGCATGACCACGTTGTATATATGCCACAGCATTTTTAGGCGCAATTTGAATAACCTGGGTGTAATCTTCAGACGCTCCTTGATAATCTCGTCTATCAAGCTTATCTTGTCCCTGAGTTAATAAATTATTGATTTGTATCTCTGGCGAATAACTACAAAATCTTAAGAATACTGCAACTCCAATAATACTAGCAGCAATACCAACTGAGATAATCCGTAGATTTATACCTAAAATAATTCTGTTTAAAAAATGGTTGGAAATGAAACGGTTGATAGATGCAAAAATTTCAGATTTTTGTTGATCTCGAATCAGTTGTAGTTGTCGCTGCTCTTCTTGTATTTTCTCAACTTCTTCCCTAATTTTTTCAACAATATTTACAAATGCATGATCCTGGTTTGGCCAAAACCTACTAGCTATAGGTTCACCATTGTCAGGTAAACACTGTAGATGCCCGAAAGGTGTAGCTTGCCAGTTATCAATTGGGCGGAGTTTAACAGGGATTACACAGGCTTTTCCAGCGTTGTGCCGCTCCATCGCCCACCTCGTAATTTTCCTACAATCATTTTCTGTCATAAAGTCTGGACTAACTAGGAGTACAATCACTTCAGATGTATTCAGGTGTTGGTAACTTTCCTGCTTCCAGTCTCTTCCGGGCAACATTTGATTTTTTTGCCAGTTTATCCTTACTCCTAATGGTTCCAAACTGCTAAGGTGCTGTTCTAGGTCTCTCCGTAATTTTTTATCTTTGGGAGAGTTAGAATGGGCAAAAAAAAGTTTGATGGTTTTGGTAGATGTCAGCAAAAAAGACATAAATTACGATTTACGTACCTTCTATCGGGAAACTTTAAAGTTCTGTATTTAATATGATTCGGCAGCTATTTGTTCGACAGCTTCAGCAAATTCTTCAGCAATCTGAAAGAATGCTTCATTTTGATTTTTCCAAAACCTACTGTCAGTTATAAATTTGCCATTTTTAGGTAAATACTGGAGGTTGCCAAGCTGAAAATCACCAAACGTTATACTCTGCCAGCCAGCAACTGGACTGATAAGTATAGGAATAATGTGAGCTTGTCCAGCATTTTGTCTTTCCATTGCTTGTTTAACTTCAAAGTTGAGGTGGTACTTAGAGTTGAGAAAATGCCGACTAATAAGTAGGAGAATTATACGGGCTGATTTCAGATTTTTATTAACTTCAATATTTATATTGCTGCCAGCTCTTATTTTGCCGTCATGCCAAATACTAATAACACCTCAATGTCACGCAACTCCTCATCTAGGCGCAGTTTACTCACGCCTTGCGGGTTCGCTGCCAAAATCAGGATTTTGTTCACCGAGGTTTCACTGTTCATTTGATAATTTTGATGTAGATAGCATTTGGCAGGACAAACTTTAGTTGAGTTCTGTGCTGGCTTGGTAAATACTTTGCCGCCCACATCCACTCAACAGCAGAAATACTTTATTTAATAATTACATATAAGTAAATGTGTTCTGTTAAAACAGAACGCACTTAAGACAAAATTTACACTTGGTAAAGAAGTCATGAAGCGATCGCAAGCTTATTCGCCGTATCGTGTAAGTGCGATCGCTTCTTCATCTAAATATTTCATTAACCTAAAATATATCGGATAAACCACAGTAAAAATATTTAGATAATTCAGGTGTTAGGCTCAGTTTTTGGGCATCGCAAATCTAGATAAAATGTTTAGTCTCTAGGATTAAATCTACAGCGGCGCTCAAGTCTTTAACGATTAAGTCAGGATGGTAAAGTTCTAACTGAGTGCGATCGCGGATACCAGATTCCACAGCCATCACCTTAATACCGTGGTTTTTCCCAGCGGTGATGTCGGCTTCCGTATCTCCCACCATCCAGGTATCAGCAGCGGCAGGTAGTTCTGCCAATGCCCTGGCCATTAACAAGGGTTTATCTTCGATGTCACGAGTTTTAACGTAGTCGTTACTCAGGCAATAACAACGATTTTCTGGAAAAAATCTGCCTAAATCGTATTTTTGGAAGGCATAATCTAGTTCCCGCACTCGGCGCATGGTCATAACTGCCAAATCAATGCCAGCTTGTTGAACTTTTGACAGTGCATCCACAGCACCTGGCGCAAGAGTGTCATACTCAAAGTAAGGTTGTGTATGTACTGTTTGTCGCCGTAATTGGGAGAATTCTTGTGCTTGGGCTTCGTCTAAGCCAGAATTTAAGGCGATTTGTTTTTCCGGAACACGCTTACGCTTTAACCGCCAAAACTCTGCTTTGGGAAGTTCTTGCACTGCTTGGTCTGGGCGACGGGTTTTTTCCAAGCAAAATTGATAAACTTGGTAGTACCGTTCGGAAACATCAATAATTGGACCGTCGAAGTCAGTAATTAGTCTTAGCATTGCCGAAAAATGTTAATTTTTATTAAAATTATCGCAGTTGTGTGGCTATTTTGCGATCGCAAATCTGCATTATTGAATTTAACTAAGTGTTTTTTTGTAAAGACTTTTTCAGAAAGTATCGACGATGACCTGGAGGAAAATCCTCCAACTCTCCAAACACTTCATAACCCAAGTGCTGATAGAATCCAGGAGCTTGGAAGCTGTAAGTGAAAACATACGCGTGTAAGCAACCACGATTAACAGCCTCTTGTTCTGCGGCTAAAAGAAGTGCTTTTCCATATCCATCACCTCTTAACTCTTGTGCAATCCAGAGAGTAGCGATATGAAACCATCCCAAGCCGATAAAACCCTCCAAGCCGCCCACAACCTTTTTTTCGGAATCACGAAGCAGTAAAAATAACGGCGTATATTGGTAATCACCAATCTTGGCTACATTGAATTCGTGAAGTTGCTTGTCTACAAAGTCAACTTCTTTGGAGTCTGGCTGAATTTGAATTGATATTTTGTACTCAAGCATGTGAATGTTTATTTAGCGCTGTGAATAAGTGCGAAGAATCAGACAATCAACTGGGTTAATTAGTCTTGTCATTACAGCCATGATTATTCATAGTCTCTAGCCTCGATTTTTTAAGCATCTTTAACTATAGTGACAGTTTGAAAAAATACTACAGACAATCAAAACTCAAATAGGATTCCTAAATGTTATCTCAGTAATTGATGGAAACGGTATCCATGCGGTTAATAATGGTGACGATAGCAACAACACAGTAGAAGTAACATTTACAGGAAATCAATTTAGTAACGTAGACAATTTCAATATTTATCTTGACAATATTTCAGATTTTCAAATATGACCATAGCAGAGTAACACATGCTTAGGTGAAGACGTGATGAATCGCGTCTCTACAAAATGGTGTATTTGTCGCATTCTTTTTTTAAATTGGCATAACTTGCATAATTAGGACAACCCACAAGAGTTATGTTTAATTCGGTTATGCAAATTGAATATTTTTCAGCTTATCAGTAGTTATTGCAAAGTACCGCGTTTGATTTGTTCGCTTTCAATGGCTTCAAATAAAGCGCGAAAGTTTCCTTCCCCAAAACCTTGAGCTTGGAAACGGCGCTCAATAAATTCAAAGAAAAATGTCGGCTGTTCAAATATTGGCTGGGTAAAAATTTGTAGTAATAAAGGCGCGGGATTTCCTCCCTCTAAAGGAGTATATTCTTGCCAGTCCACGAGAATTTCTTGTTGAGCGATCGCCTCAATTTCTAGATTTGATAATGGAAATCCTGGACGCTGTTTTAATTGCGTGTAATAGCTTTGGGGAACTGAGAGTAAGGATAAACCACTGGCACGAAATTTAGCGATCGCACTTACAAGATTTGTCGTCCGCAAAGCAATATGTTGAATACCTGGTCCCCGATTGACATCTAAAAATTCTTGAATTTGGGAGTTCTTAGAAGCTGGTTCATTAATTGGCAATTGTACGCTGCCCTTGCGCGAAACCATCACTTGGCTGTGTAAAGCAGAACGATCGGTTTTAATTTTAAACACCTGCTGGGGTTGAAAATCTAGGATCTTTTCATACCAAGCAACAGCAGGTTCTAAATCACCAATTGCTACGTTGAGTACGATGTGATCTATGGCGGTAAAAGTGTTGTCATTTATCATTTGTCCTTTGTCAAAAACCAATGACGGATGACTACTGACTAATGACCTTTCTATCAACGTATGAGTCAGTCCACCCCAAGCGGCAATTTTGCTCCATTTGAGGGATGTTGCGCCTACGTTCTCTTCCTGGATGGGTTGTAGGACTGTGGCACCGTGTTTTTGAGCATGTGCGATCGCTGCTTCTACGTCTTCCACCGCAAAAGCAATATCGGCGACACCAGGCGGATATTGACGCAGAAACTCAGCTACTGGACTTGTGGGTAACAGTGGTGAAGACAGTAAAAAGCAGACGGCACCACTTTTTACTACTTCCGTGCAGGTGTGAAATGAATTAATGCGATCGGCTACTGCTTGAAAACCAAGATGGTGTACAAACCAATCCCGCCATACTTTGGCGTCTTCTACATAGAAATGAACGTGATCAATTTTCATAGATACTGAAAATCCAGCATAACAGCTTATATATTTCTAAATTTTGCCTTTTTTGCTAGATTTTCACGTCTTTCCCAGGCAAGAATTATCTAGGCGTACTCCCACTCTAAAAGAACAGATGACTATCAGGTTGAATGTTAATTTCCATTGGTACAGCTTGCGGTTCGGCAGAAAGGGCAAAGAAAATTGCATTGGCCGCAGTTTCAGGACTAAGCATTTTTTTCCGGTCTACTTTTAGGTTGACGTTATCCCAAAAAGGAGAATCTACCCCACCAAAGTAGAATAGCGTGAACTTGATGCCAAAGCGCTTGAGTTCTTCTGCCATGCACTTGCTGAAACCCACAACACCAAACTTAGAAGCAGAATAAGCCGCCGCCATCCCCATCGAATGCTTGCCGAGAATTCCTACCACGTTACAGATGTGACCAGATTTGCGCTTTTGCATCTCTTGGGCAGCCGCCTGAGTAGTGTAAAAGCTGCCTTTTAAGTTCACATCCAGCATCTTGTCTAAATCACCAGGCTCCAAGCTATTGTAAGGCTTGAGTATACCAGCACCAGCAGCATTCACCAAAATATCGATTTGACCAAACTCAGCAACAGTTTTTTCGATCAAAGCATCTACCTGTTGAGGATTGGTGATATCAGTAGTAACAGTCAAAACTTGCCCTGGTAAATCAGCAGCCAGTTTGGTTAAACGCACCGCATCTCTCGCAGCCAGTACTAACCGTACTCCAGTAGGCGCAAGTTTGTGTGTTAAGGCTGAACCAATGCCACCAGTAGCACCGACAATAACGACGACTTTATCCTGCATTTTTATATTTACATTTATTTACATCATTTTACATAATACTGAATTATGGACTCAAGTTCTAGGTAAATGTTCAGAAACTCTCTACTCAAAGAATAGCGGTATGACCTCATATTCCCTGCCACTTGCTTTTAATTTAAATGCAGAGGATGATTGCAAATATTTTGTAAAATTAGAACCTAGCTTTAATTTTTTAACAATTGAATTAGGAGATTCTCCGGTTATTTTCTGTATCTCTGTACCTAGTTTTGACACAGATAATTTAATTTTAGGATATCTTATTTGGAAATCTTGAATTATCTTTAATAAAAATTTATCTAATGTTTCTTTATCAAAAAATTGAGGAAAAATTTCTCCTTCTTGCTCTTTGATAGATTTCGCAGATGATTCATCTGGAAGAGAAATTATTTCTTCAATTTCTGGCTGCTTTTGATTATGATTGGTATTCAGATTGCATCTTTCTTCAAATAAATTGGCAATAGCTGCTAAACTGTGTAATCGAGCATTGATTGAGTTTTGTTCATTTTTAATTAAATCTTGAATTTGCTCAACTACTTGTTCTAAGGATGGAACTTCTCTGGCCATTGTTATGGAATAATGAGTCAAGTCGCCAGTGTTCCGGTTCTCTATATGCAAACTTTGTCCTTGTCTACGCACTAAGTAGACAGTCAACCCCTGGTTTTGGAGTTCGTTACACAGGTGAATTAAAATTCCATCGCCAGAACAGACTAAAATTTCTTTAACTGTTGGATAAGACCTTAAGACAGAAGCGCCAAATGCAATCATTTTTGCATCAGCACTATCTTTACCTCCGGGTACATGAACAAGTTGATAGCCACGGTTATATAGTTCAATATCCTGCTTACCAATACTTGGGTTTCTCCAGTTAGCAAATGCTAATTTAACTTCCAGAGGATATTCACATACACTACCTAAAAATAATTCGGAATTAATATCTAATTTTAGGTTTTCTGCATCTAAAAGTAAAAGCGAAATTCCTGTTTTTAAGTTATATTTAATTTCCTGTTTGTTCTGATATGTTTGGATGAATTGATTGAAAGCATCAGATTGTAGCCAATCAGGTGATAATAAAATCTTCCGTAATTCTTCCGCTAATATGGAACTAAAAGAGCTAAAATTTGTTTCTGTAAAATTTTCTGGTGATAGTTTTTTTGCTAAAGCAAGTTGCCTAGTTTCAGTCGTAGTTAGTTGACTGTGCCCGTTGCTGTTCGCAATCAAATCAGTTTCCAGCAAACTAGAAAATGTCGGCTCAAGGAATTGTTTACCACAATTTTTGCAGAGGTAATTCTGCTTGTCATTCCGACGGCCATTTTTACGATATGAAGTAGAATTGCACCGGGGACATTTCATTTTCTATTTAGGTGGTCTAAAGTAGATACTTTTCTTAAGTATAGGACTCATATTTGGTTTCGGAAAAGATACTTGGTAGCGTGCGTTATCGGCGAGAGTACGGCACCATTCTTAAGGCTTTGGTGCGTTACGGCTTACGCCTAACACACCCTACAAATACTTAAATTTTTCAGAAATCAAATATGATTCCTATATTAGTATTACTCAACACAAAAAAGCTTGAAGGGCGTCTAAATTAAATTGGTGTTGCATAATTGCGGGATAATTTATCGGGCTACACCCCGCTTCTCTACGAGACGCTACGCGAACGCTAACACGCAGAGGCGCAGCAGGGCGTAGACCATTCTGGTTTTTGAATTCACCAATTCTGCTGTCAGAAAGATTTTAACTGACGCGGGCAAAAACATAATCGCGGGTACGGGAATCAACGGGATTAGTAAAAATTTTATTTGTAGTACCAAATTCAACTATTTGAGTAATACGGTTTTCATTAGTGTAAAAGAAAGCCGTAAAATCAGATAATCTAGTAACTTGCTGCATGTTGTGGGTAACAATCACAATTGTCAAGTCAGAGCGCAAGTTATGAATCAAATTTTCAATTTGCATACTACCAAGAGGATCGAGGCCTGAACAAGGTTCATCCATCAGCAAAACTTTTGGTTTAACTGCTAAAGCACGAGCAATGCATAGTCTTTGTTGTTGTCCGCCGGAAAGTTCTAAAGCAGATTTGTGCAGCTTATTTTTCAGTTCATCCCAAAGATCGGCTGCTTTGATGGCAGACTCAACGATCGCATCTAATTCTACTTTCGGATGCCATCCCACTAATTTCACCCCATAAGCAACATTATCATAAACGCTCATGGGAAAAAGATTTGGCTTGGGAAAAACCATACTAATTTGGCGACGTAGCCTACTTAAATTGACACGGCGCTCATAAATGTTCTGTCCAAAAAATTCTACTCTTCCTTCAACACTCACTTCTGCTTCTAATTCACCCATGCGATTTAACGATTTAAGAAAAGTAGACTTGCCACAACCACTAGAACCAATAATTGCCGTGACTTGGTTTTGGTAAATATCCATTGAAACGCCTTCAACTATCTTTTGAGTCTCGTAATAGAAGCTGAAGTTTTTGACTCTGATGGCTGGAATTAGTTTACTCATATTCCCAAAACGTGTGAAACAAAACTTGACTAAGTAAGGTAGTACAAATCAGCAGTGCTGTTTCACTATGTTACTCCTAAAAGGAGATATTCATGGAAAATACGTAAATATACGGTAGATATATAGCAAATATACCGTTAATAAATGTTTGTATTAAATTATGTCGCAAAAATCATTGCTGAGAAAATTTAAAAGGAGATGAGGGGGAGCAGGGGAGCAGGGGAGCAGGGGAGAAGTGACAACAGTATTTCCCCTCTGCCCCTCTGCCCCTCTGCCCCTCTGCACCTCTGCCTCTTCCAATGCCCCATGCCCCACGCCCCACGAACATTAACCAAAACGTCCTGAAATGTAGTCGCGGGTGCGGGGGTCGAGTGGGTTGTTAAAAATTTGCTCTGTGGCGCCAAATTCAACCATTTGACCAATTCGACTTTCATCAGTGCTGAAGAAAGCGGTAAAATCAGAGACACGAGCAGCTTGTTGCATGTTGTGGGTAACGATCGCAATCGTCAACTGAGACTGCAAACTATGTATTAGTTCCTCAACTTTCATAGTAGCGATAGGGTCGAGAGCCGAGCAAGGCTCATCCATCAGCATAACTTTCGGCTTGACTGCTAAAGCGCGAGCAATACATAATCTCTGTTGCTGACCGCCAGAAAGCCCTAAAGCCGATTTATCTAGCTTATCTTTCACTTCATCCCAAAGAGCAGCACTTTTGAGCGCAGACTCGACAATTTCATCTAGTTCTACTTTTGGATACCTACCTGCTATTCTCATCCCATAGGCGACATTTTCATAAATGCTGATGGGAAAAGGATTCGGTTTTTGGAACACCATACCAATTTGGCGGCGTAATCGATTGATGTTGACACGAGGAGCATAAATATTTTGACCAAAAAATTCTACCTCGCCTTCAACTTTTACAGGGCCTTCTAATTCACTAATACGATTCAGAATTTTGATGAAGGTAGATTTACCGCAACCACTAGGGCCGATAATTGCTGTTACTTGATTGCGATAAATATCTATTGATACCTTTTCTATCGCTTTGATTGTGCCATAGTAAAAACTGATATTTTTTACTTTGATAGCTGGAATTAGATTATTCATAAATTGCCGATTGCGAAATAAAAAATTATCAAAATAAAATTCAGTAGTCAGAATGAATGCTATAGGACTGATGCTGGTTTGAATTTATTAGCGTTGTGAATTCTCTACTAATTAATTCTGACTTCTAACTTATCAATTCTGATTTCTGAATCTTGACTCCTGAATTCTGAGTCCTGAATTCTGAGTTCTGACCTGGAGAATTCTGTTCATTTGATTCTTCTCTGGCTAATAACTAAGCGAGAAATAATGCTGACACATAAGATTAAACCCAATAAAATTATCGAAGTAGTCCATACTAATTGATTTTTTTCTGGGTCTGGGTCGTTATAGAGGTTAAAAATTAATACTGGTAAGGAAGCTGTTGGACTTAACAAATTTTCTGACCAATCTAGACTAAATAATGCAGTAAAAATTAAGGGTGCTGTTTCACCAGCAGCACGAGCTACAGCTAATAAAACGCCTGTAGTGATTCCGGGAATTGCCGCAGTGACAACGATGCGAAAGGTAGTTTGAAAGCGAGTTCCGCCTAAAGCAGCAGAGGCGAGGCGTTGAGATGTGGGAATAAGTTTTAAGGATTCTTCTGTTGTTAATATAATCACTGGTAACATAATCACAGCCAAAGCGAAACCACCTGCGATCGCACTAAATCCTTTAGTTACCAAAACGATTATACCGTAAGCGAATATTCCTACAACAATTGAAGGCACGCCTGTCAGAATATTACTAATAAAACGAACAAAATTAGCAATTGGATTAGTTTGGCTAAATTCCGCCAAGAAAATTCCTGTCATTACGCCTGTGGGGATGCTTAAAAAAGCACCAATGGCTACCATGATTATGGTTCCTATAATGGCATTACCGAAGCCATTATCAATGACTGATTTTACAAAAACTTCCCATTTGATTCCAGATATTCCCCGGATAAAAATTTCCCACAAAATTGATAATAAAGGAATGAGTGCTAGACCTGTTAAACCAAAGGCGATCGCATTCATGAAATAAGTAAATATTACTCGCTCTTTTGGTAGAGGACTGCATAATTCTGTCGTTATAGATTCATCATTTTCCGGCTCGATATAATCACTCATATTTCTCACAATTTTTGGTTGTTTAACAAAATGCTTACAGTATATAAATTACGAATCCTCCATAACAACTAAATCGATTCTGAATTCTGCATTCTGAATTCTGAATTCTGGATTCTGAATTCTTCAATTATTTTTTCTGGCAAACCACCTGACTAATAAGACAGCGCCAATATTTACAGCTAGAGTCAAGCCAAACAAAATTAACCCCAAATAGCTCAAAGCACCAATATGTAATCCTGGCTCGGCTTCAGCAAATTCATTAGCTAATACAGAGGGAATTGTATAAGCTGGATCGAGCAAAGAAGCACTAATTTGGGCAGAGTTACCAATTACCATAGTGACAGCCATTGTTTCACCCAAAGCACGCCCTAAAGCCAGCATTGCTGCACTAACTATTCCCGAAAATCCAGCTGGTAGCAAGACTCGAAAAATTGTTTCCCAACGAGTACCACCTAAAGCCATAGATGCGCTACGCAATTCTTTAGGTATAGCGAGTAATACATCACGAGTAATTGCTGCCATTGTTGGCAAAATCATGATGGCTAGAATAATTCCAGCAGTCAACATATTTGTGCCAACAGGGTCTTGTGTATTAAATAGTGGTATCACATTTAAAGTGCTACCTAGCCATTTTTCTATAGGTTCCAAAACTGGAATAAACACAAAAATAGCCCATAAACCAATAATTACACTGGGAATTGCTGCGATTAATTCCACAACAAATGCTAAGGTTGTTCGCACCGATGCAGGTAAGAAATTTTCACTTGTTACTAAAGCGACTGCTATTCCCACTGGTACAGCTAAAAAAATAGCGATCGCACTACTTACTAAAGTTCCATAAATATAAGGCAATGCACCAAAAATCTCATTACCTGTATCCCAATCTTGACCCCATAAAAACTCGATTCCAAACTGTTTAATTGCTGGTTGAGCTTCTTGGTAAATTACCCAACTCATTAAAAATAACACTGCAAAAGTAACCAGGGCAAAAAGGTAGACTAGCCGTGTAAATCCTTGGTCAAACCAGAAATTTGTGCCGCTGATACCTGTCAGATTCAAACTTTCATCATCTAAATTCGACTGATGTGATGAATTTTTGTCGGCTGGTTCTGATGTATTTGCCATTAGAAATCAATAAGATAGATTTTTGCGTGGAAGCTTAATTCTGGATTCTGGATTCTGGATTCTGAATTCTTACATCTTGCCTCATGGTTAACTAAAACTCTCGTTAAAACAGCAGCGTTCTAATAAAAAGGATTTCCAGGTTATACCTAGAAACGTGATTTAACAACAAGATTCACAAAAATCAGAAATCATAATTTATAAAAATTCTAGTATGATGAGCAGATTCACCCATCAACTTTTCTCCTTGCCTTTAACTATTGTGATTCTGGAGAAGTTAGAGCTGAGGAACTCTCGGTTGTAACTTCTGTGTTGAATTATGACGCCAGAATTCTGGCGTCAGATTAGCAATTAAGGCTTAACAGAGCTATTCACTGTCTGAAGTACACGATTTGCCACATCAGATGGAATCCTAGTGTAGTTGAGGTCATCATTATATTGTTGACCGTCTTGAAGTACCCAATTTATCCATTTCTTGATTGCATCAGATTTTGCAGCATTAGCATACTGTTTGTAAACCATCATCCAAGTCAGACCAACAATGGGATAACCTTGTGCTGGATCTCCCACAAAAACGCGGTAGTTATTTGGGAAATTCACACTAGCCAAAGCTGCGTTTGCAGATTGCAAAGAAGGAGCAACAAATTCTCCTCTCTTATTTTGGATCTCTGCTGATTTGAGTTTATTTTGCAGAGCGAAGGCATATTCAACATAACCAATAGAACCAGGAGTACGAGCTACTAAAGCAGCTACACCGGGATTACCTTTACCTTTGAGGACATTTGGTAGATTCCATTTTGGTGCAGTATTGGCTCCAACTCTGCCTTTAAAATAACTGCTGATTGTACTCAAGTGGTTAGTAAAAATAAAAGTTGTACCGCTACCATCGGCGCGAACAACAAATTTAATTGGTTGATTTGGTAGATTGACACCGGGATTATCAGCTTTAATTTTTGCATCGTTCCAATTGGTAATTTGACCTGCAAAAATTGCTGGTAGTGTACTGCGGGACAATTTAAGATTATTAACGCCTGGAAGGTTATAAACTACGGAAACTGCACCACCTGCTGTGGGTACTAAGATTACACCGTTCTTGACTTTAGCGATTTCATCATCTTTCATTGCAGCATCACTACCACCAAAGTCAACGGTTCCAGCAACTACTTGACGAATACCGCCACTACTACCAATTCCTTGGTAGTTAATTCTCAAGTCTGGATGTTTCTTCTTAACTTCACGAGCATAGCGTTCGTAAAGTGGAGCCGGAAAAGTTGCTCCTGCACCGTTGATGGTTTGAGCTTGTGCGATCGCGCCAAACATTGGACTAAGTGCAACAGAAGTTGTCACCACTGAAGTAGCAACGACACGATTCAAGATGGTGGTCGAAAAAATCATATTACCTCTGATGAAAGGAATATTTTTCTGCTGTAATCACAGCTTTAATTAAGCTACATTTTTTATGGTTAAAATAAGTTTAACGATAGATAAATATAAAATTAAGTTGCATTTAAATTTTATTGTTAAGCGCAGCTTGAGGTTATTAATATTTGATTTAATGAATTAATTTAGTAAGAATATATCAATCAAAAAAATAAGTTATATTTGACAATACCTTTTCTGCGAGACGCTACGCGAACGCCATTTTTCGATTTGGCGAAGGTATTGATTTGAATAATTAAATTTAAGTAAATAGCACAATTTAAAACTCATCACTGTAGCATAAAACAGATAAAAATCTGTTCGTTGAATTTTCCAAATTGGGTACAATAAGACTCAACAAGTTCCTATTGCAACGATTAATATAAGTATGAAATTTAATAACATAGCTTTGATCTAATTATTAAGCTTGGCTGAGGTTCCGGTAGTAAAATAAATTCTTCTAGGGTCAATATTTTACTTGGTATTTGTACCATTGTTATCCTAGCCTCAACTTATTTTCAAAACATCACTCATAGTTGCACAGTAATTTGACAAGCCAAAACTGCTAGGATTAATCGCATTTTCATAAATGAAATGCCGATAATTCATGCAGAACCTATCCCAAGCAGCCATGCGAATGCGGAACAAAACAATAATCAAATTTGCTAAAGCTATAGATACAGGAATGCGAAAGTAAATCTTTTTGCCAAAATAAGCACAAACTTCTTCCACTGCTTGATTAGCAGTTAACTTTGATTGCCCTAAAACAAATTGACGTGGTTGATTGTTTTCAGGAGGATGTTCAATTAAATATCGCACGACAGTGGCAATGTCTCGCCCGTGGATAAAATGAAAACTACCATCTGCATCAAGAAAGCGAATCAAGTTAATATATTTCGTAACTTCTCTAATACCAGATGAAACAGCAGAATAGGGTTTATTAGTATCACCGCCCAAAACTATAGTTGGAAAAACTGTGGTAATTTTGGGTGCTATTTCTAATTTTTCTTTTTGATGTAAACACTCATATTTAGAACGAATGTAATCTGTACCAATTTCCCCTGCTTCTTTTAATGGTTGATTGTGTTGATTCAAAACGCTAGCTGTGGAAAAATAAATTACCTGTTGGCATTTATTTGGATCTAGCAGCTTCATCAACTCGATAGTTTTGTTAACATTAATATCAAATGTCTGCTCACCACCCCAAGCTGTGGCAGTGAGTACTGCTGTATCAATTGTTGATAACAAATCGCCAAATTGACTAATATTTTGCATATCGCCTTGCAAAACATTTATCCCTAAACGTGCGTTAATATCAATTTGCAGTTTAGTGGGGTTTCTAACTAGCAAAAATAGTTCGTAATCTGTTTCTTGAATTAAGGCTTCTGTTACATAATGACCTACACAACCACTTGCACCAGTCACTAGAATCCGTTTCTGGCTCATAAATAATTTATAAAAAGTTAGGAGTTAGGAATTAAGAGTTAAGAATAAAGTTGAAAGTTCCAAATCAGCTTTCTAAATTTTAGATTTTGAATTTTGGATTTTGGATTGCAGAAAAAATCCAAAATCTAAAATCTAAAATCCAAAATGGAATCACTCCTACCCCTTAACTCCTGCCAGATTCAGTTGCTTTGCAGTTTCAAAGAAGAAAGCGACATTTTCTTCTGGAGTTTCTGGTAAAACACCGTGACCGAGATTGAGAATGTGACCCCAATTGCCGGCTTTGCGAACGGTATCATAAATGCGATCGCGGATAAATTCTTTAGAGCCAAATAACACGCCTGGATCAAGATTTCCTTGCACTTTGATTTGTTTACCCAATCTTGCCCGTGCATCTGCCATATCCACTGCCCAGTCTACAGTAACGATATCTGCACCGGATTTGCCCATTCTTTCCAACACACCTGCACTACCGCTAACTAACAAAATCAACGGTGTATCGGGGTGGGTTTGTTTGATTTGCTGGAAAACTCTCTGTTGATAAGGCAGAGCAAAGGTGTCATAATCTTGGGGACTCAATTGACCCGCCCAAGAATCGAACATTTGCACAACTTGGGCACCGGAGTCAATTTGATAACGGGCATAGATGGCGATCGCATCTGCTAATTTTGTTAACAATTGATGCAATATCGTCGGATCGGAAAATGCCATGTTTTTGATGATGGAATAGGTTTTAGAACCTTTTCCTTCCACCGCATAAGCCGCTAATGTCCACGGCGCACCCACAAAGCCCAACACCGTGGATTTATCGCCTACTTCAGACCGCAATGCCTGCAAAATTGTTTTGATAAAAGGTAGAGCTGTTTCTGGTTCTAGGGGATGCAGGTTATCAATTTGTTCTTGAGTGCGGAGAGGCGAATGAATAATTGGCCCTTTACCTTCGGCAATATCCATGTCAATGCCCAAACCAGGTAATGGGGTGACAATATCAGAAAATAAAATTACGCCATCTGGCCCGAAAGCTTTCCAGGGTTGCAGGGAAACTTCAATTGCCACTTCTGGAATTTCGGAGCGATCGCGAAACGAAGGATACTTATCTCTTAAGTCTCGATATGCTTTCATATATCGTCCCGCTTGTCGCATCATCCATACAGGGGGACGATCTACTACTTCACCACGAGCAGCCCGTAACAGATGAGGAGTTGTCAACGAAACACCCATTTATCACTTCATCCTAAGTCACTTTTTTATGCCACTGTTTAGCTTATCATTCTGGGATTACGCTTTTTCAGAATTCGAGGGGACTGGGGAGTGGGGACTGGGGACTGGGGAGTGGGAAATAGGATAAAACAATAATCAATATTGAATTGGGAATTGGGAATTGGGAATTGGGCATGGGGCATTGGGAAGAGGCAGAGGGCAAGGGGGAGAATGAAAAATTACCTCTTTCCCATTGCTCCCTGCTCCCTGCTCCCTGCCTCCCCATCTCCCCACTCCCCACTCCCTACTCCCCTAACTTCCTATGCAATCTGACTCCAACAGTCCCGATCGCCTTGCATCTGCTAATAATGAGCCTAACCCAGGAAAGTTTTTGATTCCGCGATCGCAGCGACAGAAGTTCTTTTTTCAGTTTACCTTAATGACGCTGATCGGATGGGTTGTCGGTGGCGTTGCCAGTATCGCTTTAGAGAAATTTATTCTCCAAAACCTATCGCTAGAGCCGCCAATCTGGAGTATTGTGGTCAGAGGTCTGAGTAACATTGTATTTGCACTGATTTTCGCCGCAGACCAGAGCCTTGTTCTTTACCAATATTTATCTGGTTGGCAATGGATATTTGCTACTAGTGTTGGTTGGTTAATTGCCAACGGTGTTTCTACAGCTTGGATTAACTACATTTCATCCTTTGCCTCATCGTTAAATGAAACTTTATCTCCTGAACAGACTTTTATTTTGGGATTTCTAGGAGCGATCGCTTATATTATTTCTGGTATTTGGCTAGGGATTTGCCAATGGCTGGTATTAAGAAGATATACAGCAAGCGCTTGGTGGTGGAATTTTTTACCTTCAATCTCTTTCTTATTAATTACTATTTTGGTTTGGTTGCTTTTTCTTGTGCAAAATTTCATTCCAGAGGCAAACCGTAATTTTATCTTGTATTGGAGTGGACAAGGATTTACAGCAATCATTCTGGGGGCTATACCAGCAATTGGCTTGTGTACTTTGAAAAGAAATTCACCTCGCCAAAGTGAAATTGCGCGCTGATTTTTATCGTCATAATTCTTACACTAAATCTCTGGCAAAATTATTTTATGGTATTGTAGTAGCCCTTGATTTTAACTTGCTCTACTGAGATGCGAATTGAACCATACGACCCCGATCAACTTGATGCCGTCATTCGTCTTTCGCTTCGGTCATGGAGTCCGGTCTTTGATTCGATGCCAGTCGCCTCAACTCTTGGAACCCCCGCACAGCGCTGGCTCCCCTACGTATCTGTTCAAAAATCAAATAGTAGTCCTATACCACTGAAACAACGTATCTTCGTTGGTCACCTTGAAAGGGCTAGTCTTATGATTGAAATGAAAGCTATCAGCTACCACGGGCTATTCCACAGTACCAAAAAATGAATTACCAGGTTCCGAGGGATCTTCACTGGTGTAAAACACCGTCAGATGATGCAAAATTTCGTCCTTACTCAGATAACCCTTACCCTCAGTATCGAACTTTTGAAATATTTCCGAATCTTCATCAGTAACTAACAGTAAAGCAAACTCTTCCTGAGATAATCTTCCATCGCCATCTTTATCTAAGACTGAAAAAATAATCGCAACAAATCCTTGCACAATTCCCTGTAATTTACCTTCATTAATTATAGCTTCATAACCTTCAGCATATTCGTCAAGTTTGACTTTATCATCGCCATTTCTATCAAATCTCTTGATGTTATTCCAAACTCTTAGTTCTATCTCCAGCAATTTTTTACCTTGTTCTGATTCAGGTTCTATCCCTAATCGTTGGGCATAGAGTACTGCACCTTCCGTAAAGTCTTTTGCTTCTAAAAATTGGCTATTGTCTCTATCGTATGTTTTGAATAGGTTTGCCAGCTTCCGTTTTTTAAAATCGCTAACCATGATTTGATTCTCCTGTTTGTGTATCAGTAAAGCTAAAAAATTAAAAACTTCAACTTTCACTAAAGATCAATAAAAATTAATGACTAAAAATTTTCTCTTTAGTGCTTTAGTACTTAAATTTCACTCGAACGAGTCTAATTGATTTTTGATTACATACTCGTCAATTTTGCCGCCTACTTACTCAATTGGTAATCGAATTATTACCAGTAAACCAACTTAAGTAGAATAACATGGTTTGTATAGTATAATCAGCAAGTTTGGTTTAATTTAGACAAAAGCACTTATGGTAAGATTGCTGAGGTGGCCTTGTTTAGGCGGCTATTTGGAAAATTCATTGAGCTTCAAGCAACATCTACAAGAATTTTTCCATTTAGATTCAGAAATCCTCGTGGCGTGGTTAGCCGACAAATATAATGTGTGGAGCTTATACATTGTATGACTCATTTCGGTGCTATCTGCCCTGCGGCAACTGGTCACCTCAACACCATGACCGCTTTAGGACGTGAACTACTGAGGCGTGGTCATCGCGTCACGTGTTTGGGGATGGCCGATGCCGAACCTAATGTCAGAGCTGCTGGTTTAGAATTTCGCGCCATATCTGCCTCTGAATATCCTCCGGGAGCAATGGCAAAATTATATGAACGGCTAGGAGAACTCAGTGGCTTGGCAGCTTTGCAATACACTACCAATTTATCTGTAAAAACAACAACTTTCTTTTTGCAGGATGCACCATTAGTTATCAAAGAAGCTGGTATTGAAGCCCTTGTCTTCGATGAAGGTATATTTGGAGGCAGCACTTTAGCAGACTTTCTCAACATCCCATTTGTTACAGCCTGTTCTGCATTAGTAAACGGTTTTGAAGACTCTATTCCTCCATACTTCACAACTTGGAAGTATAATCCAGACTGGTGGGCACAGCTACGTAACCGTGCTGGTTATGCTGTCCTAAATGCGTTCTCGAAACCTATTCGGGATATAGTTTCCCAGTATCGCCGTCAGTGGAATTTGCCTCCCTGTTCTAATATCAATGACTATTACTCTGTTTCCAAATTAGCAATCATTAGTCAACAACCCCCAGAGTTTGAATACCCAAGACGTGAATTGACAGACATACTCCACTTTACAGGCCCTCACTCGGACTCCGCAGCCAGGAAACCGGTAAATTTTCCGTTTGAGAAGTTGAATGGCCAACCCCTAATTTATGCTTCAATGGGGACATTACAAAATCGGCTACAGCATGTTTTTTACCAGATTGCTGAAGCTTGTATTGATTTAGACGCTCAACTGGTCATTTCCCTCGGTGGTGGACTTGAACCGGAAGCCCTGCCAAACCTACCTGGAAACTCGTTAGTTGTTAAATATGCGCCACAACTAGAATTGCTACAAAAAGCCAGCTTGACTATTACCCATGCTGGAATGAATACGACAATGGAATCACTTTCTAACGGTGTACCTTTGGTTGCTATTCCTATTACTAACGACCAACTAGGCGTAGCAGCACGTATTGCTTGGACTGGTGCGGGGCAACTTATTACGACTTCACGTTTAAATATTAGTAGGTTGCGTCAAGCTATTCAAAAAGTACTGATGCAAGAATCTTACAAACAAAATGCTGTTAGGTTGCAAACCGCAATTCGCCAAGCAGGAGGAGTTCCCCGTGCCGTTGATATTATTGAACAGGCAATATCAACAAATAAGCCGGTGATTAATGATATTGTATCAGTTCATCAAACTAAGATTTTTGATAAAAATAAATACAAATTATGAGTAAAATACCAGTTCCATCTTTTTTAAGTAGCCATTGGACAGATTCATTTAACTTAAAGCAACATCTACAGCAATTTTTGGATTTAGATTCCGAAACACTAGAGTTAAAGTTAAAGGCTGGTGAGCAACAAATGGCTGAGTTAGGTCATAAGGATTTTGATTGGGAACAAGCAGCAGCTTTTTATCGTGACAAGGTAAAAGAGGTTTACTTATTTGATTTAGGATCGTGGCATTTAGCAGAGTATGACTATATTGAAAAAACACTGCTATTGATTACAGATCATGCTCAAGGTCGGGTATTAGATTTTGGTGGTGGCATTGGAACTCACACAATTGCTGCTGCCCTTTGCCCTCAAGTTGAGCAAGTGTTTTACTGCGATATTAATCCTATTAGTCGTGATTTTGCCCGTTATCGATCTGAACAGTTAGCGTTGAGTAATAAAATCACTTTCTGTGAGGAAATACCCGTTGAAGAGACTTTTGATACAATTATTTGTTTTGACGTTTTAGAACATTTGCCAGACCCCAGTCAGCAGCTGCTACGGTTCCATGAAATTCTCAAACCTGAGGGCAAAGTGATTCTGAACTGGTGTTTCTTTAAAGGTATTAATCAACAGCATCCTTTGCACATGGATGACCCAGAAGTAGTAAAGACCTTCTTCCAAACAATTCAGACCAACTTCTTAGAAGTTTTTCACCCTTACGAGATGACAGCTCGTTGCTACCATAAATGGAGTTAAATTGAACTTAATTGTAACAATACCTTTTTGTTTTTTGTCTATGTAAACATGAGCAATGGTGAAATTTTTACAGTCAATTATTGATAACCAAAGTTCCTGCATCCGCATCTAAAGTTGCTTCTACGCCCACTGGTAAGGCTGCATTGGGGTTATCATGACCAAAAGGCAAATCAGAGACAACAGGAATCCCCAAATCACCAAAGCGATCGCGCAATACTTCTTCTACACTAAAACTAGGCACGTTTGGCGGGGCTTCACAACGAGTAAAACCACCCAAAGCAATACCGCTAACTTTTGCTAAAACACCACTTAAACGCCACTGTGTAAGCATTCTGTCGATGCGGTAGGGTGCTTCTGTGACATCCTCCAGTGCCAAAATTACACCATCAAAATCTGGTTGGATTGGTGTACTTAAAAGATGAGTTGCTACTGTCAAGTTTCCTGGTAACAAAATCCCAGTTGCAATTCCACCACCCCAACCACAACCTTTAATAGAAGCAACAGAACGACCTTCTACCCAATTAAACAATCGCTCGATTGACCAATCTGGCTCATCAACAAGGGTTGTCAGCACAGGGCCATGAACGCTGGAAATTCCCACGTTATAAAGACTCCACAACAGGGCGGTGATGTCAGAAAAGCCAATCAACCACTTGGGAAGTTCTGAGTTTTGTTGCCAATGCCAATTTTCTAAGATGCGGGTGCTACCGAAACCACCTCTGGCGCAGAGGATACCGCGACAATCTGGGTCTTGCCATGCCGCTGCTAGCTGGTTGCTGCGGTTTTCATCGATGCCTGCTAAATATCCCCATTTGTCATCTATCTTAGGGCTGATTTCAACTTGGTAGCCACGCGATCGCCAAATTTCTATACTGCGCTCAAATGCCTCAAATTCTCGTAAAGCACCGCTAGGAGCAATGACTCGTAGCAAGTCACCAGGTTTCAGGGGTGCTGGCAGGATTTTAGATTTCATCTAGGTTGTAGGGAATCCCAAATTGAGTCAAGGTTGGTTTGGGCTTTTTGAAGTGCTGTTTCTGGAGACGCACCGAGCATGGTAGCTTCGATCGCTCTACCCAGCGCATCAGACAAACGACTGTAACCAGGAAGATTTGGTCTGTAGCCTGATACAGACATTTGGTCAAGAAAAATTTTCAAAATAGGTTTTTGCTTGAGAAATTCTTGATAAACTTGACTATTGGCTGATTTTATGTTTGTTGGTAAAAAACCCGCTCCAATACTCCATTCTGTTTGGAATTCTTCACTCAAAACATACTCAAAAAATTTGAGTGCGGCTTGTTCTTTTGCGGGTGTAGTTTTCATCAAAAACAAATTTCCAGTGCCTTTGACTGAGGCTTGCTGGAGGTTTCCAGGTATGGGAAATACTTGAAAATCAACATTGGACTTCATAATCAAAGTCCAGGGTCCTGTGATTTGCATGGCCACACGACCTGAAAGAAAAGCGTCTTCCTCATAACCTCGTTCTGGGGGAGAAAGGGTTGCTGAACCATCTTTTAATAAATCTTGCCAAAATTTTAACGCAGCGATCGCTCCCGGATTCATCAAATTTGGGCGATTATTGGTGACAATCTCTCCTTTCGCACCTAATAAAAAGGGGAACCAACTAAAGACAGTCCATTCTCCCTTTCCTAAAGGTAATAACATTCCATACTGTTCCGGTCGATTATCGCCATTGCGGTCTATAGTTAATTTTTTAGCAACTTCCCTCAATTCTTCCCAAGTCTTAGGCATTTGCGTAACTCCTGCTGCTTGGAAAAGTTTAGGACGGTAAAAAATGCCCATATTAGCAGTAGTCAAAGGAACTGACCAAATGTGACCGTCAAATTCCAATTCCTCAAATAAACTAGGAAAAATTTCCGACTTTTGTGGCAATTTCGAGAGCCAATTTTCCAGAGGTTGAATTGCTTCAAGTTGTGCAAACTGACCTGTCATTTGTGGGGAGAATGACAATATATCTGGAGCCGCATTGCCAATAACAGATATCAATATTTTCGGTAATACTCCGTCTCCTCCGACATAGATAGATTCTACATAAACCTCAGGATGAGTCTGATTAAATTTATCTACTAATTTATTAAAGAGATCCCGATGAAGAGGTGGATTGATACTTTGCCATAGTGTCACATGAACTACACCATTGTCTTTTGGTGTTGCACTTTGACAACTAGATAAAAATAATAGACAGAAACTGAGGACAATTCCTAAAAATGAGGTTTGCCATTTATAGCTAGTATGCTGATGAAATATATTTTTTATTGGAGATAGAGAAAAGGTGATTTTCATACCAAGTATTTAGGCAAATCTAGGAGATATTATCCATAAAAGTCTTGGTAGTACTAGTTTCCGATCTAGTATAAACATAAGATTCTGGCTCTTTTATTCTTTGAGTTTTAAATATTTTTTCGGCGCGAGACCACAAATCTGCATCTTCTCCATAATGAATATTATTAAATCCTTTCAATTCCCAAAATACTTTTCTTTTGCCAAAAAATGTCCCCCCTACAACACATTCTCGAATGCTAATTTTTTCACCTGGTTTAAAATAATCGGCAACAAAAAACTCTTCTTCGATTTCGTATCCTCCTTCAATTAAATCAATTTCAGGATTAGCTCTCATATATTCAAACCGTGACTCTAGATGATTTGTTTTGTATGTGTCATCGCTATCTATGAATGTGATGTAGTTACCGAATGATGCTTGAATACCAGCATTTCGCCCATAAGCAGCTTTGCGATTTTGGTGTTTGAGATAACGGACATTATTAAATTTTTGCAGATAAGGATTGACAACAGTAAAAGTGTTATCTTGACTGCCATCATCAACTACGATGATTTCCCAATCTTTAAAGGTTTGATTAATCACACTATCGATGCAATTATTTAAATAATTTTCTCGGTTATATGTACTTAATATCACTGAAATTTCGGGAGTCGGATTAAAATTTATACTACTCATCGTTCGTATCTATAGATTATTCAATGTGAAATTAACAACAAAAAATTAAGGCGTTACTTGTCACAAGTCAGATGATTTTTGAGTGAGTGGAGAATGAATCAACAGTTTTAAATTCTCCAGCCAATTTGAAATTTGGTGGTCTTGAATTATTGACGATTCTCAATCCCTAACTGCTTGCCTTCTGAATTTTGAATTCTGATTCACAGCTTTTTCCACACTTCGTTCGTTGCGATAATAGCGTTTTCAGCTACTAAATTTTTACTGCTTAAAGCTTTCAATAGTCCTGCCCATATACTAGTGCGATCGAAGTTATAAACAGCTGTAAGATTTTAACACAGAACTTTTTCCTATCTTCTAAAAATTCACTGCTACCACAACGGCCTCTGGCATAGAGGATACCCAAGATTTTGCCATACCGCTGCTACTAGTCTGACACGGAAGGAAGTCTGAACTAGGGGCAAACAGAACTTTGAGGGATGTAAAGAAAGCGATCGCTCTTCAGATGCCGTTTTGTTGAAAAATATTGTAAGTAGTTTATCTAAAAATCAAAGCTTATGTTTGACCATATATCTTTCGGCGTCAGCAACTTAGAACGCAGTCTAGCTTTCTATGATGCTGTGCTTGCACCATTAGGCATCAAGCGAATTTTTAATTTGACTGACATTGCTGGTTATGGTGTTGACAATTTCCCCAGGTTTTGGCTTGTGAGTCGCCAGAAGTTTACCCATGAGGTATCAAAGGGCTTTCATCTGGCATTTGCCGCTAATAATCGCGCTGATATCGATGCTTTTTACGAACAAGCGATCGCTTCAGGAGCCAAAGACGACGGTAAACCCGGATTACGTCCAAATTATCACCCTCATTATTATGCCGCTTTTGTGGTTGATCCTGACGGGTATCGCATAGAAGCAGTTTGTCATGAACCAGCATAATGGGGCATGGGGCATGGGAAGAGGACAAGGAAGACAAGGGGGACAAGGTAGCAATCTTTCTCCCAAGTCTCCCCCCTCTCCCTCATCTCCCTCATCTCCCTTATCTCCCTTATCTCAATTCGGCAAACCCTCCACCCGCATCAAATCTAATTCGCGTTCAAATATTTCATCAATGGGCAACATCTGACCATCCACAGTCATAAATTTATGGTCTTTTGTTGCCCGAATCACTGAACCATCTTCTAAACAATATTCAAACACCTCTTGTTGCCCGCGATCGTGCCACTGTGCCACAGGTTGACTATAAACATTCCCATAATTATCAACACTGTACACACTACATTCAATGCCTTTTTCGACAATTTTGCCAATCGGCAAAAATCCATATTCTACAGTCAATACTTCCGTGTAATAACTTAAACAATATTCAGCAAACTTCAACATTTGCTCGAATAATTCTTCAGCTACTTGTTTTTTCACACCATTTTTTGCCGAGCCATCGACGAATTTTTCCCGCTGCTTTTGCATCTCGGAAACTTTCTTTTTCCCCATTGCCCGACGCAGCAAATCAGCTTGACCTAAAGAATATCCAGCCATATCCTGAGCAATTTTCATGATTTGCTCTTGATAGACCATGATTCCATAAGTTTCGTCTAATATTGGTTCTAAAATACTGTGTTCATAATCAATATTTTCTCGACCGTGTTTGCGGTTAATAAATTTCGGAATCAGTCCTGCATCTAATGGCCCCGGTCGATAAAGTGCCAAAATTGAAGAAATATCTTCTATATTAGAAGGCTTCAAATCTCGGACTATTTGACGCATTCCCGAAGATTCTAATTGAAATATTCCTTCTAACTCACCTGCTTCTAATAGTTCATAAGTTTTTTGGACATCTTTTGGCAGGGTGCTATGTTCGCCTTTAGCTAATATCTTTTGGGCTTTTCTTTCCTGACGGGTAATTTCATCTGGATCAACACGATATCCTTTAGTTTCTTGAATTAAATCAAGGGTTTTTTGAATCAGTGTCAAATTCCGCAAACCCAGAAAGTCCATTTTCAACAAACCCATTGATTCCAGGTCTTCCATGAAATACTGGGTAATTACAGAACCATCATTATTCTTTTGTAGCGGTACAATTTCATCTAGTGGTTCGTCGGAAATCACTACACCCGCTGCATGAACACCAAAGGTTTTGTTAGTTCCTTCAATTCGCATCGCCATATCAATCCAATGGCGAACATGTGGTTCTTTATCATATTTTTCTTTAAACTCTGGTTCTGGAGTTTGATCGGAAATCATCACCTTGAGTTTAGTTGGTTTACCCCGCACCACAGGAATTAATTTCGCCATTTGGTCAGCTTCTCCGTAGGGAATATTTAATGCTTTGGCGACATCTTTCAAAACTGCTTTAGAAGTTAGACGGTTAAAAGTAATAATTTGGGCAACTCTATCTGCACCATATTTATCAGTGACATATTCAATAACTTTATCCCGTTGTTCAATACAGAAATCCGTATCAATATCAGGCATAGATTTCCGTTCTGGGTTCAAAAAGCGCTCGAATAGTAACCCATGATGTACAGGGTCAATATTAGTAATTCGCATTGCATAGGCAACTAATGAACCAGCCGCAGAACCGCGTCCAGGTCCAACAGGAATATTATTATCTCTGGCAAATTTAATGTAATCCCATACAACTAAAAAGTATTTGGAAAATCCCATCTGCTGAATCATTTTTAATTCGTATTCCAATCTTTCTTTATAGACGGAATCAACTTCATTACGGGATTTACGACTTAGCCTTTCTAAAAGTCCGTTCCATGCAACATCTTCGGCATAGGTATCAGCAGTATGACCAGAGGGAATTGGCGGAGTAGGAATTTGAGGCTCACCCATAATATGGTAAGGCTCGACTTTATCGGCGACTTCTTCAGTGGTGGCGATCGCCTCTTCAATCACATCATCCGGCAAATGGTCACGAAATAGCTGCTTCATCTCTTGGGCAGATTTGAGATATTCTGTGCCGCTATAACGCATCCTCTTATCTTCAGCAATTAGCTTGTGAGTCTGAATACATAGCAAAGCGTCGTGTGCTTCAACGTCAAAACAAGAAATAAAATGAGAATCATTGGTAGCAACAAATTTAATACCTAATTCCCGCGCAATTTTGACTATTTCAACATTCACAATTCGGTCTTCTTGGGAACCGTGGTCTTGAATTTCTAAATAATAATCATCACCAAATACATCTTTGTACCACTGAGCGACTTTTCGCGCTGCATCTGGTCTATTACTGAGAATTGCTTGGGGAACTTCTCCACCCAAACAAGCGCTAGTAACAATCAACCCTTCATGATATTCTTTGAGTAAATCTTTATTAATACAAGGACGAGAAAAAATTCCTTTGCCTTGAACACCTTTGAGATGGGAAATGCTAGTTAATTTGACTAAATTTTTGTAACCTTTTGTATTTTTAGCTAAAACAACTTGATGATATTTGGGACGATGACGTTCTTGTTTTTCAAGATCGCCGTTTAGAATATACATTTCATTGCCGATAATCGGCTTAATATTTTGACTACGGCAAATTTTAATCAATTCAACAGCGCCATACATGACACCATGATCGGTAAGGGCGATCGCTTTCATTCCCAATGCGATCGCTCGCTCCACCAACTCTGGTAGCTGACTTGCTCCATCAAGCAAACTGTAGTCGCTGTGAATATGCAAAGGGACAAAGGACATAAGCGCCTCCAAGCACAAGCCAAAAATATCTCTCAGGGGCTACCCTTTCGAGTCGAATTTTGCAAAGCAACGGGATCTTAGATTAGCAGTTTTTACACAAAAATAAAAAGGAGTCAGAATTCAGAATTCAGAATTGGTGAATACTCTACCCATGTACCTTTACAGGGAAGCAAGCTACGCGCAGCGTCCCGTAGGGAAGGGATAGAGTTTTAAATGAGTGAAAAAAATTTAATACTAATTTCGCGCCACTTGCGGGCGTTAGCGCAGCGGGACGAAGTCCGGTTTTAAACCAACAGGACTTACGCAAACAATAGCCCAAACCCTGATTTTACGGTAGGGGCAATTCATGAATTGCCCCTACGGCGTGTAGTTTTGCGTAAGTCCTAACCAATATTCATTACCCACTCGTAGAGAATTCATACGCTTATTCTGACCAAGCCCTGTTGGGGCGGGAGTAGGGAGTAGGGGTAGGGGAAAAAGACTAGCCCCAACAACTAGTCGGATACAAGCCCCGTCTTCCCTACTCCCTACTCCCTGCTCCCTACTCCCTGTTGTTTGACTGTAAGTACTTTACCGGACGCTAAAAAGCCCCGTACAGACGAGGCTTAGTTTGTCGGCTTTTGATGTAGTTAATGTTGTTGAGGTCCCTTAGCGTCACATTCTTTAGTCCAGCAGCGTTCTAGCAGTTGAAGACGCCAGATCAATGCAAAGCGATGGGGATTCAATACTAATTTAGCATCGCTACTAAATAAGGGCTGGTTGAGATATTGCCAAAGAGGAAATTTAATTTTGATGTCTTTTGGAGTCATAAGAACGACAAATATTATAAAAGTTTAGTGGCGATCGTCGGCATTTTGTCTAGTAACTGCCTGATACTGTTTTTCTAGTTAAAGACTACACTGCGTTTTTGCTATTGTCTTGGTGGCAATTGCGGAATTTTCGGAGATGGATTATGTTGTTTCCGCTTTAATACTTAAATTCGACTTTACTTTTAATTTTTATCTGGAAAACCTCTCTCCTAGTAGGCTATCAATTATCCGAATTTTTCTTAACATTTTCGAGAGTAGTAACTCACTACCTAAAAACTTATAGCTTTGTTTATAATTTTTAATAAAAACTCACGTTTCACCACAATCACCAGTGTTAGTTTGTTAACTGTACATAACACCATAGTGTTCAATGTGGTTGTGAAATAAAGGATTCCAAATTGTTAAGAAAGATGTAAATAATGAATAGCACAGCAGGGCAAAGACTTTGACTTGATTCCCTTACTGTGTACATAAATCTGTGTAGAAAATGAAAATCCGGGAATATTTTGCTAAATTGACGAGATTTTATGAGGGAAACTTCCGTTCTCGCACTTCTAAGGCATAATTGTGTACGGCTTTAGTAATTGTCTCCCGTAAATTTGTGTAAACCTTGACAAATGGTGGATTCTTTTCTGTAAGACCGAGTACATCTGAGGTAACTAAAACTTGGCCGTCACAGTGAAGTCCTGCACCAATACCAATTGTAGGAATGGTAAGTTTTTGTGTAATTTGCATTGCCAAATCTGCGGGTATATGTTCTAACAACATGGCAAAAGCACCGGCTTGTTCGAGAGCGATCGCTTCATTTAAAATTCTCTCACTCGCTTCTTCGGATTTACCCTGTTGTCGCAAACCGAGTTGATGTACTGATTGGGGTGTCAAACCGACATGACCCATAACTGGAATTCCGGCTTTCACCAAACGGGCAACTGTCTCTACCATTTCTGGATAACCACCCTCTAACTTCACGCCTTGCGCTCCAGTCTCTTTCAAAACTCTACCAGCTGAATGTATCGCTTGTTGGATGCTTTCCTGGTAGGTCAAAAACGGTAAATCAACCAGTAAAAAGGCGCGTTTAACTCCTCGACGCACGGCTTTGGCGTGGTAAATCATTTCATCTAAAGTTATCGGCAGAGTTGTTTCATACCCTAGAACTACTGCCATAGAGTCACCTACGAGGATTAAGTCTACACCAGCTGCGTCGAGGAGTTGAGCGATCGCATAATCCCAGGCGGTCAACGCCACAATTGAACGTCCCTGTTGTTTCCATTGAATTAATTGCTGGGTAGTGATTGCCATTGCCAATTTTGGATTTTAGATTTTGGATTTTAGATGTTTTGTCCTTTGTCATTAGTCATTTGTCATTTGCTAAGGACAGAAGACAAAGGACAAATGACAAAATCATTTAACAGTGCGACTGAAAGCAATATGGGGTTTTGCACTGGACATTTTGGGCATTAACCAAGCTAGACCTTCACTAGTACCGATCCACAATTTATCGCCGATGTCAGGTGCAAGGGCAAGAATCCGACTAGAAGGAAGTCCAGCAACTTCAGCGTCTAACACAGCTCCGGTATTTGGATTTAATCGTAACAAACCATTGTTAGTACCGACCCAGACACTACCATCTTTAGCAAAACGTACTGCTGTGACGTTACGTCCACGCAACCGCGTTACAGACCGCAACACTGCCCCAGTTTTTGGGTTAATAACTAGCAAATTATTCGGCATTCCCGCCCAAATTAAGCCTTCTGGACTGATAGCTAAGGCTTGGACGGTAGTTCCCGGTAAATCTGCGATTCGCTTCATAATTCCAGCACTGGCAGTATTAACCCGCACCACTCCATCAAGAGTGCCAACCCACAGTTGACCTTCAGCATCCAAAGTTAAGGTATTGGCACTGACACCAGGCAGATTTTTTAATGTTGTCATAATCAAACCTTGGTCGGGACTAATTAGGGCTAAACCACTGTCAGTTCCAGCCCACAAATAGCCCCGTTTGTCAACTAACAGTGACAACACCCGTCTAGAAGGCAAAAATAAATTCTGCGCGGTAATTTCGCTCGTGCGGGGATCTACTCGCATCAATCCGCCATAACTTCCCACCCACAAACGTCCTACTTTGTCTTGGGCTAAAGCACCAATGGCAACATTCGGTAAGGTTACACGAGAAACAATCTTGCCAGTTTTCGGGTCAATCCGCGATAGTCCCCGCCAAGAACCTACCCAAAGATTACCCGTAACATCAGCCAGTAAGTTACCTACACGATAATCCGTTTCTGGCGAATTTTCTTGCACTCCCCGTTCATCGGGTAAAGGATCTACTCGCGGAGGTGGTGGCGAAGACGGGTAAGCGGGGGCTAAATCAGATGAATTAATGTCAGGCGTTTTTTGTGCCCATCCCATACTGGGTAGAGTTATTAACCCCAGCAAGACAGAAGTAATCAATAAACTAGTACGCTTGCAAAACAATACCACGATCGCATTTCCTTTGAAGACACTACCCATAGCCGTTACCTAAACTGGCTTTTGGTTAACTTCAGTGTTCCCCTAGCTTGGATTTTTTAAACATTGACGATTGAGAGTGGTGAGTTTGGAGTTAGGAGTGAGGAGTTTGGAGTGAGGAGTTTGGAGTGAGGAGTTATTATTCTCCCCTCCGCCCCTCCGCCCCTCCGCCCCTCTGCCCCTCTGCCCCTCCGCCCCTCCGCCCCTCCGCCCCTCTGCCCCTCCGCCCCTCCGCCCCTCTGCCCCTCCGCCCCTCCGCCCCTCTGCCCCTCCGCCCCTCCGCCCCTCTGCCCCTCTGCCTCCTACCTCCCCAATCCCCACACCATTAATGACATTTTGTAAATCTTTCTTAACAAAAAGTTTAAATCTTTATGTAATAACAAATTTAAATAAATAAGTTAAAAACTTTCAAAGAATAACTTATCGAATTCTTGATATATTGTGAAACAAGCTACAAATTACGTGGTGTGCAATTTTTTATCTTTCGCTTACCACTCTGCTAAATCTATGTCAAGTAAATTCTTTTCTAGTATCTTTTCCAACTAAAGGGAAGATAAAAGGAGTGTAGAAGCGGGAATGTGTGCCAGCCAGCCCAACCCCCTGAATATCCCAGCTTATGGGAGAATTATCTAAATGCTGACCGCAAAATGCGGAAGTTTTGGTCAAATTGAGAAGGTTTAGTCGAGTGCGAGAAACAGATAAAAAAGAATTTTGATGTATGGGAAGAGGAAACAGTAGAAGCGCTAGGTCGTGTGCCCCTAGAAGGGGAGAACACTGGTGAGGAGGGTTACCACCGCTACCAAAGTGTCCGCCGCAAAAAAGCTGCTAACCTCTACCAAAGGCAACCCCTAACAAAAGTTTTTCCCGATCTTCTCCCCGCTCAAGGGGGAAAGAGCGGGGCGTGGGAAAGTTGCACAGTACGTGATTTGATAAGTAAAAAGAGTGACTTCTGGGAAGGATAAAATATGTCTTACGCTCAAACGAAGACTCAGAGCAAATCTGGGTATCAAGCCGGGGTTAAGGATTACAGACTAACTTATTACACCCCCGATTACACACCTAAAGATACAGATCTTCTAGCAGCATTCCGTGTTACGCCTCAGCCCGGAGTTCCTCCCGAAGAAGCAGGTGCGGCTGTAGCGGCTGAGTCTTCCACTGGTACCTGGACAACTGTGTGGACGGACTTGCTCACCGACCTCGATCGCTACAAAGGTCGTTGCTATGACATCGAACCAGTTCCCGGCGAAGACAACCAGTTTATTTGCTATGTTGCCTATCCCTTGGATCTGTTTGAAGAAGGTTCTGTAACCAACGTATTGACCTCCATTGTAGGTAACGTATTTGGTTTTAAAGCCTTGCGGGCACTGCGTTTAGAAGACATCCGCTTTCCAGTAGCTTACATCAAGACCTTCCAAGGACCTCCTCACGGTATCCAAGTTGAGCGTGACAAATTAAACAAATACGGTCGTCCTTTGTTAGGTTGTACCATCAAACCCAAATTGGGTTTGTCAGCTAAGAACTACGGACGCGCTGTATACGAGTGCTTACGCGGTGGTTTGGACTTCACCAAAGACGACGAAAACATCAACTCAGCACCATTCCAAAGATGGCGCGATCGCTTCTTGTTCGTATCTGAAGCTATTGCCAAAGCCCAAGCAGAAACCGGTGAAATCAAAGGTCACTACCTCAACGTCACCGCCCCCACCTGTGAACAAATGTTGCAACGGGCTGAGTACGCTAAAGAACTCAAACAGCCCATCATCATGCACGACTACCTGACAGCAGGTTTCACCGCTAACACCACATTGGCTCGTTGGTGCCGTGACAACGGTATCCTGTTGCACATCCACCGCGCTATGCACGCTGTTATCGACCGTCAAAAGAACCACGGTATTCACTTCCGTGTATTAGCTAAAGCCCTACGTTTGTCTGGTGGTGACCACATCCACACCGGCACCGTAGTTGGTAAGTTGGAAGGTGAGCGTGGTATCACAATGGGCTTCGTTGACCTATTGCGTGAAAACTACATTGAGCAAGACAAGTCTCGTGGTATCTACTTTACCCAAGACTGGGCTTCTCTACCTGGTGTTATGGCAGTTGCTTCTGGTGGTATCCACATTTGGCACATGCCTGCACTCGTAGAAATCTTTGGTGATGACTCCGTACTGCAATTCGGTGGTGGTACTCTCGGTCACCCTTGGGGTAATGCTCCTGGTGCTACAGCTAACCGCGTTGCTTTAGAAGCTTGCGTTCAAGCTCGTAACGAAGGTCGCAACTTGGCTCGTGAAGGTAATGACATTATCCGTGAAGCTGCTAAGTGGTCTCCTGAATTAGCCGTTGCTTGCGAACTGTGGAAAGAAATCAAGTTTGAGTTTGAAGCTATGGATACCGTCTGATCCAAAGTTAGGAGTTAGAAGTTAGGAGTTAAGAGTTACATTAATTCATAACTCATAACTCATAACTCATAACTCATAACTGTTAAGGGCTGGGGTCAAGCATGAATCTCAAGCAAATTGCGAAGGACACATCCAAGACTCTCCAAAGCTACCTGACATATCAGGCGCTAAGGACAGTATTGGCACAGCTGGACGAAACTAATCCTCCATTAGCACTATGGCTGCATAACTTTTCTGCTGATAAAGTTCAAGATGGAGAAACTTACATCAAACAACTATTTCGAGAAAAGCCAGATTTGGCATTGCGGATTATGACTGTTAGAGAACATATTGCCGAAGAAGTCACCGATTTCTTACCGGAAATGGTTCGCACTGGCATTCAGCAAGCCAACATGGAACAGCGTCGCCAGCATCTAGAACGCATCACACAGATAGATACATCGAACCCCAGTCTGTACCCAGAACAGCAAACAAGCTCAGACCCAAGTAATGAACAGTGAAAAGTCAGCAGTGATAACTGGTGACTGATAACTGATAACTAAAGTCAACCGCAATCCTTTAATACTAAAGCTATGCAAACTCTACCAAAAGAGCGTCGTTACGAAACCCTTTCTTATCTACCTCCCCTCTCTGATGCTCAAATTGCCAAGCAGATCCAGTACATTTTGAATCAAGGTTACATTCCAGCGGTTGAATTCAACGAAACCTCTGAGCCAACAGAATTATACTGGACACTGTGGAAGCTACCTTTGTTCGGCGCTAAATCTACCCAAGAAGTGTTGAACGAAGTTCAATCTTGCCGTTCTCAGTATTCCAACAACTACATCCGTGTTGTGGGTTTTGACAACATCAAGCAGTGCCAAATTCTCAGCTTTATCGTTCACAAACCCAGCAGATACTAAAAACTAAAAGGTAAAAGCTAAAGCCTATTACCTTTGAAGTTGATTTATTAAGAGAGGTAAAATTAATTGCCTCTCTTTTTTTGTATGTTGTAAAGCTTTAAATTACAGAAGTATTTATTCAATGAATTCATTACAGCTAAGTGAAATCAGAATTTGTTTTGTTGGTGACTCCTTTGTTAACGGTACTGGTGACCCTCAATGTCTGGGTTGGACCAAAGGCGCAAAGATTCGTTGTTTAGTTATATCAAAAATGTCAATTCATACTCTGATTCAGCAACGCCAATTTTTGACTCCCAAACTAATTTTTGCGACTCGCAAAGCTGCTATTCTCAAACAATTTCAGCAAATCTACTCACATTTACAGCATTTTGCAACTAAATAAGGTACACCCGCCAACCCTCCCCTTACCAAGGGGAGGGTGCCGTGAGGCGGGTGGGGTATTTCTGTACCTCACCAAGTTGAAATCTGCTGTATTTATTTTATGAACTAATCCCAATGCCTTAAAACTTCTCATCAAAAACGCAAATATACGCATTAAAGACAACTTTCCAGTATTTCCATACGTATATTTGCGGTAAAATGAAAGACGATGCCTACGGCTGACTACGCCTACGCAGTTTTAATGCACTAGTGCGATCGCTCTTTTCGTCAAAGCCTCAGCAGTCAATCCATTAAACGCCATCAACTCACCAGCACTAGCTGTAGTTTCGCCGCGTTTCCACGCAAAAGTATCGCGCTTGGCTGTACTCCGTAACAAAATTGGTTCCAGCATCGCCGCCGCACCACCTGTCACAGCAATTAACGCATCGCCATCAAATAATTCGGCAAATTTCCCATCATCTAAGAAACCACCATCGGCTTCTGAACAGGTATCCCAAGCAGTATCATGAGGACGATATAAACGTCTGGGATTAATCACAGAAACTATCTTGGCACCAATACCTTCATTTTCTAAGAAAGTAGCCGCCTCAAATACTGGCATTAATGTCATGTCACCAATGACAGCAAATACAACTTGTTTATCGCCAGGGACTTCATGCAATACCACCGCGCCATCTTGTAAGCCTTGGCGACTTTGTTCTAAAGTAATACGAATTGGTAACGGTGATTTACTTGCAGTAATTACAATTCCCTTATTTTTAGTTTGCAATGCCCAGTCATAACAAACTTGGATACTATTAGCATCGGGAGGAAATAATGGAAAAACATTTCCATTTCGCATGAGTGAAGCAAAGTAAGCTTCAATTTCCGGACGTTGGTGAGTCCAACCGTTACGCCCTTGCTCTAATGCACCCGCTGTGAATAAAGTAATAGTCGAGGGAGTTTGACGGCGCAATTCTGCCATTGCTTGGATTACAGTTTGCCAAATTGGTAATCCGTTGATGGCAAAAGATTCGTAAGAACACCACAAAGTTCTCGCACCCATTAATGACAAACCAGCGGCTAAACCTGCACAAGCATCTTCACTCAAAGGTTCATAAACTTGTCCGTTTGGCGCTTGATTATATAAATCGTCGGTTGTGGGGTGGATAATTTTTAATGCTTGGTTAATGTTAGCAATTCCCGATGCTTCGTTACCGTCGGCGTTGGTGACAAGGAAATTTCGATCTTTATTTCCAACTATTCCTACCAATCGTCCCATTGCAGTTGTAGAAACTTTTGGTTCGCCGCCTACTGCATATTCTTCTAAAGGTAATTCGCCTAATTCTGGCAATGGTAATTCAAATTCTGTGACTACTGTTTTGGCTGCGGGGCCACCGCCTGCGCGTTCGGCATTTGTTCTGACTAATTGCCAAGCTTCAGGAGATAAAGCGCGAGTTTGCAACGCAGTCACAATATGCGGCGCATCTAGCGTATCTTTAGGATAAAGGTTGTGAGATTTTGCACCCCGCGCGTGGACTCCTGCACCTTTAAGTTGTTTAATAATAAAAACAGTAAGCTTGCCACCTAGTGCCGATCGCGCTGCTTTATCTACACCCTCAAGTACTGCTTGGGTAAATGCTAGGCGTTTCTCAAAGGAAAAAGCCGTACTATCAACGTAATCCCCTGGTTGATCTCGATCGTCAAAATCCTTAGCATCCACTAACACAACTTCAGCAAAACCGTTACCTTGCCAATATGCTTGCATTTCTGGGTTGGTTTTGAGGGAAACCATACTGTGGTGTTCTTGGCTATAACCATTCCACACCAGTATCGGCAAAAAGTTAGTGACAGCAGGATAAGCAGTATGAAAGTGAGCGATCGCACTTACAATATAAGGCTCACCCAATCCACCATCGCCAACTGTAAAAGGGAATAATTTATCTTTGTGCAACAGTGCAGCCGCCATTGCAAAGTGTTGTCCTTGTCCCAAAGGCCCCGCAGGTGCGAGAATACCAGGTATATAACCAGAAAGGTGTCCTAAAAGTCCGTGCTTTTCTCGAAAGCGATCGCGCAATTGTTGGACTGTAGAAATTCCCATGTCTTCTAGCGATCGATCCAAGAACATGGCACTATAAAATCCAGGGGCGTGGTGTCCGACTTCCGTGATAATGTTCTTGTATCCCAGCATGACAAGAGATGCATAAGCTTCTGCTTGGCTAGCGAATCCGCCGGGATGTCCAGAGGCTTTACTACCAGTAATTTGCAAAGTTAGATAGCGTAAGGCATCGGCAGCTAATAAAGTTTGATATACTGCTGCTTTGTCTGTGGGAGATGCGATCGCTACATTGCCCGATTCTATCGCAGGGGTGGCACCATAAGTTTCAAAATCTGGTAGTGCTTCGCCAAAATATTGAATACCTTCAGAAAAATTGGGAAGCGCCGAAGAAGCCTTTGGGGTGATTGCAGTCATGCTGAGTACCTTATGATGAAATGAAACTGTAGATGCTCGTTGAATTCAACAAAAATTTTACATCTTTGATGTTGTAACAGTTTATTGCTTTTTTGCAACGTCAAGATAAGTACTTTAAATGGTTCGCCAACCAAAAATTTTAGTTAGTTTCGGTAGTAAAAAGATCTTTAAGCAGCAAAAAAATTTTATCAAGTTACCAAATGGCTCCCAAATCCCAGCAGTTTTACAAGTAAAACATAAAAAAGCACGCCATTGAGGAGTGCTGTGATGGGATGCCGTGAATTGAGAGATTACCTACCGAGTAGCGCTATCACCTGTTCAAGTTTCATTTTCGCCATATGCCAAGCTAGTAACTCTTCCTGCTTGTATCTATCTGGGTAACGCATTCTCTTACCCTCCAGGGAAATTCTAATCAGCGCTATTTGTTCTGCGGTTGGAGAATTCATCTCATCTATCGCTGAACCAAACACCTGAATAGAAGCAAGTGTTGGTGACTTTAATCCTCTGCCTTCCTGCATCTGGTTTACAGCTATCAACGGGAAAGATAGCAAGGAAGTAATGTAGCTAGCTTTGTATGCTGCACTTCCTGTAGGGCGGATACCGTATCGACGGCATAAATCCTGTAATTCAGGAACAGTCTTTATTTCGAGTTCTGAACGTGTAAACATAGAATTACCATTTTCAAAAAGTGGTATCGGTGGTGAACCATTTTAGCGAGTGATAGCACCACCGATTTCAAACTTTAATCGATTGGTTTCGATTGATTCAATCTATATTTACGTTTCTACATAAATGCCTAATCCTAGAGGAACACCTGAAAATTTAGAACCAGGAAAAAGAAAAGGTGATGAACCGTTAACTGAACAATTAAGTTTTAGAGTTTCTAAAGAGATGAAAGATGAGGTGAAGGCACAAGACGACCCTGCACAATTCTGTAGAGACGCTATTCAAGAGAGGCTAGATAAGAATAAAGGAAAACTCGACAAAATCTAGAACTTGCTGCTGTGCATTTTCTGGAAGGCGTTCTAGTTTTTCTAAAATCTTGGCTTGGAGAAAGTTCATTTTGATTCTTCTAGTTTTGCTTAAGTCCTAATCTAATCATAGTAGACTATGGATTTTTCACGCTTATTTAATATTTAAAAATGAGAATTTACCCTTAACACCGTTTGGCTCCATCTTCAATTGTGCAACATAAAACTCTTTTTGAATCACATCACCTGTTGGCGTAAAAGCAATTTCACCCAGAGGAGTTTGATATTTTCCTTTCAATAACTCCTGATTCAATTGTTGACGCAAATCTGCTAGTGATAAGTTACTAATTTTGCTTTTTTTATCTAAAGATTGTAGAGCTTCTACATATACCTGCATCGCTGCAAAAGCTTGAGCGCTAACTTGGGGTGGTTCTCTTTGATATTGTTCAATGTAAGCTTTGCGAAATGCCGTGTTAATTTCACTAGGATAAACAGGACTATAAGCTTGAGCAACAATCACACCTTCACAAAGCGCTCTGCACACAGAAAATATATGCGATGTGTTAAAACCATTGCCACCAATAATTAATCCTTTATAACCAAGTTCTCGTAATTGTTTAACTAAATTACCTCCATCTACAGCTAACCCGGATATAATCACTAAATCTGGTTTTAAATTAATAGCATCGCTGGCTTGAGCTTGAAAATCTGTATCTGTAGTTTGAAATTTTTGGACTGTGACTAAATTCAATCCTAAATCTTTAACTGTCTTCTGAAAAATTTCGGTTTCTGATTTATTGAAAGCATCATTTTGAGCGTAAAATACAGCTACTTTTTTGATTTGAGAATTTTGTTGCAGTGCAGCTTTCACAGAATAAGGAGCAACCACAGCCACAGATGAAGAAACACGAGCAACATAATCACCAATTTCCGGAATACCTTTAGCAGTATTTGATGCTCCAATCACGGGAACTCGATTGCGTTCTGCTACGGGGTTGGCGCTAAAAGCTTGTTGTGATAAGGTAGGGCCAATTATGCCAACGACTTTATCCTGATTAATTAAAGTTTGAAAAGCATTAATCGCTCCAGCTTCATCGCCACCAGTATCTTGAAATACTAATTTAATTGGTCTGCCATTAATGCCTCCTTTGCCATTAAAATATTTTTCAGCGATTTTTACTCCATCAGTTCCCTCTTGACCGAGTAATGCCACATTGCTTGTTTGGGCAAAAGCGATTCCTATGGGAATAAAATTAGATATATTTGTTGCTGGATTATTTGCAGAATTTAAATTAGGATTGCCACTTTTGCCACAGGCTATGAGTAGCATAGAGCATATAACTAAGAATGCAGTTTGACGAGCGATCGCATTTTTCATAAATACCTAACTATTACCTCTTTTACAGCTAATTTATCAATAACGTAGGGTGCGTTATGGCTTTAGCCTAACGCACCATATTACAGCAGATTTCAAGGAAAATGAAGTACGCTATTTACATTTCAAAACTAGACAAAGAGCCTATTCTAACTCTGAATTCTGTTAGCGTAGCGGGGCGTAGCCCATTCTGAATTCTGAATTCTCCTATATTTGTTTACTTCTTATTCCAGAGAGCAATAAATTCTTTATAGATCGCTGGAGTTATCTGACTTTGTAAGTAATCGAATGCATCACGCTGGTTGAGATTATTGCCATCAAAATAAGTGAATACATTTGTCAGCTTCACAATTTCAGGATTTTGATCGTTTGTCCCTCTCCATTTGTTAGTAACTTTGTGTAAAATATCCTTGGGGAGATTTTTTTGTAAGTTATTTAGTGCTGCAATATAAGAAGGATTTTGAGGATTCTTTTTGAATTGCAAATACAAATCTATCAGCTTGAGTTGAGTCTCAGGCTGAGGCTTAGGGGGTGTCAGAGTCGGTTGCTGTAGAATTTGACGCTGTTCAACAATGGCAATACCATTTTCAGTTAAACCTAGAGATTTCTGAAATTTTCTCACAGCTTTATAAGTGGCTGGCCCATAAAAAGGCTGATTTGGAGGAATTTCGGCATTGGTTGCAAAACCGTGAAACTTCAATCTATTCTGAAGCCCTTTGATTGTATCTTCCATTATTTCTCTAGTCTGGGAATCAGCGTTACCATTAACTGCAAGTTTTTGTGAGTACTGTTTTTGAAACTTTTTAATAGCTTCCTCGGTAACATCGTCTGTCAAGGGGTTGTTATTCCGTTTCCAAGGAGCAAATTGAGGATCGGGGTTAGGATCAATCTCAGGAGCTAAATATCCCAGCCCGATTAAGATATGACGGATGGCTTGAGAGCTATAAACGGCCATGCTTTTTGGTTCCTTTACTACTAAATTCAAGTTTATGTATTGTATTTTACAAAAAAAATTAGGGGTGCATAGCTCTAATAGAGTTGCTACCCTGGACATTACTTACAAATAGTATTCGGTTTGACTTTCTCCTTGCAGCAAAGCGATCGCACTTGCAAACTTAGCATTGCAATTCCACCTAATCCCTATTAGGGATTGAAAGGATGACGAATCCGACCCTGATAGCAGTCCAGGGATTGCAATTCCACCTAATCCCTATTAGGGATTGAAAGTGCGCAGACATGCAATGCAGACATATATGATAGATTGCAATTCCACCTAATCCCTATTAGGGATTGAAACTCGATTGCAAAACTTCTGCGATCGCCTCTATTTATTCAACTTCAGTTTCTCCATCACCTTGCACGGTTTCAAGAACTGATTCCAGACGATAACTAGCTTCACGAATATAATATCCAGCCGCGCCCAGGTCTTCAAACACGCTGTCAAATTGGGGATGGGTTTGTGGAAAAATTTTTCTCAGGCGATCGCTGATTCCTGAGAGTTCTTGTTGGATAGCGATTAGTTCTCGAACATCGTCCATAACAACTAAATTAATCTACTGATTTTCACCACTTGGGCGATCGCTGAAGTTAGCGATCGCCAAAAAATTGTTCCAGTCATTTTAACTACAGGTAACTGCTGAAGCTGAGTTTACCTTTGTCAAATCTCCAGTGAATATACCTGTATATTTATAAGGTGATGAACCAGAACAAGTCATAGAATTTCTATTAGCGCGACGTGGAGTCCACCAAGAATCTGCTTTGACAGTCAAATTGACGCCATTCCATGATAATCCGGTGACAACTAAAGAATTTGTTTTACCATCATTAGCCTTTTTCGCAGTCAGAAATGTGGCATAGTAAACGCTACCATTTTCTGGATTAATTTTTGCTATAACTGCGACTTTCGGACCGCCACCACTGCCATAACTAGGTAGCCAACGACCAATAGCAAAGCGTCGAAAATCATTACCAGGCTGGCTACCAGTGGAAGAGAAAACGCCATACAAAACGTTTCCTCCATCCCAAAGTAATCCATAGCCTGTACCATCATCATTGGTTGTTTCGTAATCAGTACGACACCATTTCTTCAGGCCATTCTGAAAACTAATGATGCGAGGGTCTTTGTTTTGAGATGATACTTGCTGATAACCAATGTAGATGGTTCTTTGGCCAACAGTCACTCTGGGGCCATTTTTATTTTTGATAGTTGTCTCAGTGTCATTGCATGTAAATGTCACACTTTTACCAATAGATGACTGTATAGTAGTTTGGGCAAAAACTTGAGTAGTTGGTAAATCAGCACCCAATACTACTGATAAAAATAGAAATGCCAGATATTTGGGCAATTTACGGTGATAAAGCATTGAATTGATGTAGTTAAGATGTCTAAAATGACAAGATATCACAAAGTTTCCGTAATTAGTAATATTAAGTACATCTAGTTAGTTGTATTATGTGCTGTTGAATACTTATCATTTAGACTGACGCGGGGATGCAGAGAATTTTTTTTGATAAGTGATTAGACGGACATCTCTGAGTGTTGGGTTATCCTACAGGATCTTGCTAGGTTCCTAAAACGCCACTTATTTTAAGTCGGTGGAGGCGTCCTTAGAACTACCTAGATTAAGAAAAATTGATGAAAGGATGTTTGAAAAGTCATAAAGTATACTAAAAACCCCTCTCCAAATCTCTCCTCGATGCCGAGAGAGGCTTTGAATTCCCCCTTCCCGCATCGGTAAGCAGGGCTGTTTCATTCCATTTCAAACAGGATTTGTCAAGATGGTTAGCAAGAAAATTGTAAGTAAGCGTAACGAAGATATGAACATTTAAGCACTGAAATATCAGTAAGTAGAACGGTGTAAATAATTAAAGGTTTGTAGTGTTCGCGTAGCGTCTCGCAGAGAGGACTTTAGTCCTCTAATAAGGACTGAAGTCCTTACTACGAACTAAATACCAAAGTTTTTACATTACTGAACATAGTTTGGTTTTTTCAAGTCGTTCTACTTAAAATAGTTGGTTTCATCCGCACGCCTGTAACAAAATAACTAATTTTTAATCGCTAGAACCCTTGATTTTTAAAGCTCTTTGGGGAATGAATCAGCCCTGCATCGGTAAGGGGGTAAGGGGTTTAGGTCTTTGATGAGTAATAAAAAGAGATAAAAAGGAGTGACAAGATTTGATATTATTTACACCTCATCTATCACTCCTAATAACTTGCGCGTTGATAAGCTGTTACGCATTGTTAAATTACACCAGCTTAGTAGTTCATTTATCCTCTAACTAAAGAAGCGGATAATTGTTAAGTTTGTGCGTGTCTTTCTATACAATTTTTCTGAGATCATAACACCTATTTTATTGAAGGTGTGGTAGTTCGACTATTGCTTGTTCTCTGTAGTCTTACTTTTGTTTGTATCAGAACGATATCTGTCGATAATTTATTGATATAAAAAGTATCGAGGAACACAAATAAACTTAACTTAGATTATATACCTTTGGTAGTAGTGGCTTGATTCTTGTGATGGAAGTTTGGTAATAATGGAAACAATTATCATTAATACTCAATTATTAAAGGAGTGACAAAGCGCATTAAACAACAGTGTTGAAGAAGAATTCAGAAGTCAGAATTCAGGAGTCAGCAATCTTGACGCGACTCGAAAATACTCGCTTTCTGCGTCGCTATCAGTCGGGGATTCAGACCCGCGACTGATTGAAGACCACCAAATTGAAAATTTGGTGGGGGTGCAAAAACGCTGATTATTCAGACGCTCGATTACTCGCTCATAGCGTTGCCATGCCGAACGCGAGGGCGTCTCCAAAGGAGGAGGCTTTACGCTACGCTATCCGCCAGTCATACAAAAAACATTGCTGAATTCTGACTCCTGACTCCTGAATTCTGTTCGATAACTTAAGGTTGAAATCGACTTTTTCGGAGTGTCCTGTCCAATCTAATTTATCTCCTAGCCATAATTTTGACTGTCTAATCAGTTGATTTACAAATTCGTATTTAACTGAGTTTACCGAATTCTACTACTAAAGGTAGAAGTAATACTTAGCAAAATGCTATACCATGTAGGCTGGAAAAGTCTACGTCTACCAAAAATATTAATGATTAGTAAGCAATTTGTAAATGCAATATAAATTGAATATCTAGACCTAATTGTGATGTGTGTCATTTAAAAAACTGAATGACCTGTAATATTTTCAGACAAAAATTGTCGGAAACCTTTATTCAAGGTATTGTTATAAATTAAATGGAAGAACAATTGCAGCTTCATGAAATTTAAATTTATCACTCAACAAAATCATAAATGCTGCAATTTTCCAAGTCTTTACCTAATAGATTTTTTTGCTCAACCTCTGCAAGTAAGTAGCGGGAATTTAAGGTGAACATAGAAAAATTTATCCAACGCGCAGAAGTATTGCACAAGCGTTTAGCAGATTTATACCAAACTGCTAGTGTCTTGCCTTGGATTCCACCAGATCTTCTGCCACAGGCTTTTAAGGAACTCTATAACACCTCAAAGATAGTGCAGTTAGCAGCAGAGGAATTGTATCAACAAAACGAAGAACTAATACAAACACGGAATTGGCTAGAAGCAGAATGCCAACACTACCAAAATTTATTCGAGTTGGCGCCAGATGGCTATTTAGTGACTAATATAGAAGGTATCATTCAAGAAGCTAACCACACAGCAGCTAAGTTGTTTAATGTTTCAAAGCATTTTCTAGTGGGCAAATCAATGATTAATTTTGTCCCTCTAGAAGAACGTCAAAAAATTCGCAATGAACTTATCCAACTATCCCAATCAGTCAGAGGTAAAGAGTTATTAATACATTTGCAACAAAGTCATGGCGAGTTGTTTGATGCAGCTTTAACAGTGCTTGTTGTCCCTAATTCGCAGGGGAAAGCAACTTCTTTGCGCTGGATGCTACGTGATATTTCTGAACGTCAACCTTTAGAATCAACAGTAGTCAAGAATAATACCAGCGACCTGTTTCCTGGTCATCCGGTGCATAAATATTCTAAAGGAGAAACTATCCCTCTTAACCCACTAGTAATTTGGTATGTTTGCCAAGGTTTGGTCAAGCTAAGTACTTACTGCGAAACCGGCGAAGAAGTACTATTAGGGTTGGCAACAGCAGAAATGGTTTTTGGTACTAGTTTGACTTCTCTAAATATTTACCAAGCAGTAGCCCTTTGTGATGTTGAGTTGGTGTCAATTTACGCAGCAGAAGTAGCAGCTTCTCCAAGTCTGAGTCATACTTTTTTACCAAAAATTAATCAGCGGTTACAGCAAACAGAATCTTTTTTAGTTATTTCTGGAAGACGACGGGTACAGGAACGCCTACACTATTTATTAAAACTTTTGAAACGCGAAATCGGTGAAACTGTACCAGAGGGAACTCGCTTAAGTGTTCGTTTAACTCATGAAGATATTGCTAGTGCTTGTTGTACTACGAGGGTAACAATTACACGATTGATGGGCAAATTACAAGAACAAGGTGTAATTGATTTTGATTTAAAAAAACATATTGTTTTGAAAAATTTAGATTAATTCTTTATCGCTTTTGTGAGATCCAGAAATTTGTAGGGTAGCACACATGTGCTACCCTAATTTTTTATCGGCGCAGGTAGGTAAAACTCGGATCGGGTCTACCAACAAAGCAAGAATGGGTAAAGTTATATTTTTTGATAATCGCTAATGATGTTGTTGCTTCAGATTTATTATTACCAAAATCAAACATCCAGTGGTTACCATCTACAATTTTCCAGCGATTATTTATGCGATTAACGGTTGTGGTGGCAGGATTAAAAGATATACAATCTTCGCCTTGTAGTGAACCAGAAGGAGCGCTATTATTTACTAGTAGATATTGGAAGGATGGTTGTGGTCGTCCAACAAAACAGGATTTGTTCATGCCATAGTGATTGATAATTTTGAAAGCACGTGTCGCTTCATCTTTTTTATTACCAAAATCAAACATCCAGTGATTGCCGTTCTCAACTATTTTCCAGCGATCGCTAACTTGATTAACACTAATATTATTGGGATTAAAAGCGATACAGTCTTCTTTAACTGCTTGTGTTTCTTGTGTTAATGAAAGTAGGTTAGAGCGATATTCTTTGTTAGTTTTTCTATCTTTTAAAATGATATATACAGATTGGGGAGGTGTTTGACCTTGTTCAACTGCAAACCAAAGAGAGTTTAAGTTTTCAGAGGAGGAAAATGCACAAAATCCGTAAATTCGTTGGTTGTTTTGACCATTATAAATATTGACCCAAGTCCTAGATGAGTTACTGTTTTGTCCGCAAGGAGGTAAATCTGGAGCTTTGGTAAATAAGTTGTTAGGAAATGCATTCCAGTTGGCTACTGATAATTTATATCTTTGAAAGTTTTTGCCTGAGACTGTATATGGTTCTGTGCCAATAAAAACTAGTTTTGGTTGGGGTATGGGATTGGATGCAAGATTGAGAAGATTTGGATTTCTGGTATTGTTGCTCCAGGTATTTGCTATTTGCAAGTTATCAGCAGCATAAGCAGCAGCAAAATTAGATAACATCCATCCTACGCTGAGTAAAGTTGCAAATTTGTTGTAGTTTTGTAATTTCATTTTGATGGAACCTTGAATAAAGTTATCCTATTTTGAGTGTGAACTCTCACGCAGAGGAGCCACTGCATTGGGCGGGTTCCCCGACTTGAAGCAAGTGGCGTCACGCAGAGGCGCAGAGAGGAAAGATGGGAGAAATATTGAGTGTTCACAAATAATTTAGGGTTGTTGTATTACTACAATTGGTTAGTCTCTGTTTCCATATTTTTTGCTTTTAATTTTTATAAAAGTTGGGGAGGTAATTTTGGTATCTATGTAGATAGTTGAGTTGCTTGGTCAGCTGGACGCAAAATAATGTATATCTGGTTTGACGGATATTGGTAAGTATCATTGAAAGCGGCTATGGACACAGTTGGCAGCACAACTCCATCATCGGGCTACATCTTGGCACTGGACTTGGGTACTACCGGCGATCGCGCTTTTGTGTTTAATGCACAAGGTAAGATTGTCGGACAGGCATACAAAGAACTGACTCAGTATTATCCGCAGCCGGGATGGTTAGAACATGACCCTGAGCAAATCTGGCAGGATACGTGTTGGGTGATGGAAACCGCAATTGCCAATGCCAAAATTACTCCCTCAGCGATCGCTGCGTTAGGATTAACTGTACAGCGTGAAACCTGTTTGATTTGGGACAAAACTACAGGTAAACCACTCCATAAAGCGATCGTTTGGCAAGACCGGCGCACTGCTCCATTGTGTCAGAAGTTACAAGAGCAAGGTTATGCTCCAGAAATTTACGATCGCACCGGATTAATTATCGATGCCTATTTTTCTGCAACTAAGCTCAGATGGCTATTGGACAAGTTTACAGATGTTGACCTCAGCAATGTTTTAGCAGGTACCATTGATACTTGGGTGCTGTGGAAGCTCACGGGTGGAAAAGTCCATGCTACCGACCACAGCAACGCCAGCCGCACAATGTTAATGAATCTCAAAACCTGTGAGTGGGATGAGATTCTCCTAGAAATGTTCCAGATTCCGGCTCATATCCTGCCCCAAATTCAGCCGAGTTTAGGGGTATTCGGAGTTACTGATGCTACTTTGTTGGGTGCGGAAATTCCCATCACTGCGATTTTGGGAGATCAACAAGCTGCTTTGTTTGGTCATGGTTGCGATCGCCCCGGTTTGATGAAATGCACCTACGGCACTGGTAGCTTTTTGGTAGCTCATACTGGCTCTGAAATTGTGCGATCGCCCCAACAACTTATTTCCACAGTGGCATGGACACAAAGGAATCCAAACGGAGCTTTGGATGTCGGCTATGCTTTGGAAGGCAGTATGTTTACTAGTGGTGCTTGTATCCAATGGTTGCGCGATAGCTTGAAGCTGATTAAAACTGCGGCTGAAACTGAAGCAATGGCGAATCGAGTCACAGATAGTGGCGATGTATATTTTGTACCTGCATTTAGTGGACTCGGCGCACCTTATTGGGATATGAGCGCTAGGGGAGCTTTTTTCGGCATTACCGCCAGTGTACAACCAGAACATTTAGTACGGGCTGTATTGGAGGCGATCGCTTACCAAGTTGTGGAGGTAGTCCAGGCGATAAATGCATCTAGCAGTACACCTGTTGCGCGGTTAACGGTAGATGGTGGTGCTTGCGAGAATAATTTTTTGATGCAGTTTCAGGCGGATGTCTTAGGTATTCCGGTGGAACGTCCGATTGTGCGTGATACTACCGTTCAGGGTGCAGCATTCGCAGCAGGTTTAGCTGTGGGATTTTGGGAGGACTATGAAGCATTGGTGCAGCAAAGGCAGAGTGTATTTGAGCCAAGGAGCGATTTCTCGAATTTTGCTACTTGGCAAAAGGCAGTGAAACGTACTCTTGCTTGGATGGATTAGATGCTTGTAGCAATTCAAACAATCTTTGCAACACATCGATCGCCTGTAGGGTAGCACAGCTTTCATAGGTGTCAACTTAAGCTCAAACGCTTGTCCCACATACCTTTTACCCCCCTTAATCCCCCCTTGGAAAGCAGGGCCGTTTCATTCGCTAGTCTGTGAGATTTGTCAAGGGGATATTCTCACGCAAAGACGCAAAGGCGCAAAGAAAAACAACATTATTTGGGCTTGAAGACGCAAAATTTTTTGCCCTAATTGTACGCTTGCCCTAAATTTTGATTTCTTTGACCCTTGCAATTTTAACCATTTTAGGGAATGAAACAGCCCTGCCTTGGAAAGGGGGGAAAAAGAAATCCGGTTCCCTCCCCAATACATCGGGGAGGGTTAGGGTGGGGTGACGCGGTGAGTAACCGTAAGTGAATGAAGGGTTTCACGTTAAGTTGACGCCAATGCACAGCTGTGCTACCGTACTCAATTGTTACTAAAATTTTGTTGAAGATAGCGTGGATCGCGCACTCCTACGTGCAAAAGCAATGCTGTCAGTAATCCACCCATAGCCGCCACCCAGAAGGTAGTTTGATAGTCAATATTGTCCGCTATCCATCCACCTACTATGGGAGCAATGATAGTGGCAGGAGCGACAAGGGTATTGCCAAGACCAATATAGGCTGGTCGTTGGCGCTGGTTGCCAAACTCTAAGGTCATTACCGCAGCAATATTTTGTAGAGCGATCGCACCTATTCCCGCTCCGACAAACACCAAGTAAAACCAGTTTACATTTGGTGCTAGCCCAGCTATGACGGAACTGATAGCACAGGCAACAGAACCAGTTTCCAAGACTAACTTGTTACCCCAGCGATCGCCTACCCAACCCAAAACCAATCCAGAAATAGTTTGCGTCACCATCAACACACCAGTAATTAACCCAACAGATGCTTCTGGCATCCCATATTGATGTACGGCATACAGTGTATAAAAGGGAAGTGGCATCAGAGCTAATTGTGAAAGCAGACGTGCAATCACAAAAGAACGGAAATTGCGATCGCACCTGAGAATCACACTCAGACTGTCCCAAAATTCACGTTTACTTTCAATGGTAGATGATGGGTTGCTGACTGGTTCCCGCGTCCTAGACATAAAAAACCAAGAGAAAGCCATCGCAAAACTCGCACACAAAAAACAAACAGCAAAATTAAATGGTTGGGCAATTTCCTTTAACAGTAAACCAGCTATCAAAGCACCACAAATGCTCATCAGATTACCAGCCGATGCTAGAGAACCGTAAAAAATACCAAGCTTTCCGGAGGGAACAATTTTAGCAACCATGCTTTGCCAAGCAATAGCACTAAATCCGCTGCCTAGTCCCTGCCAAATGAGTATGGCAAATGTTAGCTCTAAGATAGTTTGGCTATTGAGTTGTAACTGTAACAAAGCAACCAGTGCTAATCCCAGAAAAGGAAGTTTCTGGTGAATTGTCAACAACATTACAGTCGATTTGTAATACTTTAGTCGAGCTACTTTATCAGCAATTAATAGCTGAGGTAGTTGCCAACCTAAACGCGGAATAGCTGGTATCAGACCGATAAGCAACGCAGAATTGGTAAAACCGCTAACAAATAGAGGAATTATAGTGATATACGATGCAAAACCACTTCCTAAACCAAAAAATCCACTCTCAACAACATTAACAGTAAAATTATGACGAAGGTCTTTTTGAGTTTCAGAATTGAGCATTTTTAAATTGCGGAAAAATGGGCAGCATTTTCAACAGGTTTATATTCTTTTTTAGGCACTTAGTAAGTGTTAAGTACCCAACAAAACCTGAGTTCCATAAATTGTTCCCAGATGCCGCACTTAAATCACAATTGGAAAATATTTTTGTAAAAAAAATCCAACCTATCTGTCTGCAATGTTTTTGGCAATTTACGCTCCAACAACTAGGAATAAATACTGCAAATTGCAATGACGCAGAATTCTGGATAGAGCAAAAGAGATTTACAGCAATTTTCAGGTAAATAGACCACGTTGTACGGGCGCACAGCTGTGCTACCCTACGGGAGATTGTGGCTTCAAATAAATCAAAAACGCTGTCAAGCTTTTTGAAGATCCTTTATAAAATGAAGAGTAAACAGTTGGAAATCAGAGTTTTCGACAACTATTGCATGGTAAGTTTAATTTGGGGTCTAAATCCCCGTTTTAAACTTTAATAATTAATATATAGAGTAAGATGCCGATCGCATGACTACTAAACCTAAAATTTTCATTGATGGAGAATCAGGAACCACAGGCTTACAAATTTACTCACGCCTCAACCAACGGGATGACATTGAGTTAGTTAGCATTGAAGCATCTAAACGAAAAGATGCAACTGAGCGAGCTAAACTGATTAATGCCGTGGATGTTGTCATTCTCTGCTTGCCTGATGACGCAGCCCGCGAAGCTGTGAGCTTAGTCAGTAATACTACCGTTAAAATCCTTGATGCTAGTACTGCCCATCGCACAGCAGAGGGTTGGGTGTATGGCTTCCCCGAACTCAATCCAGGGCAACGAGAAAAAATCGCCAGCGCCCAGTTTGTGAGTAATCCCGGTTGTTATCCTACAGGGTTTTTGGCTTGTATTCGTCCGTTGATTGCCAAAGGAATTTTAAAGGCTGACTTTCCCATCACCGTGAATGCAGTGTCAGGTTACTCTGGTGGCGGCAAGAATCTGATTCAAAAGTATGATGGTTTCCACGAACAGCAAGCCGGGGGAGAGTCGTTTTATCCCTATGGCATCTACGGTTTGCAGTTTGGGCATAAACACGTTAAGGAAATGCATTACTTTTCGGGATTAGCATCGCCGCCGCTGTTTGTACCGTCGGTGGGGGATTTTGAGCAGGGGATGTTAGTACAAGTACCTTTGCCGTTGGGGATTTTGGATAATCCACCATCAGGTGAGGTAATCTATGAAGCGATCGCTAACTACTACCAAAGTGAAAAGTTTGTCCAGGTTGTTTCATTGGGAGAACCTACCTTTCTCAGAGACGGAACATTTCTAGATGCCAAAGCAATGAACGACACCAACTTTGTTCAGGTTTTTGTCTTCGCCAATGACGCTACCAAAGAAGCCTTGCTAGTTGCTCGTCTCGACAACTTAGGCAAAGGCGCATCCGGAGCCGCAGTCCAAAATCTCAATATTATGTTGGGCTTTCCGGAAGAGTTGGGGTTATGAGGAATGGGGAGTGGGGAGTGGGAAGTGGGGAGTAGGGGATGCAGGGGAGGCAGGGGAGGCAGGGGGAGAAATAACCAATGCCCAATGCCCCATGCCCAATGCCCCATGCCCAATGCCCAATGCCCCATTCCCATTATTTTGCTTTTTCTTTTAGTTTCTTGAACAACTCAATTACATGCTGTTCAAATGCTTTGTTACGTTTTTCAACTGATTCAATTAAGGGTTTATCAAACAGATTCAGTACATTGTTACCTAATTGAATACCTAGAGGTTTTAAATGTCCACCCGCCAACCTTTCCAAAAATTCTTGAGGTGGTTTCTTGAAAATATTAATAAACCAATCACAGGTTGATTTGGCAATATTATCCGATTGGAAACGAACTAAACCCATGATATTAAATAATTCACTATCCTTGATTAAATTCTGGGTTTCTTCGATGGTTGGTTTCACACCAAAACCAAGATTATCGATGATATACGCTAAAAATTGCGGACGAAACTTCTATTTTTCTCTCCTTCTGGGAGAGAGACTTTGAATTTTCCCCCTTCCCGCTTCGGGAAGGGGGTTAGGTTAATCGTTAGCTTTTCCACATAACGTGAAAAGTCAGGTCGATTGTCAAGGACAGTAGCCGACTGATTCATAAGATAGTTACAATATATGATATCATTATTATGACTACATAAACTGCAACTATGGAGCGAGAAGCTGTAACTATCCGCATTCCTGCCGATCTGCTTGAGCAAGCAAGGCAGTTTCGAGAGGGCAGTGAGTCTTTTAACGAGATGATTGTTGAAGCGATCGCCCGCGAGGTGCGACGACGGCGAAGTCTGGCAGCACATCAGCGCATTGTGGCTCGTAGTGCCGAAGTAGAAGCCAAAACAGGGATTCAATCAAGTTCTGTGGACTTGATTCGTCAGCTTCGATCTGGTGAGGGACGGCGTGACTAAGTGTATCGATACCAGTCTTTGGATTCCTTATCTTGTACCTGAAACACTGCAACCCCAAGCGAGGAATTTGATCCTTCCCTTGCTGACATCGAATGAGCGTTTGGTTGCTCCGGCATTTGCATGGACGGAAGTTGGCTCAGTGTTGCGAAAAAAAGTAAGGTTGGGGGCAATTACCGTAGCACAGGCAGAGGGGTTTTATGATGACTTTTGCCAAATGCCTGTTGACTACCTGGATAACAATGCTATCCGAGCAAAAACATGGGCGATCGCCCAACAGTTCTACTTGGCAACTCTCTATGATGCCGCTTTTTTGGCAGTTGCGGAGCTAGAATCTGCCCAATTCTGGACAGCAGACGAATCTTTGCTCAATACGCTTACACCTTGTCCAGTCTATGTGCAAAAACTGGAAGCATAATTTCAAAGCCCCAGCCACACGGAGCAAACCAATTTGCGAGAGTTAGGCGATTGACGCTGAAGTTTTTCTGTTTTACCAACTTTCGGTAGTTGGAGTTTGGGGGAGAATTTTTGCATCCTACAATTATTTATCCACCAGTCGTACAGAATACCTAACTGAATTCTGACGACTGATGCCTTTATTCTATTTAGATAATTTATCCCTATCTAAACTGTCACCCCTTCCAACTCTTCATCTGTCAACTCATACAATTGGCGCAATTTATCTAATTTCTCATTATCAGCTTGCCAGAAACCGCGCCCATGTGCCTCCAACATTCTGCCTAAAATATTGCGGAAAGCTTCGGGATTTGCCTTGCGTAATTTCTCTGCCATTTCTGCATCTAAAGCATAAGTATCAGCCGCTTGGTCATAAACCCAATCATCGGTAAAATCGGCAGTACCACCCCAACCAATTAACGCCGTCATGCGTTGGGAAATTTCAAATGCACCACCCGAACCTTGATTCGCCATTGCTTCAGCCCATTTGGGATTTACTAATTTGCTGCGATACTCAATTCTGAGTAAATCATCTAAATTCCCAGGGGTAGTATCTTTCGAGAAACTTTCCACAAAACTGGTTGTAACTTTTTGACCGCGTTGTTTTTCTGCTGCCTTTTTCAAACCACCGGTATTAGCGTAATATTCCTGAATATCAGTTAAACCATATTCTACAGAATCGATTTCTTGTACAATGCGATCGCTAGTTTTTAATAACGCATTCAAAACTTCCGGTCTAGCTTGACCTTTATCTTCTCTACCATAGCTAAAAACATTCCGACTTTGCCAAGTATTCCCTAACTCCTCACCAGATTCCCAGTTACCATCAACCACTTTATCATTTACCAAAGAACCAAAATCACCCGCCGGATTAGAAAACAATCTCGCCGATGCATTTTGTACACCTTGGGCTTGCAAAACTAAAGCATGTTTTCTAATAAAATTTTGCTCTTCCGGTTCATCAACATCAGCCGCCCGTTGAAACAAATCATCCAACAATTCAATAATATTCACAAAACTATCGCGGAAAATTCCCGATAAATTTCCCAACACATCAATGCGGGGATGTCCAACCTCAGCCAAAGACTTTAATTCATAACGAACAATTCGCCCAGTTCCTTCCTTAACAGGTTCAGCCCCCACCAATTCCAAAAGAATCCCAAGAGATTCACCCTTAGTTTTAATAGCATCCAATCCCCATAACATCACCGCCACAGTTTCCGGATATTTACCATATTCATCCAAATGCTGCGCGATAATTTTTCTACCAATTTCTCGTCCCCGTTCATAAGCCCCAGGTGAAGGCATCCTATAAGGATCTAAAGCATGAATATTCCTCCCAGTTGGCAAAACACCAACCCCATCCCGCAACAAATCACCACCAGGCGCAGGCGGAATATATTCCCCATTCAACCCCCTTAACAAATTCGTTAACTCATCCGTAGATTGCATCAACAAATCCCTTATTAATCTTCCCTCCTCCTCTCTTTCTTCTCTGTGCCTCTGCGGTTCGTTTATCTCTTCCTCCTCCCCAAAATAAGCCTCCAAATACGAAGCTAATTCTTCTTCATTAGGTTCTTCTCCCAAAGTATGCAACCCCGAAGAAAATAGACGATTTTCTAAAACTTGCAAATACTCATATAACTCCACCAAATAACTATCAAAAGCATGACCGCTAAACATCCGCATATTTTCCGGACTAAACGAAATACCCAACTTTTTCGCATCCTCAAACGGACAATCTGCATCCAAACCCGTATCCAGAATTTTTTTACAAATCCCTTCCTTCAGCACATAATTCTTTTGTGGATCTTCCCGATACTCCGAAATTAAATCTCGCAATGCTACCAATTCCTTATACAAACCTGCCCGTCCATAAGGCGGTACATTGTGAGAAATCAATACACCATAACCTCGACGTTTTGCCAAAATCGACTCAGAAGGATTATTCGCCGCATATATATATAGATTAGGTAAATCTCCTAACAGAATATCCGACCAAGAATAACCAGTATTCCCCAAAGGAGAACCGGGCAACCATTCCACCGTACCATGCATTCCAAAGTGAACTATAGCATCAGCTTGAAAGTCATTTTGCAGCCATTTATAGTAAGCAGCATATTGGGGATGCGGCGTTAAATCCCGTTCAAACATTAAGCGCATGGGGTCGCCTTGTATTCCCAAAGGTGGTTGTACACCTATCCACACATTGCCTAATTGCACACCACCAATTTGGAATTCATCACCATAGGTTTTAATACCAGTTCCCGTGAGAGATTGCCATTGTTTTTCAATGCGAGATGTTTGCAGATATCCCAGCCATTTTTCTAATGTGCGGACGTTGACGGACGCGGGGAGGCGGGGATATGGGGACGCAAAGATGTTATTTGGGTCATTTAAAGATTCATCTGCTTCTTTCACCCAGCGAATCAATTCTTCCCCATCTTCCGGTAAATCTCCGACGGTATAGCCTTGGTCTTTGAGTGCAGAAAGAAACTTCAAAAGACTACGTGGGACATTTAATAATGCAGCTGTGCCTACAGCACCGTAACCTGGGGGGAAGCCATATAAAATAATGGCTATCTTGCGTTCCGATGCAGGTTTTTGTCGTAAAGCCACCCAGCTTTTCACCCTACCAATTAATCGCTGCACCCGTTCGGGAACCAGATAAATATTTTCGCCTACTAAACCACCAAGGGGAACCGTATCAATAGCGCCATCTAGTTCTGGCAAAGCATACAATACGACACTTTGCAAGCCGCCGATACCTTGGCGCGTCCACGAGTAAATATCTTGAATTAATAGTGGTGCAGCAACAATATAAGGTACATTCTTGGCAGTCAGGATGCGCTTTGCTACTTCTACCTGACGCCCTGCTTCCATTGAACCAGCCGGGCCACCCACCAGAGGAAAGCCAATTGTAGAAACGATCGCATCCACCTTCACTGCTTCAGTTGAAAGTGAGGCAGTCTCAATATTACCTAATTTTCGCTGCCCAATTTCGTAGTCCGTTGTCATCCAATCTCGTACCGCCACATGTCCTTCCACGCCGTTAATGAAAATCGGCAAAGGAATTAAGCCGGCTGCTTCAAAACGCCGAATCAGTTGCGGAATGTAGGGTTGTTTGGTAATAACATGTTTGCGGTAAAGTAAAATTCCGACAACAGACTTTGTGGGGTGGGCATCTTGCCCGCCCTTCGACAATGGCAGGCGAGACGCCTGCCCCACAAGATACCATTCTAAATATGCTTTTGGTGATGTAAAAAACCCTGGATAATCGGGATGGAGTAATCCGATATTCGGCGTTTCTATTGGCGCAGGAATGTCGCCCACCTTTAAACCCAAGTATTTTTCTGCCAGTGTCCAGAATAATGAAGCGACGTTTTCTGAACCGCCGGCATTCCAGTAACCATAGATAATTAACCAGTTGCGTAAGTCTTGGACTTTTTGTACTGGCACGTATTTGAGGAGTTTCGGGCCGATTTTTAAGAAGCTGATGTAACCGGCGAGTTTGTCTTCTTCCCGCCCATTGCTAAATTTGTCGAGGATGAATTTAACTGGTTTGGGCATTCCTTTGGGTTTATCGCCAATGGCAAAGTCGCCCAGCTTGGTTAAACTCATCAATTCTAAGGCTGACTCAAACACCAGGCGGATGGGAATTTGGGCAATGCGATCGCGCAACCACACAACTTGGTCATAATCAAATAGTAAGCTGCCGAAAAACACATCCGCGCCATCGAGTGCTGCTTCGACTTCCAGGCGTTTGCTGATAAGATCGCGATCGCTAAATACCCGAATATCCAACTCTGGACAGCGAGAGTTAGCCAAAAAAGCTGCTTTTCTGTACAAGTCAGCGTTAAACGATTCAAACCCAGCAATCAAGACAATGCGTTTCATGCCTGTAAGCTACGAAATATTTCTTTACTTAAATTTTAAACGTGCTTTCAGGCTGATTGTTAAATATCTACCAACAGATTCAGGTCAGTAGAGTTCTTGCAAAAATACCATTCGGACTGAAGTTGCGTCTATAAAACCTAGACCTTTGCGTAGCATCTCGTATCTTCAGCAGTCTATAACTATGGCAAGCGTATAAAATTTATCACGTATTTGTTAATACTGTAGAGCATTATATGTTAAGCTGCTCAGGGTTAATACAAAGGCAAGGGTAGAGTCTGTAAAGTATTTACGACTTTATCAGCCCACGTTCACATTAGATGATGCTTTTAACTGGGGCATTAAATTAGGTACATTTTTCATGGCTTTCTACTTTTACCAAGCGTTATTATCTGAATAATGGGGGTAATTGCTGCATTTCAATTTATTGCAATAATTACTGGGTTATTCCCAATTTTGATAAATTATAATGGTTGTGTTTTTTTGTGACAATTTACCTTGGAATCAGCAGATCGTACCACAAAAATCTGTTGTTATGCCTTGCAGAAAAATTTATTTGTCTGCCAGTGTACTAACGGTTCAAATAATACGACCATTGCCAAAAATTACTTTTAAAAAAATTTGTCTCTATAATTTTAAGAGTTTTGAACTAGTGTAAAAAGAAGTAAGTTGAGGATGAAATCATGAAATATGGAATTGATAGCGGTCACAATTGTCCACCAGACACGGGAGCTAGAGGAATCAAAGTTGAGGATAATTTAACTTTAGATGTCGGTAATAGAGTTATAACCAAGTTAAGAGCTTTAGGACATGAAGTCGTAGTATGTAAACCAAGTAGTGCGAGTACAGTACGTGAATCACTTTCAAAACGATGTGCTACAGCTAATGCAAGTAGAGTAGATGTTTTTGTCTCGATTCATTTTAATGCCTTTAACCGGCAAGCTAATGGCACAGAAGTATTTGCAACTAGCGAGAATGGAAGAAAAATTGCAAAACCTGTATTAGATGAAATCGTCAAATTAGGATTTTTTAATCGCGGTGTTAAGAGTGGTTCCCACTTGTTTGTCCTGAAGAATACAGATATGCCTGCGATTCTTGTAGAGTGTTGCTTCATTGATTCGGCAAAAGATATGAATCTTTTCAATGCCGAAACAATGGCAAATGCGATCGTTAAAGGCTTAACTGGTAAACTGCCAAGCACCCCAGTTAACCCGATACCAGACGAAGAGGAAAATATAGATACCACTATTAAGAGACTGCAACAAACCTTAAATCGACTCAAAATAACTGATAAAAACAATAGGGCATTAGTAGAAGATGGTATAAACGGGGCTAATACAAAATCTGCCACAGAAAAATTTCAGACTATTATCGGGGTGCAGCCGACTGGAATTGCTGATGCAACTACATGGAATGCCATAAATGTAATTTTGGCAAAACGAATTATCCGGCCAAACCATGCTGGGGGTGCAGTTGTCAGATACTTGCAATATCGTATAGGTGTTGAAGTTGATGGCGTTTACGGGCCGCAAACAGAGGCTGCAATCAAGAACTTTCAAAGGCAAAATGGCTTAGAAGACGACGGAATTGTTGGGCCTATCAGCTGGCAGAAATTAATTGGTTAGAGTAAAGCTGTTTGAAGTGTAAAGTATGAAGGATGAAGACAGCAGACAGAAGGCTATCAATAGAGATGAAAAACAAATAAGACTTGATGTTTTGTAGTTCATACTTCATACTTCAGCTTTTAGCCACGGTTTCGTTCTAGCAGTAGCATCATCATCAAACTTAACAAAATTTGCTGCTCTTGGCGATCGCTGAGTTGATCCACAGCTTTGATGATAAATTTTCTGGAGAGGAAAGTGGGGATTTTCTCCAAACGCATCACAATCGTGCCATCAGCTCGGCTGACCAAGTACACTGGATTAAAAACATAACCAGTGAATATACCCACAATTGGGATTTCTGCGAACAGGGCATCAGCAATTTTCACCCACGGATTTTTCTCTTGGATGTTCAAAGTAGTCGTGTCGCCATCAAAAATGTCATAACGCGCACGCCAAAGAGATTTTAATCCGCGTCGTTTTACTGAACCAATGTAAGTACCGTTGCTATCGGTAAAGTTATAGTTTGCCGAGAAGTCAATAATGCGATCTGCTTTGATGTAATATATAGGACGAGTTTGCTCAGCATCAGCAAAGATTGTAATTGCTTCCTTGAGCTTGAAGAGTTTCTGTTTGACATAAAAAGCCAAATTCCCTTGAGCATCAACAACTGACATTTGTGGTGCGAATGCCCAGAGTTTAAAGGTGAGTTCTAAAGGATACTGCATAGTTTTGGGAAAAACAAGGAAATTGTCATCCTATTAATCCCAATTTTAGGGGAAAAGTAACATTAGACCTCTTGCATAAATATGAATTTGTATCACGCAAAGGCGCAGAGGCAAGGCAGTGCGGTCTTGGGGAGCCAGTGCGGTCTTGGGGAGCCAGTGCGGTCTTGGGGAGCCAGTGCGGTCTTGGGGAGCCAGTGCGGTCTTGGGGAGCCAGTGCGGTCTTGGGGAGCCAGTGCGGTCTTGGGGAGCCAGTGCGGTCTTGGGGGTTTCCCCCATGAGCAACTGGCGTGGTTTCCCCCATGAGCAACTGGCGTGGTTTCCCCCATGAGCAACTGGCGTGGTTTCCCCCATGAGCAACTGGCGTGGTTTCCCCCATGAGCAACTGGCGTGGTTTCCCCCATGAGCAACTGCCGCGCTCCAGAAGAGAACGCAAAGAAGGACTTTTGCAAGAGGTCTATTAATCTTGGTGACTGCTAGCAGCAGTAAAAAAATTTGGGACAAGGGTGCATAAACAAATAAAGGTCAACCTATTAGGTAAGTGAAGGGTTTGAAACCCAAGATACACATCAACACTCAAACTTTAGGAGTATGACCATGAAATTCCGCCACTTAACTAGTTCTTTGTTAACAGCTACTGCACTTCTAACCAGTACACTACCAGCTTTTGCAGGCCCTTTTGATGTTCAGTCTAGTAGTATTTTCAAACCTGTTACTGTTAGCCCCGGTGCATCTGTGGGGAATGTAACTCCTCGCACTCCTATCCCTGGTTCACCCAACAATGGAGTTGGTAATACTGAAGTTCAAGGATTAGGTGACCATCAATCTTGGGTTGATCCGAGAACCCTAGCCAAAGATCCCCGCGCTTTGTGCAGTGATGTCGGCTTAGGTAGCAACACTCGCAGCAGTTCTGGCAAACTTGCCTTAGCAAATTCTAACAGCACTCGTATCAGTTCTTCTAGCAGCCATAATAACGGCGGTGGCGGTGGTTTTAGCTTCTTAGGTATTGGTGTCAGCGGTAATGGTGCTAGCCAAGGTAGTAAAAATAACAGTGATGCCCGCGATCAAAACAGCAATCGTACAGAGGAAAATACCAGTAGTTCCTCAACAGTAGTGCAAGGCAGGAATTGTGATGCTTTTGTTAACTCCGCCGCTGCTAGAGACATGAACTATGAAGATAACCTCACCCGCCGCTATGAAATCAAAACTGGCCGTCGGGGACAACAAGTCAATCAATTACTTGAAGATAAATAAGCTGTTACAGATTTATAGCAGAATTCAGAAGAAGACGCGAACAATCACATAATGAAGAAGACGCGATAAATCGCGTCTCTACATGAGGGTTTTGTTGCTCATTCTGATACCAATTCTATATGAGGCTGCGCTCTATTCGCGTAGCGGCAATTCATGAATTGCCGCTACAGTGTGTAGTTTTGCATCAGTCTTATAAGGCGCATCTTCAAACAGAAATGGTATGAACTGTATTAATTTATAAGGTTTATCCGTTGTCCGTTGTCATTCGTAATTTAAAAAAGACAGCGGACAATTGCTTGATTTCGCCTTAGGAAAAACTATGAAAAACAGGCTAATACGATTTTTGATTGTGGAAAAGTTAGTGAATAAAATTTTTGGGCAATCTGTTGCAATGATTTTTCAAATTGGCACAAGAGGGAGAATTATTGCCCTAACTACAGCCATGTTTTTGTCCATACCATCTTTAGCAATTGCACAAACTATACCATCTGTCAACTCTTCTCCCAGAATTCGTGATTCTCAAATTTTTCCCTACCTCTTAGATAATCCCAATGAAAACTCATTGGTAAGGGTGCGTTGTCTTTCCAGCGATAGACATCAAGTAGATAGGAAGCGCCAAATTATTAGAGATCGGCTTCTGCAACCTACTATTGGCGATCGCAATTACACTGTCACTATTGAAGTAGAAGGAAGTTGTCGCCATCTCAAGATTCACGTTCCAGACGACTCAGATTTTTCTGATGTCCCGGTCTACGATCCGTACTTAAATAACAATCATACTGAATCGGATGACCCTTGGCTAACCCGTGAAGGTTCTGGATGGTATTGGCTACTACATCGTCGTTAAACCAGAAGTTTCTAATTATACAGCAGTTGAACTGGGTGATGGGGCGATCAAGCTAACCTAAAATCATCAAAATTAGTAAATAACCAGGGCGTAGGAAGTCACCTGTGCTGCTGACAGGAATTTGTTCAACTTGACAAGTTTTGCGCTTGATGAGTATCAATTGCACTTGATCGCAGATAATTTCCTATCGCTCTGGTGTTTTTTTGGCGGTGAAGTTTCGCCAAAAGTATAAAAAGTAAAGTGCCATTTCAATATGGTATTTATACTTTTTTCGTTGGTACGGTTGGTTTGGTGGAATTATTTAGAAAAGAAAATTGAATTGCTTTCCGAAAGTACAGCCGCCGCAGACAAAAACGAGAAAAAGCTGATTTATCAAAATCAAATGCGCGTGCCAGAATATTTCTGGTATGACCCGTTTAACCCAGATGATTGGGCGGGTTTTTCTATCCAACAAAGAGTTTACCAACCCCTAGTTGCTAATGAACGCAATCAATTGGTGAGTGAATCCTTAGGGTTGGCGTTGCAGCTTTGGCAGGGAAATTACAAAGGGATTGATGCAACTTGGTTACGCTGGGCGACTTTGGAGGGAGAATTACTACCAACGCCTGAAGAACAGGAACGCCAACGAGCTGAACAAGAACGCCAACGAGCCGAACAAGAACGCCAACGAGCGGACAGGGCAGAGTCGCAGTTGTTACAAACGGCACGTAACTTACTGACGGGTGGGATGACGGTGGAACAGGTCGCTAGGGTCACAGGTTTGGATGTAGAAGCGATCGCACCATTAATCCAAAATGATCCTCCAGATGAGAATTAAACTATCCAAAACGCTTTTTTTGCACTGATCTGAAAAGCAGATTCCCCAGAAGGCGATCGCTGCTAGTACAATTGGGAAGCGATCGCCACTTCAAAGAAAAAAAGCTAGTCTTTAATTGAATTTATACTAATATCTTCGATATCGATTTGGGCTTTCACTACAGTAGGATCATCTGTCCGTTCGATACGAAAACCTAGTTTTTCACAAACTTTTTGCATGGCATAATTGTCAACCAAGATATCGGCAGTAATGCTATTTTGTTGCTCATCTCGACTAATTTGCAGTAACCTTTGTAGTAACTCGGTTCCTATACCTTGGCACTGACAGCGATCGCTCACCACAATCGCAAATTCGGCTTCATTCGTACCATGTATTTTACTTAACCGACCAACTGCCAATATTTGCCGTGTCTGCGTTTCGGGATTTTGATATTCTACAACTAGGGCTATTTCGCGGTCATAATCAATAAAACAGATACGTGTCAACCGTTCATGGCCTACTCTCGACTGAAGTTTTATTAAGTGAAAATATCGAAAATAACCGCTTTGCTCTGAGAGTGTCTTGTGAAATTGCACCATCAACGGTTCATCTTCTGGACGAATGGGACGAATGGTAACAGGAGTGCCATCTTTCATCGTCCATTTGCTGACATATTGTGTAGGATAAGGTCGAATTGCTAACTTTGGTAGTTCGCTTTGTTTAACATTTGGTTCATGAAGGAATGGCACTAAGAAAAGCGGAAAGCCTTATCAATTAAGCAGTTTGCAATTGATGACGTAATTCATATCTGGGCTTGGTCAATCTGGGGTAAGCTTTGGGGCGACGTTTAGTGACTCGTGGTTCGCTGCGTCCAGGACGGTCGGGGACAACCTTGTGAACAATAATTTTCAGCAAACTACGATCAAGTCGGATGCGTTTTTGAGAGTGAGCAGTTTCTAATTTAGGAATAAAACTTAGTAAATGATGTCGAGTACCTTGAAGCGATGGCGTAGGCAGGGCAAACTCAGCGTGTCTTTCGTGGCGATCGCTTCCATGACACTGCATCAAGGACGACCGCCTGACCCCTCCTCCACTGTTCAATAGCTTTCAAAGCTGTAGCCCTTATTCCGTATAGCTTAGAGCTTTTCTTAGTGCCATTCCGGACTTGATCTCAGTTAGCTCCTCACAAGTTCCTCAGATTTTTGACTTAATCTGAACATGTAGCCGAAAAACAGGGTTTAACAGTGAGGCAGAAGAGATTCTCTTCTGCCTCCTACCTCTTGCCACTTGCTACAACGGAGGGAACCAAAGCAACGCGGTAGGGGAGCATCCCAATTTGGCAATGGCGGCAATATAATTAGTCGTCCCTGAAAAACTAAATCAGTTCTGTATTGCCTAAAAATCGTTCATAGTCTAGTGGAGTGTCGATGTCGATCGCACCATCAGGAAATGGAACAGGAACGACTTCATCAATCAATTGATGAATCAGTCGTTTGGCACCTACATCACCCTGTAAAAGCATTAAATCTGGAAATAGCGTCAGATCGAATAGAGCGGGAACACCGACAGTTCCAGCGTATTCAGAGGTGATGATCCGCTTACCTGTTAACCAATACTGTTCAACCAATTGCTGGATCAACTGCACCGAGATCAATGGCTGATCGCAAAGGGTGACGATCGCTGCCTCAAGCATATGACATTGGGTTTGTAATGCCTCCAGCCCTACGTGAATCGAAGAACTGATTCCTCTTGCCCAATCGTGATTTTCTATAATATTAACGGGTAAATCACTCAGTTCTGACCGCAGTTGTTTTGCCTGTGCGCCCAACACAACAACAACGGGTTGGCATCCGGAAGCGATCGCTATTTTCGCGGTATGGCGCAGAAAACTCTGTCCTTGATATTGCAGCAGTTGCTTGGGTTTCCCCAAACGAGTTGATGCGCCTGCTGCAAGAATCAGCACCCCGATGGTGACTACAACTTCAGTCTGTTTCATTTTGGTTTGTTCACCTGGTTCATCCGTCCATCAAAACTCCATCAATTCAAACAGCGTTGGATACCATGTTAGATTCGCTATGCTGATGAATGGGTGCTTTTCGGTCTTTTAAAGACTGACCGGATCGACCCGTTAATACCATTTGAATTTCAGTAATGATGGCCAGCGCGATCGCTTCTGGTGAATCTGCGCCAATATCCAGACCCACAGGAGCGTAAAGACGTTGCAGTTGTGCGTCTGTTGGCACGAATCCTTCAGATTTGAGGTCTTGCAGCAATCGCTGGGTGCGGTTTTTAGGGCCAAGAATACCAATGTAGCGTACAGGAGATGGTAATAAGGTTCGCAACAGCGCCAAATCACTCTCATATTTATGAGTCATAACTATAGCAATTGTGCGTGAATTGAGATTCAGGTGGTTCTGAATTGCTTGGGGTTCGCTGAAAATAATTTGGTCAGAATCAGGAAAACGCTCAAAAGTGATATAGCCAGGTCTGTTATCAACAACTGTGACGTGCCAACCTTGGTGTTTACCAAGATTAACAACGGGAATGGCATCATGACCTGCACCAAAAACTACTAAGGGAACAACAGGATGAATAACTTCTAGGAATACTTCAGCGATACCACCGGGAAGAATATAAGACTTTAACCGTGATTTTCCTTGGTTGAGTATTTGTTGCACATCTACCAAAATCTGTTGCAAAAGTGACTCATCTTCAATATCACTAATAATAGTACCATCTGGCTTCAAGAACAATCGAGATGCTATTTTGGCGCTGTCTCCAGTCACTTGAAATACGGTAGCCATTACTCCCGACTGTTGCCCATGCAGACATTGTGCAATGAAATCTAGTTGACCTTTGGCTAATTCGTTAGAAAGCGGCTCAATGAGTACCTCAACTACACCATTACAACCAAGACCAAATCCCCAAACAATATCATCGCTGGCAGTAGTATTATAATTGACAACAACCGGAACACCATCAGTGAACATTAGGGCTTGGGCTTTTTCAAACACATCACTTTCTAAGCAACCACCGCTCACACAACCAATCATTTGCCCTTCTTCAGTCAGCAGCATCCGCGCACCAGGGCGACGGTATACAGAGCCACTGGTTTTGACAACAGTGGCTAGGGCTGTGAGTTGACCTTGATTTTGAGTTTGCTCAAAAGCTGTGAGTATGTTTTGAAGTTCTTTCATGGATAGTGTAAGTCTAGAAAAGACAGGAATTCTTTGTAATGCGTGAATTTGGAATTGCTGTGTGTATTACTAGCCGCCAATTTTGGACATTGTTCGCTTGTAAGTACTTGTGGTGCTGGTTTCTCTTTGCTTAAAGTTAATTGTGGGTTTAAGTGTCAAAAACTCCTGCACCTGTGCTTGCAACTGAGTAGGAGAAACACCAGAGCGTAAAGCCGTTTTCAGGTCAATTTGTCCAGTTTCGTTCAATAAGCAGGGACGTAACCAGCCGTCAGCAGAAAGCCGTATCCGATTACAACGATCGCAAAAACACTCTGACATCTGGCTGATAAATCCCACTGTACCTAAAGCTTTAGGAATTTGAAAGATATCAGCAGGGCTATCACCATGTACTCGTGATTCTGTCAAACCCCAATGAGAGCGGATACGCTGGCGTAAATCTGCTGAAGATATCCAACCGCGATCGCTATCAGTACGACCCATTGTTCTGTGAACACAGGTTTCCATTATAAATTTAATAATATTTTTATTATTTCCATAAATTTTTTCAATACCTAAAACTCTAGCGTTAAACATCAAATAATATTACAATGAATTGTTAATTGCTGGATGTAGCAATTTGTACTTGATTAAATTTGAAAGTTATTCAGTTAGGTAAACCGAAAAGTTTAAGTATGTCCTGTACCTTTTCGCTTTACCTTACCCAATAAACTTGGACAACTATTAGGTAACAAGGAATAATGTTGAAACGTCGCGTAATACTAGCTGGTTTAAGTGTACTTAGCTTAACGTTAGCTGTGAGTACAAAAGTCTATGGTAGTTCCACTAGTGGGCCAGATGCTTGGGAGACTGTCTACAATGATGCGGTTGCTGGAGCAACAACGACAATTTCAGTGCCGCTTCTAGGCTTTTTATTATCAATTGTCTTACAAATATTCTTCAATTTGGCAGGTTTTTGGGGCGGTTAATTCTTGGTCTCATACCTAAAAGGAGTCTCAATAGAGGCTGTTGCAGTGTAATTTTTGGTAATTTCTCAGCCTGCGTAGAGGCTGTGGGTCTTGTTGCCAGACATCGCCTGAATAAATCTCTCATTCATTAACGCAGATTATCCCATAGCCAAATATTCCATAACCCGTGAGGACTTTTCTTTCTATGTTCAAACCTCGCACAATTTTTAGTGCTTTAACTGCAATTATCCTAGCGTTTGCCATCAGCACACAGATATATATACAACCCGCATTTGCTGCTGGAGGAACATGTAATCCAACTGTGGGAAACCTACCTATATGCCCAAGTACCGCACCTTCCGAGTCAGCTAGTTTTGTTGACCCAACAGCAACAATCATCAATCCCACAAATATTACCTTGGGCGAAAAAGTCTACGTCGCTCCATTTGCTAAGTTAGATGCTACTAATGCTCCTATTAGTATTGCAGCAGATTCTAATGCTCAAGACCAAGTGAAAATCACAGCTTCAGGAACGGGAGTGCAGATTGGCGAGCGTGTCATTATGGCACACATGGCCATTGTCAAAGGTGCAGCTAAAATTGGTACTCAAGGTTCCACAGGGCTTTTTACCGACACAGTTACCAATACTCAGTTTAGCAACACTGTTCCAGAGACTTTTCTCGCCTTCAATTGTGAAATAGACGGTGCAACTATAGAAAAAAACACAGTAGTCAACTTTCTGGCACGAGTTGGCCCTGGTGTTACCTTACCTGCTGGTAAAGTTGTCTTGCCTGGTAAAAACGTTATAACAAACCTACAAGCTACTAGCGGCATCTTAGGGAAGGTGGCAAACTTGACACAAGCCGACGTTGCATTAATGGAAGGCATCATTGAAGTTAATGAAGCATTTGCCAATGGATATACAGACTTAGCCAGAGCAGACTTGACCAACGTCACAGGAATTAATTATGCTCCTGTCACATTCTTTAACTCTGGAGGTCTGCCGCAGATAGGTGGAACTCCAACTCGCGATCCTAACTATCGTAACCGAATTATCGGTAATCTTACTTTCCAAGATTCTTTAGCAACACTCAACCACAATCTAGCTAATAGAATTTCGCTACGTGCTGATGAAGGTGAACCTTTTAATGTTGGATCAATTGCCGGTATGGCAAACGATGTTGTCTTTCACGCATTAGAAACCACTAGTTTGACTCTTGGTAATGGAGTTGGTTATGGACCTCGCGCTCTAGTTCATGGCGGTAGGCAGGTTGTCAATGGTGTCGCTAATGGCCCTGAAACTAGCATAGGTGATGCTGTAGGGCTAGGGCCGAACTCTGTTATATTCCGCGCCAGCATTGGCAACAGATCAGCAATTGGACGAAGAAGCGCAGTCTTCAACTCTACAGTAGCTCCCAGAACGCATATCCGTTCTCGAACAATCTATGCAGACAACGGCAGCCTGATTTTACCTGTGGAGTGGTAAGCAACTAACTTTTGCATCATGATGAATCGGAAAATATTGTCGGTGCAATTACAATGCCTACGATTGATTGTGCTGTTCACTTTGATATTCGGATTGATACTAGGTGTTGATGACAGTTCATCTATAGCTGCTGAAATCACCTCAAATCAGCCTCAAGTTGTACAACCTTCAGTCACCGGACTTGTCTCCACATTGTCGGATGAAGTCGAGGAATTACCATCAGACTTAATTCGCTGGTCAACTTACTGGCAACTTTGCTGGGAACCATATCCTGAAGCTAAAGAGTACGAACTACAAACGGTGCTTGTGGAAGGGAAATCTCCAAAGTTGAAACGTCAAAGCGATCGCTGCTTTCGTATACAAGCTGCATCTAATGAAAACCAAAAATCACAAGGATTACTCAACCGTGATTTGATCTTGCTAATGCATAAAATTCAGCTTGGTTATCGAGTGCGAGCCGTTTTAGATAACAACCGCGTCAGTGAATGGTCTCAAGTAATGGCAGTTGGTGCAACTACTACCTCTGAATTGAATGGTACTTAGAACACCTGTAATAGCCGTTGTGGTACCAACGATAGCAACGGGATTGAGTTTTTCTAATGTTTGTGGTGCAATCCCAGCGCGAACCTACCTTAGTAAAGGTGCTTGTCCTTCATAAAAGGGAGATTTTCTCTGATGAGAATAGCTTGTGCTATTTGGAAGCGCAATCGATCAATGAGATTTGCGACACTTTGGCTATCCATTCAGTGAAATAGTGGGATTTTAGCTTTTAAACTCATCATGAAAAATGAGAAGATTGATAAGAGTCCCTTGAATTAGTTCGTCACATATACTGGTGTCGTTAGTACATACACCATGAATGCCTAACTCAATATACAAATCTGAGACAGTAATAGTCATGCTTCCCCTTGAACCATTGTTTTGTCCTTGTTGTACTCCAGCCATATTACATTTGCTGACTCAATCCGACCTGACTCAGCACCTACTCCAATTAAGAACGAGGTCAGTTTCTGCGCCTATCAGAGGGAATCAAAAACAGTAGCAGCCATCTCTCTATCCGTAGCAGGGCAAACGTATCTAATGTTTACAGAAAAGAATGGGAGGATGAAAGCCCACGGTTTCTAATGGTGGGATGAAAGCCGACTCAGGCACTTTTAAGTGCCGTTTGCTTCTGGTATAATCGAACGAAGGAGCGCAGGGTAAAACCTCGGAGTAACACTGAACCACGACAACAAGGTATGCAGTTCCAAAACTGAATCGTGTTTTGGGTAAAACTTTGTACGTAATGGATTGAACATACTTTTCGGTTGCGATTTGTACTTGTTCAAAAATGGGCAGGGCGTTGTCCATTGTCGGAGGCACTGTAAGACGGACTTGTTCTGCTTGTGCTGTTGATGGCACAATCTCAGGCAGTCGCTTGTGGGAGAATCCCACTGACAAGAGCCGTGGGAGTACGTCAATACAGGTCGCTTGAATATTTAGAAGCTTGAGATCAGATGTGCAGATGTGCAGAGGGGCAGAGGGGCAGAGGGGATTGAACTTGGCACATTGAACTCTCCCCTGCTCCCCTGCTCCTCTGCTCCCCTGCTCCCCTGCTCCCCTGCTCCCCTGCTCAAGAGCACAAGGTTTTGAGAGATGTGGTGAGAAATCCGGGATTAAGTATTTATGTCGGGGAGCTTTCGACCAGATTAAAGGGAAATAATTGAGAAAATTAATTTTCAATCTTCACAAAATCCTCAAATACTTTCGATAAGCTGAAATTAGAGTCCAAGTGTCGATACTTAGGCTAAACCTGCCTAGTTACCATTGAGGAGTTTTGTTATGGATACTCTTGTTAAATATGACATTCAGGCTATCAAAGATGAAGCCCGTGAACTCGTTCAAAAAGGAGTAATTCATCGTAACGAGCCAATTTATGCTTTGTGCAGATATATTCCCGGTCGTGATTGGGTTTGTGTGGAACTTGAGCTAGAAAAAAACGAATTTTTGCTTCGGGATAAGATTATAGATCTCTTAGGTCGTGAAGATTGGAGCGAAGACTGATGCAATTGCCAATTGCGATCGCCTCTGTACAAGTAAGTAACAACAAAAACAACAAAGTTGTCATAACCTCACAAGTTCCTCAAATTATCTTCCTACGTCAAGGCTTTGCTTTGGAATGTTTAGCGATGAAAAATGTGCGCGATCGCATGGGTTTATGTAATGTAATTTTAATGATACCATTTTGTCGCACTCCCAAAGAAGGCCAGCGCGTCTTATTAGAAATGGCCAAGCATGGTTTGGTGTGGGGAGAAAACGGTTTATAAGTCTATGTGATGTGCGAATTGCCTAGTAATGTGCAATTGGTAGATGAGTTTTGTGAAATCTTTGATGGATTCTCAATTGGCTCCAATGACCTGACACAATTAACATTGGGAGTAGATAGAAATTCGGAATTAGTAGCCCATTTATTTGATGAACGGAATGAAGCTGTGAAGCTAATGATTGCCAAAGCCATAGCTACAGTTAAAAAGCACGGACGCAAAATTGGTATTTGCGGACAAGCACCCAGTGATTATCCAGAATTCGCTCAATTTTTGGTTCAGCAAGGTATTGATTCTATTAGTCTTAATCCTGATTCTGTATTGAAAACTCTTTTAGAAATAGCAAGTACAGAAGTAATCAAGTAGGGAGGCAATACGGTTTGATTAAGGTTTTTTGATGAAAATTATAGGTCACAAAGACGCGATAAATCGCTGTCTTTACGAAGGAATAATTATTGTAGAGACGGCGATTTATCGCGTCTGTTATCTTAACCGAACAGTATTGGGTAGGAACGTGGAGAGGTAGGGAGAATTATTTGCTCCCCATCTCCCCATCTATTCCATCATCCTAGTGTGTAAATATAAGCTTGTCTTAACCGCCGTACCATTTCTCGACGTACCTCATTTTGGACGCGGTTACCACGCCGCCAGTGCTCTAATTGAATATTATCAACGTAGAACCTCACAGAAAATTGCATCGCAGCGCCTTGAATATCAGTTAGCTGAACTTGTGGTTCTTTCCAGGCAGTATTAGATTCTTTAAAATTGTCATGTAACCATTCAACAAATTTTACTGAGTAGTCATCTAATCTAGTTTCATCTACTCCAGGATTAGAAATTTTCTGAAATATTTTATTCAGTTTAATTTTCAACAGTTCAATCTTTTGCTCCCATTCATCTGGGAGAATATTTTGGTCTTCAAATACTAGATCGGGGTCTTTTAACCAAGTTTGATACCATTCACGAATCAAGCCAATCAAAGTTGCTTTTCCAGTTTGTTGTTCTTCTAGGCGCGATCGCACTCGTTTACCTTTACGTTCTGTCATCACTGCCAGTCCAACAATGTTCAATACTTCTAGATAGTTTTTCTGGATACTTCTGAGTTCTTCTGGATTCAATCCCCCCTTTTCTAGCTGCTTGATGTCCCTCACGAATTCTTCAAATGCCTCTTCAAGTTTTTGTAGTTGGTTGTTGACATCTTTTTCAACTAATAAACGCAGCCTTCCTGCTTCTTTCTTTGAAAGTTTATCGCCCTCTGCTTCTCTTAATGCAGCAAAACTGTCTAAGCATCCAAGTTTTTCATCGATATCACCTAAGGTATCTGGATGCCCAATGATAATTTCTTGCAAAATATTTGTTGCTACCACTGCATCAGCATCAACTCTGACTGACACTTGAATTGTATAAGCGTAGTGAGTTGTAGGACGACTGAGGTTGACTATATTTTGACCTCCTAACGATGTGTTCGGTATATAAACTTCACAATGCTCGTTAACTCACATCTTGCACCAATAAAAATTGATTGAATTTGATTACTCAGTAAAAAAGTAAAATCCCTGATTTAGCGATAAAATCCAATAAAAATCAGGTAGCTTTATCGGACATCTTTTTACTTTATCAGGGGTTGTACGGTGAGGTGCAAGATCTGAGTTAATTAAATATAGTTTGGTTACCCGGATACCAATTTGTTTGATAATTGCAATTGAACCATCCGGCATGGAGATGACATCTCCAAATTTAAAGGGTGTGTCAACTAACAAGACCAACCCGCTGAAAAAATCACTTAAAATATCTTTGACTGCTAATCCCAAAACTACGGTGATACTACCTATTGCTAAACCAATTCCGCTTAAGTCAACTCCCAGGCTGCTGAAAAACAGAGAGATACCAATTATATATGTAATTACTGGAATAAAGTTTTGCAGTAGTGGAATTAATACGTCATCCCAAACAGCTTCAGTTTTGCGGGCGTAGTCTTTCAAGTAGGCAACTGCTGCTTCGGTAAATAACAGACTTATCAAGTAAGTCAAAGCCGCAATTAGCAAAGCTGTGAGTCCTTGCCCAATCCAATCGATGATTCCTCCTGAACCTAATTGGAACAGCGATATTTTGAGACTCACAAATAGAAAAATTGCGATCGCCGGAATTTGTGAAATTGCAAGAATTAGCAGACCTGTATCTTTTTCTGTGCGCCTCAGAAACGATCGCAGTATATAGAAGAGTAATATATAAATGACAAAGCAAACAATTACAGATGCACCAAATGTATATAAGAAAGCAGTGATTTGTGCTGCCGTCGGGAAAGTCGGCGGCGCCGGTGCTACGGACGCTTTTGATGTAGATTCTGCCGCTTGGGCAATGAGGGTATAAATCATTTGCTATTTACCTCAAATCTTCTAATGTAAAACTTTTGGTGCTGGATTTGGGATTGTAGGAACAATCTCAAATCCAAAATTGAATGACTCCGGAATTCTATCTGGTTAAAAAAGAGTAGTAAATTAATCTTCAGCAGTTTCAACACGACTGGGAATGATAATTCCTTCCCGCAGCAGGGCATGTGTAAAAATCTTGCGAAGAATGCGCTGGATTTGCAGATGTTTTCCTGGTTTGACTTTCGTCAATGTCCGCAGCAACAAGTTAGATTCACCAAGACTTTCCACTCCATCCACCTGTGTAGCTTCGAGTACATCTGGATAGTCTGCTTTTAACTGCTGTCCCACCTCCTCAATCACTTTGTAGACATCAACTAAGTTGGAATCATAAGGGACACCAATTTCTACTACTGCAAAGATATATTGTTTCGAGTAATTAGTAATTGAGCCAATATTCCCATTCTGAATAATCTGTAATTGACCATTGGGATGTCTCACACGAGTGGTTCTCAGTTCAATTGCCTCGACAATACCTTCGACAACTCTATCTTCACTTTTTCCAGCTTCAATATAGTCACCCACTAAGTAGTAGTTTTCAAACAGAATAAAGAAGCCGCAGACAATATCGTTAATCAGTGTTTGTGCCCCTAAACCCACAGCTATACCAATAATACCCGCACCTGCAAGTATGGGAGTTGGATCAATTCTGACGGTGTAGAGAATGGAAACGATCGCGCCGAAGTAAATTAAATATTGTAAGAAACTACGAAACAGAGGAACCAGGGTCAGGCGTCTACTTCTTTGAATGTCAGTTAGATCCTGGTTTTTGAACAGCACTTCTTCAATAAATAAGTAGATAACCTCAAACAACGCCCGACTAACGAAGATAATGGCGATGATTTTGATAATTCGCTCGCCAAAAACTGCGACATTGGCGATTAACTGCACCTGCTGAATTACCAATGTCGCCATGCAGACATAAATTACAAATTCCAGACACCGCTTTAAAAAGGGTATCAGGTGCCTGAGGCGATCGTAGAATCTCAGGAGGTTATCAGGGCTAGAATATCTGACACTCAAAGCATCTAGGCTATCAACTACCGCCGCCACTGCTTTGAGTATCAGCAACCCGACGGCAATAATTAGATAAATCCGCAGCGCGATGTACAGATATCGGGAAACTACTGGGGGTAATTTCAGAAACTCCGCACACAAAATTGCAGCCCACAGCCAAATTCCGCCACTGACTCTTTGATTAAGGGCGCGGAAGAAAGAATCAATACTTTCATCGTCAGCAGTACTTCTTTCTAAGTTCTTGGCGCGAATCTTAGCTATTTTCAGCCAATAATTGATGAATTTCAGCGCGATCGCTGCTGATATCAAAGTGCCAATACTTTTAGCAACGCCAATTCCTAGAGTTATCCAAAACTCTAATGGAATACGGCGAATCAGGTTTAGTGTGTACTGTTGAAGGTTTTCGCCACGATAAACTAAATAACCATTAGCAGCTATAATCCCAACACACGACACCAAACAAACAACTAACAACAACGCTGTGATGTTCCGCCGCAGGGTTTTGATACCCCTATCCTCATTCTTAAATATAGACGACTTAATGAGCAGCTTGAATGCCTTGTTTACAAGCCAGTTGATTAATAAAAAAACAAAAATTACAACGCCGAGTTCACCAAGAATTATTAATATGTTCATATGGGAGCATAAATAAAATTTAAATAATTTTCCAGAACATCAAAACAGATAGATGTTAATTATTTCATATAAGCATAATTTGTCAACCGTTTAGCATTTACCTCAACTTTACTGAATTTAATCTGTGTAGATAGACCCAGATCGCCCTAGTACAGCTGCCTTGGAAGTCAAAAGAATTGTATTCCCGACTTTTGCGCCTTGAATGGTAGGTTTATTTATGCCATGCTGTACTAGACATCACTAGTAATATTGGATGTCTGCAATACCAAATTAGCTAAAATAATATTTTTTCTGTGGAGAATAAAGATATAAGGCTTAGAAATTTATGATTAACCTAGCAACATTTTTTAATGAGACAATAGCTTTAGTAAAGAAAAAATTGTTGTTCAATTTCCCTAATGATATCCCTTAAATTCCAAAAATCACCTACATTTTGTATTTTAAATATATAAATTAAACCATAATTTGGTGTAAAATTTAACTTAATAATTGTTTATTTTTGTAAATTACGGTATTTTAAAATAATTGTAATTATTGTATAGTAAATGTTTCAGATAAAAATTTAATTGTCAATACTTGTTTTGTAGGCTTTTTCAAAAAAACACTGCTGCTAACTCCAGAACATAGCCGAACATTGACTACATTTTGGGTTGTCGGAGTTGCCTAGATCTCAATGAAGGTAAAATGCGACCTACACATCCAGAAAATGAACATCGATCAAGTGTTACAAGTTCTATTAGTCAGCCAAAAAAAACCTTTGACACCGCTGCAAGAATCAGTGTTGCGTTCATGCTGGGAGGGAAAAACTTACAGGTACATGGCAGATGAAGCCCACTATGGGGCACAAAGTATCAGAGAAATTGCTTCCCAGTTGTGGCATGTACTTAGTGAAATTTTTGCAGAACCGATTAGCAAAGCCAACTTCCGTCACACCCTAGAGGTACGCCCCCTCACCAAAGCACAACAGCAACTAATCGAGAAACACACCAGCAATACCCTTCCTACCTTAGAATTTCCCAGTGGTCCAGTAATGCTATCCTCCCGCTTTTATACCCCTCGCTCCCCAATTGAGGAACTCCCTTACAGACAAATTACTGAGCCAGGATGTGTTATTCGCATCAAAGGTTCTAGCCAAATGGGTAAAAGCTCGCTTATGCTACGAATTATTGATTACGCTGCATCTGTTGGTTACCGCAGTGTGAATTTAGACTTTCAGCAAGCAGACTCAGCAATATTTGCCAACCTTGATAAATTTTTACGCTGGTTTTGTGCAAATATCAGTAGTAAGTTAGAGCTACAATCCAGGCTTGATGATTATTGGGACGAAGAAATCGGCAGCAAAGTTAGCTGCACGAACTATTTTCAAAGGTATTTGCTAGAAAATCTTACTTGTCCACTTGTTTTGGCCTTGAACGAAGTAAATCGGGTGTTTGAGTATCCGGCAATTGCTCAAGAATTTTTGCCCTTGTTGCGTTCTTGGCACGAGCAAGCCAAACAAACAGAAATTTGGCAAAAACTCCGGCTGCTTGTAGCTTATTCAACAGAAATTTATGTTCCTTTAAAGCTCAACCAATCGCCGTTTAATATTGGGTTACCGCTAAAGTTACCCCCATTGACAATGGAGCAGGTGCAGGATTTAGCACAACGTCATGGGCTAAATTGGAGAGATGGTAAACAAGCAAAGCAACTGATGTCAATGGTAGGGGGACATCCGTATTTAGTGCGTCTGGCTTTGTATCACGTTTCTCAGGGAAACGTGATACAAAGCCAGCTATTGCAAGAAGCGGCCACTGAATCAGGAATTTATAACGACCACTTACGACGACTGTTAACAGCACTTCAAGAGCAACCAGAATTGGGTACTGCGGTTACAAAGTTAATTGCTGCACAAGAGTGTATAAAATTGGAATATATACTTGCTTATAAATTAGAAAGTATTGGGCTAGTAAAACTGGCGGGCGATCGCGCCAACTTTTCCTGTGAACTGTATCGTTTGTATTGTGAATCAGCAAACTTCGGTGCAGAATAAGAAGTTGGGCATTGGGCATGGGAAGAGGCAGAGGGGCAGGGAGCGATGCCTTCGGCGGGCTACGCCAACGCAATACAGATTCATCAATAAATTCTTTGGTTTCTTGTGTTAGTGGTGTTGCAATTACTACATAGTCTGCTGTGGGGAGGAGCGATCGCCATTCATCAGCACCCACTACTTGATCAAAATTTGGTAGTTCTTGGGGATGACGGCGACTGCCAATAATTTTCAAGCCGAAGGGTTTAGCACGGGCGGCAATTTCTTGACCGATACCACCAGCACCAATAATTAATAAAGTTGCATCTGTTAACTCTTTGATGGCAAAGCCTCTTTTCCAGTGACGTTCTGCTTGTAAACTATATAGGGTTTGCAGAATAAACGAAAAACCTAGATAAATCAAGAGATTCGGGAGGATAAAAGAGAATAAAGTGCAAGTAAAAAGGATAAAATAGGTAGAAACCCTTGTACCGAGTTGCGTTGAGATGTA